>NZ_CP039249.1:802500-1472500 GCF_004795835.1 Sphingomonas sp. PAMC26645
CGAGCGAACGCGGACCAGGCCAGTGCCTGAATTTCAACTAGCAGAAGCTTCTGGAAAGTAGCGCCATAGCGGGTGACAGCCCCGTATGCGAAAGTGAGAATTCAGGACTCGAGTAGGGCGGAACACGTGAAATTCTGTCTGAACATGGGGGGACCACCCTCCAAGCCTAAATACTCGTATGTGACCGATAGCGAACTAGTACCGTGAGGGAAAGGTGAAAAGCACCCCGATGAGGGGAGTGAAACAGTACCTGAAACGGATTGCCTACAAGCAGTTGGAGGGCTTTTATGGCCTGACAGCGTACCTCTTGCATAATGGGTCTGTGACTTAATGTATCAAGCAAGCTTAAGCCGATAGGTGTAGGCGCAGCGAAAGCGAGTCTGAATAGGGCGCCAGAGTTTGATGTATTAGACCCGAAACCCGGCGATCTAGGCATGACCAGGATGAAGGTGCAGTAACATGCACTGGAGGTCCGAACCGATTAACGTTGAAAAGTTACCGGATGAGTTGTGTTTAGGGGTGAAAGGCCAATCAAGCCGGGAAATAGCTGGTTCTCCGCGAAAACTATTGAGGTAGTGCCTCGCACGAACACCTTAGGGGGTAGAGCACTGGATGGGCTAGGGGGTCGCGAGATCTACCAAACCTAACCAAACTCCGAATACCTAAGAGTGATATGCGGGAGACAGACGGCGGGTGCTAAGGTCCGTCGTCAAAAGGGAAACAGCCCTGACCTACAGCTAAGGCCCCCAAATCGTATCTAAGTGGGAAAGCATGTGGGACTTCCAAAACAACCAGGAGGTTGGCTTAGAAGCAGCCATCCTTTAAAGAAAGCGTAACAGCTCACTGGTCTAAACAAGAGGTCCTGCGGCGAAGATGTAACGGGGCTCAAGATACGTGCCGAAGCTTAGGGTGTGCCACTTATGTGGTACGCGGTAGCGGAGCGTTCCGTAAGCCTGTGAAGCGATCTGGTAATGGGTCGTGGAGGTATCGGAAGTGCGAATGCAGACATGAGTAGCGATAAAGAGGGTGAGATGCCCTCTCGCCGAAAGACCAAGGGTTCCTGCGCAAGGCTAATCCGCGCAGGGTGAGCCGGCCCCTAAGACGAGCCCGAAGGGGGTAGTCGATGGGAACCACGTTAATATTCGTGGGCCTGGTGGTGTGTGACGGATCATGTGTGTTGTCATCCCTTATCGGATTGGGATGGCTTCGAAATGGTTCCAGGAAATAGCCCCACCGTATAGACCGTACCCGAAACCGACACAGGTGGTCAGGTAGAGTATACCAAGGCGCTTGAGAGAAGTGTCCTGAAGGAACTCGGCAAATTGCCTCCGTACCTTCGGAAGAAGGAGGCCCTCACTATGCGCAAGCACTTTGAGGGGGCACAGGCCAGGGGGTAGCGACTGTTTAGCAAAAACACAGGGCTCTGCTAAGTCGGCTTCAAGACGACGTATAGGGCCTGACGCCTGCCCGGTGCCTGAAGGTTAAGTGGAGGGGTGCAAGCTCTGAAATGAAGCCCAGGTAAACGGCGGCCGTAACTATAACGGTCCTAAGGTAGCGAAATTCCTTGTCGGGTAAGTTCCGACCTGCACGAATGGCGTAACGACTTCCCCACTGTCTCCAGGACATGCTCAGCGAAATTGAATTCTCCGTGAAGATGCGGAGTACCCGCGGTTAGACGGAAAGACCCCGTGCACCTTTACTGCAGCTTCAGAGTGGCATTAGGAAGAAACTGTGTAGCATAGGTGGGAGGCTTTGAAGCATCGGCGCCAGCTGATGTGGAGCCATAGGTGAAATACCACCCTGTTTGTTTCTGATGTCTAACCTCGTTCCGTAAGCCGGAACAGGGACCCTCTGTGGCGGGTAGTTTGACTGGGGCGGTCGCCTCCTAAAGAGTAACGGAGGCGCGCAATGGTGGGCTCAGGACGGTCGGAAACCGTCTGTTAGAGTGCAATGGCATAAGCCCGCCTGACTGCGAGACTGACAAGTCGAGCAGAGACGAAAGTCGGTCATAGTGATCCGGTGGTCCCTCGTGGAAGGGCCATCGCTCAACGGATAAAAGGTACGCCGGGGATAACAGGCTGATAACCCCCAAGAGCTCATATCGACGGGGTTGTTTGGCACCTCGATGTCGGCTCATCACATCCTGGGGCTGGAGCAGGTCCCAAGGGTTTGGCTGTTCGCCAATTAAAGTGGTACGTGAGCTGGGTTCAGAACGTCGCGAGACAGTTTGGTCCCTATCTGCCGTGGGCGTCGAAATTTGAGAGGAGTTGACCCTAGTACGAGAGGACCGGGTTGAACATACCTCTGGTGTACCAGTCGTTCCGCCAGGAGCGCAGCTGGGTAGCTATGTATGGACGGGATAACCGCTGAAAGCATCTAAGCGGGAAGCCTCCCTCGAGATAAGATTTCATAGAGCCGTCGGAGACCACGACGTTGATAGATCGGATGTAGAAGTGCGGTAACGCATGGAGCTAACCGATACTAATTGCTCTATTCGCGCTTGAGAGTCTCACACCATCAATGACAACACTGGGCAACTAGCTAGCCATAAGATGCGTGCGGATGATTAAGACGACGCCAGATTGCCAATCCCCTCGCCGTCGAGGGATTGGTCGAATACCACTACAAACCTTGCACGGTATCGATTTTAAAACCCCGCCAACGCGAAAGCCGCGGCGGGGACCCAGATATGACGCGCTCGCATGTCGCACCGGCTCCATTGCCTGGTGGCTATAGCGTCGGTGTCCCACCCGATCCCATTCCGAACTCGGCCGTGAAACCCGACTGCGCCAATGGTACTATCGCTCAAGCGATGGAAGAGTAGGTCGTCGCCAGGCATTGAAGCCCGTGCAACATGCAACATGCACCATATCACAAACCCATTCACAACGTCCCATACCCTCCTTCGCAATAGCGAAGTATCGCGGGGTGGAGCAGCCCGGTAGCTCGTCAGGCTCATAACCTGAAGGTCACAGGTTCAAATCCTGTCCCCGCAACCATCTTGATTTGCAACGCCTCCTCGGTCACACCGGCGGAGGCTTTTTGCGTTTCCGCTCCGGCACATAGCGACAGCATCGAGGCAAGCTCGCCGCGCAGGTCGATCGCGAGATTGCCGTCTTCCGGCGTCAGCACCACCGCATCGATGAGCGCACGCAACCGTTCGAACACCTGCGTTTTACCGCGTTACTCTCGAACGCCGCGATAACCCACCTCGCCTTCTTACAATGCAAACGGCTCAGGTTCGGATGCAGCTTGAAGAAAGCGGATTGACCCGCCCCGGGTTTGTCGAAACCCAACTCCTGAAACTGAGAGTCATGACGCGCAAGATGGCGAACACGTTTGCGCCCGAGGTCGGCGAGCGGACAGGGCGGGCGTTTTCGATCACGAGAGGGATTACCCGTGTAACAAAATTTCGGCGATGCGTATTCGGGAGCCGTTGATCGCACTGGTCCAGACGAAAGCGCCAAGCAGTCCTCACCTGTTCAATCCCACAGGTTGAGTCATTTTCCGTAACACAAGTCTCATGTTTGATCGTTACGGCAGAAAAATGAAACTACCTTCGCCGCCTCGAGCGATGTCGCCCGCTCAGCGCTGGGTGGACCTTGGGCTGGCGCGAGGCTGCGCTGACTAGCGCCACTTGTGTGGCGGTATCGCTCGCCGCGAACGGGCTGGAGGCTTATCCCATTGCTCGGACGGCGATCGCCTGGAACATGGCGATGCGGATTTTGGCGGTGACGATCATCATCGTTTGATGTCCGGCACGCGTCGCTCGCACGATCGCGAATGGAACCGCGCGCGGAGTGATCCCTTGACCGGGCTCGTCAACGAGCAGGCCTTTTACGACAATGCCACGGCGGCCGCGAAGGTTCAGCAGTGGGGGATACTCGCATATGTCGACCTCGACGGTTTCAAGCAAATCAACGACCGCCACGGTCATGCCGCGGGGGCGAGGCGCTACAGGCCTTCGCCAGTGGGTGCGCGACTTGATCCGATCGGACGACGTGTTCGCCCGCATCGGGGGCCACGAATTTCTGTTGTTTCTGCCGGTCGACAGCGAAGCCGAAGGCGCCTGGCTGCCGTCTCGAGCAGATCCACCAATCCCGCATGTCCTCGGTAGGTACCGGCCAGCGGCCAGTCCTTGCCCGGGATGATCCACTCGATTTCCTCGGCGACCAGTGCCAGCAGGCCTTTCTTGTCGCCGCGACCGATCGCGGCGAAGAAGTCCTTCACAGTCTGGACGTTCTTCTCGGTGCCCACGGCATTCTCTCCCATTTCAGGCAGCGTCCATCAGCCGAACCTGACCAGGTCCTTGAAGATCAGGCGGCCCCAGCTCTTGTCGTGTGCCTGGACGAGTAGCCCACCGTCCGAAAGCCCGCCGAGCTGGATCGGCGCGAAGCCGAGATCTTCCGCCAGCACGCCGACCTGTGCTGCCGCATCGTCGTCGTCGCTCGACAGGAACACGACGCGCTTGCCACCCTGTACGGCCGGGTCCTGGTCGAGCACGGCAGCGACCAGATGGTTGAAGCCCTTGACCACCCTGCCGCCGGCGAAGGCGTCCGCGACGACCTTGGCCGAGGGCCGTCCGCCCATATCCTCCGCGGACACACCGTACGCATTGGTCACATCGACGATGATCTTGCCCCGCCAGTCCGGCAGCGCCTTCGCGACATCGGGGTGCGATTGGTAGCGGACGGCCAGGAAGATGACGTCCGCCTCGACCGCCTCGGCGAGCGTCGTGGGCGTGATGTCGGGACCGATCGCTACCGCGGTCGATGCAAAGCTTTCCGGATCGCGCGTGGTGGCGACGGATACCGCGATTCCCTTGCGGGCGAATGCCTTGGCGAGGGTCTGGCCGATCTCGCCGAAGCCGATGATTGCGTAGGTCATGATAATCTCCTTGGGGTTTCGGGTGGTCAGAGTTTGTAGCCGCCGCTCGCTTCGATCGTCTGGCCGGTCACCCAGTGGCCGTCGTCGGATGCCAGGAACGCCACGACGGCGGCGATTTCCGAGGGCTCGCCAAAGCGGCCCAGCGCGATGTCGGCCTCGGCCGCCTTCACGAGTGCTGGATTCTCCCGTAAGGCCGCGTTCGCGTCGGTCCGCGTGAAGCCTGGTGCGACGGCGTTCGCGGTGATCCCGCGTGGCCCCAGTTCGGAGGCGAGCGCATGCGTCAGGGTGTTGATGGCGGCCTTGGCCATCGAGTAGATCGGCGCCATCGTTACCGGCTTCGTCGCGGGGGCGGACGAGATGTTGATGATCCGTCCGCCATCGACAAGGCGATCCATCGCGGCCTGCACGATGAAGAACGGTGCGCGCAGGTAGACCGCCATCAGCGTGTCCCAGCTGGCGGGCGTCGCGTCCTTGAAGCCGATCCAGCCGGCATTGCCCGCGTTGTTGACCAGGATGTCGAGTGTTTTGCTGCCGTTCCGCTTGGTGAACTCGTGGTCGAGCGTGTCGAACAGGACCGGCACGGTTGCCGGGTCCACCAGGTCCGCATGAATCGCGAACGCAGTGCCACCAGCTTTCTCGATGGCCGCGACCGCTTCGTCCGCGCCGGATTTGCTGGTGTTGTAGGTCAGCGCGACGGTCGCACCGTCGCGTGCGAGACGTTCGGCGATGGCGCGGCCGATGCCACGCGATGCTCCGGTAACGAGAGCGGTCTTTCCTTTGAGAGTATGGTCCACAGGATGTTCCTTCGTGCTTGGGTGCTGGTTCCGATCACACGGGTGATCGGCGGGTGATCGGCCGTCGGGACGCGTCAGAGCTGTGCGAGGCCACCGTCGACGGCGAGTTCGCTGGCGGTCATGAAGCTGCTGTCCGACGATGCGAGAAAGGCTGCGGCTGCCGCGATCTCGGCCGGATCGGCCATGCGGAGCAGCGGAGTCATCGCGCCGTAGGCCTTCTGGCCCTCCTCGCCGAGCGCGGCCTTGGCGAGCTCGGTCGCCGTCGCGCCGGGGGACAGGACGTTCACGCGGATGCCGGTGCCCTTGAGGTCTTCCGCCCAACTCCGCGCGAGGTTGCGCACGGCCGCCTTGCTGGCGCTGTAGGCGGTAAACCCGGGGGCGCCCGTGGTGCCTGCGCTCGATCCGGTCAGGATGATCGAACCGCCCTCGCGCATCAGCGGCAACGCCTTCTGGACGGTGAAGATCGTCCCCTTCACGTTGGTGTCGAAGGTCTCGTCGATGTGTTCGGCGGTGATCTGGCCGAGTGGGAGCGGACTTCCTGCGCCTGCATTGGCAAAGACGATGTCGAGCGTCCCGCGCTCGGCCTTCACCGCGGCGTAGAGGCGGTCGAGGTCGGACTCGTCGGCGACCGAGCCTTTCACCGCGCGGGCATGCGACCCGAGCTCTGCCACTGCGGCATCGAGCGCATCCTGTCGCCGCCCATAGATGAAGATGAAGGCGCCTTCCTCGATGAACCGCTTTGCCGAGGCGAGGCCGATACCGGTCGCGCCGCCGGTGATCACGGCGGTCTTTCCTTCTAATCTGGTCATGTCGTGCATCCTTGTTCGCCGACAGGGTGTCCTGCCGTCCCGGGACATTTCCCCGCGAACCTCAACATGGGTTCGTCAAAACCGGGCAGGGATTGTGGAATTTTGCACATCGGTGGTGCGGAAACGATCCACGGGACGCGTCGTGCGCTAATCCCGCCTCCTCGTGCTATGATGAGCGTGCAGCTTGCGGCGCGGGAATGCACCATGATCGACTGGGACGACGTTCGCTACTTTCTGGCCGCCGCGCGCGAGGGGTCGGTGCGCGCGGCCGCCAAGCGTCTCGCGGTGAACCACGCGACCGTGCTGCGACGTATCGCGAACCTCGAACAGCGGCTCGGCGCGCAGATGTTCGAGAAACTGCCCTCGGGCTACCGTCTGACGACGGCGGGCGAGGAGGTTCTCGAATTCGCGCTGCAAATGGAATCCTCGTCGCACCAACTGGAGACGAGGGTCTTCGGGCGCGACCAGAGCGTGCGCGGGCTCCTGCGAGTGACGCTGACCCCGATCCTCGCGACGCACCTTCTGTTGCCGGATTTCGCCGATTTCGCGCGCCGGCATCCGGACATCGAAATGGAAATCCAGTCCTCCGGCGACCTCGCGAATTTGACCAATCGGGAGGCCGACGTCGCGATCCGCGTCGTCTACGACCGCAAGACCCTGCCGCTCAATCTGCACGGATTGAAGGGACCGGAGCTGTTCGGCGGCGTCTACATCGCCCGCGATCGGCTGGCTGCATGGCGCGCGGGCGCGTCCGATACCAAGCGCGCGGGCGCGTCCGATCCCCTCCGCTGGATCGTCATCAGCACGCACGGCATTCCGGATTGGGCGAGCGAAGGCGATGTCCGTACCATTGCGGTTCCCTTCAGGGTCACCGACGCAGGCGCGGAGATCGCTGCCGTCCGGCAAGGGCTCGGCATCACGACGCTGCCATGCTTTGTCGGCGATGCGGACCCGCTGCTCGAAAGAGTGCCGGGCACCGACCTCCACCTGTACGGAACGCTCTGGGTCCTGACGCAGGGGGACACGCGCAAGACGAAGCGCGTCCGGCTGTTCACGGACCACGTCTCCCGCAGGCTTGCCGCCTACGCGCCGCTTCTGGCGGGAATGTCAGTATCGGGCGATTGATGCCCGACGGTCTTCAGGCCGGAGAAAGCAACTCCATAGAGGCGGCGGTTACAACGTGCCTCCCTCGGCGAGCGTCTTGAGTTGATCAGCCATCGCGCCCCAGCCGCCTTCAAAGCCCATCGAGCGATGCTGCTCCAGCGCCTCGTCGGTCCAGTGGCGCGCCGTGGCGGTGAAGAGGGTGCCGTCCCCGTCCGGCGCGATCTCGAACAGGCCGACCATGAACGGGCCGCTCGGCTTCCAGCCGGCCGTGAAGGCGTCGGTGAACACGAAGCGGCGGTTTGGCTCATAGTCGAGGACCACGCCTTCGTTGGGCATCTCCTCGCCATTGGGTCCATGCATAACCACCAGACTGCGACCGCCTGGGCGCCACGCGATATCGCGTGCTTCTGCGCGCCAAGGTCGCGGACAGAACCACTCCTCGAAGCGGTTCGTCATAGTCCGCCAGACCGCGTCCACAGGGGCGGCGATGCGTCGCTCGACGCTGAGTTCGCGGCTATTGCTCATCGCTCGTCTCCTTCGCACATTAGTATCGCATATCGCGCCAGTGTTGCACGATATAGCGGGCGGCTTGCCGGTAGCCGGCAGCCGGCGTGACGACGAAGCCTCCGTGCAACATTGCCTGCAAATGAAACGCAAGGCTCGTAATATCGATGCCGGCTTCGAGCCTCCGCGCGTGCCAAACGCTTTCGCTATGACTTTAAACCGCTGGCATTGATCGCGCGCCGGGCAGAGATGACACGATCGCCATAGAGCAGCGCCAAGGATCGATGGACGGCTTTGGCGCACCTGTCGTTCGCCAAGGCCGACGCCTGCCGCTCGGCTTGTTCGCGCTTCTTGCTATAGGCGAGGTCGTAATCTTGAACGTTTGGCATGGCAGGCACTCGGCACTGCGGGCGGAAGCTGATCCCAGCTCTCTATCGTCACCGTGCTCGCGGCAAGGGTGATGGCGACAACGCATTATACGCCGATGCGGCTTGGGGAGATACAGCGGTCGCGCTGTCTGGCTCGCGCACCGTTCCGTCTGCCGCGTATCGGGTGGCCGGCCATGTTGGTGAAGCCCGCGAGGCCTACATCGGGTCTCAGTCCCATTGAGGTGCCTCAGCATGTCGCGATCGACCAGTCCCTTGTTCGTGGATGCCGTGATCGATTGCATGGGCGAGGGGAGGGCGCCCACGCATGAGGAGATGATAATCGTCGCGCAGCACATCTGGTCCTATGGCGCGGCATCCCGCTCCGCGTTCGCGTGGGACAGCTTGTCGGTGTCCTCGCCCGAACGTCTCTGTTCGATGCGCGCGGCCGGTCTGGCCTTGCACGGCTCGCAGTAACCTGCCGATGGCGGCGCGCGTGTGTCTGCCGTGATGGACCCCGCGTACGGCAAATGAGCGGGGATGGTCACGCAGCGTGGTCGCTCGTCGCCGCCAAACCAGAATAGCTCCGTTTCTCGTCGTTGTCGCGACGCGGCGTCATCGACACCCTATCTAAACGATACGAAGTCAGCTCGCCGCGACAGCCTTGACGGCGATGAACATCAGGATTGCGCCATGAAGAAGATCGGGTTCCTTTCGTTCGGTCATTGGTCATCATCGGCCCAATCCGCGACGCGGTCCGCCTCGGACGTGTTGCTGCAGTCGATCGACCTGGCCGTTGCTGCCGAGGAATTGGGCGCCGAAGGCGCGTACTTCCGCGTGCATCATTTTGCCCAGCAACTCGCATCGCCCTTCCCGCTGCTGGCCGCGGTCGGCGCCAGGACCAGCCGGATCGAGATCGGCACCGGCGTAATCGACATGCGCTACGAGAACCCGTTCTACATGGCGGAGGATGCGGGTTCGGCCGACCTGATCAGCGGTGGCCGCTTGCAGCTTGGGATCAGCCGCGGTTCGCCCGAGCAGGTGGTCGAAGGGTGGCGTCACTTCGGCTACGCACCCGCCGAGGGCGAAACCGACGCCGACATGGGCCGCCGGCATGCCGAGGTGCTGCTCAATCTGCTCAAGGGCGAGGGGTTCGCGCAGCCGAGCCCAAACCCGATGTTTCCCAATCCACCAGGGTTGTTGCGTCTCGAACCGCATGCGCCAGGCTTACGGCGGCGCATCTGGTGGGGCTCATCGTCGAACGCCACCGCGGTCTGGGCCGCGCAAAACGGCATGAACCTGCAAAGCTCGACGCTGAAGGCGGACGAGAGCGGCGAACCGCTCCACGTCCAGCAAGCCAAGCAGATCCGGCTCTATCGTCAGGCGTGGAAGGATGCGGGGCATGACTGGGAGCCGCGCGTATCGGTATCGCGCTCGATCTTCGCGCTGATGAACGATCGCGACCGCGCTTATTTCGGGCGTGGTGAGAGCAGCGACCAGATCGGCGTGATCGACAACATGCGGGCCGTGTTCGGCCGGTCCTATGCGGCTGAGCCAGACCAGTTGATCGAACAGCTCCGCGCCGACGAAGGCATTGCCGAAGCCGATACGGTGCTGCTTACTGTGCCGAACCAACTCGGCGTCGACTACAACGCGCATGTACTCGAGTCCGTCCTGACCCACGTCGCGCCAGCGCTTGGGTGGCGTTGAGGTGGCGCGGGTCACCTCGACGCTTGGCTGCATGTAAAATGTACACGTCAGAGGGCAATTCGAACGTTAGCGATGACTGCCAAAACGGATTGTGCATGAGTGTCTGAAGTTGAGATGTGGGGACGAGCCCCCGAGCGACCGGGAATGGGTCTCAAGGTGAACCCAGATAGCAGGCGCGACCTCCGACTTCGCAACTAAATTTGGCTTCGATAAAAGTTGATATTCTGTGGATGTGTCACAGAACATCCACATGACGAAGATAGGACGTCTTTTAGTGCAGCGGCTGTGCATGCCGCGCTCTTAAAAGGGGTTTCGATGCTTCGTTCCATGCGACTTTCGTCGCGCGCAGTTCTGCGCGCGCTGTTAATGCTCGGCTCCACCGCCCCGGCCTTGATGATCGGGGCGACATCGGTCGAAGCCCAGGACTATACGAACATCGCCGCGTCCGGTCGCGTGACAGGGCAGGACGGGACCGCGATCGTCGGGGCGCAGGTCAAGATCACCTCATCGGACCGAGGCGTCAGCCGCGTTGCCGCGACGGACTCGACGGGCAGCTACACCATCCCGCAGCTTCCGCCCGGCAATTACGACGTCGCCATCACCGCGCCGGGCTTCGCAACCTATGACGAACGCGGAATTCCGCTGACCCGCGAATCCGGCGGTGCCAACAGCTTCCGCCTGGTTCCAGCCGAGCAGAGCGGCGACATCGTCGTCGTCGGCACCCGCCAGCGTACGGCCGACTTTCAGGATACTACGGTCGGCAGCACGATCAATCTCGGCTCGCTGACGACG
Organism: Sphingomonas sp. PAMC26645; assembly: GCF_004795835.1. Taxonomy (NCBI): domain Bacteria; kingdom Pseudomonadati; phylum Pseudomonadota; class Alphaproteobacteria; order Sphingomonadales; family Sphingomonadaceae; genus Sphingomonas; species Sphingomonas sp. PAMC26645. The sequence continues at coordinate 813,466 of NZ_CP039249.1, forward strand.
CGCGTACCGATCGGGCGCACCTTGCGCGACGTGATGTTGCTGACTCCCGGCGCGGTTCAGGGCTCGTCGCCGTCGAATGGCGGCTTCTCCAACCAGGTATCGATCGGCGGCGCGGCGTTCACCGAGAACGCGTTCTACATCAACGGCTTGAACGTGACCGATTTCGTGTCAGGCGGACAGCCGGCCGAAGTACCGTTCGACTTCTACCAGACGGTCGAAGTGAAGACCGGCGGCGCACCCGCGGAGTTCGGTCGCGCGACCGGCGGCTATGTCGTCGCCACGACCAAGTCCGGCACCAACGACTATCATGCGAGCGTCACCGGCATATGGGAGCCCAACGATCTTCGCGGCAGCGCGCCGTCGACCCGCACCGTCGACTACCGCCACGCGACCGCAAGCCGGAAAGAACTGGTGTTCCAGGCGAGCGGCCCGATCATCAGGGACCATCTGTTCGTCTATGGCCTCTACAACATGCGCGAGATCCGGACGCTGACGCCGCAGGCCAACCAGAACAACGCGACGGGCGTGGCGAACACGAGCCCGTTCTGGGGTGGCAAGGTCGACGGCTACATCAATGGCGACCACCATTTCGAATTCACCTATTTCGACACCACGAACGAGACGCGCAACCGCAGCTACGACTGGGATCGCACCGACCATAGTCTCGGCGGCAAGACCGGCGGCACCAACGCGCGGGCGGGCGGGATCAACTATGTCGGTCGTTATACCGGCACCTTCACACCGTGGCTGACGCTGTCGGGTGCATACGGCGTGAACAAGCTTCGCTCGGGCAACGTCCCGCTCGACGTGACCAACCCGCAGGTCATCGATTACCGCACCGACCCGGCCGGTATCCAGATCGGCGCCAACAAGGTGACGGACGCGTTCAGCAGCACCGACAACGAGCGCGAATTCTACCGCGTCGATGCCGATCTCCAGTTTCAGTTGCTTGGCGCACACCATGTGCGCTTCGGCTATGACCATGAGAAGAACACTCAGTCGCAAACCTTCGAAACTATCGGCGGCGGCGCATACAAGATCTTCAACGTCACGGCGCAGTCCGCCGCGAGGATCGGTGCTCCGATCGGCACGCAATACTACACGACGCGCGTCTACGAGCAGAGCGGCGTCGCACATGTCCGCAACGAAGCCTTTTATTTGCAGGACCAATGGTCGCTGCTCGATAACCGACTGCGCCTCGATCTCGGCGTGCGCAACGATCGCTTCAGCAACCAGGGCGTGAACGGGAAGTCGTTCTTCAAATCGGGCAACCAATGGGCGCCGCGCCTCGGGGCCGCGTTCGATCCGGTCGGCGACGGGCGCACCAAGATCTTCGGATCCTATTCCAAATACTTCCTGCCGATGGCGGGGGACATCAACCTGAACGTCGCAGGCAGCCTGGTCACGTACACGCGCTACAATCTGTTCAACGGCGTCAGCGGCGCGGGCAGCGTTCCCGTCGCCGGCACCCCGCTTCTGTCGGTCGTCAACACCACGAACTGCCCCGACACCGGCATCAAGAATTGCGAAGTCTCGGCGGACGGCTCGGCGTTCAACCCGGCGGGCGCGATCGCGAGTAACATCAAGCCCCAGTCGGATCGGGAGTTCATCATCGGCGCGGAGCACCAGTTCAGCGATCGCATCCGGATCGGAGCCTATTTCACGCACCGCGAACTGACCAACGTGATCGAGGACGTCTCGATCGACGCTGGCGCGCGCGCCTATTGCGTCGGCAAGGGCTTCACCGCAGCGGCCTGTCTGTCGGCGTATCCGGGTGGCAGCCAGTTCGTCATCGGCAACCCGGGCAAGGACATCACGACGCAGATCAACAAGCTGCCTGACGGCTCGACCCCGACCGTGACGCTGAAGAAGGACGATCTCGGCTATCCCGCACCGAGCCGCAACTACAACGCGCTGACGCTGACCTTCGATCGCAGCTTCGACGAGAAGTGGAGCCTGTCCGCGTCCTACACGCTCGCGTTCGACAAGGGGAATTACGAAGGCGGCGTGCGATCGGAGAACGGACAGCTCGCGATCAATCGCACCGCGGACTTCGACTCGCCAGGTTTCGTCAACGGGGCTTACGGGTATCTGCCCAACGATCGGCGCCACAGCTTCAAGGCTTATGGCAGCTACCGGCTGTTCGAGGCTCTGGATCTCGGCGCCAACATGCTCGTGCAATCGGCCCCGCATTACAGCTGCATCGGCGCGGTGCCGCTGGCGGTGGATGCCTATGCGAACACCTATCACGGCTACGGCTATTACTGCCAAGGCGAGCTGATCCCACGCGGTACGGCGTTCACCGGCGACTGGTTGGCGCAGGTCGACGTCAGCGCAGTCGTCCACCTGCCGATCCCCCATCTCCAGGCGTCGCTCCGGCTCGACGTGTTCAACCTGTTCGCCAGTTCGGCGGTCACGTCGTTCAACAATTTCGGTGAGTTGAGTGACGGATCGGCCAACTCCGATTATCGCGCACCGGTGAATTACCAGACGCCGCGCTCGGTGCGGTTGACGGCAGTGGTGGGCTTCTAGGCATCGCTTGCGCGTGGAGCGAGGCATGGAGCATGTCTCGCCCACGCGGGTTCACCGACGAAGACCTTGATGGAGGGGACGATAGAGAAACGATCACAGCGGCAGAGCGAGATCATGGCGCGGTTGCGCGGCGGCCGAACCCTGTCGGTAACCGCGCTGGCCGCCGATCTCGCGGTCTCGGACGAGACGATCCGCCGCGAACTGCGCGCACTCGAGGATCACGGCGTCATCATTCGCGAGCATGGCGGCGCGCGGATGACGACGCCTGTGCACGAGGGGCCGCTCCACCAGCGCATGGAGGAGAATGCCGACGCGAAGATCCGTGTCGCACGCGCGGCGGCCGAGTTCGTGCAGGACGGCGCGATCGTGTTCATCGACTCCGGTACGACGAGCTGCTTCATCGCGCGGCACCTGGCGGACCGGCGCTCGTTGACCGTCATCACCAACTCGCTGCGCGTCGCGAGCGATCTTGGCGGGATCAACAATAACCGCCTGTTCCTCGCCGGCGGTCAGATGGATTATGATTACCGCGCATTCTCCGATCATGTCGCGCAGGAATATGTCCGCGGTTTCACGCCGCACCTGGCGATCCTGTCGGTCGGCGGCATCAGTCTGGAGCGCGGGCTGATGGACTTTCATCCCGGAGAGGCGGCGATGAGCCGTATCGCCTATGCGACGTCGAAGCAGGTGCTGCTCGCGGCGGATTCATCGAAGTTCGGGCGGTATGCGCTGATCCAGACGGCGGCGTTGACCGATGTCGGCATATTGGTGACCGACAAGCCGCTGGAGGACGACTATGCCCGCGCCTTCGCGCATGCCGAGGTGGTGATCGCCTGACGCCGCCGCCCGGCGCGGATCAGCGCCGGTGCGGCGACGACGATCAGGAGCGCGCCGGCGGCTGCGACGGCGGCGTGGAGCAACCAGAATTGCGGGCTCGCGATCCGCTCATAGAAGACGCCGCTGAACCCGGCCCACAGGCTCGCGAAAACGCCGTGAAGGTAGAACAGTCCCATCCAGAAGCCGACGAGATGACGCGGCGCGCTGCCCGCGATCAGGCTCAGCGCAGACGGCCAAATCAGCACGATCGCCCCATCGATGAGGACCAGATAGGCCAGCGTCCAGGGTAGCGCGAGCGGTGCGCCACCACTGGTCGCGTCGCCCAGCGCAAGGACGAGATAGCCCGCCGAACACAGCATTCCGCCGAGGAATATCTGCGTCACCGCGCCGATCCGGATGCCCCGCCGTTGCAGCGCTCGCGACGCGACCTGCGACACCGTGATCAGCGCCAGCGTGAAGACGCCGTCTAGCGACAGGAACCACGCCACCGGCATGGTCCAGCCCAGGACATGCCGGTCGGCTCGCGTCCGCGCCCAGACCAGGAAGATGTTGCCGAGCTGATCATAGGCCGAATAGCAGAGGTACACGGCGGCCAAGGCAACGACGAGCAGCGCAGTCGATCGAGCCGGGTCGGGTGTTGACGCCGCCAAGTCCGCGGGAGGGGCTGCTGGCGCCGCACGGCCGGTCACCGCGTAGATCGCCAGACCCAGCGCGACGGCGGCGGCCGCTGCGGCGATCGCATAGTCCTGACCGGCGAACGCGGCGAGCGCTCCGCAGACCAGCGGCCCACAGATCACTCCGGCGTTGAGAAAGCCGAGATAGACCGCGTAGCCCCGTCGGCGCTGAGCCTCGTCCTGGAACAGCGCGCCCAGCTGTGCCGACAGATTGCCCTTCAACACCCCCGCGCCGATCGCGAAGGGAACCAGCCCGAGGAGGAATGTCGGATCGCCGAGCATCAACGTCAGGCCGAGCAGCATGCCGATACCGCCCGCCGCGACCATCACGCGCCGGTTTCGGATCACATCGCCGATCAGCCCGCCGACCGGTATCGCCAAATAGATCAGCGCATTGGCATAGCCGTATAGCTGCGAGGCAAGTCCGGTGGCGGACAAGGGCCCGAACATCGCCGCGCTGGTCTCGCTGAAGGCAGTCACGCCGACGACGCGCGACACGTCGCCGACGAGCACCCGGTCCAGGAAGATCAGCACCAGGAGCGACTTCACGCCGGAGACGGCGAAGCGTTCGAGAAATTCCATCGTCGCGAGCGACAGAAAGCCCGCGCTCAGCAAGCGCTCGCCTTCTACCGAGCCGTCTCTTTGCATTGCGTCCGCCCCCGCCAAGCGCCGCAACTAGGCAGGCTTCGCGACACGGCCATGACAGTAGGAGCGGCTCAGGCGGGGTGCGGAAACGCCGCAGCGGGCTCGCTGATGCCGGACCGCCCAGTCTCGACATGCCCCGCCAGGCGTAGCCGCACGCCATTCGCTGAGGTCAGCAACAGGTCGTACCAGCGATGATCGGCCGAAGCGATCGGGACCTTAGCCGTGCCGTCGGCAGCGACCGCGATCTCGCGTCGCTTGCCGCTATGCGCGCAATGCAGCGCCATCGTCACCGGCGCGCTGCCGCGGTTGCGGAGCTGCAAAATGCCGGCCGTGCCGTCTTCACGCCATAGCGCCACTGCCTCGATCCCTGCGCTCCCCGCCTGCCCGCGATAGTCGCGCTGGAACCCGTTTGGCCCCCGAACGACCAGCGCGTGCGGCTGGTCCGCACGGATCGGCCACGCTTCGCTCAGACGAGAGTTCGCCGCGACGGTGAAGTAGCGCCAACCGGGGAAATTTACCTCGTCCTGCACGCCGAAGACGATCCCGACCGGGCCCTGGTTCACGAAATTGAGCGTGAGCGCCGCGCCCCCCCAGACGGGCTCGACGGCGAAGCGGTACGGCAGCGCACGCGCCAGCCGGGTGCCGGGTTCCTGCACGGGTACGCCTTCCCCCTTGGCAATGATCGGGGCAGGTGCAGTCGCGCAAAGTCGCTCGGTTTCCTCGACATAGCCGGCGACCGACGGAAGCGCCGCCGCCCAGCGCGTGTCGAGGCGTGCGCTGTGCGGCACGTCGAAGTCGAAGATCGAGGTGAGGTCGCCGCACACCGCGCGCCGCCACGGCGAGATGTTCGGCTCGGCAACGCCGAAGCGCTTCTCCAGGAACCGCAGCACCGACGTATGGTCGAACAGCTGCGAATTGACCCATCCGCCGCGCGTCCACGGTGAGATCACGGTCATCGGCACGCGTGGCCCCAGGCCGACCGGCTCGCCCTGATAGGTCTCGCTGCGGACGTCAACGTTGCTCGCACCGTAGCGCGGTGCGATCGCGGGGACGGGAGCTGGAACGTGATCGAAGAAGCCGTCGTTCTCGTCGTAGTTGAGGATCAGCGCGGTCTTCGCCCAGACCTTCGGATTGGACGCGAGCGCCGCGACCACGCTGCTGATCAGCACCTCGCCGAACGGCACGGGCGCGTCGGGATGCTCGCTCATCTGCATCATCGGCACGATCCACGACACCGCCGGAAGCCGGTCCGCGGCGACGTCCGCGGTAAACGCGGCGATCAGGTGTTTGGCCTGCGTCTTTTCTGGATCCTCGGGCGCAACGCCGTCGATCCAGTCGACATAGGACCGCCCACGCCGATAATGCGGCGAAGACCGGTCCAGCTTTCGGAACTCGCTGAAATAACCGAGCGGATTGTCGGAATAATTGGCGAGCTCCTGGTACACGCGCCAGGGAACGCCCGCCTCCTCGAGCCGGCCGGCATAGGTGCGCCAAGGCAGGCCCTGCGTCGCGTCGTCCTTGGCCATGTCGGCGCCGGGATTGCCATCGGTACCGCCGTTGGTGACGCAATAAGCGCCTTCCTGCCCGACGCTCAAGCCGTTCGTGCCGCTGAAATGATAAAGCCGGTTGGGGCCGGTCGGGCCTTGCAGCGAGCAATGATAGCCGTCGCAGATCGTGAACTGGTCCGCCAGCGCATGGTAATACGGGATGTCGGCGCGGGTCAGGTGCGCCATGGTCAGCGGGCCCTTCTGCTCCGCCCAGACGTCCCAGTTGCGCCAGCGCGCCTGGCTGTCCTTCCAGCTATGATCGAGCCCGGTGAAACAGCGCGCGTTGCTGCTGTTGTAATCGAGCCGGAAAGGCCAGGTGATCCGCCCGCCATCGCGGTCGGCACCGCGTTGCGCCCAGACCGATCTACCGCCGGGCAACGTCACCGGCCGTGGATCCGCAAAACCGCGTACGCCGCGCAGCGTGCCGAAATAATGATCGAACGACCGGTTCTCCTGCATCAGGATCACGACGTGTTCGACGTCCATGATCGAGCCACGCGTAACCGAACGCCGTAAAGTGCTGGCTGCCCCTGGTGGCGTAGCAGCGGCGCCCGATGCACCGATTAGGAAGGCTCTTCGACCAATCGCCATTCTGCTACCCCAAAGCTATCGCGATGCGTCCCATATAAGGCCGACAACCAACGCGTAGGCATACAGTGTACGATTCATGTGACAGCGCCGAGGAAAATGTGAATCTTATGATGACCTCAATCAAAAGGCCCACACTTTCAACCGGGGTGTTCGAGTCAGATCTTCGACATGCCGAGGCAAGGTGATCATATTACGAAGTGAAGGAGCGTCGACGTAGAAACGTCGGGTAGTGCAGCCGAACGTCGGGAAATGGGCAGAGCGTCACGCGGCCTCGATGTTGCGTGACAAACCATCTTATCATAGACAGCCCGTGCTGCGAAAAACGATGGCGTGGTCAACACCCCCATCGCGCACACGCCGGCTGATAGCTGGCTAGCGGCTCCATCAACGGCAACGCAGGCTTGACCTGCGCCGGCTAGGAGCGCGGACAAATGCGAGAAGACGTTACCATCATTGGCGCGGGCCTGGGCGGCTTGGTGCTCGCCGGCGCCTTGCATCGCAGCGGCATCGGGGTCGTCGTCTATGACGGCGAGCCGTCGCCGGACGAGCGGGCCCAGGGTGGCCTGCTCGACCTGCACGAACACAGCGGTCAGCAGGCACTGCATACGCTCGGACTGTACCATGCATTCCTGAAGCTAGTCCGGCCGGGCGAGGATGCCAAGCGGGTCGTCGACCGGCATGGCACGGTGTTGCTCGATCGACCGGGCAATGCCGCCACCGCTCGCCCCGAGGTGGACCGCGGTGACCTACGCCGGTTGCTGCTGAATGCCTTGCCGTCAGAGATCGTGCAGTGGGGCCGCAAGGTCGCGTCGGTGCAGGCTGTGGGACGTGGTCGCCACACGGTCGCATTCACCGACGGCTCCGTGGTCGAAACGATACTGCTGATCGGGGCCGATGGTGCCTGGTCGCGCGTACGCCCACTCGTGACCGACGCCCAGCCCGCCTATACCGGCACCTGCTTTGTCGAGCTTCACTTCGACGCGGACGATCCGCGCGCGGCCCCCGCCGCGGCGGTGATCGGGTCGGGCACGTTGATGGCGGTGGCGCCCGGCCAAGGCATCCTCGCGCACCGTAACGCCGACGGCAGCATCCACACCTATGTAGCTGTCAGTCAGCCCGAGAAGTGGCTGGCCATAGCCCTGCCGATCACGGCCGCCCAAATCGAGGTCTTGTTCGACGGCTGGTCGCGATCGCTACGTGCCCTGATCACCGACGGGGAGAAGGTCCCGGTTGTGCGCCCCATCTACGCGTTGCCGCCTTTGCTGACCTGGCCCCGCGTAAAAGGCGCGACGCTGCTGGGCGACGCCGCGCACCTCATGTCGCCGTTCGCGGGGGAAGGCGCCAATCTGGCAATGTTCGATGGAGCGGAACTCGCGCGTGCATTGATCGACCATCACGGCGATAACGAAAGGGCCCTAGCCATTTACGAGCATGACCTGTTCGCACGGAGCCAACCGATTGCACAGCTCAGTGCGAGAAACCTGTCCCGCTTCTTCGGATCGGACGCGCCGACCAGCGTCGTGGATTTATTCAGCATCTAATGAACGAATGGCGGAAGTCGGGAGGCGGGCAGGCCGTTCTGGATGGCCGCTAATGGTTCAGATCACGCACAGCGCATCTGGTCTGGTACTCACCGGCAAAGTGCTTGAGACAACGCAGCAGAACGCAACGCCGTACTATTCGAAAGAAGCGTTCTAATTAAACCCTCGTGACCACGTCGTCGGGTGGGCGGCCTCGGTGTCCTCAGGCGCCTTTAAAATTGCCATGCAACGTGCCCGAAATAGAACCGTAACGGCAGTGAAACTTTAGTGCCGCCAGCCCGCAACATGCGCGTTTTAATGCACCGCTGGGTCGGACCGGTCGGTCCGGGGGGAGAATACTCGACATGTTGCATCATTCGCGCCTGCTTTGGGCGACGCTGCCGCTTACGCTTGCGGCTCTGGGCGCAACGCAATCGGCTAGCGCGCAGACCAGCGCTAGCGCGTCCGACACGGAGCAAACCCGCGCCGCTGATACCGCGGGAAATCCCGAAGCCGACGCCACAGGGGATATCGTCGTTACCGGTTCCTACGCGCGAAGCCTCGCCGCGGCGACCGAGACCAAGCGGCAGGCAGGCTACGGCGTGGACGCGATCAACGCGACCGACATCGGCAAGTTTCCCGCGCAGAACGTGGCGGAAGCACTCCAGCTCATTCCAGGCGTCACCATCACGCGCCCTCGCGGCGAGGGGCTGTACGTCAGCGTCCGTGGTCTCGGGCCGCAGTTCCAGAGCACGCTGCTCAACGGGCGCCCGGTGGCGATCAATGATCTGATCGAGAATGGCGGCGCCAACGGTCGTCAGTTCCGCTTCGAGATGCTGCCGGCCGAGTTCGTGTCGCAGATCGACGTGGTCAAGACGCCGACGTCGGACATGACGGAGGGTGCGCTGGGCGGCAATATTGACGTGAAGACCTTCCGCCCGCTCGACGTCGGCAACAAGACCACGCTGAACCTGCGCGGCACCTACACGACGCTGACCGACAAGGTGAAGCCCAACGCCACCGCGTTGATCAGCGCTAAGACCGACGACGGTACGTTCGGCATTCTCGCCGGCGCGCAATATTGGGGGAAGGAGGTCCGTAACGACCGCTCCTACAACACCGGCTGGTATCTCGATAAGTTCGCGTCGGCGCTGGGGAAGGGGTTCTACACGCCGGGGCGCACTCGCCCGACCGTGGAGACCGAGGATCGCAAGCGGCTGTCGGGCATGATCTCGGCGCAGTGGAAGCCCAGCCCGGAGCTGGAGACGACGCTCGACGTGCTCGCGACGCGGCTCGACATCGCCTATGACGAATATGGCCTCGACATCTATCCCGACGACGCCAGCGTTGCCGGTCACAAACCGGTGCTGGTGCCCGGTTCGGTCAAGCTCGACGGCAATAGCGTTGTCGCGGCGACGATCAACGACGTGCGCTTCATGGGCACGCGCGAATATAGCCTCAACCGACACGACCTGATCACGGTAGGGCTGAAGCAGGCCTGGACGCCCGAGGGCTGGAACGTCGTCGCCAACGCCAACTGGTCGTTCGCGCATAGCTATCACCCCAGCTACGCCGAGGGCACGGTGCGCAGCCGTATCCAGTTCTTCGCGCCGCTGACCTATGACTCGTCGGGCGGCTACAAGGTGGCTCCGACGATCTCCACGCCGGTCAACGTCCTGAATCCCGCCAACTACACGCTCTACCCGTTCAACATCGCGCCGAAGAACAGCAAGGACTGGGACACCTACGGGCGGCTCGATGTCGATCACGACCTGGATGGCCTCATCACCAAACTGGCGGCCGGCGGCGAATATCACTGGCGCAAGCGCGATTATCGTCGTCGCGACTTCACGGTGAACCCGGCGGCGAACACGTCGCTGACCGGTTTCGCACCCAATGGCTTCGAGCAGCTCCCGTTCGACGATTTCCTGTCGGGCGTCGGCGGCAATATCCCGCGGACCTGGCTCGTGCCGATCACCAGCGTGTTCTACGACAAGCTGTTCACCGACGCGATCGCCAACAGCCCGCTGTCGGCGGGCGACCTGCGCGCTTCTTACGTCGTGACGGAGAAGACGGCAGGCGGTTATGTCCGTGCGGACTATGGGTTTCCGGTCGGCAGCGTGGCTGTCACCGGCAATGTCGGCGTGCGCTACGTCCACACCGATCAGGTGGCGAGCGGCAATCTGACTGCCGGTAACGTCGTCACGCCGGCACGTTTTCCGCAGACGTTCAGCAACTGGTTGCCGAGCTTCAACCTACGCGCCGAGCTGACCCGCGATCTGGTCGGGCGTCTCGCCGCCAGTCGCGTGCTCACGCGGCCGAACGTTACGCAGAGCGCACCGCAGATCACTGTCTCGACCGATCAGGCGACTGCTAGCGGCGGCAATCCTGCGCTGCAGCCCTTCCTTGCCACCCAGTATGACGGGTCGCTCGAATGGTATTTCAACCGCTCGGGATCGCTTACCGGCGCGCTGTTCTACAAGGCGATGGACGACTACATCACCGCGCAGAACATCAATGTCGAGATCCCCGGCCGCGGCACGGTGCTGCTCAGCACACAGGTCAACGGCGGCAGCGCCAAGGTCTATGGTGCCGAAGCAGCGTACAATCAGGTCTTCACGTTCCTGCCGGCGCCATTCGACGGGCTCGGCGTCCAGGCGTCCTATACCCACACGTCGGTGCAGGCGAACTACACGGCGGGTGCGCGTCCGATCAAGGATCAGCTGATCGGCTTGTCGAAGAACAGCTTCAACGTCGTCGGCTTCTACGACAAGGGGCCGCTGGCAGCGCGTATCTCCTATACGTGGCGCGACAAATATCTGTCGGGCGTCGGCAGCACGACGCAGGTGCCGACCTTCGTCGCGGCATTCGGTACGCTGGACGGCAACATATCGGTGCGCGCCACGAACGCGCTGACCTTCAGCGTCGAGGCGATCAACATCGCCAACGCCAACAGCTACAGCTACAACGACAAGGAAATCCAGTTCGGCGAGATCAACAATTACGGCCGCACTATCCTGTTCGGCGTGCGGGCGCAGTTCTGATGCTCAGGTCGATGCTACTCGCCGCCGCTGCGCTGGTTTCGACCGGCGCGACGGCACAGCGAGCGATGAACGACATTCAGGTGGTCGGCTCGCACAACAGCTTCAAGGCACGGATTCCGACGGCGGTGATGGCGAAGATCCGTGCCGCCGAGCCGCGGATGGCGGAGGGGCTGGACTATTACCACCTGCCGCTCGCGCATCAACTCGACCGCGGGGTGCGCCAGATCGAGATCGATATCTTCGCCGACCCCGATGGCGGGCGCTATGCGTCGCCCAAGGGCGAGGCGTGGGCCAAGGCGGCCGGCGAAACGACGAGCTTCGACCGCGCGGCAATGCTCAAGCCTGGGTACAAGGTCTTCCACATTCCCGACGTGGATTACATGAGCACCTGCGTGACTCTGGTCCGGTGCCTCGGCGAAGTGAACCGCTGGTCGCGCGCACACCCGCGGCATCTGCCGGTCATGATCACCATCAACGCCGCCGACACGCCGTCGGGGCGGCCGGAGATCGGCAGCCCGATACCGCTCGATGACAAGACGCTGCTCGATGCGCTCGACGGCGAGATCCGATCCGTGCTGCCGGGTAGGCGTCTGATCACGCCGGACGAGGTGCGCGGTACGGCAGCGAGTCTGCGCGAAGCGGTACATACGCGGGGATGGCCGACATTGGCAGCGGCACGGGGGCGGATCTACATACTGTTCGACGTGCGCAAGGCAGTGTCGGACGTCTACCGCGACGGTCACCCGTCGCTGGCCGGCCGGGCGATGTTCGGCTGGTACCCGGACGACCAGCCCGAATCCGCCATCCAGATCGTCCAGGACCCGCTGGTCGATGGGGAACGGATCCGGCGCTGGGTCGGCGAGGGCGTGATCGTTCGCACCCGCACCGACGCCGGCACGGTGGAAGCCCGCAGCCGCGACTATGCCAAGGCGAACGCCGCCCTGGCGAGTGGCGCGCAGGCGGTCAGCACCGATTATTACCCCGGCGCGCCCGACCCGCTGCACGTCGGCTTCGCGGTAACGTTGCCGGGCAAGGCGATGGCGCGCTGCAGTCCGGTGCGTGTGCCCGGCGGTTGCAGCCTGCAACCTTGAGGTGCAACTTGAAGTTGCGTGGTTTCGGGACCGTGTGTGCCGTCGCCGCGCTGCTGATCGGCTCGATCGCTAGCGCCGCGCCGAAGCGCGTCTTGGTGGTCGAGCGGGCAGTGTTGGTCATGCGCCACGGCATCCGCGCGCCGCTTGACGGCGAGGTGCCGTTGGACACCCGCACCGGTGCACCGTGGCCGGCTTGGCCTGTGGCTGAAAGCCGGATCACCCCGCATGGCGTGCGGGCCCTCGAACAGGTGGCGGCGTACGACCGAAGGTTGCTCGCGGCGCGCGGGTTGATGACGCCAAACGGGTGTCCGGCGGGTGTCGTCCGGATCAGATCGAACAGTTCCGATCGGACGATCGCGAGCGGGCAGGCCTATGCGGAGGGCCTTGCGCCCGGCTGCGATCTCGCCATCGAACACAAGCCGCTCGGTACCGCGGACGCGATCTTCGAGCCGTTGCGTGCACGGGCGACGGCCTTCGACGCGCGCGCAGCGATTGCATCCATCAACCATGAGACGGGTGGCATGGCGGCACTCGCCCGACGTCACGGCGCTGCGCTAGCGCGACTCGATCAGGTGCTTGGCTGTACGTCGGTGGAGCGGGGATGCGTCCCTGCTGGCACGCCGGCGGTCAGCGCAAGCGCCGATGGCCACGATCTCGTGCTGGCGGGGCCGATCCGCGCCGCCTCCGGTATTGCGCAGGTACTGCTGCTGCAGGAGGTCGAGGGCCTGCCACGCGAGAGCGTTGGTTGGGGCCGCGCGAATCCTGCGACTATCGAGCAGCTCGGCGCGCTGCATGCCGCCTTGTTCGCCGTGTACACGCATCCGTCCTATATGGCCGCGCATCAAGCCGCCGTGCTCGGCCGCGAGGTACTGGCAGCCTTGTCCTCGACGGGACCGCGGCTGACGGTGTTCATGGGGCATGACACCAACGTCACGGCGCTCGCCGCCGCGCTTCGGGTCGATCTGAAAGCGCCGGGCTATGCCACCAACGACGTTCCGCCGGGCGGGGCGCTGCTAATCGAACGCCTGCGTGACGCAAGCACCGGTGCCCGGGTCGTGCGGGTGTCGTACCGCACCCAGTCGCCCGAGACCCTCCGTGGGCTCGGGCAATCCGCTTCGCTCGTCGCGCTCAAGATCCCAGGTTGCGCGAGCCCATTGTGTCCCGCCACCACATTTTCCCGGCTGCTAGTTTCACACCTGGCTCCGCTGCAAACAGCTAGGTGACGCTCGAAGCAACCTTACCGCGTGTCCGGGGCGCCAACTAGAAACTCCGCACTCGTGGAGATTTCAACACAGCCCTCAGCAGAAGCCGACCAATAAATTAAAACTGCAGAGCGGCAGCGTCCTGCAAAGACCAGAACCGAATCAAATCAGCCGAAAATCGACAGTCGAACGATGCCATTAGGATCGGATTGGGAAGTCGAAACCCGTAAGATCAGGCGGGTCTTCTCAAGTATATTCATGCCAAACTTGCGACGCTAAAAAATGGGATCGGTCGTGCAGCGCAACGGCCGATCCCGGTGCCCTGTGCGCTATTTCGTCAGATCGGTGAAAAGTGAGCGGTAATAGGTGATCGCGAGCGGAATGTTGTCGATCGGGGTGCGTTCGTTGAGGCCGTGGCTGAAGTCGTCCGATTGCTTGATGAAGATCGGGCTGACGCCGTAGCTCGGCACGCCGACCGAGCGATACCACATCGAATCGCTCGCACCCGCCGACATGCTCGGGAAGATCGGCACGCCTGGACGGATCTTGCCCATTGCCGTCTTGACTGGGCCGGTCAGGTCCGCGCGCAGCGGCGAGGCGTCGGTCGGGTTCGATCCTTCGGTGACGTCGCTGAACTTCACACCCGGATCGGCGGCGACCCTGGCGAGTTCGGCCATCACTGTCTCGGGTTTCACGCCGGGAAAGATGCGGCAGTTGATGTTGGCGGTCGCACGCTGCGGCAGCGCGTTCAGGGCGTGGCCACCACTGACCATAGTCGTGACGCAGGTCGTGCCGATCTGGCCGACATAGCCGGTGTTGGCGGCGAGCGTTTCAATCGCCTTCTGGTCGGCAGGATTGGCGACGAACGCGCGCATCGCGGCGCCGAGTTCGGGGGTCTGACGCGGTGCGACGCCCTCGAAATAGCCTTTGGTGATCGGCGACAGCTGTGGCGTGAAGCGATACGCGCCGATCTTGACCAGTGCGGCGGAAAGCTCGTTGATCGCGTTGACCTTCCGCGGCGCGGACGAGTGTCCGCCGGGGTTCGTCACCTCGAGCTGGAAGTCGGCATAGGTCTTTTCGGCGGCGCCGATCGTGAAATACTCGGGTTTGCCGGCCTCGTCGTACAGTCCGCCGCCGCCGTCGATGTTGAGCGCCATCTCGCTGGCCTTGAGCTTTTCGGCGATCAGCGACGAGGTCTTCATCACCGTTTCTTCGTCGCCGGACAGCGCGAGGACGATGCCGCGCTTTGGCGTGTAGCCCGCCTTCTTCATGTCGAGCAGCGTCGCGATCGCGAGCGCTGCGTCGAGCTTCATGTCGGTGGCGCCACGGCCGTAGAGATATCCGTTCTCGACCACCGCGGTGAACGGATCGCGCTGCCAGTCGGCGGGCTTGGCCTCGACGACGTCGATATGTCCGGAGACGACGATCGGCTTCAGCGCCGGATCGCTGCCGTTCCACGTTGCGATCAGATAGGCGGTGTCGTCGACAGGGGTGATCGTGACGTCTGCAGCCGCAAAGCCGCCCGCGACCAATGTCTGCTTCAGATAGGCGGCGAGCTGCGGGGTCTGGTTGCCGGGACCACGCACGCTGCGAAACGCGATCATCTTCTTCGCGATTTCGAGACCGTTGGTGGCGGCTGGAGTCTGCGAGGAGGCCGGGATGCCGACCATTGCGGCGGTGCAGGCTAGTAGAAGCTTGAGCTTGGACGTCATCATCATCTTTCCTCGGAGAATTCTTATCCTCCCCTTTGCGGGGGAGGATCGCGACGAACCAATTCCTAGAACTTCGCTCCCGCGCGCAGGCCGATCGTCCGCGGCGTACTGCTGACGATGTAGGTGCGCTGCGAACACGTCCCGCACTGCTGGAACCGCGACAATTGCGCGCGTTCGTCCCACAGATTCTGGACGAACAACTCTAGCGTGTAGCCGGACAGGTCCGCGCCGATCGACGCATTGGCGGTCGTGTACGCCTTGAGTCGGCCGAAGCTCGCCGTCTGCGCCAGTCGGATATCCGCTGCTGCCGAACTTTGGTGCGCGACGAGCCCTTGAATATACGCCTTCGCCGTGCCGACCGGGACGCTGTAGCGCGCCGTCCCGCTTGCCTTGAAGCGTGGCGTGATCGGCAAGCGCGTGCCCTTCGGCGCAAGTACGTCGAGGCCAGTGCCGCTACAGGTCTGCGTGGCGCACAAGTCGTTGCGCGTCTTCGCATCGGTGTAGGACGCTGCCGCGGTCAGCGACAGGCCGCCCGTGGAGAAGTTCGCGTCCGCCTCCGCGCCCCTGATCCGAGCGTTCGGTCCGTTCTGGATGATCGTGAAGCTGTTCAGCCCCAGGAACGAGAACTGGAACTTGTCCCACGCCTGCTGGTAGATTGCGGCATTGAAGCGTAGCCGATCGAACAGCGTCGTCTTCAGGCCCAGCTCGTAATTGGTCAGGAAATCCGCGTCATACGGCGCAACGTCGCCGCGACGGTTGATCCCGCCCGGCCGGAAACCGCGCGAGAAGGTGGCATAGGCCAGTACCTTGTCACTTGGCTTGAAGGTCAGGTTGAAGCGATACGTGGCGCCTTGTCCCTGCGTCTTCTTGGGGACCAATCCGGTGGTCGTGTAGGTCGCGAGATTGGTGCAGGGCGATCCGGCCACCGCCGCCGGCAGCAGCGTGGAGGTATCGCCGCCGCTCCTATACGCCTCGCGGAGGGTCTGGCCGTTGGCCAGATAACAGCCCGCAACGCCCGTCAGGCTGCTGCCCGCCGCGTTGAACGGCGTCGCGGTGTAGGGCCGGCCATCGTCCGGATCGACCGCAGGATTACGCCCGAACCCGTAGAAGCCGATCAGCGAATTGTCGTAGATATACGCGCGGCCACCCGCGGTCGCGGTCAGGTTCGGCAGGATGTCGAAGCTCGCCTCGCCGAACATCGCGTAATCCTTGTCGACGCGCTCCTGCTTGGTCAGCCACAGCGTGCCGGGCGATCCGTTGACGGATACCGCGGTGCCGAGATTGGCGATCTGATAATCCTGGAAGATCGCGTTGGTCTGGCGCTGATAGAAGGCGCCGGCGACGATCCGGAACCGGTCCTCGACCGGCGATGCGACGCGCAGTTCCTGGCTGGTCTTCTTGAAATGATCGGTGCCGATGATCTTCTGCCGCGGATCGATCGTCCGGCCGGCATTGTCCTGATAATAGAAATAGCCAGCGAGCCCGCCGACCGACGAATAAGCCGAGTCATAGGCTTCGGCGTAATCGGTATAGTCGCTCGACGTGTACGTCTTCCGGTCGAGATACGCGCCGGCATAGGTGACGTCCCAGTTGCCGACCTTGCCCTCGATCGTCAGCGCGCCCTGGATGAACCGGTCGCGGCGGAACTCGGGGAAGAAATGCTGAACTTCGAGATCGCCGACCTTCGGGTCGTAGCCATAGGTGCCGTGGTTGCGCTGTTCCTGGTACAGAACGGTCGGCGTCACGGTCCAGTTGCTGTCGAGATCGACCTTCAGCGCCGCGCGGCCGCCATAGGTCTCGGTATCGTTGTAGTTCTTCTTCACGAACGCGGCGTTGTCGACGACCACGCCACCATTCGCTGATGTGCACGAGGTCGGGGTCGGTTCCGGAAGGTAGCTGCGGCACCCGGCGACGTTGTCGATGTACCCCGCATCGCGCTGATAGAAGCCGACCACGCGTAGCGCTGCGGACTGCGACAGCGGCATGTTGAGCATGCCTTCGACCTTGCTGCCGATCCCGCCCGACTTGACGCTGTTCACCTCGCCATCGACGCGGCCGTAAAAGTCGCTCGTGTCGGGCTTGTTGGTGATGATCCGGATCGTGCCTGCTTCGGACGACGCGCCGTACAGCGTGCCCTGTGGCCCGGCGAGGCTCTCGATCCGGGCGATGTCGTAGATGTGGACGTCGAGCGTGCCGCCGATCGTCGTCACCGGCTGCTCATCCAGGTAGGTGCCGACCGAGGGCAGGGGGCCCGAATGATTGCCATCGCCGCCCGATGCGACGCCGCGCATGTAGACGACGGTCGATCCTGGCTGCGTCGTCTGGAACGATACCGACGGCAGTAGCTGCGTATATTGGTTGAAGTTCGAGATGTTGAGATCGTCGAGCCGCTTGGTGCCGATCGCCTGGATGCTGATCGGGACGTTCTGGATGTTCTGATCGCGCTTCTGCGCGGTGACGACGATGTCGCCTTCATACTCGCCGGCGGTCTGCGCGGTAGGGGCGGTCTGCTTGGCCGGTGCCGGTGCCACGGCAGGGCCAGTCTGAGCGTGAGCGGAAGACACTATCGCAGAAGAGGCCAAGAGCGAGCCGATCAACAACCGACGATCGAATATGTGCATGCGCGAGCCCCCAAGCGTTTATGCGCAGAGACTGTGGTGCAGTGCAGCGAACGTCAAACAAAGCTGGCCTATTTTGCAGCTTTATTACGTGAGCGTGACGTTTTTACCACGGATCATGCGCGTAGCAGGTCGCCAAGTGCGGTTTTCAGCGGATCGAGCCACATTTCGTACGGCCGCCAGGCATCGACGCCGTCACGGTTGATCGGCCGACGCACCTGTTCGGAACTGGCGGTGCGGACCGCGCGCTCGGTCTCGTGGAAGGCGAGGCATGCGGGTTCGTAGTCGAGGCCACACGCTGCGAGCAGCGCACGGACCTCGACCTCGGTGTTTTCAAGCAGGGCTTCGTGATCGACGCGGTGGACGCGGCCCGGCAGCACCGCGTCGACATGCGTCATCAGCCGGACATAGTCGCGGTAATAGCGGCCGAGATCGTCGAGCGAATAACTGAACGTCTGCCCCCGCGCGTAATGCTGCTTGAAGTTCGAGAAGCAGCAGTCGAGCGGGTCGCGCCGCGCGTCGATGATCCGCGCATTGGGCAAGGCGAGGTGGATCAACGCGGTATGCGCCCAATTGTTGGGGAGCTTGTCGATGAAGAACGGGCGATCGGTGCGCCGCTGGATCGCGGCACGACGCAGATACTCCTCGCCGATCTCGCGCAGTGCATCCGCAGAGAGGGTGGCGATGCCCTGCGGATAGTCGGCGATGCGGCGGGCGAGCGCGGGCATGTCGGGGAGTTCGGTGGTGCCCTCGACGCGGCTATGGCTGGCGAGGATCTGCTCGATCAAAGTCGAACCCGCACGCGGCATGCCAAGGACGAAGATCGGGTCGGGTGCCTCGCATCCCTGGCCGCGGCGCGCGTCCAGGAAATCGGGCGTCAGCAGCGCGATGCTGCGGTCGACGAATATGCGCGTTTCGTCGGCGTCGTACACGATCCGGGTCCGGCGGAGTGCGTTGCCCGCCGCGTAATGCGCGAACGACTGCACAGGTTCTCGGCGATCCTCGAATGCCTTGCCGAGCGCGAAATCGAGATGGAAGCGGTCCTCGTCATCCAGATCGTCCCGAGCGAGGCCAGCCTCCATCGATGCGATATCGGCGTCGTCGAACCGTACCGTCTTGAGATTGGCGAGGCTCCACCACGCGTCGCCGAGGGTCGGCAACAGCGCCAACGCGCGGCGATAGGCGGCAATACCGTCGTCGCGACGCCCCACCGTCTTGAGCATGTGACCGTAGCTCAGCCACACGCGCGGCTGGCCCGGCGCGTCGTGCAGTACTTTTTCATACAGCGCGATCGCATCCTCGAACCCGCCGAGCCGCCCAAGGGCAGCCGCCTTCAGGTTCGCATGTCCGGGATTGTCCGGCTCGTCGGCGATCACCGCGTCGAGCAAGGTCAGCGCTTCGGGCGCGCGGTTCTGGCGGTACAACACGAGCGCGAGGTTCGCGCGCGCCGCGGTAAAGCCCGGCGCCAGTTCGACCGCACGGCGCAGCAATACCTCCGCATCGCCGTACCGCCCGATCCGCCCGGCCAGTTCGGCCAGCATCCGGATCGCCCGCGCATCGAACGGATCGCGCTTGAGATACGCCTTCAGCAGCGGTTCGGCGACGTGAAGCTGGTTGTCGTGGAGCGCGAGCGCGGCCTGCATCAGGTCGCTCGGCCAACGATGGTTCGGGGTGGGTGCCATTACCCCAACTTTCGGTGCCCGCCATGCAGGCGTCAAGCGCGAAGGTAGGACGGAGGTTTTTCCACCGACACGTCGTGTAGTCGGCAAAGACATCGCGGTCGCAGATTTCGTATCGTGAGGATCAGTCAGCGATGAAAGCTCGTGTTTCTAAGGGCTGTTTGCGGCCTCTCGTCTTGTAACAGCAGTTCGCAGGCATGGGCGCCGAGGGCTTCATGTGGAATGGATGTAACGACCTAAAGTCTAAACTTTGTTTGTTCGTTACGTCGCTGAACGGAAACGTGGGGACGCACTCGCGCCCCCATGTCCATTTCAATATTTTACACGAAGACGCGTGTAGTAGAAGCCGCCGTTGAAGCCGAACGGGCCACCACCGCGCGGGTAGACCTGGCCGTCGGACGTGCCGCCGGTCAGGGGATAGATCTGCACCGTTCCGTTCGCCGCGAGGCGATCGGGGTGTTCGTCGGTAAAGTTCTGCGCGCCGATCGACAGGGTGAAATGCTCGGCGAAGACATAGCTTACTTCGAGATCGGTGACGAACTTGCCGCCGAAAACCTGGTTGGGCGTCGCCCCGGTCACGATGCCGTTGGTCAGGATGTTGGTGACGCCGTAATCCTGCGCCGCGGTGAACGAGCTGTAGTAATTCTCGCGGACATTGAAGCTCAGATTATCCAGCGACCAATTGGCGTTGAAGACGATGCGATGCTTCGGCGCCAGGTTTTCCGCATCGATAAGGATGGGGAAATTGATCACACGAGAATCGTAGTCGGTAACCTTGGTCTTGTTGTAGTTGTACGCCAGTGAGAAGTTCAACTGAGCATCGCTGAGCTTCGTGCGGTAGGTGGCGACGACGTCGATGCCGCGGGTCTGCGTCTTGAAGCCATTGGTGAAATACTGGACCTGACCATCGACGCCAACGGCTTGCAGTGCCGGTTGCGCCGCGACCGCCGCTGCGGTGACGATAAAGGGCGAGGTAAGGCCGATGCGGTTGCGGAGGTCGATCTGGTAGCCGTCGACCGTGATCGTCATGCCCCGGACAGGCTCCAGGATGACGCCCAAGCCATAGTTGGTCGACTTTTCGGGCGTCAGAGGTTCGGCGCCGTAATATTGTGCGGGCGCGCTGTTGACCGGATAGGTGCCCGCCTGGAACGCGTTGCCGCCGTTGAACGAGGTCGTGACGATCGAGACGTTCGACTGGCCCGGGGAAGGCGCATGGAAGCCGGTGCCGAAGCTGCCGCGAACCGAGAACCCTTCGACGAACTTGTAAAGTGCGTTGACCTTGCCGACCCAGGCATCGCCGAACGTGTTGTAATGCTCGTACCGCCCTGCCGCGCCGACCGTTAGCGCGTCGGTGATATCGGTTTCAAGACCTACATAAGCGGCATAGGCTTTCTGGTCGAACTTGCCCGCGGTGGCCGGGCTGGTGCCGGCATAGCCACTCGCGCCGACGCCCTGCGCCGCGGTCGTACCGGAGGCGGTATACACGCCCGGCGCGGTCAGCGTGTAGAGCCGTTGCGCGACGGCGTAGGGACCGGCCGCATAGGACTGCGTATCGCCCGCGGTCTGCTCGTAGGTTTCCTTGCGGAATTCACCACCGGCCGAGATCGTCAGCGGCGCCGCGAGCCCGAGGTCCGCCGCGTAGGTGAAGTCGGCGTTGAAGTTCACTTCCTTCTGGATCAGGTCGCCGAAATCGAAGCTCGTCTGGGTCGCCGGCCCGTAGGAAAAGTTGGCCGAGTTATACATCGAAAGCGACAGCTTGTTGCGGGCCAGCGTGCCCGACAGGTCATAGCTCAAATCGCCGCTGGTGCCCTTGTAGCCGAGCACGCCGTAGAGTTCCTGCGACTTGCCGACGAAGCGCGGCGTGAAGCCGGCCGGATAGAGCTGGTTGAACTTGAAGATGTTGCCGTCCCGTACGAAGCCGCCGGTCGGGCAGGTCGCGTTGCCGGTCGGGCAGGGGGTCAGGAAGAACGTGTTGTTGAACGCGCCGTTCGCACCCTGATTGCGGACCACCCCGGCTGAATCGACTGCGGTGCTGCTCACGGGCGCACGGTAGTTGAAGCTCTGGTTGCCCTTGCTCTGCGCGAAGTTGCCGAAGAAATAGAGTTTGCTGTCGGGGGTGACGTTGATCGCCGTGTTGAGCACCGACTTGAAGCCGTGCGAGGGCGAATTGCCCCAGATCTGCACGGGGCCGGGGAAATTGGGCAGCTGCGTCGCGAGCGCCGGGAAGTTCTGCGCGAAGTTCGCCGCCGATGGGCGGGTTCGACCACGGCTGGTTTGCCCCTCGTCGACATATTCGCCGGTCGCGTTGATGAA
The DNA here is from genome assembly GCF_004795835.1 of Sphingomonas sp. PAMC26645. Classification (NCBI taxonomy): domain Bacteria; kingdom Pseudomonadati; phylum Pseudomonadota; class Alphaproteobacteria; order Sphingomonadales; family Sphingomonadaceae; genus Sphingomonas; species Sphingomonas sp. PAMC26645. Next base: position 835,471 of record NZ_CP039249.1, read on the forward strand.
GCCCCAGTCGCCCTTCAGGCCCGCATTGCCGGCGATCTGGTAACTTTCGCCGTCTCCCGCATAATATTGCCCGGTGCGACCGACCAGTTCGATGCCCTGATCTTGGCGCAGGCCATAGTTCAGTACGCCGGCGATCGCGTCCGAGCCATATTGCGCGGTGGCGCCTTCGCGCAGCACCTGGAGATTGCCGATCGCGAGCGACGGAATTGCCGAGATGTCGGGACCCTGGGCACCGCGGCCAAGCCCGGTATCGCTGCCGCCGTAGACCTGCACCAGTGCCGACCGGTTGTAGCGTTTGCCGTTCAGCATCACGAGGACCTGGTCACCCGACAGGCCACGAAGCGATGGCGAGCGAACGAAGGTCGACGCGTCCGAGATCGAGTTCTGGCCGGCATAGAAGGACGGTACGATGTTCTTGAGCGCATCGATCATGTTGGCGGCAGGCTGCGTGGTTAGGTCGTCCGCACTGATGATGTCGACGGGCGAGGGCGAGTTGGCCAACGTACGGTCGGTACGTCGCGTACCAAGCACAAGGATCTCACTCGTTGGTTCGGCCTCCACGGGTGCAACCCCTTGGGGAGTGGTGTCCTGAGGGGAGCCTGTAGCCGCGTCCTGTATGGTATCTCGTTCGGCTGCGAAGGCGGCGGGGCACGATAGTAGTGCAACCGCCAGTGCGACGGTCGAAGTCGTGTATCTGATCATCTAAAGCCCCCTTGGAAAACCTAGCTCTTCAAAAGTCTTCTCCAGATGTTCCCGTTCTCGATCGTCGATTGTGTTCGGCGTATCGAAACGCTTTTTGACCAGCCCTGCGAATGTCGTGACGGTGTCATTTCACTGCATCGTCATCGTGCACCAAACGGCCACAACGGACGTGTTCTAGCAATCGAAAACTTCGTACATCGTCACGCATCTGCAACAATGTTGCATTTTTACCGCATTTTGGTGAGTTGGAGCCAGTGCTGGCGGGGGCTGCGAAGCGCGATTCACCCAATGAACGAATGGCAGAAGTCAGAACGCCGGAATCTTTGTAAGATGTCCGTGATCAAGTCCGACCGGAAGTTTTATTCTAGGGGCGCCCTTGTCGACAGTGGATCCAAGGTTAGGGCCAGTGCCGAAGCACCGGCCCACCACGGTGTTACGTCAGACGACAGTGCCTTTGGCTCGCTTGCGAACCAAGATTGACCGTAAGGCGCTCAGTCCGGCGTCTTATCTCAAAATGCGACCTTGAACTGACCGCCGATGATCCGCGGTTCGTTGATCATGCCCGTCAGGTTGTTGAAGTCGATCGCGCTGATGCTGCGATACTGGTTGGTGATGTTGCGGACGAACGCGCCGACCTCATACCCTTGCGGCGATTTATAGCCGACCTTGAGGCCGCCTTCGAGCGACGACTTGCCGGTGAACTCGACGGCTTCGTACAGGAAGAAGTTGATGCGGCTGCGATAGACCCAGTCGGTATAGGCATAGACCTCGCCGCCATTGCCGAGCGGGATCCCGTAGCGCGCGGTCCAGTTGGCGATCCAGCGGGGCGCCTGGGGAAGATCGTTGCCGTCGATCACCGCGAACCCGTTGACGATCGGATCCAGCACGGTGCAGGTCGCGCATACCCCGACGCCGATATTTCGATCGCGAATCTCGGTGAAGTTGTAGCTGCCGCTCGCGGTCAGCGTCAGTTCCGGCAATGGCCGCGCCTCGAACTCTCCCTCGACGCCGTAGCCGATCGCCTTGTTCGCGCTGATCAGGCGTGCCGAATTGCTGCTGCCGCCGACCGCAGTGATCTGCAGGTCCTTGGTGCTGTACCAATAGGCGTCGAGCGAGAAGTTCACTTTCCGGTCGAGCAGCGTGCCCTTGAAGCCGCTCTCGCCCGAGAAGGTCGTCTGCTTCGGCGCGGTGCTCTGGACGCTGCCGAAGGTCACGCGGTCCTGGATCGCGGGGCCCTGATAGCCGGTCGCGAGCCGCGAATAGACGTTGATCGCCGGCGTCAATTCATAGGTCGCGCTCGCGTCCCAGGTCACGTTCGAGCCACGAACGACCGCGCGCGCGGGCAGCGTATCGCTGATCCCGGTGCCGGGGATCGGTGCTGTGACGAGGTCGTTGCGATAGTCGTGCGAATAGCGGACGCCCGCGCGGAGCGTCAGCAAGTCGACGGGCTTGGCCTCGATCGAGGCGAACGCGCCGTAATTCTCGTTGCGGTTGTCGTGGTAGATATCCTGGTCGAGGTCGGTCGCGCGCGATCCGGTACCGCCGAACGCATAGTCATACTGGTGATAGCGCAGCGTCTGGTGGAAATAATACAGACCACCCTGGAGGCGGATGCCGTTCATGTCCTCGCTGGCGTAGCGGAGCTCCTGGCTGAACTCCTTGGGCTTGGTCAGGCCGCCGGTGTTCGACGGGAACAGTCCGACGCCGATCGTGCCGATCGTTCCGCCGAGGAACGTGTAGTTGTTGCCACCGTCGACATCGCCGGTGCTCTCGACCTTGGCCTGCTCGTATCCGGTGACAGAGTAGAAGGTGCCGATGCCGTCGAGGTGATAGTCGAGCCGGAGGTTGGTACCCCACTGCGTGAGGCTCTGGCTGGTGTAACCGTCGAGCGTGACGTGCTTGGGGTCGAAGCCGGTGTTGAAGTCGTTGGTCCCCGGCTTGAACAGTCCGGCGCGGAAGATGCGTGGCGAGCCCGTCAGGTCGCGGACATGGACGTTGAGCAAGGCGTTGAAGTCGCTGCTGGTATAGCCGAGCTGGAAGCGGCCGGCGACGTCGCGATAGCCCTCGAGCTTGCGATCCGCATTGCCCGTCGTGGAATCGTTCTTCACCCAGTCGTCGCGCGACTGGATGATCCCCGACGCGCGGAACGCGAAGCCGTTGCCGATCGGAAGGTTGAGCGCAGCCTCGCCGTTGATCGTGTTGTAGGTCGCCCAGGATCCGGTCGCATAGCCCGAGACCTTGTCCGGGTTCGGCTTGGCGGAATCGATCTTCACGACGCCCGCCGGCGTGTTGCGCCCGAACAACGTGCCCTGCGGACCGCGCAGCACTTCGACGCTTTGCAGATCGAAGACCGGGAACGACTTCAGCATCGGGTTCTCGAGCGCGACGTCGTCATACACCACCGACACCGGCTGCGCGGCGTTGGGATCGAAATCGGTGTTGCCGAGGCCGCGGATGTAGAAGCGCGGGAAGGTCCGTCCGAACGACGATTCGACCTGGAGGCTCGGCGTGCGGCCAGCGAGGAAGCGGATATCGAGGCCGCTCGAATTGAGCACGTCGAGCTTCTCGCCACTGATCGCGGTGACCGCGAGCGGGACATCCTTCGATGATTCCCGGCGGCGGGTCGCGGTAACCACGATCTCACCGACGCCTTGGTCGCTCGCCGGATCGCTCGCCGCTTGTGCAGCCGGCACGTGTTCCTGTGCGATGGCGGGCACGGCGAAAACGAGCAGCGGCGCGCTGGCGGCGAGCAGTCGGGCGATGGCAGACGTACGAACGGGCAAGCGAATCATGGATGGTCCCCCCTTGGGCTTCGAACATCCTCCTGCGTTGATCCGTGTGACCCGGATCCGTCGCCAATCGGTAACATCACTGCAACGCGCGGCAATAGACACGATCAGGTGCGATGCATTTTTCCTGGCACCGCGACATCTTTGCCCCATTGCCTGTCCGTACCCTGCAACCGTTGCGGATCGCGCATCGGCTTGTCCTGCCCGACTTCGGATTCTAGGAAGCCCCGCCCGCCCCCAAGTGGCGTAAATACATAGTCGTCATCGCTCCGCGCGAGTTTTAACCCATCGCGGCCCTCGTCCTAGTCGATGAAGTCGCTGAGCAGAAAGATGCTAGCCCTGCGCTGTCGTGCAGAGGCGGGCCGTGCAAAGGCGGACCGTGCATATGCCAGCCGCGCCGCCCACGCCTGCCAGAACCGTGCGTCGCGATAATTCTTACGTCGTGCGCCTGCAACGGGACGATCATGCTCCCGATCAGACCCATGTCGGCTTGATACCGCTCCGGACGAATGCTTTACCGTTGCTCGGGTATAAGCGCCTTGCGTATCGGCTCTACCCAACGACCCTTGTCGATGTCGTACAGGATGAAGTCGCTGTCGAACTGCCAATACGCCCATGGGAAGCCATGCGCCTCGGCCTCGCGGCGGACGGTCGCCGTGTAACGGGCACGTGCCTCAATTGGCGTGCCGCTTTTCTCATACGCGCCGAACTCGCCCATCAGTACGGGGCGGTCGTTCGCGCGCGACCATGCACCGACCTTGTCGTAATCGGCCTTGATCCTCGCCTCGTCGGCGGCTGTGAAGGGCACGTCCTTCAGTCCGGCGGTTTCCGGCGACCAAGGTGCCCCCTGGTGGGTGAATCGGAAAGGCTCGTACGAGTGGAAGGTGACGAGAATGTTCCGGTCGGATTTGGGCAGTTCGAGTCCGGGCAGTTCTTCCAGATTGTTCCAGCGGGTTGGCCCCACGACGAGCGTCCGGCCCGGATTTGTCGCGCGTACAGCAGGGATGAGCCTGCTCAGCATCGCGTTCCACCGGGGACCATCCAGAGGCGCGTGCGGCTCGTTCAGCAATTCGAACAGAACGCTGTCCGGCGCGTCGCGATAGCGTGCCCCGATCTGTTCCCAGAACGCGATCAGCCTGGGTTCGCACGCGTCCGGCGCTTCCGAGCACAGGTTGAAGTCGTGCTCGTCGAGAATGACGCTCAAACCGGCGGCGGTCGCGTCCTTGACGACACCATCGAGCGTTGCGAGCCACTTCGGATCGAGGCGGTTTCCGGCATCCATGTGCTTGAAGGACTGGAGCACGACCCGGACGAAATCGAACCCGCCCTGCTTGATGATCCGGAAATGACGCGGCTTGAACCGTGCCTTCTGGGGATCGTCCCACAGCGGATCGTATCCGATGATGTTGACGCCGCGGTGGAGGCGCGACGCGGTGCGCCATGCCGGCCCGGTCGCCGTCGCCGGACTGTCGGATGTCCGTATCGCTGCTTTTGCGACGCCGTCATGCGAGTAAGCGACAGTCGGAGCGGCGAGGGCCACCGCCGCACCCAACACATATCTGAAGAGCACGGATGTCTTCCTTTCGATAACGTATCGCAAACTGCAGCTCTCTGTTGCGGACGCAATGACAGGAAGCTGCAGCATTGACGACGGTGTCAGGCCTGCGCCTGGGTTAGAACTTCAGCCGCGTGGTCAGCGAGAATCGACGATCGTTCTTGAAGTAACTGCGCGGCGCGCGCAGCCCCTCGGCATTGACGACCGATTCCGTCTTCGTCGTGCTGTCGAGGAGATTTACCCCCTGGAACCCGATCTTGAAGTTGTCGTTGACCGAGTACAGGATCGTCCCGTCGAGCTGCCCGAACGCACTGGCATAGATCGGCAGGAATGGCGCGATCTCGTCACGGATCGTCAGCAAATACCTCGATCGCCAGTTGTACGCGGCGCGCAACGACAATGGTCCCTTTTCATAGAATAGCGTGCCGTTGATCGTATGGCGCGAAAGCCCTTCGAGCGGCAGGCGAGAGACGTCGATCGTCGTGGTCGGCGAAGTGGCCTGTGCGCCGCGGCCCTGCGGGATGTTGGACGGGTCGACAAAGGTATAGTTGGCCTGCACGCCGAGCCCAGACAGCAGCCCCGGAAGGAAATCATAGGTCTGCTGATAGGCGACTTCGAAGCCCTTCACGTTGCTGTGGCTGTCCGCGTTCTGTGGCGCCACGAACAACACGTTCTGGGTGATGCCCTTGTTCGTGATCGAGCGGGTTTGCGCCACGTTCGCGACGATGACGTTCGACAGATCCTTGTAAAACGCCGCCGCGGTCAACGACCCGACCTTTGCGAAATACCATTCCGCGGTGAGATCGAACTGGTTCGCCTCGACGGGTTTCAGGAACGGATTGGAATTCCGGCTGCCGCCTTCGAGCTGGAACACCGAAAGCCCGCTGGTCGGTGCGATCAGGGTCGTGCTCTGCAACTGCTCGAAGCCCGGCCGCGAGATCGCCTTCGAATAGGCGAAGCGCGAGATCAGGTTCGGCGTGATGCCAACCTTGAGGTTGAAGCTCGGCAGGAAGTGATCGAAGCGGTTGCGTGTCGTCTGGTTGATCGCGGTTCCATTGGAAAACGTCAGAACGTCCTGCTGCTGCGCCGATGTAAGGCCGCAGAACGGGCTCGTCTGTGCGGGCTGGCCACAGAAGGTCGCGACGCTGGCAGCGCTGCCGATGATCTGGTTGCGCGTCGGGAACGTGAAGAAGCCGTTCGCCTTGTCCGTCGTCTGGATGTAGCGGAGGCCGACGTTACCCGAGACCTTCAGGCCTCCGAACAGGTCGTTGCCCTGCGTACCGAAGTCGAGCCGGGCGTATGCAGCTTTGGTCTCTTCGGAATTGGTGTAAACCTCGCTCGGCAGGAAGCTGGTGCCGGCGACCACGCCCGCGCGCTGGGCGGCAGGCGTCCATCCGCCCGAATTCGCACCCTTCTGGTTGCGCCAGATTGCATTGACCGCCTGTGCCTGTGCGGTGATGGCATCGTAGCTGGATGCCGGATTTCCGTTGATGTAATTTGCGCCGAGCCCGGACGGACCGTCGCCGCGGAACACATTATCGAAGCTGAACAGGCCGTAGCCGTTCGAGTTGGTGTCCGCAAAGGTGACGGGACCCGACCCATCCCAGACTTCGCTCAGCACGCCCCAGTTATACAGCGAATACCGCACCGTCTGGTCGCGGTCGGCATAGCGTGCACCGACCTTGGCCTTCTTCAGGAAGCTGTCGTCGCCGAAATCATACGTTGCGTCCGCCTTGAACGCCCATTCATGGCCCTTGTTGTCCTCGAAATGGTCCATCGCAGCGCGATAATAGCTGTTCGCCGGATCCGCGAAATACGCCTGGCTGTTGGCACCGTTAGGGGCGAGGAAGCTGATGTCGGGCGTATTGCCGGTGAGGTCGAGCGCGACGTCCGAGAACGTCGATCCATAGACCGAAAGATCCGTCTGCTTCGTGGTCGATTTTACATACTGGCCATCGAAGTTGAAGGACAGCTTTTCGGTTGCCTGCCACTTCACGTTGCCGCCAAAATCATTGGTCACTGCACGCGTCTTCACGCCGCGATTCGAAAGCTGCGTAACCATGCCGCGTTGCTGTCCACCGGCCGGTACGTAACCGCGGTCGAGCGAAATCGTACCAGTTTCGAAAAGGCCGTCGTCGCCAAAGGTATAGTTGGTCCCCGGCCGCGGCGCGGTGGCGCGGTCGATGCCGTCGGACACGGTTTCCACGGTGCGCTCGCCCCAGGTCTGGCGTGCGTCGCTGCGCACGAACTGCAGCGTAGCGAGCAGCGACTTGTCGTTCGATTCGAACTGCAGCGCGCCTGCCGCACCGATGCGCTCGCGGTTGAACTCCTGCGTCCGTACGCCGGCGCCCACTGGCGCGTACGCCACCTGGCCCGGGGCAAGCCCTGCCAGGGTGTCGGTTTCGTTAACCCCGTCGCCGTTGATGTCCTGCGAACCGTTGAAGCGGGCCTGGTAGTTCGTGACCTGCAGGCCGTCCGCGCGGCTGAAGAGCTGCGAATACGACCCGCCGACGAGCACGCCAAACCGACCAATGCTCGTGTCGAAGTTCTTCGACGCAAGGCCTGAGATGGAGGGTGAGCCCTTCTTGGAAAAATCGCCGTAGTTCATGTCCGCGGACACGTAGACGACCGGTTCCTTGCTATCGAAAGGCTTGCGCGTGTTGAGGACGACCGTTCCGGCGATCCCGCCCTCGATCTGGTCGGCGGTCATGTTCTTGTAGACTTCGACCGAGCCGAGCAATTCGGGCGAGACGTCCTGGAAGTTGAGCGCGCGGCCGCCATTGACCGAGAAGCTGTCGCGACCGTTGAATTCGGAGCGGACGTAGTTCAGTCCGCGAATGACGATCCCGGAACCCTCGACCGAGAAGTGATCGGAGTCGTTGCCGGCTGCGAAGCGGCTGATCGAGACGCCGGGAACGCGCTGGAGCGCCTCCGTTACCGAGCGGTCCGGCAGGGCGCCGATATCTTCGGCAGTGATCGCGTCCACGACGGTGTCGGCATCGCGCTTGATACCCTGCGAGTTCGCCAGGCTGGCGCGGATGCCGGTAACGACGATTTCGTCACCGGTTGCTGCGTCGGTCTGGGCCGCAACGGGATCCTGCCCCGTAGCCGGCGTCCCCGTCTGCGCGTCGGGTGCGGCGGCGCCGGACACTACGGGATCGGTCGACCGCGATATGCCGCCATCCTGGGAATTGGTCGTGGGCGCGGTCGGTTGCGTCACCGTCTGCGCGAAGCCTTGCACACCGGACGTGAGTGCCAATGCGGACACACCGATACCCAGCGAGCGGACGAAAGATAGGTGCGCGCTACGCGAGGCAATGACGTGCATTCAGTTTCTCCCCCGAGGCCGAGCTGCGAATGTGCGCCGACTCTCTTTCTCGCAAATACGCGAGTGATGGTGCTCGGTAGCTCGCGTTCCGGCGGCAGGACAATGTTTGACGTGTGGTCCTGAGGTATAACTGTTTTGATTTTCATTCATATGTTGCCTACAGGTCACAGTCGCTGAGATCGGCATAACCGTACCGGCCAAACTGGAGAGGATATCGCTATCAATTCGGCTTCGCGCACTCCTATCAAGGTAGTCGTCGTGGGCGGCGGTACCGCAGGCTGGATGACTGCCGCTGCGCTTGCGGCCGTTGCCGGCCGATCGGTCGCGGAGGTCCACCTCGTCGAGTCCGAAGAGATCGGCATCGTCGGTGTCGGCGAGGCTACGCTGCCCCATATCCGAGCCTTCAACACGCGCTTGGGTATCGACGAGGCGGAGTTCATGCGAGCGACCGGCGCGACGTTCAAGCTCGGCATCGAGTTCTGCGACTGGGCGCGGATCGGCGACAGCTATATCCATCCGTTCGGCGCCTTCGGACACGATGTCGACGGGGTAGGATTCCACCATTATCTCAGCCGTGCCGGACAGATTGCCACGCTTCCGGATTATTCGCTGCCGGTCGTCGCCGCCCGCCACGCGAAGTTCGCGCCGCCCCTGGAGGATCCGCGCTCGTTGTTGTCGACCTTTGGCTACGCCTATCAGTTCGACGCGACGCGCTACGCTCCGTTTCTCCGCGCTCGGGCCGAGCGGCAGGGGGTGACGCGAACCGAAGGACGCGTGGTCGATGTCGAACGGAGCGCCACGGGTGATGTCGTGGCGGTCGTGCTCGACGACGGCCAACGAATTACGGGCGACCTGTTCATCGACTGCTCGGGGTTCCGATCGCTGTTACTGGGACAGGCGATGGGCGAGCCGTTCGAGGACTGGTCGCATTGGCTGCCTTGCGACCGTGCAGTCGCAGTGCCCTGCGCCGACGCTGGAACGCTGAAGCCCTACACTACGGCAACCGCGATGCCTGCCGGCTGGCGATGGCGTATTCCGCTCCAGCACCGGGTCGGCAACGGCTATGTCTACTCGTCCGCGCACATCGACGACGGCGTCGCGCAGGACGCCTTGCTGCGATCGATCGAAAGCACGCCGCTGGCGGACCCGCGCATGCTGCGTTTCAAGGCGGGCCGGAGAGCGCGCAGCTGGGTCGGGAACGTCATCGGCGTCGGACTCGCCGGCGGCTTTCTTGAGCCACTGGAATCGACGAGCATTTATCTCATCCAGCTGGCGATTACCCAGTTGCTCGAGCTGTTCCCCGCCACGCCGATCTCGCCGATCGACCGCGATGCGTTCAACCGGGTAGTCGATCTGGAATACGACCGTATCCGCGACTTCCTGATCCTGCATTACCATGCGACGACGCGCGACGATTCACCGTTCTGGGATCATGTTAGGACGATGGACGTACCCGACACGCTCGCGGAGAAAATGACGTTGTTCCGCCAGCGGGGGCGCGTGATGACCTACCGTGAAGGCGTATTCCTCGAGCCGAGCTGGATTGCCGTGTATCTCGGGCAGGGCGTGGTGCCGAAAGGATATGACCAGCGTGCGGACCGGCCGTCCGATGCCGCGCTGGTCCAGGCGCTGGCACGGCTGCGCACCAAAACGCGGGACGCTGTCATGACCATGCCCGATCACGCCGCCTATATCGCGCAATCGGGGGCGGCGGCTGCATGAGCGATACGCGCATCAGGACGATCGCGGTGGTCGGTGACGGCGTTGCGGGCTGGAGCGCCGCGGCTGCGTTGAAGGCGCGTGTCCCCGGTATCTCGGTCGCATTGATCCCGGTCGCGGAACTGCGTCCCGGCTTCGTCGACCTGTTCGGCGGCGCATCACCGTCGATCGGGGAGTTCCACACGGACATCGGGTTGGACGAGCGCGATGTCCTGACGCGGACCGGCGCGAGCATACGGCTCGGCACCCGGTTCGTGAGGTGGAGCGGGGCCGACTATACCCACGCCTACGGCCCTGCCGGGATGCCTGTCGATGGTGTGCCCTTTGCCACGCTGTGGGAAGGCCTGGGTGGCACCGAGCCCTTCGATAGCTTTGCACCGGCGGCCGCGTTGGCGGCAGCGGGTCGGTTCGTACCGCCGCGCGCGGGCTTGCTCGGTGGCTATGCCAATGGGCTGCAGCTCGATCCACCGGTCTATCGCCGGTTCATCGAAGCCTATGCCCGACATTTGGGTGTCGTGGTGACTGCCAGCGGGCTGCGACAAGCCGAGACGGACGGTGATCGCGTAACGGCACTTCACCTGGACGATGGAGGGCGTCTGGAGGCGGACCTCTACATCGACGCGACCAACGCCGATGCGCACCTTATCACCCAGTTCGGCGACGATTGGCAGGATTGGTCGCCGTGGTTGCCGGGCGACAGTTTCGTCCAGAGGCGCGGGACATCGGATGCCGAGCCTGGTGATCGGTTCCTGTCACCTCTTGAGCAGGTCGAAGCGATCGATGGCGGATGGCGCCTGACATCGTGCCTGCCCGGCAGAACCGATACGGCCATCGTCTATGCAAGCGGCGTGCGCGCCGAGCCGGGTGACGTTCGGCGGTTCCGCAGCGGAAGGCGATCGCGCGCCTGGATCGGCAATGTCGTGGCGATCGGCGAGGCTGATTGCGTCGTCGAACCGCTCGAAGCCGCACCGCTCCACGTCTTGCATACGCAGATCGACCGACTGGTCGCGTCGCTGCCCGACCGCGATTTCGACGAGGTCGAGCTGGCGTATTATAACCGTGAGACGGGACAGGAGGCGGATCGCCTCCGCGATTTCCTGATCCTGCACTACGCGACGTCCGATCGACCGGAGCCGTTTTGGCAGGCGGCGCGAGACGCCACGTTGCCGCCGGAGCTGGCCGAGACGCTCACCCTGTTTCGCGAGCGCGGGCGTTTGCCGATCCGCGATGGCGAAAGCTTCGATCGCGATAGCTGGCACGCGGTGCTGCTTGGACAAGGTATCCTGCCCCGACGCGGCGACGTTTTGGCCGCTGCTATCGATCCGAAGCGTGCGCGCGCCGCGATGGCGGATTTTCGAACGCGGTTGTCGAAGGCGGTCGCCGCCGCCCCGACACACCGCGCGTATCTGGCAAGCTTGAGGACCAACGCATGAGCGAACACACCATCCGCGAGGTCGTCATCGTCGGCGGCGGCACCGCCGGCTGGATGGCGGCGGCGGCGCTGTCCAAGTTCCTCGGTGGCGGCCAAGGACAGGGGCAGCCGTGTATTCGCCTGATCGAGAGCGAGGAAATCGGCACCGTCGGTGTCGGCGAGGCGACGATTCCGACAATCGCGACGTTCAATCAGATGCTGGGCATCGACGAGGATGACTTCGTCGCGAAGACGCAAGGCACGTTCAAGCTCGGCATCGAGTTCGTCGACTGGCGCAGGATCGGCGAACGCTATTTTCACCCCTTCGGCCAGTTCGGGCACGATATCGAAGGGCTGAACTTCCACCAGTTCTTCCTCAAGCTCGCCCAGCAGGGCCAGTGCGCCGACATTTGGCATTACGCGCCGTGCGCGGTGGCAGCGGCGGCGGGGCGGTTCGCGCGGCAATCGCCTGATCCGCGGTCGCCGTTCGGCACGTTGCCGTACGCGTTCCATTTCGACGCCGGGCTCTACGCGAGATATTTGCGCTCCTATGCCGAAGCGCGCGGCGTCGAGCGTATCGAGGGCCGGATCGTCGATGTCGGATTGCGCGGCGAAGACGGGTTCGTTGAGGCGCTCACGCTCGAGGGTGGACGTCGCATCGAAGGCGAGTTGTTCGTCGATTGCTCGGGGTTTCGCGGTCTCCTGATCGAAGGCGCGCTGAAGACCGGGTATGAGGATTGGCGCCATTGGCTGCCGTGCGACCGCGCCGTTGCGGTCCCCACGGCGAACATCGGCGACCCCGTGCCATTCACCCGCGCGACCGCCCGAAGCGCCGGCTGGCAGTGGCGCATTCCGCTGCAACACCGCACCGGCAACGGCTATGTCTATTCGAGCGCGCATATCTCCGACGAGGATGCGCAGGCGACGCTGCTCGCGACCGTCGAAGGATCGCCGATCGCTGATCCGCGACGTCTGGCGTTCGTCACGGGGCGGCGAAAGCGGTTCTGGAACCGCAACGTGGTCGCACTTGGCCTCTCCGGCGGCTTTCTCGAGCCGCTCGAATCGACCTCGATCCATTTGATCCAGACCGGGATCGCCAAGCTTCTCGCGCTGTTTCCGGATCGACGGTTTCTGCAGGTCGAGGCGGGCGAGTATGACCGCCTGATGGGCAGCGCATATGACGGCGTGCGCGACTTCATCATCCTGCATTATCACGCCACGACCAGGGACGATTCACCGTTCTGGAACCATGTACGGACGATGACCGTGCCGGACAGCCTGCGTCGAAAGACCGAACTGTTCCAGGCGAAGGGCCGCTTCTTCCGCTATGACGACGAACTGTTCTCGCTCGCGAGCTGGGTGGCGGTGATGTTGGGGCAGGGGGTTACGCCCGAAGGGTACGACCCGATCGTCGATGGGCTCGACGAACGAAAACTTGTGGAGGCGGTGGAGCGGATGCGGCTGGGTATCCGCCAGACGATCGCGCAGATGCCGTCGCAATCGGACTATATCCGCGCACACTGCGCCGCTATCTGATACGTCGCTCCGATGCCCAGTAGCGGACATAATCGATCCGCATTCGCTGGGGCAGGGCCGCGTCGTCGATACCTTTCACGCCGCCCCAGTCGCCGCCAATGGCAAGGTTGAGGATCAGGTCGTAGGGGCGGGTAAAGGGCCAGGCATCGGTGCCACCCGGCCGATCGTTCGCGACGCGCATGTACGCCTTGTCGTCGACGCCGATGGTGATCGAGTCCTGGCGCCAGTCGAGTTGATAGCGGTGATAGGCGGTACAGGCCGTCGATACCTCGTTCTGGCCGCCGCGCTGGGTCCCCTTGGCGTGATTGAATGCAGCGGTGTGGAGCGTGGCGTGGACGATGTTCGGTTGCCAGCCCACCATCTCCATGACGTCGATCTCGCCCGCGTCCGGCCATTTGCCGGTCCGCGGCAACAGCCATAGCGCAGGCCAGGTACCCCGCGCGCATGGCAGCATCGCGCGGACTTCGTAGAAGCCATAGGCGTGCGATACGCGGCTCACGAGCTTGGCGGACGTGTAGGTCTGACCGCCCCAGTCGGGCTTGTCCGGCAGGCTTTCACGCCGTGCTTCGATCACGAGCGCGCCGTCTTCGATACGAGCATTTTCAGGACGATCGGCAGCATAGTATTGCCGTTCGTGATTGAACCAGCCGGTCTTGTTATTCGCCGTATCGAACCGCCACTTCGTCTGGTCGATCGTTTTCCCCGCGAACTCGTCCGTCCAGCTCGGCCGGGTCGACGGCACAGGCATGGGAGCGGCGACCTGATAATTGGTCGCCGCCAAAGTCTGCATCGGCAGGAGGAAAAGGATCGCTGCGATCGTCACCTCAGCGGCTCGGGCACGCCGCGACCGGTCCGTCGGCATGCGCCAGACGAACGTCGGAGATCGAGAGCATCAGTTTCCCCGCAGTCGAGATGACGAGCGGCTCGGTGACCTTGTGGGGATCGACTCCGGCGGTGACGAAGCATTTGAGCGGAATCGCCAGGGACTTCCACTCGCCGATCGGTGCCGCCTGTAAAATGCCGGTGATCGGGACCGCGGCAGTTTTGCCGGGGCTGGCCATCGAGAGAGCGACGGCGGACACGGGCTTCGCGTCCATCCGGAACTGGACGATCATGCTCAGCTCGCCATTGGCCTCACGGGCGATGTCGAGCGGTGCGTTGGCCTCGATCCTGACGTCCGCCTCGCGCGTACCGGTCCAGGTAAAGCGTCGAGCGTCCTCCTGTGCATTGCGATCGATACCGGCGATCGTCAGTGCGCCAGCCGGGCTTCGACCACTGTTGCCGACGATGCGGGTCGATCCCCGGTCGCCTTCGCCCAGCGACAGGCTCCACGCTTCGGGTACGCGCCCCTTCGTGAAGAAGACGCCGCCTGCGTCTACCGCCATGCCCACGGGACGGGTCTCGTCCAGTGTGCCGACCACGGCGCGATCCGCATAGCTGAGGCCGTAACCAAACTTGAACAGCGGGTCGTAATTCGGATCGCGGGCATTCAGGACATACTGGTCGGGACGCTTAGGCCACGAGAAGGACAGCTTGCCCCGGAAGTCATGAACGGGTTTGCCGTCCTTGCCCGCGAACAGCACGTCGGCGACGCCTGCGCCTTCGCTTCCCGGCAGAAACGCCGCGACGAAAGCGTCCGAAGCGTTGAGTTCGGCATTCACCCACATCGGGCGGCCCGACAGGAAAACGGCGACGACGGGGATTCCCGCCGCTTTCAGTTTGCGGAGCAGCGCGACATCGTTCTTGTCGCCCGGCGAGTATTCCAGGGTCGGTCGGTCGCCCATGAATTCGGCATAGGGGGTCTCGCCGAACACGACGATCGCGGCGTCGGGTTTCGCGGAATACGCGCCCGTCGGCGAGTAGGTGGCGGTCCCGCCGCCGGCGCGAACGGCCTGGTCGATGCCGCTCCAGATCGACGTCGCATTGGGAAAGCCGCGCTTCGGCACGTCCGTCCCCTGCCAGGTAATCGACCAGCCGCCGGCCTGCTGCGCGACATCGTCGGCCGCGATACCCGCGACGAGGATATTCGCCTCGGGCTTGAGCGGCAGAACACCCCCGTTATTCTTGAGCAACACGAGCGATTCTTGAACCGCCTGCCGGCCGATGGCATGGCCTTCCGGCGATCCGATCAGGCCGAACTGCCCGGCATAGCGTCGCGTCGAGGGCTTGCCCGCGGTGAAGGTGCCGGCCAGCATCTTCACGCGCAGGATACGACGAACCGCGTCGTCGAGACGCGCAGGCACGATTTCGCCCGACTTGGCCTGCGCCAGCGTGTTGCGGTACAGCGCCTTCCAATCGCCCGACATCATGAACATGTCGAGGCCGGTATTGATCGCCGCAGCGCAGCTTTCGTTGGTGCATCCGGCGATCTGGCCGTGTGCGTTCCAATCGCCGACCACGAAGCCGTTGAAGCCCATCCGGCCCTTCAGCACGTCCGTGAGCAATGTCTTGTTGCCGTGCATCTTCTCGCCGTTCCAGCTCGAAAAGCTGGCCATCACTGTCAGCGTGCCGGCTTCGATCGCGGGTGGGTATCCGGCCGCATGAACGTCGCGCAGCACGACCTCCGACACCTTGGTATCGCCCTGATCCCGTCCACCCGTGCCGCCGTCCCCGACGAAGTGCTTGGTGGTGGCGATGACGTGGCCGGGCGTCATGAAATCCGGCGAACCCACCTTGCCCTGGATGCCGGTAACGACCGGGCCCGCATAGCTGGCCACCACGGAAGGCTCTTCCGAATAGCTCTCGTACGTGCGCCCCCAACGATCGTCCTGCACGACCGCCAGCGTCGGTGCGAAGCTCCAGTCGAGACCGGCGGCGGCCGTCTCGCGTGCCGTAATACGGCCGATCTTCTCCATCAGCGCGGGGTCTCGTGCCGCACCCAGCCCGATATTGTGCGGAAACAGGGTGGCCCCGACGATGTTGTTGTTGCCGTGAACCGCGTCGGTGCCCCAGATCGTCGGGATCTTCGGGCGACCGTCATTGCGCTGCATCGAGGCGTCGTAGAACGCATCGGCCAGTTTCAGCCATTCCGCCGGCGGCGCCAGTTCATCGCTGTTGGGCGCCGAATTCCCGCCGTTCAGCACCGAGCCAAGCTTGTATGTCTTGAGGTCCTCGGGCTTCACGGTCGCGATATCGGCCTGGATGATTTGCCCGACCTTGTCCTCGACCGACATAGCGGCAAGGATCTTGCCGATCCTAGCTTCGAGCGTTGGATCCAGCGCGGGCTTCGCAGCCACCTTTGGCCATGTCTCGGGATGCGCGACGGGGGAGAGCGAGGCCGGCGCGGTCTGCGCCATCGCCGTGGCGCCACCCAGCAACGCCAGGACGCTGGCAACCGAAAGCTTCGTCTTCATCATTCTCTCCCCGGTTCCCGCCTTTGCGGGATTGGCAGCGTTTCAAACCACTCGGGAGGCGTCGTCAATCAATATTGATTTTGATTTTCAAAAATACGCTCAGTCCCGTCCGACGTTCATCAGGATAGCGTCCGAAGGCAGCATGAGATCGCTGAACGGCAACAGCGCTGCACCAACCGCCGGTGCGTCGGCGGCCATGGCCGCACGCCTGATCGGCGCAATCGACGGCATGTCGGCGGCGTGCTCGGCGAGCGCATGCGTCAAGGCCGCGACCAAGGCATCGATCAGCGGCTCGGGCAACCGGCCGCCCACCAGCACAGCCTGCGGATTGATAAGGCAATTGATCGCGATCATCGGATCGACCAGCATCTCGGAAGCTTCGGCAATCCAGGCGTCGATGACGCTCTTGGTACTAGCATCGTCCAGGCCGAGCGCGGCAAGTGTCCCGCTAACGCATCCAGCGTCCGACAGGCGATCGTACAGAGCGGAAAGCGAAACGCGGCTTTCGATGGACTTTCCGCTCGAAGCAGGAACCCGGCTCAGGATATAGCCAACTTCTCCGCTTCTTGCGGACGCGCCCCTGTAATAGCTTCCATCGATCACCAGGCCGCCGCCAAGACCCGCACCGATCAGCAGGTAAAAGAAATTGTGGCAGTTGCGGCCCGAGCCGAACTCCAGCTCACCCAAAGCTGCCGTTGCGGCATCGTTGTCGACGTGCAGCGGCCACGGCATCAGGTCCGCCAGCAAGCCCGCGATGTCGAGATCGTTCCACACCGAGTAGCCGGTCGGTTGATCGTGAAAGCCGGCTTTGCTGAACGGTTCGGGAACCGCGATGCCTGCGCCGACGATCCGATCAACTATCACGCTAGGGTTGTCGCAGCAGGTCGTTACCGCCCCGGCGACGAATGCCCGTACCTGTTCGGGAAGGGCATAGGCTATGTCCTGGGACACGCGCGCCCGGACATTTCCAGCCAGATCGAGAATGACAAAGGTCAAATGGTCGCGGTCGATGTTGACCCCGATGCCGAACGCACCATCGGGATCGATGCCCAATTGCACGGCGGGCTGACCGCGCCCCTGTTGCAAGCGTCCGACGATCTGGACCAGGCCGGCCGCAATCAGGCGGCGGGTGATCGTTGCGATGGTCGGCGGCGTCAGACCCGTCACCGCGACCAACTCCTGCCGCGTCGTCACCGCCCGCAAGCGGATCGCCTGCAATACCACGCGCTGGTTATACTCCGCTGCCCGTTCGAGGTTCGTACCCGACAAGCTGACCGTCAGCCTGGCGTGGCGCCGGTCGTTCAAGGCCTTCGTCCCAGTCCACGCAGGAGGAACTCCCGCATGAGCGCCGTTCTCTCGGGACTACTGGGTCCCAGGATACCGCGTGCGTGTTCCGGCAGATGCTCCGCGTCGGCCGCGTCCGCATCGAAAACATAGTGATCGAAAAACGCGCGCCAGTTCTGGCGCTCCGCTGCCGGCCGGTTGCGAACGGCCAGCATCGCGTAGATCAGCGCTTCGAATGCCGACGCATCGTTCGGCGGGCTCCACCAGTAATTGACGAGCAGGTTGAGGCGTTCGGTCGAGCGAACGTGATGCCACCACATCGTCGGCACATAGATCGCGTCGCCGGGCGCAAGCACCGCCGACCGCGCAGTCTCCACCGCCAGGGCATAGCGTGGAAAGCGCTCCAGGTCAGGCGCCAACGGGTCGACCATGCTGACGGGTTGACCGGAAATCGTGTTTTCCAAAGGCCCGACATACAGGTTGGCGACCTGTGCGGGGGGGAACAGGGTAAAGTGGCGATGGCCTGCAGCCACGCAGGCGATATTGTCGGCAGTGTCGTAATGCGTCGATACCGTCACCGCATTCCCGATCCACAACCGGGGTGTCGCCGTCGGATCGAGCAACGGCATGGGGTTGTCGGCGGCGAATGTCGGGAAGTGTTCCACCGCGGATGCAGCGCCACTGTAGATCGCCGGACCCGCACCCGTCGCAAGATCGCCGAGCAACATATCGGCTACGGCGCGAAACGGCGCTGTCCCGCGGTCGAAGTTGAAGCCGTTCATGTCCTCCCGGTAAAAGAACCTGCCGGCGATGGCGGGTGCGCCGACATAGGTCGACAGCGGCGCGCCCGAGTCATGGGACGCCAAATATGCGACCAGTTCACGGCCCGTACGGCTGCCAGCGATGGTCGCCGGCCAGTCCGCGACGAGCCCGCGGAGTACCGCTGGTTCACCCATCGGTACGACCTCAGTCTCGAAAATCTCCCGCGTGACGCCGTGCCATTCGCGAACCGGTTTGCCGATCGTCTCCATGCGGCCGCTTTGCCTTGGTTGTCCCGGAAACGAAAGGCTGGAGCGCGGCAACTGCACCGAAACGCTCAATAGGACGATCTGCCGCGCGAAAACGGGACTGACTCCATTGCCGCGGAACTTGGTCCTGAAGAACGGCAGGAACATTTCGTGCGACAGGTGTGATGGTATGCCTGGACCGTTGTCAGTCACCACGATCCTGACCCGACTGCGCGGCTTGAGCGCGGCGGTCAGGGCGATGCGTTTGGCTAGCACATCCTTGGTTAGAAGGCTTTCTCAAGCGTGTTCGCGAGAGACTCGAACCAGGTCATTCTTCCTGATTACCACGGCTACGCTTCCGGATCGTAAACTGGTTCATCGGTCGCACCGTGGGTTTTGAAAAAGGATAAGGTTACATATGCCGATCCGTTCGTTTCCAGTTCGATTGGCGGTTGCTGACAGCTTTACCGGCATCGGTTTTGGTCGCTCGCGACAATAGCAGAACGGGTCTGGATCCCTGTCTTCGCTAACGGTGATACTGTGGCCAGAGACGAGCACCGATCATAAGGTGACCGGGGTTGAAGTCGAGCAGCGGATTATGCTCGGCAAACCTCAACAGATTTTATCGTTCGTTGCGCCAATCCGGTTCGTCGGCATGGTCCCCTTAGCGGAAACCGTTACGGGAATGCCGGTATCCTATGAGGATGGCGTGGTCGACGTCCACCACGGACTACACAATGCCCGACCATAGCCTCGGCCGTCGCTGGACCGGCACGCGTGCCGTGTCGGGGCTGGTTACGGTGCGCTACCGACTAGTCGTCGCTGTAAGATCTCTTTTACGCCTCGGCGTTCGCTGCGATCCTGTCAGATAGACCTAGTGACAGAAAACATCGTGCGGAAGGCTTGTGAAGATAGGCAAACAGCTCATCCGCGGCTCAGATCCTAAACGATCTGATGATTAAGAGCTCCGTTTCTATCATCATATATCCTGGCTCCAGATTGCGGGGATAGGATTACGGATCGTGTGTGTTAGGCGCAGGGCAAAACGCATTACCGATCGATGTCGAACGTGCCGCCTCGCTGATGGACAAAACAGCGTGAGAGAGGACACTCTTCGTCCAGCACAACGATCGGCCCCACGCTGCAAGGATTGAGCAATGAATGGTCGCGATCGCTATACCGTGCCGATGCGGGCCCTGCACTGGACCCGCGCTGGATTGATCATCGGGCTGATCGCGCTCGGATGGGTGATGACCTCGCTACCCGACAGCACCGCCGTCAAATTCGACTGGATGTATCCCGTTCACAAGGAATTTGGGGTCCTCGCGTTCATCATTGGCCTCACAGCGTTGGTAGTGCGGACGCGTTCGGCGCTGCCCCCGCATCCCGCCGAACTGAGCGGCTGGGAGAATATGCTGTCGACCGTTGTCCAATATGCAATGTTGACGCTGGCGGTGGTCGTTCCGCTGATGGGTTACGCAATGTCGAGTTCGTTCACTCAGAGTGACGGCGTCCCGTTTTTTGGCATCAATTTGCCGGAGATTTTAGCTAAAAACGACGATGCCTTTGCAATATTTGAGTGGGTACACAAGACCCTGGCTTACACGATGCTCGCGCTAATCACGCTGCATATATTGGGCGTCGTCAAACATCGCTTTTTCGATAGCGGGCGTGACACCGATGTTCTTCATCGAATGTTATAAGAGATACTGACCGGGTCATGAAACTTTCAGGGATTTGTAGGCGTAGGATCGCATTTTCTTCGTCGAACTCGCCCCGAACGATTGCTGCCCATCAAACGATGCAAAACCTTTGACGAGAAGGAACGGGACGTCTGCAGCGGAAAGGCTCGCCAGGCGATAGCATCCCAAGGAGTGACGGACGAAATGCCGGCTGGAGGGGGCAAGTCCGCGCACTGCGGCGCTTGCCCCCTCCTGTATTCCGCTAGAACCGCATGGTCCCGCCGAACGCGAACGTCCGGCCGCTTACCGTATTGGTCATCACGCGCTTGGCGGTGCCGTCGGCATATTGGACGATGGGCTCGTCGGTGATGTTGATCACGTCCAGCGACAGCTTGAACTGCCGCGTCAGATTGACATAGGCGGACGCGTCCAAATTCGTCGTGCCCTTGATGTATTCGCCGATGTTGCCGTTGCCGCCATCGCCCCAGCGATAGCGCGACCGCGTCGCCAGGGAGCCGCGCACCCCCCAGTGATCGGTATCGTAATAGAGCGTCGCGTTGGACGAGAATTTCGACAGCGTCGGCAAGGGCAGGCGTACCGCTACCCCCGAATAGAACACGTCGCTCGATCCCCTGGCGAGGGTCACGTTGCCGAGCACGCCGAGCTTGTCGAACGGCGCGGGCAGGAAATCGAAGTCGCGCTTCGCCGCGATCTCGATGCCCTTGATCGACGCGCCTGGCCCGTTGATCGGACGGGTGTAGTTCACCAGTACGGAGGGGCTGACGCCGGGGGGCAGCAGCGCGGCGGGGTATCCCGTGGTGTCGTAGGCGACGAGCCGCGTCTCCGAGGTGATGTACGAGTCCATCTTCTTGTAGAAGGCGCCTATCGCCAGCGAGCCGCGCTGCCCGTCATAATATTCCAGCGAGGTCTCGACGGAGTCCGCCTTGAAGGGCGCAAGGTTGGGGTTGCCGGCAGCGACCGTGCCGCCGAACGTGGCGAGGTTGAGCGTGCCCGCCGCGCGCATGTCGTTCAACGCGGGGCGGCTCAAATTGCGGTTGCCGCTCAGGCGGAAGACCAGCGACCGGCTGATGTCGAACGCTAGGTTCGCCGCGGGCAGGAAGCCGTCATAGCTGTTGGTCACGTCTACGGGCACGAGCACGCCGCCGACCAGCGCCGTTCCCGACGAACCAAGGTCCGTGTGGTAATAGCGCACGCCGAAATTGGCGCGCAGCCCGACGCTGCCGAGCTGGGTCTTGAGGTCGTATTGCAGATAGGCGCCATAGGTTTTCTCGAGCAGGTCGTATGCGGTGCCGGTGACGGTGCGGCTCGCATCCACGGTCGTGCTCTGGCCGAGCAGCGCGTAGGTCTCCGCCACGTCGCCGATAATGTAAGGGGCGAGGGTGCTGTTCGACAGGATGCTGGTCGGCACGTCGGGGTTGCCCGGCTTGTCCTCGTAGTTCGGGTTGACCTTGCGCTGCCAGCCGCTGTTCGTGAAACGCTTGAACCCGGCTCCCGCCTTGATCGTCGAACCCGAGCCGACGGTCCAGGCGAGTTCCGCCTTGCTGTTGTAGAATTCGCTAGTGATGCGATCGGCGCGGGTTTCGAGGCCCTGCAGGTCCCATTGTGACGCGTCGGTCGTGTCGAAGCCGTAGCTGGTGCGCGGCGATCCCGTGTTCAGACCTGAGAAGGAGTAGCTCTTGTCGACGGACTCCAGCAACACCTGGGCATAGTCTGAATCGAACGTCGATTTCGACCAGCCGCCGAGGAAATTGACCGTCAGGTTGCTGCTGAGATCGGTGTGGCCGTTCAGCGCCGCCTGCCAGAAGGTCGTCTGGTCATGCGTGACCTTCGATTCGGTCCGCATGTCGACATGATCGAACGATGCGCCGACGATGTCGTTGTAATCGTCGAAGGTCACACCGGTCAGCACCTGCGTGCCGGTCACGTTGTTGGCGGCGATACCATTCGTGCCTGCGGCGCCGATTACGCCCGAAGTACGGTCGTTGTTCAGCTTGCCGTACAGCACATCGAGCGACACATCGGTGCGGTCGTCGGGATGATATTGCAGTGCCGTGGTCAGGCCCAGTCGCTCGCGCTTGTTGAAGAAGGTCGCATAGGTCTGCGCGCGGCTGTTCCAGATCCTGTTGGCGCCGGTCGCACCCACCAGCAGCGCGCGGTCCGCCGCCGAGACGGTCGGCCCGACATTCCGGGCACCGAAATTGATCTGCGACCAGTTCCAGTTGCGATAGCCGAATTCGACCGTGTCCGCAGTGCTGTACGCGACCGATGCCAGGAAGCCGAAATCTCCCCAGCGGTCCGATATCAGGCCTACCAGCCGCGGCGTGACATCCTTGGTATATTGGTTCGTCTGCCCCTTGGCGGACGCGACGACGGTAAGCCCGGTATAATCGAACGGCCTGGCCGTGTGCAGCCCGACGGTACCGCCGATGCCGCCCTCATCCTGCTCGGCCGCGTAGGATTTCTCGACCACGACTTTGTTGAAGAGCTCGGACGCGAATATGCTGTAATCGAACGACCGCGAACGGCTGACCGACGATCGGCTGTCCAGCCCCGACGAGGTGTTGGTTAGCACCTCCATGCCGTTGAGCTGGGTGCGCGTGAAATCCGCGCCGAGCCCGCGCAACGAGATTTGCCGGCCTTCGCCGCTGTCTCGCGTGATCGCGACGCCGGGAATGCGCTGCAGCGCTTCCGCGAGGTTCTGGTCGGGAAAGGCGGAGATGTCCTGCGCCAGGATGACGTCCTGCGATCCGGTCGCCGCTTTCTTGATCTGCTGCGCCTTGGCGATGCTCTCGCGATAGCCCGTGACGACGATATCGGTGCCGTTCTCGAGCTGCACGTCCGACGCGCTGGTTACCTGTGGGGCCACGCCGCCAAGTGCCACGGCAGGGACGGGCGCCCCCGCCGTGGCGAAGCGCATGTGACGGACCACCGTTACCGTACCGTCGACGATCCGGCCGTCCAAGTCGCTACCCGCTGTGAGTTGTGCGAGTGCTTCCTCGGCGGTCATCCGCCCGCGCAGGCGCTGGCCACGGACGCCCTTCAACAGCGACGGCGACGAGGCGAGCTGCAGACCAGTCCGGCGCGAAAAGGCCAACAGCGCATTGCCGAGGTCCTGCGCCGGCACGTCGAACGTGAACTGGCGCGGCGCCGACGTCGCCTGCGCGACAGCAGGCGCGCTGACGAAGACGGACAGCGCGACGGAACTAAGCAAAAGATGCGAGCGTCGAATTTTGTGGAACATGTCTTCCCCCAGATGGTTTGCGGGAAAGACGAGCCTCGGGCGATAAACCCGACAATCTATTTAGTTTCATTTATGTTACACGGGTGTTGCAATCCGGTTGCTTACTCGCGCATCTGCAAACGCGACTGTGTACTTGTCGCACTTCTACCGATCTCACCGAGATTGTCACAAACGCGGTCTAGGTCGGCGGGACTAGCAACCCGGATACTCCATGCCCGCCATACTGCACCAGATTAAGAGCTGTAAGGGAGCTCCTTCTGAGGATTGGCGCGCAATCGCTGCGACGCTGAGCCGGTACGTGAGGGCGCGCACCAACCGGACCGACGTGGTCGAGGACGTCGTGCAGGAGACACTGTCGCGGCTGGTGCACCAGAGTCGCGTGCAGACACTAGTGAGCGTCTATGCGTTGGGCTTCCGGATCGCTGCGAACTTGCTGATCGACCATCATCGCCGCGACAGCCGCTATGTCGCCGAACGCGAGGAAGAGCCCGTCAGCCATGCGCCGTTGCCCGATCGGGTGCTGGTCGGTCGGCAGGAGGTCGCGATCTTGCGGCAAGCACTGGCGGCGATGCCGCCGCTGCGCCGCGACGTGCTTGTCCGTCGGCGATTGCAGGGGCAGAGTTGTGCCGCGATAGCGAGGGATCTGGGGTTGAGCCCGAAGGCGGTAGAGAAGCACATTACGCGTGGCCTGGCAGACCTCCACAAGGCGATGCCGGGAGAGGCGTGCGCTTCTGGAAATGTGCGATGAACCGTGAGAGCCAGATCGCGGAGGAAGCAGCCGCCTGGATCGACCGTATCAACCAGCCGGTATTCGACGCCGCTGCGGGGCCAGCCTTCGATGCTTGGATGGCAGCGTCGGCACGTCATCGGGAGGTCTTTGCCGATCTGCAGGCGTTGTGGCAGTCCGAAGCGCTAGTCGAAGCGCTAAACCACGCTGAAAGCGCACCCGCCGCCGGGCTCGCGCCACTGGCATCGGGCGCGCGACCCCGGCGGACGTGGCGCACCCTCCCGCAGTTCGCGGCGGCGGCCTGCGCGCTGCTGCTCGCGATCGTACTGATCTTGCCAGCCTTGTCGACGACGACCTATCGTACCCTGGCCGGCAAGAGCAAATCCGTTGTTCTGGCGGACGGTTCTCGCATCGACATGAGCGGCGATACCGAGCTTCGCGTGCAGATCTTGCCGTGGAAACGCAACGCCGAGCTCGTGCGAGGCGAAGTGTATTTCGACGTTCGCCATGAAAGTGCCCGAACTTTCCGGGTCGAGAGCGGCTCCACTACGGTGCGCGTCCTGGGCACGGCGTTCAACGTCGATCGCCAGGGTCCGACGCGGACCGCCGTCGCAGTGTATCGCGGCGCGGTGGAGGTCGGCGTGGCCGATCAGGCCGACCTCGTGCTGCGCAAGGGCGACGGCGCGCGCGTCGTGGACGGCCATGTCACGGCGCAACCGCGTATCGCGGTCAGCGTGCCCGACTGGAAGTCCGGATGGTTCGAGGCGTCCGATATTCCGCTCGGGGTGTTGATCGGCAAGGTGCAACGGTATTCGGCGCGGCCGATCCTGTTGCAGGATGCCGCCCTACAGGCGCTCCCGATCAGCGGACGCTTCCATGTTTCGGATACCGACCGCGTGCTGAAGGCGGTGGAGACTGCCTATCACGTCGACGTCGCTTATGGTCCGAAAACGATCGCCATCCGTCCCGCAGGCAACGCGGACCGATAGTCCCGTCATTTAGCCTGTCGGGTTTCGCCCGGCTGCTCCGTCTTCCCGGCATACGTGGTCGCGACCCGCGCCTGCCGTGAGGGAGTGTCCTTGTGCCTCAGTTCGATCGCCGCAATCTGGTCAAGGCTGGCTTCTCGCTCGCGTTGCTGGGAAGTGCCCCCCGCCTGCTCGCGCGTGCAACGTTCACGCGTGATCCGTTCACGCTCGGCGTCGCCTCGGGGGACCCCTTGCCCGACGGGTTCGTGATCTGGACGCGGCTGGCGCCCGAGCCGCAGACGCCCGATGGCGGCATGCCGGCGCACGATGTCGCGGTCCGCTGGGAAGTCGCCGAAGATCCCGGTTTTCAAAAAATCGTTCGTGCAGGTCCGGCGATGGCCGAGGCCGCGCTGGCACACTCGGTCCATGTCGAGATCGACGGGTTGCGGCCGCATCGCCCCTATTGGTATCGCTTCCTCGTCACGGGTGCCGGATCAAGCCCGATCGGCACCGCGCGCACCGCCCCTGCGGCGGGCGCATCGCTCGACCGGCTGCGGCTGGCGATGCTGGGCTGCCAGGATTTCGAGACGGGGTTCTTCACCGCCTATGCGCATGTCGCGCGCGAGCCCGATCTCGACGCGGTGTTCCATTATGGCGACTATATCTACGAGATGGCCCCGCGCACCGAACCCAGCCCGCGTAAGCACCTCGGCGTCGAGACCTATACGCTGGATCAGTATCGCCGCCGTTACGCTCAGTACAAAGCGGATCCCGACCTCCAGGCGGCACACGCCGCGGTCGCGTTCATCATGTCGTTCGACGATCACGAGATCGACGACAATTGGGCGGGCGAATTCGACAAGGACGGCAACCGGCCCGATGTGTTCGCGCTGCGCAAGGCGGCCGCGATGCAGGCCTGGTACGAACACGTCCCCGTTCGCCGCGCGCAACGCCCCGGGGCGGGGGTTGCCTATCGCCGGCTCGATTACGGCAATCTCGTTCGCATGCACGTGCTCGACACGCGCTCGTTCCGCAGCGATCAGCTCTGCGAGCGTCCTGGTATAGATCGCGCGGAACTCGACGCCTGTATTCCCGTCGATCGGCGAGAGCGTACGATGATGGGGGCAGCGCAGGAGAGTTGGCTGGATCGCGGACTTGCCAACGACACGCGCTGGAACTTCATCGCGCAACAGGTGCTGTTCATGCCGTACGACGCCCGCAAGGACGGCGCCCCCACGCCCGTCATCGGCAAGGACAATTGGAACGGCTATCCGCTGTCGCGCCAACGGCTCGTCGACGGTATCGCCCACCGGGGCCTGACCAACGTCGTGATCGGCAGCGGCGATCTGCACCAGCATGTCGTCGGATCGGTGCCGCGAAAGGCGGAAGATGTGGGCGGGCCGGCGATCGCGACGGAATTTCTGGCGACGTCGATTTCGTCGGGCGGAACGGGCGGTGCGCATTATGCGGGAGAAAGTCGCGCGCTGGACAATAATCCGAACGTCAGCCTGCTCAACAACCAGCGCGGCTACCAGCTCTTCACCGTGACGCCGGATCGCTGGCTCGCCGAAGTGAGGGTCATGGATCAGGTCGATCGGCCGGGTGGCACGATTGCGACGATCGCCAAATTCGTCGTGGATCCCAAGCAGCCTGGTCCGCAACCAGCCTGATGATCTGGACGCCAAGTCCGATCATGCGGAACCATCCCGGTGCTGTCATGCTGCCTTCACGATCGCCTCATAAGACGCTCCAGAACGGCAGATGGGGGCTTGGTGAGCAGCAGAGGATCTCTCGGCGAAGGGCCGTCGCCTGCGCATGTCCTGACGCTGGAATATCCGGATGCGGCGCTGGCGGGGGCGTTGCGTCGGTTCGTGCGCAGTCGGTTGGATCACCATGCGGATGGCGACGACGTGGTGCAGGAGACCTATCTGCGGCTGTTCGCGTACCAGGCGACCGCGCGGGTCAACGACATGAAAGCGCTGTGTTTTGCGATCGCGCGCAACCTGCTGCTCGATCATCACCGTGCCGCGCGGCGCTCAGCGCATGTCGAACTGGATGACGCGATCGTCTGCCAGCAACCCACTGCGGACAGGGTGCTTGCCTTCCGTCGTGCCGTGGTGATCATGGCGGACGCGCTCGAGCGTATGCCGCCACTACGGCGGGAGATTTTCCTGCGCAAACGGCTCGACGGACTTAGGACCGACGCGATCGCCAAGAGTTTGGACATGAGCATGGCGGCCGTCGAGAAGCACGTCGTCCGCGCCTTTCAGGACCTTCGCGGCGCGCTGGCGGAGCGCGGCTTCACGATGGAGGCCGGCGCGTGACCGTAGCGGGTGGTGCAACACCGGTGACCGAAGCCGCGCTTGCCGATGCACTGCAAACCGCGGCGATGCGATGCGGCCGATTGTCGGACGGGCAGGTCCGGTCCCTCAGGCGTCGGCGGCGATCGGCCATCGCGGCCGTCGCGACCGCCCCGGTCGCCATCGCCCTGCTGTTCATGGCCAGTGACGGGTTCGTCGGGACACCGACCGCGCCGCGGGTTGCGACGCGCATGTTCGCCACCCGTGCCGGGGAACGCTCGACCGTAACACTGGCGGACGGCTCGACTGTCGCACTCAATGGCGCGACGCGGCTTCGAATTGTCTATGGCGACGGGCAGCGCAGTGCCGAGCTACTCGCGGGCCAGGCGTTCTTCGACGTGCGGCATGACGTAGCCCGCCCCTTCGTCGTGCGCGCCGGCGCCAGCGACACACGCGTCCTCGGCACCGCGTTCGACCTCGACCTGACCCGGACTCAGGTTGCGCTAGCGGTCTATCGCGGCGCGGTCGGCTTCGATCCGGTCGGGTCGCCGCGCGGCGTCGTGGTCCGGGCTGGGTACCGCAGCGCCGTACGCGGCGGCGTGGCGGCAGCGCCGACGAAGTTCGATCCGGTGTTACCCGACTGGCGTAAAGGCTGGATCGACACGGCGGGCATGCGCCTCGACGATCTGGTCGAAACTCTCGACCGCCAGGGGGGTGTCAGGATCGCACGTCCGGTGGAGCCACTAGCATCGACCACAATATTCGGTCGGTTCCGCACCGACCATCCGCATCAGCTTCTGAACGCCATCGGCAGCGGGTTCGGCTTCACGGTCGTCGAGGGGCAGGGGGCGTTGACGCTTAAACCTGCGGATTGACGAAAAACACTGTCCGGATTTGGCGGCCTTGGCCGTCTTCCCACCGGGTGGCGTCTGATGGCGCCAAGACGGGGGAATATGATGACGCGGTTTCACGGAACGTCGGCACTGGCCTTGGTAGCGTTCGCTTTAACCTCGCCTGCGGTGGCCGACGCACAATCGGCGGGCGCACGAATGTTCGCCATTCCGGCAGGCGACCTCGCACAGGCGCTGTCGGCCTATTCGAGCGTCACCGGCATGCAGGTCATCGCCGCGCCCGCGCTCATTCGGGGGCAGCGGACCAGGGGGGCCAGCGGCCGGCTCACAACATCGGCAGCACTCACCATGCTGCTACGCGGGACGGGTCTGCGTCCGGTCGAGAGCAACGGCGTGACGATCCTCCGCCGGAACCAAGCACCGCCAACGCCAAGCATCGTCGGCTTGCGTGCGCCAGTCTTCGTAGCCGCTGCGGCGCAGGCAACCACGCTCGCGCGTGAAACGCCGGAGGCCACCCCGGACATCGTCGTCAACGGCTATCGTAGCAGCTTGCTGGCCGCCCAAGACCTGAAGCGTCGCGCGGTCGGGACCGAGGATAACATCGTGGCGTCGGACATCGCCGCGTTTCCGGACATGAACCTCGCCGAGGCGCTGCAACGCGTCCCCGGCGTCGCCATCACGCGCGACACCGGCGAAGGACGTCAGATCGCGCTGCGCGGCCTTGGCCCCGATTTCACCCGCACGCAACTCAATGGCATGGAAGTGCTCGGCAACACCGCCTCCGGCATGGACAATCGTGGCAACGTCAGCCGCAGCCGCGGCTTCGATTTCAGCCTGTTCGCCTCCGAGCTCTTCAACCGCGTCAGCGTCCAGAAAAGCTACGCCGCCAACCAGGACGAGGGCGGCATCGCTGGCACGGTGCAACTCTTCACCGCCAAGCCGTTCGACTATGACGGCCAGAAGGTCGTGCTGTCCGCGAAGGCCCAGACCAACGATCAGACCAGCGGCGTCACCCCGCGGCTCGTCGGCCTGTTCTCGCAGCGTCAGGGCGATTTCGGTGCGCTCGTCTCGGTCGCCTATTCGAAGGTTCGCAACAACGAATATGGTTATCGCAACTGGAACTGGGGCAAGGTCACCTACGGCGCCAACAATATCGGCCCAGAGATCGACGCGCCGACGCGGGCGCTGCTGCGCGGCGGCACGATCTTCGCACCTCAGGCGCAATCCCCGTCGACCTGGTACACCGATCGCGAGCGGATCGGCGTCACCAGCGCGCTGCAATATCATCCCGGCGACAATTTCAAGATCGACGTCGACCTGCTGTACGGACACCTCGCCGACAAGCGCGACGACTGGGCGATCGCAGCCGGCGGCTACAACGCGCTGACCGGCAACGTCAGCGGCACGCAGGTCATCCGGTCCGCGACGATCCAGGGCAATTCGCTCGTCGCCGCCAGCTATACCGGCATCGATCAGCGTAGCGAGCATCACCGCGTCGAGAATCAGACCGACTTCTACCAGGCGGTGGCGAATGTGAGCTGGGACGTCGGCGATCGGCTGAAGTTGACCGCGCTCGGCGGGTACCAGAAGTCGAATTTCGTCCAGCCTACGTTCGACAAGATCTTCCTCCAGGCGCGCAACACCGCATTCAGTTTCGACATGCAGCCGACGATCCCCGTGAACACCTACGGCTTCGACCTCACCAACCCCGCGAACTGGAACGTCCAGCGGCTGGTGACGCAGGAGAACATGATCAAGAGCGACTATCTCAACGGTCAGCTCCAGGCGGTCTACGACCTCACACCGATCCTGAAGCTGGAGGTCGGCGGCGAGTATAAGCGCTTCACCAACAGCGGATATCAGTATCTCACCAACATCTTCTACGGCACCGCAGCGACCAGCGACCGCGCGATACCCGACGCGCTGAAATACGTCATCAACCGCGACAGCCTGCTTCCGTATATCGGCGGCGACGTTGCCGGGATCTACGCGCTGCTCGGCAACAACCGGGACCTGACCGCCGCCAACCTGACCGCGGGCAGCGACTTTCGCATTCGCGAAAAGACCTGGGCGGGTTTCACGCAGTTCGATCTCGATACCGATATTGGGTCGATGCGGCTGCGCGGTAATGCTGGCGTCCGCTACTATCATACCGACCTGGTCTCCAGCGGGTCGCTGGCTACGGCGACCAACGGCGTGACCACGCTTGAGCCGGTGACGGTCGGGACCAGCAACGACGACTGGTTGCCCGCGCTCAACGTCGCGCTCGACATCACGCCGAAGCTGATCGCGCGCGCTTCCGCCAGCCGCAACGTCAATCGCCCCGGCCTCCCTCAACTTGCCGCAGCGGGAACGCTGACCGTGGCGCCGTTCGGTGGGTCCGTCTCCGTCGGCAACCCCAATCTACAGCCGTTTCGTTCCACCTCGGCGGAGGCGGGGCTCGAATATTACATGGATCGCAACGGCTTCGCGTCGGTCGGGTTCTTCTGGAAGGACCTCAACAGCTTCATCACGTCGGAGACGTCGCAGGTTCCCTATAGCGCGACGGGCTTCCCGGTCTCGCTGCTGCTGCCCGGCCAGGACGGTACGACGCCGTACAACTACACGCGCCCGATCAACGGGGACGGCGCCAGCATCAAAGGTATCGAGGCGGCGTTCCAGCACGATTTCACCTTCCTGCCTGCGCCGTTCGACGGGTTCGGCATCGTCGCGAACGGCACCTGGATCGATGGTGATCAGACCGCGGTCTACAACGGCGTCGTCAAGAGCATCCCGCTCTACAATCTGTCGAAATGGGCGGCCAACGCGACGCTCTATTACGAGACCGAACGCTTCGGTGCGCGTGTCTCGACCGCGTATCGCAGCCGGTATCTGACGGGGGCAGGCGGCAACGCGAATGTCGGCGACGGCATCCGCCCGACCAACAATGTCGATTTCCAGGTCCGCTACAGCCCGGTCAAGAACCTGCGCTTCGTCGTCGAGGGGATCAACGTCACCAACCGGCCGATCGAGCAGTTCACCGATCTCTCGACCGACCGGACGCTCGTCTACACCCGGAGCGGCCGCATCTTCACCTTCGGCGTGACGACCAGTTTCTGAACTCCACGTCCGCGCCGGCAACGGCGCGGACGGCGTGCTGCCATATTTAGGACAACGGACGGTGTGTTGCTGCTATGCGGCTTGAGCTTCGGCGGTGCATTGCGCCGCGCTGGGTGCGGAGCTGGCCCCATGCCGAAGTTCCGCCCGTGCCGCGTCCATATCGCGCCTGAAGTCCGGCGACGTGTGCAGCATCGCGACCAGCACCGATCCCGCCATATAGCCCGCCTCGACCGCGCTTCGGCTATGCGATCCGCAGATGTAGCGGCTCTCGCCATATTGGCGTCCGCGGCGCAGGATCTGCGTAGCGCGGTCGGGCATCAGTTCCGCCAGGATCAGCGCGGCGGACCAGCCCGAAGTCGTGTGCCCCGACGGGTAATCGCCATTGCTTGCGAGATGCTCGGTCTTGGGTTCGCAGATCGGCAGGTCGTCCTTCAGATACGGACGCTTGACGGCAAAGCCATCCTTGGCGCGGCCGACGATGCTTTGGTCGCTCATCTGCGCGAAGATGCGGGTGAGGGCAGGGGACGATTTCGCGTCAAGCTTGCGGCCGATCGCGCACGCGAAAACGGTGAAGCGATCGTCGGTCACGTCGCGCTTCGCCATGTCGCCACGTGGCGTGCCGAGCAGCGCGCGGGTCTCGCGGAAGGTCGCGCGGTCGTCCAGATCCTGCGGCGATCCGGGCTTGGGCGGCGCAGGAAGAACCTTCATCAGGTCCGGCATCGACCGGTTCCGCAGATAATCCGTCGATGCGGTCGCGCCGGTGGCCAGCGCCAGCACGGTAATGAGGGCGAGCGTCCGCATCACTTGGGACCCGTGTCGAGATCGCCGCAACCCTTTGGACGGCGAACCGGATTGCAGCGAGCGACCACACCACCGGGCAGGGCGACGTGATACCCTCCGGCCAGGCGCGGATCGGGCCAGAGATAATCGGTCGATACAAACTGCGCCCCCCCCCGTCAGTGCGGTGTCGCGAGGGACGATGTCGTTGGCACGGGCCTCGCGCGTGTTGGCATCGGCACGCGTGCGAACGATGAACCCGGCGGCGACATCGCGGCGGATGCGATCGGCATCGCGGACCGGGTCGTTGAGCGTCAGATACGCGGCGGCGGGCGACGCTTCGTCGGTGTTGATGAAGAACACCCGCCCTTCGAGCGAGCGCCGCTTGCCGCGGTACACCGCGACCTTGGCCGGCGGCTCGTCCAGCGCGAACAGGAATTTCCCACGCGAGCGTTCCAGCAACGGCCAGTTGTCCGCCAGCACCGCCTCCCGGAGCGTGGGATAGCTGCCCTGCACGTCGTCGGGCACGATCAGCTTGCCGAGTGCCATCACGGAGCGGATCTCAGCATCGAGCGCGTCATACGCCGCCGCGTCGAACGGCAACGCATCGATCCCGCCACGCGCCGCGTTCTGCTCGTCCTTGGCGTTGAACATCAGCAGGATCGGCACATGCCGCGGATGCTTTGCCGACCAGTCGCGGATGATCGTCAGGCATTCGGTCAGCAGGATGCAGCTCGAGGCGTTGTCGATGCCGGGGATGTGGAGCACCTTGAAGCCCGGCCGCTTGAGCTTCGGATCGTCCGACCCTCGCGCGTAGTGCCCGCCCTGCGGATCGTAGTTCACATCGATCTCGAGTTGCCGAGCACCGGCGTCGAGCTGCTCGGTCAAGTTCCGATGCGAGTAGTCGAGCGCATCCGCCATCGCCGGATCGACCGCACGCACCTTCGCCATCGTCGCGGCGGGCATTGGCTGCTTGTAGCTGTTGTGCGTGCCGATCACCCCCACGTCGTTGATCCGCAGCGGCGGCGACGTTTCGCGTGCTGCTGCAGCCTGAGTAAGAAGACCAAGCGTCAGGCCAGCCACGATCGATCGCTTCACAGATACTCTCCCGATCAGAATTTAAACAACACCGAACCCTGCACCGCGCGGCCGAAGATCGGTCGCGCCAGGATCACCGCACCGTCCGCCGCCCCCGGCACGAGCTGCTGCCCGCCGCCCTGGCCCAGTCCGAGCGCGTTCGACAAATTGGTGCCCTTGACCTGCACGGTGACGTTCTGCGTCACGTCCAGCTCCGCGCTGGCATTGAACACCGAGAACGCCGGCAGCTTCACGAGGTTGGAGTCGTCGTTGAACTTGTCCCCCTCATACCGCCATTCGCCCAGCACGCGCAGGCGGCCACCGATCAGCGATACGCGCGGCCGGATGCTCGCCATCACCTTGGGCATGCTCGACGGCCGATTGCCGTCGAACGAGGTGGTGACGGGCGCCCCGGCGACGATGGTGTTGTAGGTATAGTTCTTGAACTTCGGATCCTGGTACGTCGCGGTCGCCGAGACGTCGAACCAGGGCACCGGCTTCAGGTTCGCCTCCAGCTCGACCCCAGTCGTGCTGACGTCGCCATAGTTGATCTCCTGGACGATCCGGAGCGTCGCCGGGTCGATATACGTGTTGGTGAACTGCACGTCCTTGAACGAATTGTAGAACAGCGTGGCGTAGAGGCTGCCCCAGGGCTTCTGGAACTTCACGCCCGCCTCGGCCTGTTCGATCGACTGGCTGCGGATGCCCGTCGGCAGCACGTTGTCGCGGTACTGGCCGATCTGCGGCAACCGGTAGGTGCTGGTGTAGCGGCCGAAGATGCCGGCTTCGGGCATGAACTGCCAGTTGGCGCCGATCGTGTAGCTGTGGTCGCTGAACTTCGGGTCGAAGCGGTTGAAAACGTCCGAGCCGTAGAGGACGTTGTCGTCGGCCAGCGTATCGGGATTGCCGAGATTGGAGCTCTTCACGCCTTCCGTTGCGCGATGGGCGATCATGCGGGCGAACACCCTGCTCAAGGCACCTGCAAAATCGGCCACAGGGTCGTGATTCTTGGTCTGCGCAATGGGTGGCATCAGGAACGTAATGCAGATGCATAGCCGGTCAACCGGAGCCAGTTGCCATGCGCGAACGCCGCCTTGTCAGCATCGTTCAGACCGCAGCCTGCAAGGAAGCGACGTGCGTCGCCGCCTTCGCGGTATTGGTAAGGATAGTCTGTCGAGAACAGCAGCCGGTCCGGGCCGACGACCGCCATCGCTCGCTCCAGATAGTGGGGCAGGAACATGCCACTGGCGGTCACGTACAGGTTGTGGCGCAGATAGTGCGCGATTGGGTTGGACAGGTCCGCGACGCGGTCCATGACCGCCAGGCGTTCCGCGTAGAAGAGAACTAGTTCGCCCCAATGGCCGAGGATCACCTGGAGATTCGGCAAGCGATCGAATGTGCCCGCCAGGACGAGGCGTAGGAACTGGATGCCGGCGTCATAGTGCCAGCCCAGTCCCACGGTCGCGAACGCGGCGTCCACGATCGGCGAGAAGCCGGCGTAATAGGCTTCTCGTACCGGCGCTGGTGGTGTGCGGGGGTGCAGCAGCACGGGCACGCCCAGTGCTGCTGCACAATCGAGAACGGGCGCGAATGCCTGGTCGTCGAGGTGGCGCATGCCAACCCGGCCGCACAACATCGTGCCCTTGAAGCCTAGCGTCGAAACGCAGCGCTCGAGCTCGATCGCGGCTTCGTCAGGCATGGACACCGGCAGGGTCGCCATCGCCTGGAACCTGGTCGGGTGCCGTGCGACCGCCTCCGCCAAGGCGTCGTTGGTGCGCCGTGCCAGCTCCACGCTTTCCGAGCCGAGATCGTGCAGCGCGGGGGTGGTCAACGACAGCACCTGAACGTCGAGGCCGGTTTCGTCCATCAGCGCGAGCCTTTCGTCTGCGAGGTCGACGAGGCGCCGTCCGAACGCGCCTTGATGGTAGGCGACGCTCGGATCGGCCGCTTCCAGCCCGATCGCATGCCATGCGTGTTCGATCGCCGGCGTCAGGAAGTGTTCCTCGATGCCGATCAGCTTCGTTGCTGGCTCGGTCACCATGGGACCGTGTTCCCGTCGCGATCGAGGAAGGCGAGACCCGGCTTGCCCTGACGGCCGAGCAGCACGTCCACGATCAGGGGCACGCTATCGTCTACACCGAACGGCGCCTTTGGTCCTCCGAGCCGGGTTCGTATCCAGCCGGGTGCCATCAGCACCAGTGCGCGGCGATCCTCTGCATGTCGCGCCGCGTAGCTCCGTACGAGTTGATTGAGCGCCGCCTTGCTGCTGCGATAGACCTCGTGAAGGCCGTTGGTGTTGTTGGTGATGCTGCCCTGGCCCGAGGACATGACCCCGATCAGCCCGTCGGCTGCGACCAGATTCCGGCAGGCTTCGATCACGCGCATGGGACCGAGCGCATTCGTCACGAGCACGCGCGCATATTCCTCGGTCGCGATTTCGCCAGCGATTTCGTCCTTCATGTTCGCAGTGCCGGCGTTGACGAACAGCAGGTCGAACACCCTGTTGGCGAGACGGTCGCGCAGCATGGCGATCTGTTGCGGTTGCGCGATATCGACGGTCTCGATCTCGATACGATCGGGATGCGCCTCGGCCAGATCGTGCAGTTCGGTTCGGGCGCCCGCGCGCACGGTGCCGACGACATGCCATCCGCGCTTCGCGAACTCACCGGCCAAACCGAGACCCAGGCCGCGCGATGCGCCGATCAGCAGGATTGTGCCGGGATTGGAGGTGTCTTGGGTCATGGGATGCTCCGAAGTATGTCGGGGCAATATCTACTCAGCCGCGATCAATGCGCCAGACGCAGCGGATGCACAGTATCATTGCACCAGACGCCTATCGTGTTGCAGCTGGATCGAGCATGGTCGCGGCTATGACCGACCTCGATTTGAACCTGCTTGATGCACTCGACGCACTTCTGTCCGAGGGGAGCGTGACCGGGGCCGCGCGAAAGCTGGGACTAAGCCCGTCGGCGATGAGCCGGACCTTGACGCGGCTTCGCAACGCTACTGGCGATCCGCTCCTCGTCAGAGCAGGGCGTGGTCTGGTGCCGACGCCGCGGGCGATCGAGTTGCGCGATGTCGTTCATGCACTCGTGCGTGACGTTCGCACAGTCCTCAAGCCGCCAACTGGCGAGATCGACATGGCGGAGCTCGACCGCGTCTTCACAATCCGCGCGAGTGAAGGTTTCGTCGAGATGTTCTGCGGTCCGTTGGTGGCCGGCATCGCATCGGCGGCGCCCCGTGTCCGCCTGCGCTTCGCGCCCAAGCCTGATAAGAACGCCGAGCCGCTACGCGCGGGGGAGATCGACCTCGAAATCGGCGTACTTGGTGTTTCCGCGCCCGAAATGCGCACGCGCCTCATCTTCCGCGACCGGTTTGTCGGGGCGGCGAGAACGGGGCATCCGCTGCTTTCGGGCGCGATCACGCCTGAGCGCTACGCAGCCTGCCGGCATGTCGCCGCGTCCCGCCGTGGCGCGTTCACCGGCCCGGTCGATGCCGCGCTGGCCGACCTGGGGCTGAGCCGCGATACGATGGTCGTCGTGCCGGGCTTCTCCGACGCCTTGCGGATCGCCAGGCAGTCGGACCTGATCGCGCTCGTGCCCGGTTTGGGTTTTCGTCGCAAAGCACCGGGTGCGGAGGGAATTTGCACGTTCCCGCTTCCCGTTCCTACCCCCGAGATTGCCGTGTCGGCGATCTGGCATCCACGGATGGACGCCGATCCCGCTCACCGGTGGCTGCGAGAGACCGTGATCGGGATTTGCCAAAAGATGGTGCCGGACAGCTGAGGCGGGTGGCTCTGCCGAAGTTCCATCCTCAAGCAGCGACACCGGCTAACCCACCGGCGCTCAGGCGGTCACGATGCGAAGCTGGTCGAACGGGAGAGCGCATCCCATGCGGCGATCTCGGCCTTCATCGCGTCGAGCTTCTGATGGACCACGCCCAGCGCGTCCTCGCCTAGGAACAAGCGTACCGGTGGGGTCTCGGCATCGACTATCGCGAGCAAAGCCTGTGCGGCCTTGGCCGGATCGCCGGGTTGATTGCCGCTCTTGGCCTGGCGGGCTGCACGGATCGGATCCATCACGGCGTCGTAGTCGGGAATACTGCGCGGGGTGCGATCCATCGAGCGTCCTGCCCAATCCGTCCGGAACTGGCCGGGTGCCAAGGCCGTCACCCGAATGCCGAAATCCGCCACCTCCTTGCCGAGCGCCTCGGAGATGCCTTCCAACGCGAACTTGCTACCGCAGTAGAAGCTGATCCCCGGCATCGTGATAAAGCCACCCATCGAGGTCACGTTGACGATGTGGCCGCTACGACGCTTGCGCATGCCGGGAAGCACGGCGTTCATCATCGCCACCGGCCCATACACATTGGCCGCAAATTGACGCTGAAGATCGTCCATCGACGATTCCTCCAACGCACCTTCGTGACCGTATCCGGCATTGTTCACCAACACCTCGACCGCACCGGCGTGCCGCTCCGCTTCGGCCACGGCGGCTGGAATCGCTGCGAAGTCGGTCACGTCGAGGATCAGGGGATATGCACGGCCCGCTGCTGCGAGCGCGGCGAACGTATCGGCGTCGCCCTCGTTCCGCACAGTGCCGATCACGCGGTGGCCGGCGCCCAACGCACCCTCGGCAAACGCGCGGCCGAGGCCGGAACTCACGCCGGTGATGAGGAAAGTCTTGGCGGTGATGGTTGCCACGGGCTAACTCCAAAATACTAGGTTTGTATATCATGATATAGATAGCGATATGGCACGGGACAAGACGCGGGAGAACATTGCGATCCGGGGTGAGCCCGTGCGCCAACGGGTGATCGACGCTGCGGAACGACTGCTGCGGAGTGGCAAGGCCGACTTCTCCATGCGCGACCTCGCCGCCGAAGCCGGCGTCAGCTTCGCCACTCCGTTCAATCATTTCGGAAGCAAGGGGGCGATCATGCACGCGCTGTCCGAACGTCGGACGGACACGATGGCAATGCGCTTCGCCGAGGCGCGGCTTCCTACTGACGCTGCATCCCGCGTGCTGCTCGCTGTCGACACGGCGGTAGCGGTGATGCTGGAGGAACCCGGTGTGAACCGCGCCGTGATGAGCTGGATCGGCACGACCGGTGGTTCGGCGGGTCAGGCCTGGGCGCGCTCTACCGCATTGTGGACGCTCGCGCTGGGAGCGGGCGAGGGCATCCCGGAGAATTGCCGGACCTACGCGCTAGACTGCCTGCCGAGGCAACTCGCCCTAGGGTTTCGCGGCGCCCTGTCGTTCTGGAGCGCCGGCGAACTGCCTGACGAGGCGCTCGGCCCCGACGCACGCGCCGTCGCAAGTACCCTGCTACTGGGCTTTACCGAGCCATCGATGTCATTTGGCTAGATCTTGGTATGTCTATGTCGCCCTCCATCAACCCGTTTTCCAAAATCATCTGTTCGGGTACGCTCAAGAGTGCACCGTCGGGACGTGTCGTAAACGCGAACTTTCGGGCAGCAGCTGTCGAGAAGCGGTGTCAGGTCGACCGCGGCGGCGGCCTCGGCTACCCGCATCGACATGTTTGAAAGGCTCGATCAACCCTTCGATCTCAATCTCGACCAAGACGGCGCGAATTCTTCCCGCAGGCGCTGGACGAACCAGCGCTTGTTCGCCTCGAGACCGCTTTGGCCGCGCTTCCGATCGACACGCCCTGGCTCTACGCTAAGCCTATCGTCCACGCATCGCTCCTGCCGACCAGCCGCGGCGACGCCGCGTGCTCCAGGTCGACTATTCCGCTGACGTCCTGCCACACCCACTCGCATGGCGCGGCCTATAGGCGCCGGCTCGAGCTGATAACGTGTCCGAACGGTCCTGTTTGTATGTAGCCAAGTGACGCTGCGAAGCCCGAAGGCTGAGCAGGTGTTTTCGTGGCGAGAAGATCTGGAGTGGACTCCGTCGTGAGAAACCATGACGTCGCAAATCCAATCACGACTGAACTGGACAGGTGGGCCGACTATGATCCAGTCGGGGCTGGGGCCAGCGATCGTCCTTGCCGTTGATGCGGTATTGCGGGACGTTATGGTCGTGGCGAACGTGGAACTTGCCGAAACCGTCCTGCACGACGCCGGGCGACTGGAGCAGGATCTGGTCGAATTGCTGATTTCGCTACCCTGCAGCGGCAATCGCGGGCGCAGCTGAAATCCGACGTGGACGACAGTTCACGTACGGCATGGGCGTTGGCTATCGACGGGGCGACGCGCTTTAACGAGGTCGCTGGAAGTTGGCTTTCGGCATTGCCTGCCGGAAAACGTAGCGCGTGCAATGGCGTAGCGATCCCTCGGCAACGCGCAGTCGGCAGGCTCTATCGCGTCGATCGCCAAGCGACGCGCGGCGGTTTGAGCCAACCCTCGCCGGGACCAGCAGGCCACTGCCCAGCTATCAGGCTCAAGTACCTCGAGACATCCGAAACGCGGTGAAGCGAGGGCAACGCTATGCGCGCGCTATGCGATCCGCGGGGATCGATCTCGCAGCGCTATGTCGCGGCTCGTAGATCATGAGCGCGGGCACGATGCTCGTGATATGAAAGGCAACGAGGCGACATGTCGTCTGAAACCATATCGGAACCCGATCCTACCGGCTCGTCATCTATGTCGGCCAGGATCGCGCAGGGCATTGGCTCGTGCAGGACAGCAGGCGCAACCTCGAAGGGCGTTTCATCTCCTACGGCGCGGCGATGAGCTACGCCCAAGCCGAGCGCGACATCTATCAGGCAACCGTCGAAATCGCGAAGGCGCCGCTGGTCCCGGTCATCGCGTTCGCGCCCGTCGGGCGCGACGAGCGCGCACTGCCGCGGGCGGCATGACGGACGGGATGGCAATGAACACGCAAACTCGCCCGAACCGTCTTCACCCCGGCCCAAGCCCGAAGATCGCGACCAAAACCGCGATGCCAGGGTCGAAAACCGCGACCCACGATCCGCGTTGGCCGGTCATCGCTGCCGCCCTTGCAACGTTGCGCGAAGACGGTCGCCACGCGGTCCGCATCGTCGATGCCGATTGCGGCGCGGGCTCGCTCCTCCTGCAAGCGGTGCATCATGCCCGGGCGCTCGGTTTCACGGCGATCGAAGGGCGCGGGATCGACGGATCGCCTGCGCTGATCGGTCGCGCCCGCGCGGCGGCGAGCCGTTGCACCAACCTCGCGATCGGCACGACGTTCGAGGTGGCGGACATGGTCATCGCCTTGCTGGAGGAGCACGACCTGCCAGCCGATCTCGTGATCTGTCACGGCATGGCGCAAGACCGGAGGCCGGAGGTGGCGTCGGCGTTGGGGAATGCAGCGCGTATCGTCATCGGCGACGACGCGACGTGGCTTGCCGTCGGTACCGAAGCATGACGAAGCGTGACATCCTATGGCGGGGGATCGGCCTCGCATTGTGCGTGGGCGCGTGCAGCGTTGCGGTTGCAATGGGCGGCTCGGCACGCGCGATGCTCGTATTCCCCTTCGCATTGCTGGGCCTGACGCTGGCGATCAACGGCAAGCGGGTCATCATCGCACTTCGCGCCGAACGCCACGGTCATGCACGAACCGCCGAAGCGATCCATGCCGTCCGCGTCCGTCGCTATCGCCGCCGACTCGACCAACCGCATCCCTGACCTCGAGCCTCCAGGATCATCATGATGTATTTCGATCGGCGGGACGGTGTCCTGTGTGCCGAAGGCGTGCCGTTGTCGGCCATAGCCGAAGCCGTCGGTACGCCCGTCCACGTCTATTCGGCGGCTGCACTGCGCGACGCGGCCCGGCGTTTCACAGCGGCGCTGTCGATCCTGCCGCGGACGCGGACGGCGTTCGCGGTCAAGGCAAACCCGAACAGCGCGGTGCTGCATCTGCTGGCCGGCTGCGGCTTCGGTGCCGACATCGTCTCGGGCGGAGAGATGCGCCGCGCGCTCGGAGCCGGTATCGCCGCATCGGACATCGTCTTCTCCGGGGTCGGCAAGACCGACCGGGAGCTCGCCGATGCACTCGACGCCGGCATAGGGCAGTTCAACCTCGAGCTCGAGGAGGAGGGGCGGGTGCTCGCCGCGCTTGCCCAGGCGCGTGGCAAGCGGGCGGGCGCGGTATTGCGCATCAATCCCGACATCGATGGCGGCACGCATGCCAAGATCTCTACCGGCCGGCGCGAGAACAAGTTCGGCGTGGCGATCGCCGATGCGCCCGCAATGTACGATCGCCTGTCACGACTCGGTGGCCTCGATCTGGTCGGGGTCGCGCTCCACATCGGCAGCCAGCTCCACGATCTTGCTCCGCTGGAGGCCGCGTACGAGCGCATCGGTTCGCTGGTGATCGACCTGCGCGCGCGGGGGCACGGCATAACCCGCGTCGATCTCGGCGGCGGCCTTGGCATTCCCTACCGTGTCGACGACGTGGTTCCGACGCTCGACGCCTATGCCGCCATGGTCGCTAGGGTGACGCGCGACTGGGACGTCGACCTTATTTTCGAGCCTGGGCGGGTGGTCGCAGGACTTGCCGGCGTCCTGATGACGCGGGTGATCTGGGTAAAGCCCGGCGCGGACCGCCCCTTCGTCATCGTTGATGCCGCGATGAACGACCTAGCTCGACCAGCGCTGTACGATGCCTTCCACCGCTTCGAAGCCGTCGCGCCGGACGGCGAACGCATGGTCGCGAACATTGCCGGACCGATCTGCGAAAGCGGCGACGTGTTCGCGCTCGCCCGGGATATCGACCGGGTCCGCCGCGGTGATCTCGCGGTCTTCCATGCGACCGGGGCGTACGGGGCCGCGATGGCGTCGAGCTACAATTGTTGCCCGCTCAGCCCACAGGTCCTGATCGACGGCGACTATTTCGAGATCGTCGCCGACCGCTTCCTGCCCGAAGAGTTCGCGGCGTAGGTCGTACCGGGTCCGAACGGGAGGGGAGCAAGCTACGGGCATCCTAACGCTGCGACGGTAACGATCGCCGCGCCGGCCACGGAACGTCGCGGCCGCTGCTTCGCTGTGATGTCAGCGGGCGGCGTGCCCGGGGATGAGGACGGCGAGCATGACCCAGAAACCGAGCGATGCGATCACGGACGAACGTGGCGGTGGCCTGTCCCGTCCAGCTGCGCTCGCGGTCGTCATGGGGGTGCTCGGCGCCAGCGCGGTGCTCGGGCGCCGTAACGCGCCCGACCCGTCGCATCCCGGTATTCGCCGCTGGTACAAACGGCTCGACAAACCAGCCTACACGCCGCCCGATGCCGCCTTCGGGGCGGTATGGCCGGTGCTCGAGACCGGGCTTGCGGTCGGCGGCTATCGCTTGTTGCGCCGCCCCGCCGATGCGCCGCGCAACCTCGCGGTCGGACTTTGGTTGCTGAATACCGGCATAGTCGGCGGCTGGACCGAGTTGTTCTTCCGTCGCAAGGCGCTCGGCCCCAGCGCGGTCGCGTCGGGTGCAATGATCGCCAGCGGTGCCGGCTATGTCGCGGCCGCGGGCAAGGTCGATCGCACCGCGGCGGCGACTGCGGTCCCGTTCGTAGCCTGGCTTGGTTTCGCGACCCTGCTTGCCGAGCGCATCTGGGAGCGGAACCGGTCCGACGGCCCGGACAAGGCATGACCCGCCTGACGGTCTGGCACGATGGCGGATGTCCGCTGTGCCGACGTGAGATCGCGCTGATGCGTCGTCTCGATCGACGTGGCGCGATAGATTTCGTCGATGCCAGCAACGACGACACGAGCTGTCCGATTGACCGCGATGCGATGCTGGCGCGGTTCCATGCGCAAGAAGGGGACCGGATGCTGTCCGGCGCCGCGGCCTTCGCGGCGATGTGGCGCGCCATCCCGCTGCTGCGACCGCTGGGGTTGGCAGCGCGCAATCCGGTCGTCCTGGCTGGTCTTGAACGGGTGTATCGAGCGTTTCTCCACGTCCGACCTCGCTTGCAGTCGTTCGCCCGGAAGGTGGATCGCACCGCATGAGGCCGGTCGTTCCCGATACCGCGCGACCGGGCCAAGAAAGCGTCTGGGACTATCCGCGTCCGGCGATCGCGCAGCGCAGCGATCGTAATGTCCTGATCGAGCACCGCGGGGTTACGCTCGCCGACACGCGGCACAGCGTCCGCACGATCGAGACGAGCCATCCGCCCAGCTATTATATCCCGCCCTCCGATATCCTGATGTCGGCGCTTCGGCGCTCCACCCGGCAATCCTTCTGCGAATGGAAGGGCAACGCGATCTATTACGACGTCGAGATCGCGGGCGATGTCCTGCGCGATGTCGCCTAGAGCTATCCGTCGCCGACCGCTGCGTTTGCAACTTTGCGCGACTACATCGCGTTCTATGCGGGCCCGTTCGACGGCTGCTTCGTCGACGGCGAACGGGTAATCCCACAACCCGGCGAGTTTTACGGCGGCTGGATCACCG
Source organism: Sphingomonas sp. PAMC26645 (assembly GCF_004795835.1). NCBI lineage: Bacteria > Pseudomonadati > Pseudomonadota > Alphaproteobacteria > Sphingomonadales > Sphingomonadaceae > Sphingomonas > Sphingomonas sp. PAMC26645. The sequence goes on from NZ_CP039249.1 coordinate 879,264, forward strand.
CCGATCTCGCCGGACCGTTCAAGGGCGTGCCGGGTAGCCGCTACTGGTAGGTCGCCGCGCGACGACCCGTATGCGTTCGCCTGCCAATATGGGCGTTACTCGGTTCATCGCATTTCGATGTTGTTTACGCCTTTGGCATAGCCGGACGCGTTAGAGGGGTGTGCCGGCTCGCCATCAACCTTTGGCTCGTCACCAAGGCGGGTCGGCACAACCTGTTCAACATCAGTGGGTCGGATCAACGCGTTACGATGCTTCGGCGATCAGCTTTGCGGCGGCGGGCGTGTTCCATTCATAGCCGCCGGTCATCCGCCAGACTTCCTTGCCCGCCGAATCGTACAGGATCGTGGTCGGCAGGTTCGCCTGGTAGGCGAGGCTGAGCCCGAGCTTCGGGTCGAGATACGGCTTGAGCGTCGTGAACGTCTTCTCGGCAAAGAACGGCGTCACCTTCTCCGCGCCCTGCATGTCCTGGCTGACCGCGATCACCTGGACCTTGCCGGCCAGCGACTTGGCGGCGGCGTCGAGCGTCGGCATTTCCGCGACGCACGGCGCGCACCAGGTCGCCCACATGTTGAGCAGCAACGGCTTGCCCTTGAACGAGGCGAGCGTGACCGACTTGCCGTCGGGCGCGGTGAAGGCGACCGTCGGGCCGCTCTCGCCCTTGTAACTGCGGTCGAGCTTTTCTGTGCTGGCGGCAGGCCCGGTGGCTTCGTCGGGGGCTGGGCCGGACGCGACCTCGTCGGCGGACACCGTGTTCGCGGCGACGACGTTTGCTTGCTCCGGCGCGGGCGATTTCCTATCGCAGCCGGCGACCAGCAGGCCCATCCCGACGAAACAGATGATTGGGCGCGAATTGAACACAGGACGCGAGAACATGGACGGTTCCAATTCGATGTGGGGCGGGCGGTTCGCCGAGGGGCCGGCAGCGGTCATGCGCGAGATAAACGCCTCCATTCCCTTCGACAAGCGCCTCTGGCAGCAGGATATTGCCGGTTCGAAGGCGCATGTCGCGATGCTCGGCAGACAGGGCATCGTTTCGGCCGAGGACGCCGCGACGATCTCGGCAGGCCTCGATACGGTGGCAGCGCATTATGCCGAGCACGGCGTCGAGGAGGATCTGGTTCTCGAGGACATCCACATGCAGACCGAGGCGCGGCTGGCGGATGCGATCGGGCCGGTTGCGGGGCGACTGCATACCGCACGTTCGCGCAACGATCAGGTCGCGACCGATTTCCGGCTTTGGGTGCGCGATGCGATCGACCAGGCACTGGCGGCGCTGGCCGGGTTCCAAGCCGCGTTGCTGGCGCGGGCCGAAGAGCATGCGGCGAGCGTCATGCCAGGCTTCACGCACCTCCAGTCCGCGCAGCCGGTGACGCTCGGGCATCACCTGATGGCGTATCACGCGATGATTTCGCGTGACGTCGGGCGGTTCGCGGATGCCCGAGCACGGATGAATCGCTCGCCACTGGGCTCGGCTGCGCTTGCAGGCACGGGTTTCCCGATCGACCGCGAAATGACCGCCGAGGCGCTAGGCTTTGACGGGCCGATGACCAATTCGCTCGACGGCGTCAGCGACCGCGATTTCGCGATCGAGTATCTCACCGCCGCGACGCAGACCTCGCTGCATCTGTCGCGGCTCGCCGAGGAGTTCGTGCTGTGGGCGTCGCAGCCGTTCGGGTTCGTCGCGCTGAGCGATCAATGGTCGACCGGCAGCTCGATCATGCCGCAGAAGCGCAATCCCGATGCGGCCGAGCTGGTGCGCGGGCATGCCGGACGCATCCTCGGCTGCATGACTGCGCTGATGGTGACGATGAAGGGCCTGCCGCTCGCCTATTCGAAGGACATGCAGGACGACAAGCCGCCGGTGTTCGAGGCGCACGACCTGCTCGCGCTGTCGATCGCGGCGATGACCGGCATGGTCGAGAGCGCGACGTTCCGCACCGATCGGATGCGCGGGCTGGCGGAGAGCGGCTTTGCGACCGCGACCGATCTGGCCGACTGGCTGGTGCGCGAGGCGGGGCTCCCGTTCCGCGAGGCGCATCATGTTACCGGGCGCGCGGTGAAGCTGGCCGAGGACCGGAAAGTCGCGCTCGATGCGCTGCCGATCGAGGACCTGAAGGCAATCGATGCGCGGATCGACGAACGCGTGTACGGCGTGCTCTCGGTCGATGCGTCGGTCGCCAGCCGGACCAGCTTCGGCGGCACTGCGCCGGACAATGTGCGCGCTGCGATCCGTACGGCGCGGGGGGAGGTAGCATGAAACGGCTTTTCGGCATCGTGGGATTGGCACTGGCCCTGTCGGGTTGCGGCGCAGCGGACGGCCTCGTGCCGGCGGAGGGCAAGACGCTCCCGATCGCGCCTTACGGTGCGAAAACGCCGCCGACTCCCGAGCAGTTGCTGACCCCCACCACGCAGCAACGCCCTCAGCGCAGCGACGAGCTGCTCACCACGTCCCAGCCGCGCCGCAGCGACGAGTTCGACCTGCCGCCGCCGAATTGAAGACCTGAACCATGGATCATTTCGCCTATCGTGACGGTGTCATGCACGCCGAGGACGTCGCCCTGCCGGCGATCGCCGAGGCCGTCGGCACCCCCGTCTACGTCTATTCGACCGCCACCTTCCGCCGTCACGCACAGGTGTTTCGCGACGCGCTGAAGGGCGCCGGGCGCGTCCACCTGGCCTATGCGATCAAGGCGAACCCCAACGTCGCGGTGCTGCGCGTCCTCGCCGACGAGGGCTACGGCGCCGACGTCGTTTCGGCCGGCGAGATGCAGCGCGCGCTCGCGGCGGGTATTCCTGCGTCGGACATCGTGTTCTCGGGCGTCGGCAAGACGCGGCGCGAACTGGCGCAGGCGCTCGATGCGGGGATCGGCCAGTTCAATCTCGAGCTGGAGGAGGAGGGCGAAGTCCTTGCCGCGCTCGCCCATGCGCGCGGCGAACGCGCGCCGACGGTGCTGCGGGTGAACCCCGACGTCGATGCCGGCACGCACGCAAAGATATCGACCGGGCGCAAGGAGAACAAGTTCGGCGTCGCAATCGACCAGGCTGTGGCGATGTTCGACCGCCTGTCGAAGCATGACGGCCTCGACCTGCGCGGTGTCGCGATCCACATCGGCAGCCAGCTGGCCGATCTCGCGCCGCTCGAGGCCGCCTACACGCGGATCGGCGAGCTAGTCGCCGAACTGCGCGCTGCGGGTCACACGATCAGGCGCGTCGATCTTGGCGGCGGGCTCGGCGTTCCCTACAAGCCCGACGACGTGCTGCCGAGCCCCGCCGACTATGGCGCGATGGTCGCCCGCGCGACCGCCGACTGGGACGTCGAACTCATGTTCGAACCCGGTCGCGTGATCGCAGGCAATGCCGGTGTGCTTCTGACCGAAGTAATCTGGGTAAAGCCGGGCGTGGTGAACCCGTACGTGATCGTCGATGCGGCGATGAACGACCTCGCGCGCGTCGCGATGTACGACGCGTATCACGACTTCGTCGCGGTCGAACCGACTGGCGAGCGGATGACCGCGAACATCGCCGGGCCGGTGTGCGAGACCGGCGACACGTTCGCGATGGGTCGCGACATCGATGTCGTGAAGTCGGGCGATCTCGGCATCTTCCGCACCGCCGGCGCGTACGGCGCGACGATGGCGTCGACCTATAACAGTCGCGCGCTGGTGCCCGAAGTGCTGGTGGACGGCGACCGGTTCGCGGTGGTCGCCGACCGCATCCACCCCGAGACGATCCTGGCCGCCGAGCGCGTGCCGGAATGGTTGAAGCGGTGACGTTACAAAGCCTGCCGCTGTTCGTGAGGCTGGCGGGTCGCCCGGTAATCCTGCTGGGCGAGGGTGAGGCGGCGGATGCGAAACGGCGGTTGCTCAATCGTGCAGGCGCGGACGTCGTCGGCGAGGATGCTCCGGCCGCGCTCGCGATCGTCGCGATCGACGACGAGGACGACGCGCTCGCGGCAGTCGCGCGGCTGAAGGCGCGGGGCATCCTGGTCAACGCGGTCGACCGCTCGGCCTATTGCGACTTCACGCTGCCCGCGATCGTCGACCGCGCACCGGTGCTGATCGCGATCGGCACGAGCGGCGTATCGGCCGGGTTGGCGGCGGCGTTGCGGCAGCGGTTAGAGGCACTCATTCCGGCCGATCTCGGCAAGCTCGCGCTGGCGTTGCAGGCTGCGCGTGGCGCGTTGCGGAAGCGCTGGCCCGACATGGGGGAGCGCCGCCGTGCGCTTGCTACGGCGATGGGGGCGGGCGGTATGCTCGACCCGCTATCGCCGACGCATGATGTCGACGCATGGCTGGCCCCAACCGCTGAGTTACCTGGAAAGCGCGACGTAGCGATAACCCTCGTTCTCCTGTCCGACGATCCTGAGGACCTGACGCTCCGCCAGGCGCGCGCGCTCGCCAGCGCCGACCGGGTCTATCACGGCGCTGATGTCCCCGCGGTGATCCTCGACCGCGCCCGCGCCGATGCCGCACGACTGTGCGAGGCGATGCCCGCCGATCCCGGCACCGGCCTGTCGGTCGAAGTCGAGATGGCACGATGAGCGGTTTCGCATTCCGGATCGTCGATGGGAAAGCGACCCGCGTCGACGTCAAGGAAGCGCTCACCTGCACCGCCGACCTCGTCTGGGTGCATTTGTCGACCACCGCCGAACATGCGCAGACCTGGCTCCGCGACGAGGCAAAGCTGCTCGACTATGTCGTCGATGCGCTCACCGCGACCGAGACCCGGCCACGCTGCGAGGCGGTCGGTGATGGCGCGTTCCTCAATTTGCGCGGGCGATCGAAGGAGGAGCTCGACACCTCCGACCTGCTCGCGTCGGTGCGGATTTGGGCGGTGAAGGGCCGCGTCTATTCGGTCACGCGGAAGCCGCTGATCGCGGTCGCCGAGGTCGAGAAGATGGTCGAGCGCCATGAGGTGCGCGATCCGGGCGACCTGATTGCCGCGTTCGCCACCGCGATCACCACCGATCTCGATCCCGATGTGGCGACGCTCGGTGACGAACTCGACGATTGCGAGGAGCAGCTCGACGCCAACCGTGTGTTCGAACTGCGCCGCGCGGTCAGCAAGGTGCGCGTCGCGGCGATCGGCTACAAACGCTTCCTCAGCCCGCAACGCGCGGCGCTCGAGAAGCTCGCCGCGCTACCCGGCGACTGGCTGGCGGACGACGACCGGCTGCATCTGGCGGCGGCGGCGGACCGCGCCGCGCGGATGGCGGAGGAACTGGAATCGATCCGCGAACGCTCGGCGCTGATCCACGAGACGCTGACCGACCTGCGCGCCGAACAGATCGACAACCGCTCGCTGATCATCTCGATCGCGGCGATGGTGTTCCTGCCGCTGACGTTCCTGACCGGCCTGTACGGCATGAACGTCAAGGGCCTGCCCTATGCCGAGGAACCCTGGGCGTTCGATGCGATTGCAGGAGCCTGCGTGTTGATTGCGGTCGGTGTCGTGGCGTATTTTTCGATGCGCCACTGGTTCAATCGTTAGGACTTTTACCGTCAATCCTCCCCCGCAAGGGGGAGGTGGCGCCAACGGCGACGGAGGGGGAGGGGGCGACAACCGCTGTTCCGTGTTCGCCCCCTCCATCTGGCAAGCGCCAGCCACCTCCCCCTGCGGGGGACGATGGAAAGCTCAGGCTGCGCTGGCGGTTCGCCACGCCTGCGCGATCTCGTCGAGCATGTCGGCAGCGTCGCGGAACGGTTGCGGGTCGTGGCCCAGCGAGGCGTTGATCACGGTCTTCCGTGCGCCGCCATATAGTCGTGCGAGCGTTTCCGAGACCTGCCCGCCTTTCTCGAAGTCGAGGCCGGCTTCGAGTGCGAACAGGATTGCGGTGGCGCGGGTGATCCGCTCGCTCTTGATCGCGAACTTGCGCTTTTCGCAGGCCCATGCGGCAGCGCGCAGGGCGGCGACCAGTTCCTTGTAGAGCAACTGGACGAGCGCAGGGCCGTCCGCGGTAGCAGTCTGGCCGACCGCGTCGATCTGGCGATAGGTCGCGAACGGGTCGCGCATCAACGTGCTGGCGTAGGTCACGAATCCTTGTTCCACGCGGCAATCTGGTTCGTGAGGAAAGTCTGCGTCGATTTATACGCCGACACGCGCGAATTCATGCTGGCATATTGCTGCGTCAGGCGCGTGGTCAGCTGCGCGGACTGGTCGGTGACCTTGTCCTGCTGCTTGGCGACATCGGCCTCCGCCGCGGTGTAGCGCACGGTCGATGCGCCGAGACCGGTCACCGTGCTGGTCGCGCTGGTGGTCAACGCCGTCAACGTCGCGGACAGGCCGAGCGCGTTGGTGCCCGACGGCGCGAACATCGATTCGACCGTGTCGGGGTTCGCCGCGAGCTGCTTGGCGAGCAGCGCGGAATCGACCCGTAGCGTCCCATCGGTGTTGGTGGCGACGCCGATCTCCGACAGCGACCGCGGGAGTCCGGCGATCGCGCCACCGACCAGCGGCTTCGACACCAGGGCCTGCAACGACCGCAGCAGCGATTTCGCGGCGGGATCCGCGCGAAGGTTGCCGGTGATCGGATCGGTCTGTTCGGTGATTGTCTTCAGGACCTCGTTATAGGTCGTGACGACATCGTTGACCGCTTGCGTTAGCGCGTCGGTCGGGGGCGTGCTGGTAAGCGAAACGGGGACGGTGGATATGCCGTTGAGCTGGAGCGTCACGCCGGTCACCAGGTCGCTGACGGTGTTGCTCGGGCGCTCGACGGCGATCCCGTCGACGGTCAGCTGTGCGTTCTGCGCGGTGGAGACGAGGCTGGTCTTCGTCGCAAAGCCGCCGATGTCGAGCGCGTCGCCCTTCTCTCCCTTAAGCGTGAAGGCGTTGGCGCTGCCGGTCGCGCCCTTGACCGAGAGATACGCGCCGCCGTTCGCGTCGGTCACGACCGAGGCGGTGACGCCGGTCTTAGACGCGTTAATACCTGCGACGATCGCGTCGATGCTGCCGTCGCCGACGTCGATCGCCGTGTCCTTGCCGCCGATGGTCAGCGTTAGCGCACCGGTGTTCAGCGATTTGGTGCGGTCCGCCGCGGCGACCGGTGTCGTCGTCCGCGCAACTTGTCCCGTGGCGAGGCGCGTCACCGTGATGCTCGACGACAGCCCCGACAATTTGGCACCCGACTGCGCGGTGGCCGACAGGATCGCACCGTTCGAGCTGGTCGGCTGAGTCTGCAGGCTGCCGCCCTTCACCAGATTGGCGAGCGCGGTCGAAAAGCCGGTCATCGTGCTCTTGAGCGTACCGACGCCCGAGATCTGCGCGGTGAGCGTATCGGACTTGGTCTTCAACGCGGCCGTCCGCGCGGCGAACTGCGCGGAGACGAGCGAGGTGACCAACGTGCCGGTATCGACGCCGGAGCCCGCGCTCAGCCCCTTAAGCAGTGCCTGGGTCGCGTCGTTGACGGCACTTTGCGCGGTAGGAGTGGGTGTCGGTGTCGGCGTGGCGGTCGTGCTGGTGGTCGAAGTTACCATCGTGAAATCCCTGCACGTCCGCGCTCGTCTGTTAGAACGGCCATGCGGCGCGAATGTTTAGGCCTGTTTCATGCCGTTTTCGTCGAAGCGCGCATCCTTCGGCACGGTGACGAACGGCTGGACTCCCGGCGTGGTCCCACCCGCCGCCGCGTTCAGCCCGAACACGAACGCCAGCACGGTCGCGATCGCCGTGTAGAGGTCGTCGCGGACCTCCTGCCCCTCCTTGCTCGTGTAGTAGACGGCGCGGGCTAGCATCGGATATTCGAGGATCGGCACGCGGCCTTCGCCGGCGAGTTCGCGGATCGCCAGTGCGGTGGCGCCGCGCCCCTTGGCGACCACCACCGGCACCTGGTCCCTGCCGCGATCGTAGCGTAGCGCCACGGCGAAGTGCGTCGGGTTGGTCAGCACGACATGCGCTTCCGCGACCGATTTGCGCAGGCCGCCGCTGGCCATCGCGCGCATCTTCGCCCGCATCTGGCCCTTCGCTTCGCCATTGCCCTCGGTCGACTTGTGCTCGTCCTTCACCTCCTGCTTAGACATCCGCATCTTGCCTAGCCGGCGGATGATCTGGATCGGCAGGTCGATGCCGGCGATCGCACACAGCCCGAACGCCATCGCGATCAGGATGCCCTTGAAGATCCCGCCGAGCGTCGACAGCGCCTGGTTGAGATCGGCGGAAGAGGCGAGGCCCATCGTCGAATGCGCGGCGTTCCACAGCATCCAGCCGCCGATCGTGCCGAGCAGGATCACCTTCAGCAACGACTTGCCAAGTTCGATCCAGCCGTTCGCGCCGAAGATGCGCTTGAGTCCAGCCGCTGGATCGACACGGCTGTATTTGGGCGCGAGCAGACCGCCGTTGAACCCAAGCGACCCGAGCCCCGCCTGGCTCAGGATCGCAGCACCGATGCTGACGATGAACAAGGTTATGAGCGATGGCGCGAGCTTGCCGCCGGCTTCCATCAGCGGACGCCAGGGCGAGAAATCCTCGACGTCGGCGTGCGTGAACTGGAAGCTCGACGTCATGATCGCCCTGCAGGCGGCAATTAAAGTCGGCCCTGCGTAGATCAGCCAGGCGACCCCGGCGAGCATGCTCAAAGCGGTCGCGAAATCGCGCGATTTGAGGATGTCGCCCTTCTCGACCGCATCCTTCTTGCGCTTGGCGGTTGGTGCTTCGGTTTTTTCGCCCGAATCCTCCGACATCAGCCGAGGACCAGGTTATCGGTGGCAGCGAGGCCTTCGCGGACGATGACGAGCATGTAGTCGCCCATCGTCGGGAACGCGATCGCCAGCGTGACGACGCCGACCGCGAGGCTGGCGGGGAGGCCGACCGCGAACAGGTTTAGCGAGGGCGCGGCGCGGCTCAGCATGCCGACGACGATGTTGAGGCAGAGCAGCAGGAAGCCGACCGGCAGCGCGAGCAGCAGCCCGGCGAGAAACGCATAGCCGCCGAAGAACGCTATCGCCTTAAGCCGCTCGACGCCGATCCACGCGGCGCCGGGGGGGAGGACATCATAGCTCTTCACGAGCAGGTCGATCAGGATCAGGTGGCCGTCGACCGACAGGAACAGCAGCGTCAGCATGATCGAGAAGAACTGGCCGAGCGCGGGGGAGGACTTGCCGTTCTGCGGGTCGATCGAGGACGCGAAACCGAGCCCCATCGCGCCGCCGATCACTTCGGCGGCGATCATCGGTGCGGCGAACGCGATCTGAAGGACGAAGCCTAGCGCGAGGCCGACGAGGGCTTCGGCGGCGGCGGAGAGGATCGTGGTGACCGCGAAGATGTTCTGCGGCGGCACGATTGGATGTGCAGCAAGCACGAGAAAACCGATCGCCCCCGACAGCGTGACGCGCACGGTGAGCGGTACCGAGACGGACCCGAACACCGGCGCGGCGATGAACGTCGCACCGATGCGGATCATCACGAACACGAGCGCCCAAAGCTGCGGCTCGATCGAGAGGCCGAAGCCTAGCACTGTAAAATTCCCCTCCCGCTTGCGGGAGGGGTTAGGGGAGGGTGCAACGTACGTACTGGCGTCTGGTCGGTGGGGCACGCCCCTCCCCCGACCCCTCCCGCAAGCGGAAGGGGAGCAGAAGAGGCGGTCGCGTGTTCAGCATGGCCGCGCCGCGGCAAAGCCGCGTCGTCGGACCTCGGCGGTGCCGAGGCCGGCCGGGCTTGCGCTGGCAGCGCGGGCGTTGCCGCGCTGGCGCTGCGCCTCACTTCACCAGATCCGGAATACGCTCGAAGATCCCGATCGTGAAATCGCTCAGCAACCCCAGGATCAGGCTCCCGAAGATCAGGATCGACACCGCCACCACCACCAACTTGGGCACGAACGACAGAGTCTGCTCGTTGATCGACGTGGCCGCCTGAATCATCCCGAGGATCAGCCCCGCCAATAGCGCCGGAATCAAGATCGGCGCGCTGGCGAGCGCCAGCACCCACATCGTCTGGTTGGCGACGGTCAGGAAATATTGCGCGTCCATGCTCTCAGGTCGCGAACGAGTTGGCGAGGCTGCCCATCGTCAACGCCCAGCCGTCAACCAGCACGAACAACAGCAGCTTGAACGGCATCGAGATAATCGTCGGGCTCAACATCGCCATGCCGAGCGACATCAGCACGGTCGCGACGACGAGATCGATGACGATGAACGGCAGGAAGATCAGGAAACCGATCTGGAAAGCGGTCTTAAGCTCGGACGTGACGAACGCGGGAAGCAGCACCGAGAAGGGGATGTCGGTCGGCGTCGCATAGGGGCCCGATTTCGCGATCTGCGCGAACACCGTGACGTCCTTGATCCGCGTCTGCTTGACCATGAACGCATGCAGCGGGACGCCGGCCGTCGTGATCATCTGCGTGCCGGCGAGTTGTCCGGCGGCATAGGGCTGGATCGCGGTCGTGTTTATCTGGCTGATCGTCGGCGCCATGATGAAGAAGCTGAGGAACAGCGACAGCCCGAGCAGGACTTGGTTCGGCGGGGTCTGCTGAAGCCCGAGCGCTTGTCGCAGGATCGCGAGCACGATGATGATCCGCGTGAAGCTGGTCATCATCAGCAGGATGCCCGGCAGGATCGTAAGCAGCCCCATGATGATGAGGACTTGCAAGCTGAGCGACAGCGAGCCGCTCTGGCCGGTGTTGCCCGCAGCCTGTCCGCCGAGTTGGCCCAGCGCGCGATCGACCGCGTCGCCGACGGCGGGGTTGGTCGGGGCGGGGACGCCTTGCGCGAAGGCGGGCATTGCGAGGAAGAGGGCTAGTAGAATGGCGAGGCCTATCCACAGCCACGCGTTCGCGCGCTTGGCTCCTGGATTCCCGCGTATGCGGGAAAACGGCTTGGCGGAGGATGCGGCGAACAGGGCAGGACCTGAGCCTTTCCGCGTCACCGTCGGACGAGCGACCGCGCTCATGCGTCGACCTTGTCGATCAGGTGCACGCCGCCGCGGCCGACCGAGACGAGCAGCCGGCGGCCCTCGAAATCGATCACCGCGAGGCGCAGGCCCGGCGAAATCATCATCGTTTCCTTGACGCCGATCAGCCGCGTCGAGGGCTTGCCCGGGATCCGGCTCTCGAACTTGCGCCACAGGTACAGGCAGCCGAACATCAGTCCGCACACCAGTGGCAGCAGAATGACGAGCTTGAGGATATAGGTCCAAAGCATCGTGGTTCAGCCGCGCCCAACGAGTGATTTGTCGGGGCTGACGAGCTCGGTCATCCGCACGCCGAAGCGCTCGCCGACCGTCACGACTTCGCCGCGCCCGATCAGCGTGCCGTTGACGAATACATCAAGCAGTTCGTTGGCCTGGCGATCGAGCTCGATCACGCTGGATTCGCCGAGCGCGAGCAGTTCGCGCAACGTCAGGCTGGTCGAGCCGATCTCAACGGTCAGCTTGACGTCGACATCCTGGAGCAGCCGGAAATTGGCGGCCACGGCGGCGTCGACTGGGAAGCCTCCGGTCATGTCGTTCATGCTGCAAATCCTTCGTCGAAACTTGTAATCGAGGTGAGCTGGATGGCGGCGAAGCCGTTGGATGTGCCGACCGTGCCGCAGCCGAGCCGGTTGTTGCCGACCATTACCGGCACGTCGCCCGAGATGGTGATCGGGATCACGTCGCCGGGCTTCAGGTCCATCAGCATCGTCAGCTTGACGACCGGCTCGGCGAGCACCGAGCGGATCGGGAAGCGCACGTTCATGGCGGCCCGGGTCAGTTCGGTGCGCCAGGCCGGATCCGGCTCGGCCGACTTGCCGACGACCTTCGCGGTCAGCGACGGCGCGTGCGGCTTCAGCGCGGACACGGGGTAAACGAGATCGAGGAACACGGGCTTTGCGGTGCCTGCGGCGATCCCGAAGCGCGTGACGATCATTGCATCCTCGCCGTCGAGATCGGCGATCATCGCCGGGTTCACCTCGACGCGAGTCGGCAGGAAGTCGAACCGCGCCATCGGCTCCCATGCGGTCTTCAGCGGCGCGGCGATCATCTGGCCGATCCGCGCGACCATCGCTTCTGCGGCGGGGGAGAACTCGGTCGGCAGGGTATGGGGCGCGGCACCGATACCGCCGAAGAACATGTCGAGCATCTCGAGCACGAACTTGCCGTCCATGATGCACAGCGCCTGCGCCATCCCCGGTGTCATGATCAGCGGTAGCCACGCGGTCAGCGCATCGCTGCGTTCCGCCCGGTAATCGGTGAAGCGCTGGACCACCAACGGCTCGGCCCAGCAGCGCACTTCCTGGCGGAGCAACGGCTCGAACACGCCGCGCAAACCGCGCGCGAACCGTGCCGAGAGGTGCTGCAACGAATGCAGGTCGCCGAACGGATTGAGCTTGGCCCCGCCGAGCACGCCCTGATGCAGAACGCCCTCCTTGGGCGAGCCGGAGCGATCCCGGTCGCGTCGCTCGCGTGTCTTTGCTGAGGCCTCGTTAACCATGACTCACTGAACGACGAAACTGGTAAAGTAAACGTTACCGATGCCGCCGAATCCTTCCTTCTGCTTGAGCGTATCGTTGATCGCTTTGGCGAGGCGGACCTGCAGCTGGCGCTTGCCGTCGCTGCTCATCACCTGCTCCTCGGTGGTGTCGCCGAGCGCCATTAGGATCGCAGACCGGACCGCGATGTCGTTGGTCTTGAGGTTGGTGATGACGGTGTCGTCGTACGGCGTGGAGACCGCGACACCGACCTGGACGAAGTGCACCGAGTCCTGGAGATTCGAGGTGAAATCCTTCTCCAGCGGGTAATAGGTGGAGGCGTATTTATCGCCGCCCTGCCCTGCGGGGGGCTTCATCCCGTGGTTTTCGGGAGCTGCTTCCTCGCCGCCGTGACCGCCGCCTTCGCCGCCCTCGGTCGCGTGCTTCTGCTCACTTTTTGGGACGAGCTTGGGCTTGCCATCCTCGGCTTCGGCGGCGTAACCGCCACCGCCGATCAGCCCAGCACTGGACGCATAGACGCCCGCGCCGACGCCACCGCCGACCAGCACCAGCAGCGCCACGCCGCCGATCAGGATCGTCTTCATCTTACCCTTTTTCTTCGGGGCGGCGTCGGGCGTTTCTTTTGTGTCGCTCATGATTTCAGGGTCCTTCGGTTCAAGCGATTCGGATGTCGTCGGGCGCGTCCGCGATCACGGTCGAGACCGGCGCGGGGCGATTCGGGGTTTGCGGAGTCGCGGGCGCGCGCTGCTGTTGGGCACCGCTGTCGCCGAGCGATCCTTGCGAAAGCTTCAACCCGCGCGCTTCGGCGAGTTCGGCGAGCCGCGGCTGCGCGTCCGCCAGCAACGTCCGCGTCGCGGCCTGCTCGGCGTTGAAGTGCACGCGGACCGTATCGCCTTCCGTCTTCACCGAAACGTCGATCGCGCCAAGCGCATCGGGGACAAGGCGGATGCGCGTGTCGACTGCATCGGCGGCGTCGCGGAGCATCTCGATTCGTTCAATCATCGCGTGCGGCCAGCGCTCCTGGCGCATGTCTAGTGGCGCCTGCTGCGCGTCGGCGACCTTGATCTCATGTGCTGCGGCGGCACCGACCGGGGTCAGCGGCGTGTCGGAAGGCGCGGCGAGGGTATCTGGCTCTTCATGCTTCTTGGTCGCCGCCTGGATCGCCGCACCGAATACCATCGCGGCCGACGCGACCGTGCCGGGTTGCGGCTGGACGACATCGGGTTGCGCGGCGACGAGCGTGACGGGGGACGTATCGGGCATGCTCCACCGCGGCGCGTCGGTGGCGGGCGTATCCGTGGTCGGTATAGCCACGGCCTGCGCGGTCGGCTTTACCGGGGGCAACGCGGCCATGATCGCGGCGGCGAACTGCGTTGCGGGTGTGCCCTCGGCTTGAGTCGGCGCGGAAGGCAGGGGCGGTTGGGGCCCGGTCGGCATGGGCGTTGGCGTGGCGGCTTGCGGCTGCAACTGCGTGAACACCGGCCGTTGCACGGTCGTCGGCAGGGTGCCGGCTCCACTCACACCGCTCGCAACGGCCGAGGGAGTAGGGAAAACGGGGGCGGACGTTACGACGATCGGCTGCCACACGAACGTGAGGTCAGGCGCAATATCCGGCAGCGGCAAGGCGTTGCCGGTCGCGGCGTCGTCCTGCCGGGGCTCGTCTTCCGGCGCTACGGCGGAAGGTTCGGGTTTCGCTTCGTCGCTGACCTGCTCGAAGGCGCCCGCGAAATCGCCCGACTCGCCGCCACTCTTCGCAGCAGAGGCGCGAGGATGGAGGGGAACGGTACGGGAAAGGGTCGCGGTCTGGATCATTCGGGCACTCGCGTTCGGGCTTCTCCCCGACACTCAGCAAGGATCGTGCCGAACCTTCCGAAAGGCGGGTGCCTCTTCCATCGCGCGGATCGCTTTCAACACCGCATCGGCGTCGGCGCGGGCGAGGAGCTTCTCGACCGCGCTCTGGTCGCGCTTGGCGGCGCGCGTTGCTTCCGCTGCGCGCTCGACATGAAATTCGGCCGCCTGCACGCGTTCTACGGCAGCGTTGGCGGATTGCTGCAGGCGGTCGCGGTAGTGCGCGGCGGCGCCGAGCGATACGGCGACCTGCGTTTCATGGACCGGCGCGACCGCTTCGGCGAGCAAGGCGATGCGGCCGGACAGCGCCTGTTCGCTGGCGAACTTGTCATGCGCGCGCGCTTCGTCTGCGCGGGTCAGCCCGAGCTGTAGCGTGCGGACGCGGTGGATGCGCGCGAGGGTCTTGCCGCGGGCATCCGCCATCTCAGCCGCCGAAAACGCCGGTCAGTTCGGCGACCGCATCGTTCAGCGAGACGTTTTCGTCGGCGTCCTGGCGGATATATTCCATGACTGCGGGGTGGCAGGCGATGGCGGCGTCGATCGCGGGATCGGCGCCGTGACGATAGGCGCCCATCAGCACGAGATCGCGGTTTTCCTCGTACGTCGCGAGGTGGCGGCGGAGCGTCCGCGCGGCCTTGGCGTGGTGCGAGGGGACGATGTCGGTCATCACGCGGCTGACCGACGGGCCGATGTCGATCGCTGGGTACACCCCGCGCTCGGCGAGGTGGCGGTTGAGGACGATGTGGCCGTCGAGGATCGAGCGCGCGGAGTCGACTACGGGATCGTTCCCGTCGTCGCCATCCGCCAGCACCGTGTAGATCGCGGTGATCGAGCCGCCGGTGTGGACGTCGACGCCCGCGCGCTCAATCAGGTTCGGCAGCATCGCGATGGCGCTGGGCGGATAGCCGCGCGCGGATGCAGGCTCGCCGAGTGCGAGACCGATCTCGCGACCGGCGTGGGCGACGCGGGTGAGTGAGTCCATGATCAGCAGGACCTTCTTCCCCTCGTCGCGGAAAGATTCGGCGATCGCGTGCGCCCTTAGCGCGCCGCGGATGCGGAGGACGGGGGAGTGGTTGGCAGGGACCGCAACGACGACCGAGCGTTTCCGCGCTGCACCCGCGACCTTGGTTTCGAGGAAGTCGGCGACTTCGCGGCTACGCTCGCCGATCAGGCCGATCACGATCACGTCGGCCTGCGCGGCGCGGACGATCATGCCGAGCAGCACCGACTTGCCGACGCCCGAGCCCGCCATGATGCCGACGCGCTGGCCCTGGCCTATAGTGAGCAGGCCGTTGATCGCGCGCACGCCGACGTCGAGCGGTTCGAGCACGCGGCCACGATCGAGCGGCGACTGAAGTTTCCCCGCGAGAGGCCAGCGCCCGGCGCCGCGGATCGGGCCGAGACCGTCGATCGGCTTGCCCGCGCCGTCAACGACGCGGCCGAGCATGGCCGCCCCGACTTCGGCCTCGCCCGGCGCGCCGATCGGCTTGACCGGTGCGCGGGGGAGGAGGGCGGCGGGGCCACCGAGGTTCATCATCAACGTGCGGCCGTTGCGGAAGCCGATGACTTCCGCCTCGACGCTCGCCGCGCCTTCGCCGACCTGGCAGACGGTGCCGACGGGTAGCGTCAGGCCGACCGCTTCCATGAGCAGCCCGTCGAACGAGGCGAGGCGGCCGGAGACCTTGGGCTTGGCGACGAAATCGGCGTTGGAGAGGGTTTCGAGATAGTCGGCGGTAAAGCGATTCAGCATTTGGGCACCGGCACGCGGTCGATCGCCTGCGCGAGCTGATCGAGCCAGAGTTCCGGACCGTCCTCGACGATCGTCGACGCGCTTTCGAGCACGAAGCTGCCGCGCGCGACGTTGGGGTCGCCGGCAGCGAAGATCGACTTGGGCAACCGGCCTTCGAGCAGCGCGACATCGTCCGGGTGGACGCGGAGCAGCGCGGATTCGGCAGAGTCGGACAGGAGTTCGGCGGCGGTCTCGATCCGGCCGGCAAGGACGTCAGGCGCGATGCCGACTTCGCCGACGAGTTTCGAGACGAGGAAGAGCACCGTCTGGCGGAGCTGCGCCGCAACGCGGTCGCGGTCGATCCGGTCGTTGCCGAGCGCGGTGGCGAGGTCGCCGAGCAGCGCGCCGTCGCGTGTAGCCGTCTCCTGCGCAGCCGCGGCCGCAGCGGCGAGACCCTCCGCATAGCCGGCAGCATGCGCGTCGGCGAGCGGGTCGATGAACGACGATTCGCTCACCGGATCGAGCGGATCCCAGCCGGCGGTCGGGTTCACGTCCTTGTCCGCTGGGCTGAAGTGGCGTGGCGAACTCGGCTCCGACGAGAAGTTCGGGGACGCGAAGTTGGTCGGACGCACCGTCGCACGCTCGCAGATATCCGCAGCGGCGAACCCGGCGGGCGGTGCAAATGCGCTCGCCAGGACGTTCGCCGTCGTCGTGTGACGCGACGCGAAGCCCGCGGTGAAGCCGTTAGACATAATCGTCTTCCCCCCCGCCCATCTGGATCGTGCCGTCCTTCGCCAGCCCACGCGCGATCGCGATCATCGCCTTCTGCGCCTCGAGCACTTCGGCGAGCTTCATCGGCCCGCGTGCCTCCATCTCGTCGCGAATGCCGTCCGCCGCGCGTGCAGACATGCAGCCGAGGAAGCGGTTGCGAATCGTCTCGTCGACGCCCTTGAGCGACTTGGTCAGGATCTCGCTGTCGACGTTGCGGATCAGCGTGCCGAGATTCTTGTCGTCGAGCGCGAGCAGATTGTCGAAGACGAACATCGCCTCCTCGATCGCCTTCGCCACTTCGCGGTCGATCTTGAACAGCTTCGGCATGACGCGCTGTTCGGTTGCCTTGCGCGCACCCGACAGGATCTTGGCCGCCTCGCGCGTGCCGCCGAGCGTGACGCCGACCGAGCCGGGCGCCGCCGCGGTGCGGTTGGCGAGTACGATCTTCAACGTCTCGACTGCCTCGGGCGTGATCGGCCCGAGCCGCGCGATGCGGTGAAG
Organism: Sphingomonas sp. PAMC26645; assembly: GCF_004795835.1. Taxonomy (NCBI): domain Bacteria; kingdom Pseudomonadati; phylum Pseudomonadota; class Alphaproteobacteria; order Sphingomonadales; family Sphingomonadaceae; genus Sphingomonas; species Sphingomonas sp. PAMC26645. Next base: position 896,505 of record NZ_CP039249.1, read on the forward strand.
GATGTCGGGCTGGACCGCATCGGGCAGCAGTTCGAGCACCTGGCCACCGATCGACGCGTCGAGATTGGCGATCAACACCGCGGCGATCTGCGGATGCTCCTTCTCGATCATCGCGGCGATCTCGGGCGCGTCGAGCCAGTCGAGCAGTTCGAGTTCGCACGCGGCTTCCGGCGGGGTGATCCGCGCGAGCACGCTTTCCGCTTTCTCGGGACCGAGCGCGCGGTTCATCACCGCCTCGATCTGCGGGCGCGGGTCGAAGCCGATCGCAGTCCGCTCGCGCGCGCGACCGACGAAATCGTCGAGCACGTCCTCGACCTCCTGCTCCGACACGTCGGCGACCTTGAACATCGCCGCGCCGAGCTGGCGGACTTCCTCGGGCTCCAGTTTCTGGAGGATGGCCGCGGCCTCCTCCTCGCCGACGAGCATCATCAGCACCGCGGCGCGCTCGACGCCGGTGTAGGTACGGATGGCGACTTCACTCACTTCGCGTCCGCCTTGATCATGTCGCGCACGGCGAGCGCAGCGCGCGTCGGATTGTCGCGGGTGAAGCCGCGAACCGCGCCGATCCGGTCGTCATAGCCGCGCGTGTTCTCGAGCTGGTCGAGGCTGACGGGGGCCGCGACCGCCATGCCGTCTGCAGCCGCGCCGATCGGCTGGCCGAGCGCGGGGCGCGTGCCGGCATCGTCGCGCTTCTTCGTCAGCGCCTTGGCGATCGGGCGGACGCCCAGGAGGAGCACAAGCAGCGCGATCAGGATCGCGGTGCCGTTGCGGGCGAGCACCGGCAGCCAGGCGTTGTCGTACCAGGCGGGACCGGCGGCGGCATCGGTGGCACCGGCGAACTTGCGGCTGATGACCGTTACGTTGTCGTTGCGCGCCTGATCGAACCCGACCGCGCTTTTCACGAGATCGGTGATCTGGTTGATCTCCATCGCTGTGCGGCGGGTCTTGTCCGGATCGCGGAGGAGGACGGCGACCGACAGGCGCTTGACCCCGCCCGGCGTGGCGCGCGTGACCGAGACTTCGCGGCCGAGGTCGTAGGCGCGCTGATACTGGTCGGACTGCTTCATCGCATCGGGCGCTGCGCCACCGGCGACCGGCTGTGCGGCCGTACCCGGATTGCCCGTCGCGGCCTGCGGTGCGGACAGCGTGCTGGCGGCAGGCGGCGTATTGCTCAGCGCGCCCGGAATACCACCGGGAGCACCGGCGCCGCCGTCCTTCTGGTTGCCGGTCCAGTTGCCCGTCTCGGCGCGCAGCACGCCCTGCTTCTCATAGCTTTCGCGCGTCGCCTGGCTTTCGTCGAGATTGACGTCGGCCTGGACTTCCGCGGTGAAATTGCCCGCGCCGACCAGCGGCGTCAGCAACGCAATCAGTTGCGTGCGATACTTGTCCTCGACGCGGCGCTGGATATCGATCCGCGCATCGCTGGCCGCCCCAGCGCCTTCGTTGCCGCCGGCCTTGGTGAGCAGCGCGCCCATCTGGTCGACGATCGTCACTGCCTCGGGCTTCATCCCCGGCACCGACGAGGCGACGAGGTTGATGATCGAGCTGACCTGCGCATCGCTCAGCGAACGGCCACCCTGAAGCTTCAGGATCACCGACGCGGAGGGCGCAGCGTTGTCGCGAACGAACACGGAGGCTTCGGGCATGGCCAGATGCACGCGCGCCTCGGCAACCGCGTCGATCTCCTCGATCGACTTCGCCATCTCGGACTCGCGTGCCTGGCGAAGACGCTCGCCTTCCACGGCGCGCGAAACGCCCATCGGCAGCTGGTCGAGGATCGCATAGCCGCCGGGCGCCGCTTTCGGCAGGCCCTGGCCCGCGAGCAGCATCTTCGCGCGGCTGTAATCGTCCTCGCCGACGGTCAGCGCGCCGGTGCCTTCGTCGATATGGCTCTTGATGTTGGCGGTCGTCAGCGCGGACGTCACCGCGGCCTTGTCCGAATCGGGGAGGCCGCTGAACAGCGTCTTCTGCGTCGGCGTCGACAGGCTCATCCACGCAAGCGCGGCGGCGGCGATCAGGCCGACCATCAACGCCATCGGCAGCGAGCGGCGGACCGCCGGCTGCGCCATGACGCCCTTGATCTGCTGGAGGGGATTGGCGAACCGTTCGGTGCCGCCGGGCGAAGGGATGAGTGCGGTGCTCATGTCAGACCGGCATGCTCATGATATCCTTGTAGGCGGACAGCAGCTTGTTGCGGACCTGCAACGTTGCCTCGAACCCGACCGACGCCTGCTGGCGGGCGAGCATCACCTTCGCGATGTCGACCGTCTCGCCGCGCTCATAGCTTTCGCTGAGTTTGGCGGCCTGGGTCTGGCCGTCGTTGACGCTCTTCAGCGCGGTTTCCATCGAGTCGGCAAAGCTGGTGGGCTTGACCGTCTCGGTCGGCGTGACGGTCCCGGCGGCACCGGCGCGCGAGAGCGCTTGGTTGCGTTCGAGGATCTGCGAGCGCAGCGCCATGACGCGGTCGACGCTCATCGCGCCGCCGCCGATGCCGGATACGCCGCTCATGCCGAGGCTGCCCAGTTCTGGACGCTGCCGATATCGTCGCCCTGCTCGCGCGCCTTGGCGAGGCGGTAGCGCAACGTGCGCTCGGAAATGCCGAGGCGCTTGGCGGTTTCGATACGGCTGCCGTTGCACGCCTTGAGCGTCTCGCGGATCGCCGCGAACTCACTCATCTGGACGATGTTGCCGAGCGTCTCTGGCTCCGCAGGCGGTGCGACCGGTGCGATCGGCGTCACCACCGCGGTACGCTGGAACGTCATCGTCACCGGGCGGTCGAACACAATGTGGTTCGCCTCGATCGTATCGCCGCCGCAGAACAGCAGCGCGCGCTGGATCACGTTCTCCAGCTCGCGGACGTTGCCCGGCCAGCCGTGCAGCATCAGCAGCTCGATCGCCGCATGGCTCGGCCAGGGAATGACGTTGCGGCTGCCGGCGTGACGCAGGATCAGCGTCGCGGCGAGCGCGGGAATGTCCTGGGGGCGCTCGGCCAGCGACTTGGTCGCGAGCGGGAACACGGCAAGGCGGTAATAGAGATCGGCGCGAAAGCGGCCGGCGGCGACTTCGGCGTGAAGATCGCGGTTGGCGCAGGCGATCACGCGGACGTCGATTGGCTGCGGCACAGATGCGCCGAGCGGCACGACCTCGCGCTCCTGCAACACGCGGAGGAGCTTCGCCTGCAACTGGAGCGGCATCTCGGCGATTTCGTCCAACAAAATCGTGCCGCCATTGGCTGCGCGGAAGAATCCGTCGCCGCCGGATGACGCGCCGGTGAACGCACCCTTCTGGTGACCGAACAGGAGGGCCTCGAGCATCGATTCGGGGAGCGCAGCACAGTTGATCGCGATGAACGGCTTGTCCTTCCGCGCGGAGCCATTGTGGATGGCGCGGGCGAGCACCTCCTTGCCGGTGCCGGTCGGTCCGTTGATCAGCACGGTGATGTCGGCGGTGGCGACGCGCTCCGCGAGGGCGAGCAGCGCGAGCGACTCAGGGTCGGCGGCAGTCGGCATTTCCGGGCCACCGATCAGGGCACGGGCGAAGCCGTTGCCGACCGCGGTATCCTCGGCGGCAAAGCTGATCCGCGCCGGTGCGCCAGCACGCGACGGGGTCACTTCGCGCCCTTCGCAACCGATCACCACGGTGCGGGCAGGGGCGGTGATGCCTTCGCCGTCCGCAACCAGGAAGAGGTCGTTCGCGCCGGGCTGTGCAGTCTCGAACGAGCCCACGCCGAAGCCCTGCGCACGCAATGACGAAACAAGCGCGTATTTCCGCGAAGTGACTGCAGCCGATGGAAAAATTGAACGCATGGAGTTCCCCCTGAACGATTCGGGGAATGCAGCATTGGTGGTAAACGCGCGGTTAAACCCTGCCGCCCCCGGCAGATTATTTCCGGGCGCGTCTCCGCGGGCACACTGGCGCGCGCTCGGACGCACGATCGCGCGCGCGTGCCCACGTACGGGCGTGTGCGAAGCCCGGCCCCGGCTGCATTTTTTCGCTTAAGTCCGTCCCGAACCGGCCGTTACCCACTTTGACGGATCGGCACTTCGCCATGGGGGCGGCGCGGATCGTCGAAGATCACGGAGATTTCGCAATGACTGTCATCGGTACCAACATCTCGGCGCTGCGCGCGACCAACGCTTCGACCAAGGCATCGGGCTTGCTCGCAACCTCGATGGAGCGCCTGTCGACCGGCAAGCGCATCAATTCGGCCAAGGACGACGCCGCCGGCCTCGCCATCTCGTCGTCGATGACGTCGCAGATCAAGGGCATGAACCAGGGCATCCGCAACGCCAATGACGGCATCTCGATGGCGCAGACCGCAGAGGGCGCGCTCGACGAGGTCACGAACAATCTGCAGCGCATGCGCGAGCTGGAAGTGCAGAAGACCAACGGCACCTATTCGTCGAGCGATATCTCGAACATCAAGCTTGAGCAGGATGCACTGGCCAAGCAGATCACTAACGTCCTGGGCAACACGACATTCAACGGTGTGAAGTTGTTCGACGGCAGCGCCGGCGGTACGCCTGCAGTCGTCGGCACCGGAACGACCGCCGCCCCACAGACCGCGGCCGTTGCCGGAACGGGCAAGGTCTCGATCCAGGCGGGCGCCAACGCGTCCGATTCGATCACGCTCGACCTGGGTTCGAACCTGACGGGCACCGCTGCTTCCGGTGGCATCGGCGGCGTGGTCAGCGGATCGGCCGCCGCCGCATCGACGTCGACGAGCCTTGCCGATTATGATACGGCCATCGCCAACGTCTCCAACCGTCGCGCCTCGCTTGGCGCGTCGCAGAACCAGCTGCAGTCGGCCGTCAACAACCTGACGTCGAATTCGACCAACCTGTCGGACGCCAAGAGCCGCATCGAAGACACCGATTTCTCGGCAGAGACCACTGCGCTCGCGAAGGCACAGATCCTGAGCCAGGCATCGACCGCCATGCTCAGCCAAGCGAACCAGAGCCAGCAGAGCGTGTTGAAGCTCCTCGGCTAATCCCTCTTTCGGCGCCGGCACCGCCCCCCTTGGGTGACGGCGCCGATAGACGTCGCCGCATGCATCATGCGCGTGAGAGCCCCCGGCAGCATCCGCTGTCGGGGGTTTCGTCCGTTAGGCACGGCGCGTTGCCCTGCAAGATACTGTAAACCATAAGAAAAAACGGCAGAATTTGGCCGGTCACGTTTAAGTTCGATGCGATCCCGCCGTTACTTCTTATGGCGGCACGGCCCTTCGCCACGGGGGCGGCGGGGATCGCCGAAGATCACTGGAGTTTCACAATGACTGTCATCGGCACGAACGTTTCCGCGCTGCGCGCGACCAATGCCTCGACCAAGGCGTCGAACCTGCTCGCAACTTCGATGGAGCGGCTGTCGACCGGCAAGCGCATCAATTCGGCCAAGGACGATGCAGCCGGCCTCGCCATTTCGTCGTCGATGACGTCGCAGATCAAGGGCATGAATCAGGGCGTCCGCAACGCGAACGACGGCATCTCGATGGCACAGACCGCTGAGGGCGCGCTCGACGAGGTCAGCAACAACCTGCAGCGCATGCGCGAGCTGGAAGTGCAGAAGAGCAACGGCACTTATTCGACCAGCGACATCGCCAACATCAAGACCGAGCAGGATGCGCTCGCCAAGCAGATCTCGAACGTGCTGACCAACACAACGTTCAACGGCGTGAAGCTGTTCGACGGCAAGCCCGGCGCAACCGCCAACGACCCTACGGTTGCCAAGACGGTCAATATCCAGGCGGGTGCAAACGCCGCTGATGCGATTAGCCTCAATCTCGGGACAAGCCTGAGTGAGGTCGCAACCGGCACGGGCGCCTCGTTGACTGGCGGCGGTGTAGGCACCGTCGTTGTCGCCACGACGGCCAACAGCACCACGACCATCGCTTCGGGCGGCACGCTTCAGAACTACGACGACGCGATCTCGCTCGTCTCGAACCGTCGTGCCTCGCTTGGCGCGTCGCAGAACCAGCTGCAGTCGGCGGTCAACAACTTGACCTCGAACGCGACCAACCTGTCGGACGCGAAGAGCCGTATCGAAGATACCGACTTCTCGGCAGAGACCACCGCGCTCGCCAAGGCACAGATCCTGAGCCAGGCATCGACCGCGATGCTGAGCCAGGCGAACCAGAGCCAGCAGAGCGTGCTGAAGCTTCTGGGTTAATCCGGACCGGCACCGGCACCAGCCCCCCGCAGGGTGACGGTGCCGGTCGGACCCGCCTCGCTTCCCCGAAGCGCGAGCGGGAAAGACCCCGGTGGCGCAAGCTGCCGGGGTTTTTGCATGTTTGCGGGCGATCGAGGAAAGGCGTTATCGTGGCCCCATAGCGTGCAACTGGTCTGCACGTGGAGGTTAGGCGTACACTGTCCTCCTCTGTGTGTGCCAGTACCGGCGTCGCAGCATAGGCTGGTTGGGAAGAGCGATGACGGCATTGCACGGAAAGATCGCTTTGGTGATCGGCGGGACGCGCGGCATAGGGGCCGCGATCACACGCCGCCTCGCTGCCGATGGCGCGTCGCTGGCGGTGATCTATCGATCGCGTGCGGACGATGCGCGACAGTTCGTTCGCGGAATGGAGGACGGTGGACGCGCGCTCTTCGCGGTTCAGGCCGATGTGAGCGATGCCACCGCGTTGCGCGCCGCGATCGACACGGTGATCGCGCGCTACGGCACGGTCGATATCCTGGTGAACGTCGCGGGCATGTCTGAGAACGGCACGCTTGCGAGCTATGCCGACGATGCGTTCGACCGGGTGTTTGCGGTCAACGTCCGTGCGCCGTTCATTGCCGCGCAGCGGGTTGCAGCTGCGATGTCTACCGGCGGACGGATCATAACGGTCGGCAGCATCGTCGCCGACCGTGCGCCCGGCGAGGGCGTTACGCTCTATGCCGCCAGCAAATCGGCGCTTGCTGGCATGACCCGGGGTCTGGCGCGCGATCTCGGCGCGCGCGGCATCACCGCAAACCTGGTGCAGCCGGGACCGGTCGACACAGAACGCAATCCTGCCGACGGTCCCAATGCGGAGGCGAACAGGGCGCCGCTTGCAATCCGCCGGCACGGCACGCCCGACGAGGTGGCCGGGCTGGTCGCCTATCTCGCATCGGACGAAGCGGGGTTCATCACGGGCGCTGTGTATAACATCGACGGCGGCTGGAGCGCGTGAAGGGGCATGCTTTGAAGCTTTGCCCATCAGTCGCTCTATAGCGCTCGGGCGAGTGCCTTCTTCAGTTTCGCATGCGCGGACGCCTTGATCTGGCAGACGCGGGCCGAACCGACACCGAAGACTTCGCCGATCTCCTCGAGGTTGAGTTCCTCGACGTAATAGAGCTGGATCACTTGCGCTTCGCGTTCCGGCAAGGCGGTGATCGCGGCGATCAGGGCTTCGCGCATGTCGCTGTCGGCGAGCTGCTCGAACGCGTCCGGGGTGTCGTCGGCGAACCAGGGGAGGTCGTCCGCATACATCTCGTCGATCGAGTCGAAGCGGATCGAGTCGGCGGTGACGTAGTCCGTGCGGAGTTTCTCGATCGTGACGCCGATATGGTCTGCGATTATGTCTTCTCCGGGAGCCTTGCCGGTGCGGGCGGTCAGCGTCGAGATGGCCTCGGCGTACTGGCGGCGGCGGCGCATTGCGCCTCGCGTCGACGTCGCCTGGCGGCGGAGTTCGTCGATCATGCTGCCGCGCAGGCGGGTGATCAGGTAGGTCTTGAACGGCATGCCGCGCTCGTCGAAATTCGCCGCGGCTTCGACCAGTGCCACGAGGCCGACCTGGATCAGATCCTCGACCTCGACGCTGCTGCTCATGCTGCCGTGGACGTGCCAGGCGATCCGGCGGACCAGCGGGAGATGCTGTTTGACGAGCTGGTCCGCGTCGCCGCCGGGGCGTTGATGGGGCCGATAGGTCAAGGGTTGGGCGTCTTCGAAGGCGCCGCGCATCGGGAGGGCGCTCATGCCGCCAGCGCCTGTTGCGAGGCACCGATGACCGCGACGACTTCGACCGCCTTCTCCTCGGGTACTTCGAAGAACGACATGACCGGCGTATCGGGCAGGCACGTCCGCACGAGCTTGCGGATCGCGATGCGGATGGTCGGCTGGACGACCAGCGCGAACGGTTTCGCCTCCGCGATCAGCGGCTCGGCGGCGCGTTGCAGCGCCTCGACGATGCGGCGGCCGAGATCGGGTTCGATGACGTGGCGGCGCGATTGATCGGCGCGCATCGCCTGGCCGAGCAGACCTTCCAATTGACCCTCCAACGTCATGACGCGCAGCGGTTCGCGCACGCCGCACAGTTTCTGGATGATGAGCGCGCCGAGCTCGGGACGGATCGTCTCGATGATCTCCTCGGCGTCCTGCGTACGCTGCGCGGCGACCGCGATGGCCCCTGCAATGCGGCGGAATTCCTTGAGCGGCACGTTCTCCGCGAGCAGGCCTTTCAGGACCTGCGTCAGCGTCGTGATCGGCAGCGGCGCGAGTGCGGCGACCAGTTGCGCGGCGCGCTCCTTGAGGCCGTCGAGCAGTGCCTGCACCTCGTCCTGGCCAAGCAGTTCGGCCGCGTTCTGGCCGAGCAGATGGTTGAGATGCGTCGCCATCACCGTGCCGGGATCGACCACGAGATAACCCGCACCGGTCGCGGCATCGGCGTCGCCTGCATCGACCCAGGTCGCGTCGAGCCCGAAGGTCGGATCCTTGACCTTCTTGCCGAACAGGTCGCCGAACGCCTGCCCCGTATCGAGCGCGAGCATCTCGTCGGGCGACACGGTGTCCTCGCCGACGACGACGCCGTTGACGAGGATGCGGTAGACGTACGGCGCGAGGTTGATGTCGTCGCGGACGCGGACCTGCGGCACGACGAAGCCGAGTTCCTTCGACAGCTGGCGACGGACGCCGGTGATCCGTCCCATCAACGGCGAGCCGCGACGCTCGTCGGCGAGCGGCACCAGGCCGTAGCCGATGTCGAGATTGACCTGCATGCCATCCGTAACTTCCTCCCAGCCGATCTTCGACTGGTCGATCGTCTCGACGGGGACGACCACGACGGGGGCAGGGCGGCGCTCGATCTGACGCAGCTTCCACGCGGCGAACCCGGCGATCGCCGCGGCGGGCAGGATCACCATGTGCGGCATGCCGGGCAGGATGCCGAGCAGCGCGAGGATCACTGCGACGGGTGTCCAGGTGCGGGGCGACCCGAACTGGCCGCCGATCTGGCCGGCGAGATCCTTGTCGGAGGTGACGCGCGTGACGATCGAGGCGGCCGCGATCGACAGCATCAGGCTCGGCAGCTGCGCGACGAGCGCGTCGCCGATCGCGAGCAGGATGTAATTGTGTGCGGCGTCGGCGATCGTCATGCCGTGGCTGACGGGGCCGAGGATCAGGCCGCCGATGATGTTGGCGGCGAGGATCAGCATGGCGGCGACCGCATCGCCCTTCACGAACTTCGACGAGCCGTCCATCGAGCCGTAGAAATCGGCTTCGGTCGAGACTTCGACGCGGCGTGCTTTCGCTTCGTCGGGGGTGATGAGGCCCGCGTTGAGGTCGGCGTCGATCGCCATCTGCTTGCCGGGGAGCGCGTCGAGCGTGAAGCGCGCGCTGACTTCGGACACGCGGCCGGCGCCCTTGGTCACGACGATCATGTTGATGATCATCAGGATCGCGAACACGAAGATGCCGACGACGTAATCGCCGCCGATCAGGAACGTGCCGAACGCCTCGATGACGTGACCCGCCGCGCTTTCGCCCTCGTGGCCATGGACCAGCACGATGCGGGTCGAGGCGACGTTGAGGCCTAGGCGGAAGAGGGTGGCGAACAGGAGAACGGTCGGGAAGGCGGAGAAATCGAGCGGCTTCTGCGCGTTGAGCGCGACCATCAGCACCGCGAGGCTGATCGCGATGTTCGCCACGAAGAAGATGTCGAGCATGAATGCCGGGATCGGCACGACCATGACGAGCACGAGCAGCAGGATCGCGAGCGGCAGGACCGACGCGCGCGCATTGGAGAGGATGCGGTTCATCGCTTAGCCGCCCAGCCGTGCGAGCATCATGTACGCTAGGCGCGCGGTGTCGGGGGTCGGGCGCAGGATGCTGGCGGCGGCCTGCGTCGTCTTGCCGGTGAACCTGCCCATCGCGGTGGTCGCCCACGCCAGCGCGTCGTCGGCGCTTTCGTTGTTGCCGGTGATGACCGTGCTGCCGTTCATGTCGCCCCCCAGCTCGAGCGCCTGCGCGGCGTAGTTGGCGGGCGTCGCGGTCGCGCTTGCCCCGGCGGCGGCACCGCCGAGCTTGTCGGCGAAGCGGTCGTAGATCGCCGACAGCGTGCGCGGCTGATTGTGCGAATCGTAGAAGACGTTGTGGTTCGCGCGGGCGGCAGCGGGGAACAGCGCCGCGCCGCTCGCCTGCGGGTTGGCCTGCATCGTCTTGAGGAACTTGGTCGCGCCGCCGAGACCCATGAAGTGCGCCATGTAGAGATCGGTGCCGGACGCAGGGCGGTTCAGCGTGCCTTCGAGCGACGCCTTGTTGTCCGAGGCGTATTCGGCGGCCATCAGCGAGGCGGCGTTGGGATCGTTGCGCAGCGCGAGGATCGCCGCCTTGGTGCCGGCATCGCCGACCGAGAGGCGGCCGCTCGACGACTGGCCGATGCTGTTCGCGGCCCACGCCATGCCGTGCTCCGCGCCGTGCTTCTTGACGACGGAGAGCCAGCTTTGTTCGATGAACTGGTAGAGACCGGATGCGCTCGACGTGCCGGCCTTGGCGTTGGCGTTGAGCCCGCTCTCGAGCTTCGCCTGGCCCAGCAGATAGTCGAAATCCACGCCCGTCTTGCTGCTCGCAAGCGCGATCGCGGATTGGATCCGGCCGGTAGTGATAGGATTGACGGTCATGCCCGTGTGCGGTGCCCCTGGTTCAGGGGATGCTCAGCAAGGGGCGTGCCAGTTTTCGGGGTTGCCGCTACGATCGTTCGATCCGCGACGGTCTCCCCTTCCTGGAAGGGAGGGGCAGGGGGTGGGTTGGCCGGCTTGAGCCTCTACGGTTCGGAGTTTGCGGAAGCCGACCCACCCCTAACCCCTCCCTTCCAGGGAGGGGCGTAAGAATTAAGCGTACGCCGCCCTCAACCCCGGCCGATACCCGGCAACGGCACCGTCGCCGGTCAGGGTTTGCAGGCGGCGGCGAACATTTGCCGCCATCAGGTTCGTATAGATCCGGCAGGTCTCGTTGAGCCGGTTCGCCTCGTCGGCCAGCTCGCGGATCTCGGTGCCCGCGGGCCCGGTGCCGAGCAGCGCGACCTGTTCGATCCCGGCGAGCTTGTCCGCGGTCGCGCGCTCCAGGCTGGCGACGTCGTTCGACTTCAGCGCGGCGATCTCGGCATGCAGCGCGTCGATCACGCGGATCAGGGCATCACGCCGTTTCATTGGAATTCCAGTCCAGGCGAAGCGCCATCAGGCGATCGGCGATGGTCGCGGGGAGGATCGGGAAGGTGCCTGTCGCGATCGCCTTCTTGATCGCGGCGACGCGACTCGCGTCGATCGGCGGCGAGGCGGCCATCGACTTGGCGAGCGCGATCGATTCCGGCACCACCGAAATCTGCCTGGGCAGAACCGGCGTCTGTACGACCGTCGTCGGCGTCGCCGCGGCGATGCGCGCGACGGAACGATCTCCTGCTACTGACGGCTTCGCGCCGATCGAGTCCACCATGTCCGCATCCTCTGGTTTGCGCTGACATCAGGAGAAACGGCCGCACCGGCAAAACCTTTAGCAAAATTAATCTGTTCGTCTGAAATTAGTTCGATCAGGCTCAGTTCGACCAACCGGGCAGCGTCGCGCGACCGGCATCGACGGCGATCGCCTGAACCGGCGTGCGGGTGTCGTCGACCTTGACCATGAAGCGCCCGCCGGGCGCGGCATCGCCCATCGCGACGCCTTCGCGGCTGATCGAGAATCCCTCCGTGCCCGCCTCGATCACGATCGGATCGCCGCGCTTGATGACGGGTGCAGCCTTCGCGGCGGGGGCGAACGAAGCGGCCACCGCGGCCGGCGCATTAGCCGGTCGGATGACGGGTACGAAGATCCGCCACGCGGGGCCGGCGCACGAGACGACGACCGCGTCATGCTGTTCGGAGCGCCACGACAGCGACACAGTCGGGCAGGTCGCGAGCCGCAGCCGCGCGTCGACCGGCGTGCGCGCGCCCCCCTCTGCACCAGTCGGGCGGCCGGTAAACGCGGCGACCGCAGCGTCGAGCGCGGCGGTATCCTGGAAGCTTGCGGCCATGAGCAGGAACGGGATGATCATTGAGCGGTCCTTGGGGCTTCGCCGACAAAGGCGACGGAGACGATGGCGGCGCGGCGGCCGGGCTTGGTGGCGGTGACGATGGCGACGCGAGACGGCGCGACGGCGGCGAGCGCGGCGGCGACGGTGCGCGCGCGGTCGGCGGCGAGAATCGCGGCGCTGCCGGTAACGCGGTCGATATCGCCGGGCGTGCCGTCGGTCGAGCCGGTGACGGTGAGCATCACGCGCGGGTCGCGCGCCGCTTCCCGCGCCCACGCGACGAGCGCCCCCGGCGTGGTCGGCAGGATCGCCGAGCCGGGCGCGAAATCGAGGATGCCGGCGGCCGCGACGGGCATCGGCGTCGGCTCGGTGTCGTTCGCGCCGAAGCCTGCGCGGATACCCTTGGCCAGATCCTTGCCGCCGATATGTTGCGTGGCTTGCAGGAGCACGAGGAAGCCGACGAGCAACAGGGCGAGATCGGCGAGCGTGATCAGCCAGAGCGGCTTGCCGGTCGGCGCGTCGGGATATTCGCTGGCGTTCATGCGACGGTTGCCAGCGTCGGCGTCGAACTGGGCGCGACATAGCCGCGCGGCGTCTCGCGTTCGGCAAGCGCCACGAGCGGTGATTCAATGCGTGCCCGCTCGAACGCCTCGTTACGCCCTTGCGCACGGAGGCGGTTGGCGATCGGCATGAAGAGCAAATTGGCGAACAGCGCGCCGTACAGCGTCGCGAGTAGCGCCACCGCCATCGCACCACCGATCGCGCCGGGATCGCTCATCGTCGCGAACATCTGCGCGAGGCCGATCAGCGTGCCGACCATGCCCATCGCCGGTGCAACTTCGGCGGCACCGGCCCAGACGTCGGCGGCGGCGACGTGGCGTTCGATGCGGGCGCGGCGGCGGTGTTGGACGAGTGTCGCGACGTCGGTTGCGGAGGCGCCGTCGACGATCGCGGCGATGCCCGCGGCGACGTCCGCGTCGGTGATGACCGAGCGATCGAGCGCCATGACGCCGTGGCGCTTGGCGATGCGGGCGAGGGCGGTGATCTGGAGCAGCAGTGGATCGGCATCGAACCGTCCGCGACCGAGCGTGGTGACGGCGGCTAGTGCGCGGCCGAGATCGCGCAAGGGGGTGCGGAGGATGACGGCCAGCGTCGTGCCGCCGGCGACGATGGCGAGTGCTGCGGGGTCGAGGAGTTGGGCGAGCGTGATCATGTGCGTGGGGTGATGCAAGGGGTGTGCCGGATTGGTGTAGTCTTCTGTTCCCCTCCCTCGTGAAGGGAGGGGCTAGGGGTGGGTGGGCTCGTTGCAGGCCCTGGAGTTCGCCAAGCGGCCCACCCACCCCCGACCCCTCCCTTCACGAGGGAGGGGGGAGAAGGGTGCTTTTGCTCATATCTCCACCCCGGCGGAGGCCGGGGCCCAATTGGGAGACGTCGTTAACTGAGGGTACGCTTTGTTGCTGCGACCTTTCCAATTGGGCCCCGGCCTTCGCGGGGGTGGTGGCAGTGGGTGAGCAGCAGCACCCGCTTCCTTGTTCTCCCGCGAAGGCGGGAGCCCAGACTGGGTCCCCGCCTTCGCGGGGAAACATAGTGAGGCAGGAGGCAGTGGTTCGGTTTGCCGCCCCAAACACGCCAACCGGCAACCCCCTTGCCGTCCACCCCTGCAACACCGGCAATCTCTTGCCGCTCCCCTTGCCGCCCGCCCTCCACCACCCGGCAAACCACCATCCGCCACCCTCGCCACGAAAACTGGCACGCCCATTGCTTAAGTCCGGTTGCGCAATGGGTGCGCCAGGAGATGGGCTTGTGTCAGGCGACACGCTTTTCGGAGTTCACGGGGCGGCACTCGAGGTGCGCTCGCAGCGCATGGGTGTGCTGGCGTCGAACATCGCCAACGCCTCGACGCCCGGCTTCAAGGCGCGCGACATCGATTTCCAGTCGGCGCTCGCGTCGGTCGAGAATGACGGCGGCACCAATGCGGCCACGAAATACCGCATCCCGACGCAGACCTCGATGGACGGCAACACCGTCGAGCTGAGCCAGGAGCAGACCGCGTTCGCCGAGAACGCCGTCCAGTACCAGACGACGCTGTCGTTCCTGAACGGGCGGATCGGCCAGATCACCCGTGCGCTGAAGGGGGAATAAGGCGTGTCCAACCAGCCCATGACGATCTTCCAGGTCGCCGGCCGCGCGATGTCCGCGCAGCTCGTCCGGATGAACACCACGGCGTCCAACCTCGCCAATGCCGGCGGCACCACGGGCTCCGCCGAGACCGCGTACAAGACGATGAAGCCGGTGTTCCGCACCAGCTTCGACGCGGCGAGCGGCATGTCCACGGTCGACGTCGAGCGCGTCGTCACAGCCGGTGAAGCGCCAACCAAGCGCTACGACCCAGACAACCCGATGGCCGACAAGGATGGCAACATCTTCGAGGCGGCGGTCGATGAAACCCGCGAGATGGTCGACATGATGGAGACCGCCCGCAGCTATCAGAACAACATCGAAGTGATGAACACCGCCAAGTCGCTCATCATCGATACCCTCAAGCTAGGCCGCTGATCATGGCAACCTCCTTCGATACCACGCTCTCCAACCTCGGCATCACGCGCTCCTCGGCGGCTGCGGCGACCACCACGACCAAGTCGTCGACGTCGCTCGGTCAGTCCGATTTCCTGAAGCTGATGACCGCGCAGATGCAGAACCAGGACCCGTTCAACCCGGTCGACAACACTCAGATGGTCGCGCAGATGGCGCAGATCTCGACCACCTCGGGCATCTCCGAGATGAACACGACGATGAAGGCGATCGCCGACAAGCTGGGCGTCACCAGCACCAGCGACGCGCTGTCCTATGTCGGCAAGACCGTTCTGACCCCGGGCAGCACCGCTTATGGTCGCGCAGCCGGCGGCATCGCCGGTTCGGTCGAGCTGGCCGGCGCCGCGACCGACGTCAACGTCACGATCAGCGACGCGAACGGCGCGGTCCTGAAGACCATGTCGCTCGGCAAGCAGGCCAAGGGCACGATCGGCTACGACTGGGACGGCAAGGACGCTGCCGGTGCGGAAACCGGCAACGGCCCGTTCACGGTTCAGGTCAACGCGCAGAATGCCGGCACCACGGTCGGCGCGACCGGCCTGGTCTGGTCCCCCGTCCAGTCGGTGTCGACCACCACCGGCGCCGCCATCCTCACGCTTCCCGGCCTCGGCGAGATTCCCGCCAGCGCCGTCCGCCAGATCGGCTGAACCCAGAGTTTCCAGGAGCTAAATCGCCATGTCCTTCTATACTTCGCTCTCGGGTCTTCAGGCCTCGCAAGCCGAGATGTCGACGATCTCGCACAACCTCGCGAACGTCGCCACCAACGGCTTCAAGAAGAGCCGCACCGAATTCGCCGACGTCATCGCCTCGAGCGTGTCGGTCGCGCCGTCGCAGCAGATCGGTTCGGGTGCGATCGTCCAGGCCAATCGCCAGCAGTTCGCGCAAGGCAGCCTGATCCAAACCTCGAACAGCCTCGATCTTGCGGTGTCGGGCGACGGCTTCTTCGCGGTCAAGCCGAGCATCGAATCCGCCTCGATCAATTATACGCGCAACGGCGGCTTCCTGGTCGATTCGAACCGCTATGTGGTCGACTCGCAGGGCTCGCATCTGCAGGTGTTCCCGGTCGACGGCTCGGGCGCGGTGGTTGCGACCGGCTCCGATTCCGCGGTGAGCCTACGCCTGCCGGAGACGAGCGGGACGCCGGTGCCGACTTCGGCGGTTACGATGACCCTCAACCTCAACGCCAATTCGGCGTTGCCGACGACGGCGACGTTCGACCGGTTCGATCCGTCGAGCTACAACCAGTCCGCGCAGACCACGGTGTACGATGCCAGCGGCAACGCGATGACGCTGACCAACTATTTCAAGCGCACCTCGGCGCCGACCACGACCAACGCGAACAGCACCTGGGAAGTCCACAGCTTCGTCGGCGACAAGGAGCTGACGACGAACGGCACCGCCGGGACGGCAATGACGTTCGACCCGACCGGCAAGATGACCGCGCCGACCGCCGCGATCAAGTTCGACCAGTTCACCACCGCGAACTCGACCGATCCCCAGGCGATCGCCTTCACCTTCGGCAGCGGCACGACGCAGCTGTCGAGCGCGTTCAACGTCGCTTCGCGCACGCAGGACGGCAAGGCGGTCGGCCAGATCCAAGGCGTGACGGTCGACGAGAAGGGCCTCGTCAATGCGAGCTTCTCGAACGGCGACACGCAGGTGCTCGGGCAGGTGATGCTCGCGAACTTCTCCAACCCCGAAGGCCTGCGCCAGCTCGGCAGCAGCTATTGGCAGTCGACGGGCATCTCCGGCTCGGCGAAGCTCGGCTCGGCGGACACCAACGGTTTCGGCAAGCTGATGTCGGGGACGATCGAGGGATCGAACGTCGACATCACCGAGGAGCTGGTCAACCTGATCGCGGCACAGCGCAATTTCCAGGCGAACTCGAAGGCCTTGGATACCGCCAACCAGATCTCCGAAACCATCTTCAACATCCGCAGCTAAGCAAAAGCGAGCAGGGGACCCTGAATGGACAAGCTGGTCTACACCGCGGCGACGGGCCTGCGCGCGCACATGGCGGCGCAGGCGGCGATCGCCAACAACATGGCGAACGCGTCGACCACCGGCTTCCGCGCCGACCGCGTGGTGTTCGACCGGCTCAACCTGAAGGGCGACGGCTCGACGATCGAGGCGCGCGCGCCGACGTCGGAAGAGGTGACCGACGCCGATCGATCGCCCGGCGCGATCCAGTTGACCGGGCGTCCGCTCGACGTCGCGATCACCGGCACCACCGCATGGCTGGCGGTGCAGGCGTCGGACGGATCCGAGGCGTACACCCGCCGCGGTGACCTGGAGGTTGCGCCGTCGGGCGTGCTGCAGACCGGCGACGGGCATCCGGTGATCGGTTCGGGGGGGCCGATCACCCTGCCGCCCTATCAGTCGCTGACGATCTCCTCCGACGGGACGATCTCGATCGTGCCGCAGGGTGGCGATGCGAAGGATACGCAGGTGATCGACAAGCTCAAGCTCGCCGACACCAAGGGGTCGGACACGGTCAAGGGCCTCGACAACCTTCTGCGCGTGCGCGGCGGCGGGGCGCTGCCCGAGGATATGGACGCGAAGGTTCAGGGCGGCGCGATCGAGGGATCGAACGTCAACATGACGCAGGCGCTGGTCGACATGATCGAGAACCAGCGCAGCTACGAAGTCCAGGCCAACATGATGAAATCCGCCAAGGAAATCGACGAAAGCGGTGCATCGCTGATGCGCCTGCCGAGCTAGAAGGAACAGACGAATGTCATCCGCAGCCATGCATATCGCGCGCACCGGGCTCGACGCCCAGGACATGCGCATGCGCGTCATCTCGAACAACCTCGCCAACGTGAACACGACGGGCTTCAAGAAGGACCGTGCGGCGTTCGAGACGCTCGCCTACCAGACCGTCACGACGCCCGGCACGCAGAGCACCGCCGAGACCAAATACGCGACCGGGCTCAACCTCGGCACCGGCGTCCGTATCCAGGGCACCGCGCGGATCGACACGCAGGGCGCGATGCAGACGACCGGCAACAGCCTCGACCTCGCGCTCGACGGCGACGGCTATTTCCAGGTGCAGATGCCCGGCGGCACGCTTGGCTACACCCGCGCCGGCAATTTCTCGCGCTCAGCGGAGGGCCTGCTGGTCACCAGCGAAGGCTATCAGGTGCAGCCCGGCATCACCGTGCCCGAGGGGACGACGGGGATCACGATCGGCCGCGACGGCACCGTGTCGGCGATGGTCCCCGGCCAGACCGAGGCGTCGCAGATCGGCCAGATCCAGGTCGCCAGCTTCCCGAACGGGGCAGGGCTCCAGGCGACCGGCGACAATTACCTCGTCGAGACCGCAGCCAGTGGCGCAGCCAATGTCGGCGTCGCCGGCCAGGACGGTCGTGGCGGCATCAAGCAGGGCATGCTCGAGGCGTCGAACGTCAACGTCGTCGAGGAGCTGGTCGACATGATCGAGACGCAGCGCGCGTACGAGGTCAATTCGAAGATGATCTCGGCGACCGACGACATGCTCAAATACGTCAACCAGAACCTGTGATGCGCACCGCTCATATCGCCGCACTTGCCGGCACGTTCGTCATCGCCGGTCTCGGCGCATCGTCCGCGGACGCCAGCCTGTTCGGCAAGAAGGCACCGCCCGAGGACTTCTCGGTCGCGCGGCCCTTGCCGGTGCAGCCGGTACCGGTCGTCGCCACGGGCTCGATCTTCCAGGCGCAGGACGGTTACGCCGCGCTGTACGAAGGCTGGCGCGCGCGCAAAGTCGGCGATCCGCTGACGATCGTGCTCGTCGAGCGCACTGCGGCGTCGAAGTCGTCGGGGTCGAAGCTCGACAGCAACGGCTCGGGTAGCATCACGCCGCCGACCACCGGCTTCCTCAACCTGTTCAACAAGAGCGACGCGACGCTGAGCGGCGGGCGTAGTTTCAACGGTACAGGCGCGGCCGACCAGACCAATTCGCTGTCGGGCGAAGTCAGCGTCACGGTGGCGCAAGTCTATCCCAACGGGACGATGCTGGTGCAGGGCCAGAAGCGCGTCACGCTCAACCGCGGCGACGAGTTCCTGAAGATCAAGGGCCTCGTCCGCACCGCTGACGTCGACGCGAACAACCGCGTCCTGTCCACCCGCGTCGCCGACGCGCAGATCTCGTACACCGGCAAGGGCGACGTCGCCCGCGCCGGCCGCCAGGGGTGGCTCAGCCGCTTCTTCTCCGTCGTCAGCCCGTTTTGATGGTCCGGCGTGCCCTCACCCTTCCCACCCGGCAAGCGCCGGCCGGGCCCCTTCCCTCTCCCCTCAGGGGAGAGGGAGAGACGCCGAAGGCGGCGAAGGGTGAGGGCACGCGCTCCGGCTTGAGGTTTCCCATGATCCGCTTTCTCCTGACTATCCTCGCCGGTTGCCTGATCGCCGCGCCAGCCTCGGCCGACCGCATCAAGGACCTGGGCGGGTTCCAGGGTATCCGTTCGAACCAGCTGACCGGCTACGGCATCGTCGTCGGCCTGCCAGGCACGGGCGACGACAACCTCGAATACACCGTGCAGTCGCTGAAGGCCGTTGCCTCGCGCTTCGGCCTGCAGCTGCCGCCGTCCGCGAACCCCGGCATGAAGAACGCGGCGGTCGTGATGATCACCGCCGAACTGCCGCCGTTCGCCAAGCCCGGGCAGCGTCTCGACATCACCGTCGCATCGATGGGCAAGGCCAAGTCGCTCCGCGGCGGCAGCCTGATCATGACGCCGCTGCTCGGGGCCGATAACCAGATCTATGCGATGGCGCAGGGCAACCTCGCGGTCGGCGGGCTGGGTGCAGAAGGCGCGGACGGGTCGAAGATCGTCGTCAACGTGCCCTCGACCGGACGCATTCCCGAAGGGGCCACCGTTGAACGCGCGGTGGCGACCGGGTTCGACAGCGCGCCGACGCTCACCTTCAACCTTGCGCGTGCGGATTTCACGACCGCGCAGAACGTTGCCGGCGCCATTAACTCGAAGCTTGGCTTCGGCAGCGCGCAGGCGATCGACGCGGTCTCGGTCGCGGTTCGCGCACCGATCGGCGCCGATATCCGCGCCACGCTGATGTCGACGATCGAGAATCTCGACGTCGTCTCTGCCGAACCATCCGCCAAGGTGATCGTCAACGCGCGCACCGGCACCGTCGTCATCAATTCGGCGGTCCGCGTGGGGCCTGCGGCGATCACGCACGGCAAGATGACGGTGCGGATCGACGAGAAGCCGCAGGTCAGTCAGCCAGCGCCGTTCAGCCAGGGCCAGACCGCGATCACCCCGAACAGCCGCGTCGCGGTCGAGGAGGAGCGTCGCCCGATGTTCCTGCTGAACCCCGGCCCCAAGCTCGCCGACATCGTCAAGGCGGTCAACGCGATCGGCGCTTCGCCGGCCGATCTGGTCGCGATCCTCGAGGCGCTGAAGGAAGCCGGCGCGCTCAAGGCCGAGTTGATCGTCCTGTGAGCCCGCTCAACGCACCCGCAACCACGCCCACGACCGGGATCTCGACCGATACGAGCCGCCTCAAGTCGAAGGACAATCTCGACAAGGCGGGCGAGAAGTTCGAGGCGGTCTTCACCGGCATGATGCTGAAGAGCATGCGCCAGGCGAAACTCGCTGACCCGCTGTTCGATTCGAAGGCGATCGACACCTTCACCGACATGCAGGACGGGCTGATCGCGAAGTCGATGGCCGAGCACACGCCGCTCGGCATCGGCAAGGCGATGACCGATTTTCTCGCCAAGTCTCAATCCGATCTTAACCAGGGCGCGGCAGACTCGCCGCCATGAGCGATCTCCTTTCGATCGGCGCCTCGGGCGTGCGCGCGTACCAGACCGCGCTGTCCACGGTGTCGGAGAACATCGCGAACACCGGCAATGCGGGCTATACCCGGCGGACGACGACGCTTTCCGAAGTGTCTTCGGTCAATGGCGGGCTGAACGCGCAAAAGTCGGTCAGCAGCAACGGCGTCACGGTCACGGGGATCGGCCGCAGCGCCGACGCATACCGGTCGCAGGCGGTCCGCTCGGCGGGCACCGATCTCGCCAAGACCGAAGCCGGCGTCACCTGGATGACCCGGATCGAGACGGCGCTGGGCAACAACCAGCTTGGCGACCGGCTCACCAGCTTCTTTACCTCGGCGCAAAAACTCGCGGCCGATCCGACCTCGGAACCGGCGCGTGCGGTAATGCTCGAATCGGCCGGTACGGCGGCCGCGGCGTTCACCGCGACCGGCGCAGCGCTCGATACCGCGGCGGCCGATCTCGATTCGACCGCATCGCAGGCGGTGCAGTCGCTCAATGCGCTCGGCACTGCGCTTGCCAAGATCAACGACGGCATCGCGCGCACCGCGCCGGGATCGTCGACCGCGGCGCAACTCGCCGACCAGCGCGACCAGATGCTCGAGCAGATGAGCACGATCACCGATATTACCACGTCGTTCGACGATCTCGGGCGGACGACCGTCCGGCTCGGTGGCGCGGCGGGCTCGGTCTTCGTCGCGGGCGGCGAGAGCGCGCAGGCGTCCTATGCGCGGAACGACGAGGGCGCGGTCCAGTTCGCGGTGACGCGCGGCAACGTCACGTCTGCGCTGTCGCCAACCGGTGGCGCGCTCGCCGGGTTCGCGGAAGGGGCGCAGCGGATCGCCGCGGCGCGCGGGTCGCTCAATGCGATCGCCACCGACTTCACGAGCAAGATCAACGCGGTGCAGGCGCAGGGTCGCGATCTCGACGGCAATGCGGGAGCGGCGATGTTCGCCACCGGTGGCACGCCGACCGACATCTCTGTCGCACTCGCCGACGGACGCGGGATCGCTGCGGCGAGCGCGACCGGCGGCAAGCGTGACGCATCCAATCTCTCCGCGTTGCAGGGAGTCCGCAGCAGCGGTGGCTTCGAGACGCGCACCACGACGCTGATCGCCGGCAACGCCGCCGCGCTCGAACAGCGCAAGGTCGTCGCCGATGCGCAGGCTGCAATCCGCGACGGCGCGGTGAGCTCGCTTGCGTCCGCGTCGGGTGTCGATCTCGATAGCGAAGCGGTCGACCTACTGCGCTTCCAGCAGGCCTATCAGGCGTCGAGCCGCGTGATCCAGACCGCGCGCGACACGCTCCAGACCATCCTCGATCTACGGTAACGTCCATGCAGATCGCGACTCGCCTCTTCTACGACCGCGCTTCGGCGTCGATGACATCGCTCGGTGCCAAGGCGGAGTCGTTGCAGAACCAGATATCGACCGGGACCAAGCTGTCGGCGCCCTCGTCGGACAGCGCCGCGTATCAGCGGCTCGCCGGGATCAAGCGCGATGCCGTCGACGACAAGGCGTATGCCGCCAATCTCGGCACCGCCGAATCGGTGTTGAAGCAGGGCGACACCAGCCTCTCCGCGATCAGCGACCAGTTGCAGAGCGCGACCGAGCTGGTGACGCAGGCGAAGACCGGCACGCTGAACGCGGCGAACCGCAAGGCGATCGGCGAACAGATCGCCGGCCTCGTCGCGACGCTGACCAATCTCGCCAATGCGAAGGACGCGCGCGGGCAAGCGCTGTTCGGCGGCGCCGACGGTGCGCCTGCGGTCGCTGCGGGCGGGACCTACGCGCTCGCGTCGAAGCCGGTGTCGGGCATCCCGATCGGCGACGGCCAGACCGTCCAGGCAAACGAGACGGCCGCGCGTATCTTCACCGTCGGCGGCAAGGCCAAGCCGGATGGCAGCATTGAGGGCGGTACCAATACGCTGGCGATGCTCTCGGCGATCGCGAGTGCGCTGCAGTCGGACGATTTCAAGGCGAGTTCGCTCGATACGTCGCTCGCCGACATCAGCGCGGCGTCGGATCAGGTGTCGACGGTGCAGGCCTCGCTCGGGGCTCGCGCCGCGCGTGTCGATCTGCAGGCTTCGCGTCTGACCGATGTCGCGGCCGACCGCGAGGCGACCCGGTCGGGGCTGGAAGATACCGACATCACCACGACGGTGGTCGAGTTGCAGAAGACGATGACGATCTTGTCGGCGACGCAGGCGAGCTTCTCGAAGCTCTCGGCGCTGTCGCTGTTCGATTATCTGCGCTGATCCGAATTTAATCGCGCGCGACGTCGTCTTGGTAACCGGTTGGCTACCAAAGGCGGTTAATTCTGTGGCGACGCAAGTGCCGCTGTCGGCCCTGGGGGAATTCGAACACCATGTTTCCGGTCATCGGCATCGTCGTCCTGCTCGTCATGGTGTTTGGCGGATTCGCGTTCACCGGCGGCGCGCTCGGCCCCGTCATGGAGGCGATCCCGCACGAGATGCTGATCATCGGCGGTGCCGCCGCCGGCGCGCTGATCATCGGCAATTCGGGCAAGGAGCTGAAGGGGCTTGGCGCCGGGCTCGGGAAGGTCTTCAAGGGTCCGAAGTACAAGAAGCAGGACTATCTCGACGTCATCTTCCTCGTCAGCAAGCTGATGAAGATGCTGCGGATGGACGGCCCGATCGCGCTCGAACCGCATGTCGAGGATCCGCAGTCCTCCGCGGTGTTCGCGGAATACCCGAAGCTCCTCAAGGACAAGGCGCTCGTCAACCTGATCGCCGATACGCTGCGCCTGGTCGTGGTGTCGTCCGGTACGCTCGACGTGCATGCGGTCGAGGAGGTGATGGACCACTCGATCAAGACGCATCATCACGAGGAGGAGGCCGCGCACGGGACGCTCGCGAGCCTCGCCGACGCGCTGCCGGCGCTCGGCATCGTCGCCGCGGTGCTCGGCGTGGTGAAGACGATGGGCTCGATCGACAAGCCGCCGTCGATCCTGGGTGCGATGATCGGCTCGGCGCTGGTCGGCACGTTCATGGGCGTGCTGCTCGCCTACGGTATCGTCGCGCCGCTCGCGAACCGGTTAAAGCAGGTGCTTGATGCCGATGCGTCGATCTACGACGTGGTGAAGCAGATCATCATCGCTTCCCTGCACGGCCACCCGCAGCCGCTGGTGATCGAGGCCGCACGCTCGGGCATCGCGCACAAGAACCAGCCAGGCTTCGCCGAAGTCTTCGACGGGCTGAGGGGCAAGTAACGTCGTGGCCGCGCGCGCGCCTCATGGGACGAACCAGCCGCCAAAGGTTATCGTCAAGAAGATCTATATCGAGGGGCATGGCGGCCATCACGGCGGTGCGTGGAAAGTCGCGTACGCCGATTTCGTGACCGCGATGATGGCGTTCTTCCTGTTGCTGTGGATCGTCGGCGCGACCACCGAGAAACAGCGCAAGGGCATCGCCGATTACTTTGCGCCGACCATCCTCAACACGCGTTCGCTCGGCATTGGCGGCGGGGGGCTGTTCGGCGGCGAATCGATCCTCGACAAGAATCGCATCGGGCCGAAGCCTGGTCAGACCAGCATGGCGCAACTGGCTATTCCCGATGCCGGGCTTGGTGGGCCGTCGGCGGGGACGGGGCCCAAGGGTTCGCTGAAGAGCCGCGATGCGCTGACCAAGGAAGACCAGAAGAATTTCCAGGCTCTGCGTCGGCGCGTGCTCGGCGAGATGTCGGGCAATGCGAAACTGTCGCGGCTGCAAAACCATGTCCGCTTCGTGCCGACCCAAGACGGCATGCGGATCGATCTGGTCGACGACGCGGACTATTCGATGTTCGCGCTCGGCACGACCGCGCTCGATCCGGAAGCGTCGGCGTTGATCGGGATGATCGCAGGCTCGGTGCAGGGCATGCAGAACCCGATCATGATCCGCGGTCACACCGACAGCGTGCCGTATGGCGACCCGCGCGCGATGAACAACTGGATGTTGTCCTCGGGCCGTGCCGAGGCGACGCGGCGGCGGCTGTTGTCGGGTGGCACGCCGGAGGAACGGTTCGAGCGGATCGAAGGCGTCGCCGACCGCGAACCGCTGATCGTGAAAGACCCCGCGGACCCGCGCAATCGTCGCGTTGCGATCACGCTGCTCTACCGCCGCGGACTGTTCGCCAAGTAACCGCATCGTGTTCCCAGGGCACGCGCAACAAAAAAGGACCGGTGCCGCGAGGCGCCGGTCCTTTTTGTCGTCACTGGCTGTGTCGCTTACTCAGCGGCGGCGGCAGTGTCCGTCTTGCGCTTGCGCGTCGTCGTCTGCTGGGCAGGCGCCGATTCGGTCTTGCGTGGGCCAGGCTTGCGTCCGAGGCCGATCTTCTTCGCCATCGCACGACGGCTCTCCGAGTAGTTCTCGGCGACCATCGGGTAATCGGGCTTCAGGCCATAACGTTCGCGGTACTCGGCCGGCGTCATGCCGTGCGTCGCGAGGTGACGGCGCAAGGTCTTGTACGACTTGCCGTCGATCATCGAGATGATGTGATCCTTCGACGCGAGCGATTTGCGTGCCGTTACGGCAGGCGTGTATTCCGCGGCAGCTTCGACCGGAGCAGCTTCGATCGTGGTGCCGAGCAACGTCGCGACGGTCTCATGCATCTTGCCGAGAAACGCGGGAACGTCATCAGCCGAACTCCGGGTATTCGGGTTGCCGAGCCATGCGATCGTCAATTCTGTTGCCAGCTCGACGGCATTCAGGTCGGTGGTATCTTCGGCCATAGTATACTCCATTGTCTGCGGACGCCGTAACGGCGTGCGACATTGGGTTCAACCATCCAGATACGTTTTCAGCACATTAAATTGTAAAAATCGACATTGGAAGCGCGAACGGGTGAAGATCGGTTCATTTTGACTGCTCGCAGTTCAAGTTTCCGAGCATGAACAAAGCAAGCACAGTGAAGAGATCATCGGGCGCTGACGGCTGGACGCCTGTCGTCGCGGCGGATAGAACTCGGGTGACGGTCGCGTGCGTATCGTCGGCCGCGTCGATAGCTATCGCGCAACCTGTTCGGCACGCGTCGTAGCTGCGATGCATCCTATCGAGAGAGTTTCCGCATGCTTTCAGGTCCCGACGGCGCGAACCGATCCGAACGCGCGAACCGATCCTCCGGCATGGGCGGGACCGCGAAGGCGCTGTCGAAGGCGGACGCCTATTCGGGCAGCGACTGGCTCGCCAAGCTCGGCAAGGGCAGTGCGGACGACGACGCGCCGATGCTGAGCAGCGTCGGCGATCGGCTGATGCCGCTGCGGATCGCTATCATCGCGCTGATTTCCCTGGTGATGCTCGGTCCGATCATGACCAATGTCGAGGGCGGCAATGGCGGCGACGGGAGCGCCATACGACAGATCGGCTATCTCGCGATCCTGGCCGGCACGATCTTCGCGATCCGCCCCTCGGCGAGTCCGAAGTCGCTGGTCGCGTTCACCTGGCCGATGCTGCTGGCGCTCGCATGGTGCTGGATCAGCGTATCCTGGGCGCTCGACCCGGGTACCGCATTCCGCCGTGTATTCCTGACGACGCTGGTCGCGTGGATGGTGTTCAGTCTCGTCCGGCACGGCGGCTATCAACTGAACGTCGACCTGCTTCGCTATTCGCTGCTCGCCGCGATCCTGATCTCGTATTTCGTGGTCGTGCTGGATCCGATGGTAGGCATTCATCTTGCGGGCGAAGAGCAGGCGATGGCGCTGATCGGCAATTGGCGCGGCTTTCTCGGGCACAAGAACTTCGCCGGCGCGGTGTGTGCGTTGTGCATCATCATGTTCCTGTTCGATGCGAAGCGGATCCGGCCGACGATCCGCATCTTCGCGATCCTGGTGGCGGGGTATTTCCTGTTCCGGTCGCAGTCGAAGACGTCGGGTGGCATGGTGGTGCTCGCCTCGGTCGGCGGCATCGTCTTCGAGACGGTCAGTATCCGCCTGCGCCGCTACATCATCCCGATCCTGATGATCGTCGGATCGGTTTTCTGGTTCCTGACCAGCGCCTATGCCGACATGGTCCAGTCCAACTTCCTCCAGCCAAAGGCATTTACCGGCCGTGGCCAGATCTGGGGGGCGCTGCTGAACTATGCCGGCGATCATCCCCTGCTCGGCGCAGGCTTCGGGTCGTTCTGGAACATCGAGGGCAGCAGCCCGGTGTTCGAATACGGCCATGGCTATGTCACCAAGATCACCGTCGGCCATTCGGGGTATATCGACCAGCTCGTGACGGTCGGTATTCCCGGCGTGCTGCTGATGGTCTTCGCGATGGCGGTATGGCCGTTAGGAAGGCTGCTCGCGAGCGCGGACGTCGCGAAGGGGCGGGGCGCGCTGATCTCGGCGATGCTGATGTTCTGCATCGGCCACAACATCACCGAGAGCGGCCTGTTCGAGCGCGACGGCATCGTCAGCACGATCTTCTTCTTCGCGGTCGCGCTCGCGCATTATTGCACGATGGACGACAAGCGGACCGCACCGGTGAAGCAGGCGGGCGACGACGTGATGCGCGAACTGCGCCGCCGCAAGCGCAAGCATCGCCCGGTGCTTACCGCGGGCGAATGACCGGGTGACGTGCGAGGATCGTCGCCAGCGCAGCCTGTGCGCCGGCCGGCGTGAAGTGCGAATGATCGAAGTGTAGCGGCGTGCCATCGGCGGTGGTCAGGCGGCAGGTCGTGCCGCTGCACTCCGTGTCGATGGCAGAGGCGTAGTCGGCGCCCGCTGCGCGGACCGGCCCGGCCATCGCGCGATCTAGCGCGATACGGTCGGGCAGGCGAAAACGATCCGCGAGCGTCGGTTCGCCGTCCGCGTCCGATCGCACGATCAAGGTCGGCAGGTCCGCGTCGTATTCGACGGAGGGCCCGATCACCAAGACCCGCGCGCCACGCGCCCGCAGCCAGCGGATCGTGTCGAGCAACGCCGGCTGTTCGAAGTCTAGCCACCGTGCGGAGAGCACGATCGTATCGATCCTCGCGAAATCCAGCGTGCCGAACGCGGCGTCCATCGTCGTGCGACAGGTCGGCAGGCCTTTCCCGTGCAGCAGCGGCCGACAGCCCGCCGCAGTCACCTGGATGATGTTCGCCCCTGGCAGCAGCGTGTGCAGCGCTTGCGAGAAATGCGCGCCGTGGCTGTCGCCGAACAGCGCGATGTTGGGCTTGGTCGCCGACAATCGGAGGCAGTCGGGCGAGAAGCCGCGGCCCGTCGGCAGGACGAAGCAGCGATCCGTGCTGAATTGCCGTTTGCCCGCCTCCGTCGAGTCCCAGCCGAGATAGCTGGCGGCCAGCGCCTGACGCGGCGAGAGTGGCCGAATGTCGTCGGCCCTGGCGGCGATCGTCAGCCCGGCAATCGCCATTGCCGCGAGCAGCACGACCGCGACGGCGTGCGGGACGAGTCCCGATCCGCTGCGCCAGCGCCGGCTTGCCGGACGTTCGATCAGCGCAAAGCTCAGCCATGCCGCAGTGAGCGAGGCACAAAGCAGCCCGACAGTCTCGACCGGCGCGAGCGTCGAGCCGTGGCGGATCTGGTAGAAGGCGATGATCGGGCGATGCCAGAGATACACCGAATAGGAGATCAGTCCGACCGTCCGCAGCGGCCACGCCCCGAGCAGTCGTGCCGTCGGGCCCTCGCCGCCGTACGCCAGCAGCACCGCGGCCGCGATCGCGGGGGGCAGCGCGAAGGGAACGGGAAACGGCCAGCCGCTGCTGATCGCGATGCAGCTCGCGGCGATCACTGCGATGGCGAGGATGCACAGGGTTGCCCGGATCGAGCGGTTCGCGATCGTCGGTACGGCGCCAAGCGCGACCAGCGCGCCAAGCGACAATTCCCAGATTCGCGCGGGCAGCAGGAAGAACGCGGCGGAAGGGTAGGTCGTCGCCACCCACCCGCCGACCGCAAACGAGACAAGCGCCAGGCCGGCAATCACTTGCGCGAGACGTTGGCGCGATAGCCTCCGGAGCGACCACAACAACACCGGGTAGAGCAGGTAGAATTGCTCCTCCACCGCGAGCGACCAGGTATGGACAAGCGGCTTGGCGTCGGACGCCGCCGCGAAATAGTCCGAGGTCAGGTAGAAATAGAAATTCGACCCGAACACGCTGGTCGCCGCCGCGCTGCGTCCGAGATCGCGCAACTGGTTGGGCAGCAGGAGCATGCAGCCGATCGCGAGCGTGACGGTCATCATCACGAGCAGCGCAGGCAGGATGCGGACGATCCGGTGGCGATAGAAGCGCGCGATCGAGAAGCGTTCCTCGGCGATATCGCGCACCATGATCGCGGTGATGAGGAAGCCGGAGATCACGAAGAAGATGTCGACCCCGACGAACCCGCCCCGCAACTTGGTTACACCGCAGTGCAGGAGCAGGATGGGCAGGATCGCAAGCGCCCGCAGCCCGTCGATATCCGGCCGATAGCGGAGCGCGCGTCCGTCCTGCGGCGCCGACGTTCGCGTGCCTGCGTGCGCGGCCGATCCTGTCGCTATGCTCTCGCTCACTTGTACCGACGCCCCCACTTGCGCCGTCGGTCTATAGCGGGTGGCGGCATGCTGCTAGGGCCGGCATGGACGCGCCTGCCGGGCGTTGCTACGCGCAGACGGCGGCGGGGGGCGGATCATCTGGTGACGGGTACGAACGACGAGCCTTCGCAAGCGGCGGGTGCGCCGCGCCTTCGGGTGATGCACGTCATCACGCATCTCGACATGGGCGGCGCCGAGAATGTCGCGCTGGGGTTGATCGATGCCTTGCGCGACCGGGTCGAGTTCTCGTTGTTCGCGGTGCTGCGCCAGTCGCCGCTGAGCAAGGTCGGGCAGGACATGGCCGATCGGCTGGCGCGCTGGCACGTGCCGTTCCGGTTCGGCACCGAGCGCGGGTTCAAGTCGGGCGGCGTGGTCTTCGCGGCGCGGTCGCTCGCGCGCGCGGTTGCCGAGCAGCGACCCGACCTGATCCATGTCCATACCGAGATTCCGGAACTAACGCTGGCGGTGGCGGGGTTGATCTCGCGCCGCGTCCGCCGCAAGCCGTTGCTGCGTACCGTCCACAATAGCGAGTTGTGGATCGCCTGGGGCGGCATCGGCCGATGGGTGACGCAACGGCTGGCCAAGGGCGACGCGGTGGCGGTGTCGCGTAACGCCGCCAACGCTGACGCGGCGATCGTCACGCGCGGGCGCCGACCGCTCGCCGACGTCATCTATAACGGCGTGTCGCCACCGGCGACTTCTCCGATCGGGCGGGAAGAGGGCCCGGTACGCCTGTTGTTCGCGGGGCGGCTCGTTCATCAGAAGGGCGCCGACCTGTTGCCTGCTATCCTCCGAGAGGCTCATACCCGCACGCCGCGCCGTGACGTCGTGGTGACGATCGCCGGCTCTGGCGCGATGCGAGACTCGGTGGCGCAAGGATTAGCGGAGGGCCTGGAGGACTGGGACGTCGGGATGACCGCGCCGATCGAGCGGCTCTCCGAACGCCTGCAGGAGTATGATGCGGTCCTGCTGCCGTCACGGTTCGAGGGGTTTGCGCTGCTCCCGCTCGAGGTGCTGATGGCAGGCGTCGCGCTCGTGACGACCGACGCTCCAGGCCTCGATGAAGCGATCCCGGCTGACTATCCGTTCAAGGCCGCGGTCGACGACGTCGCGGGAATCGGCGCGCAACTGGCGGCGGTGATCGACGATCCGGCGACCGCACGCGTCACCGCGGCACGCTACGGCGCAGACCTCGCCCACAGCTTCAGCCCGGAGGCGATGGCGTCCGCGTATCTGGCACGCTATCGCTCGCGTGGGGATACGGGGGCAGAGTGACGGTCGCAGTCGGGATCAAGGCGCTGAACGAGGAGGCGTATATCGACGCCGCGATCGGCAGCGCGCGCGCGGCGCTCGACCGCGTCGGTGGCGGGCTAGTCGTGCTCGCGGACAGCGGATCGTCCGACGCGACGATAGAGCTGGCGCAGGCGTATCCCGGCACGCGGATCGCGCAGCTTGCCGATCCTGCCGAGCGGTCCTGCGGCACGGGGGCACAGCTCGCATTCCAGGCCGCGTCCGAGACACCCGGCGTCCAGTATTTCTACCTGCTCGACGGCGACATGGTCCTCGACCCGCACTTCCTCGAAGCAGGCATCGCGTTCCTCGAGGCGAACCCCCGCCACGCCGCGGTCGGAGGCCGCGTGCGCGAGGTCAACACCGACAGCATCGAGTTCGAACTCCGTGCGCGCAACGATCGCGTTAAGGGAAGCGCGGTGGCGGGCGATGTCGACCGCCTCGATTGCGGCGGTCTGTACCGCGTCGCCGCGGTGCAGCGCGTCGGGCATTTCGCCGACCGCAACCTCCACGCGTTCGAGGAATACGAGCTCGGCGCCCGGTTGCGCGCTGACGGCTGGCGACTGGCGCGGATCGACGTGCCCGCGGTCGAGCATCACGGCCATGCGACCGGCGGCTACCAGCTGATGTGGCGACGGTTGCGCACCGGCTATGCCGGAGGGCCGGGCGAAGTGATCCGCGCCGCCTGGGGCCGCCCGCACTGGTCGCAGGTCCTGCGCGGGTTCGCCCAGTTGCGCTACAGCGTGATCGTCTATGGCTGGTGGTTGGCGATGCTCGTCGCACTCGCGATGGGCCAGAGGATCGCCTTGCTCGCGATCCTGCTGCTGCCCTTGGCGTTCCTGACGATGCGCCGCCGGAGCTTGCGAGTCGGGATCTACTCGCTGGTGACATGGAACGTGATCGCGATCGGCATGCTTCAGGGCCTCGTCCGCGTGCGCCGCCCCGCCGGTGCGCCCGTTGCCGCGCGCGACCTGTCCGCGCCGGGGCGATGAGCACCGCGTCCGGCTATCTCGGCAAGTTCGTCTGGACCGCGGGCACCTTCGTCGTGTCCGCCGGGCTGAAGTTCGGGCTCAACATCGTCCTCGCTTATCTCCTCGCGCCGGAGATCCTTGGCGTGATGGTGGTCGTCAACGCGATCCGGCTCGGCGTCGAATTGCTCACCGATGTCGGGATCGAGCAGAACATCATCCACCACCGCGACGGGCTCGACCGCCAGTTCCGCGACACCGCCTGGACGCTGCAACTGCTGCGCGGCGTGCTGTTGAGCCTGGTCTTCCTGATCGCCGCGCCGTTCCTCGCGCACGCCTACGGCATCGATGTCCGCATCTTCCTGGTCGCCGCGCTGTCGCCGATGATCGGTGGCGCGCACTCGACCGCGATCTTCGTGCTGGTCAAGCAGATGGAGGTCCGCCGCCGCAACCTGTTCGAACTGTCGTGCGAGGCGCTGGCGTTCGCGGTGCAGGTCGCGCTGGCGGCATGGCTACGCTCGGTCTGGGCGCCGGTCATCGGCCTCGTCCTCGCGGTCGCGATCCGCTCGGCGCTGAGCTATCTGCTGCCCGACCCCGGCCAGCGCCTCCGCTTCGACCGCGAAATCGTCCGGCGCATCATTCATTTCGGCAAGTGGATCGCGATCACATCACTGGTGATGTACGCCGCCACCAATCTCGATCGGCTGTATCTCGGCCGGGTCGCGCCGCTCGCGCTGCTCGGCATCTACGGCATCGCGCGCGCGATCGCCGAGCTGCCGACCACGCTCGCGCGGCGGATGAGCTATCAGATCATCTTCCCCGCACTCGCCAGCGTCTCCGAAGGCGACCGGGCGGGGCAGATGGCGGCGATCGCGGGCTCGCGCGCGGTGTTCACGTTCGGCGTCTGCGCGGCGCTGGCGTTGGCGGCGTCGGTAGCGGATGGCCTGATCCTGGTGATCTACGACCCACGCTACCAGGCGGCGAGCTGGATGCTGTCGGTGTTGCTCGGCGGTGCGGTATTCGCGGTATTGTCCAACCTCAACGAGGCGTTGCTGCTCAGCGCCGGGCGGCCTTTTTATGCGAGCGTCGCCAACATGATGCGGCTGGCGACGCTCGCGGTGTTGTTGCCGACCGGTCACCGGCTCGCGGGCTTTCCCGGCGCGGTCGTCGCGGTCGCGGTCACCGAGCTGCTGCAATATGGCTATATCGCGGTCGGCCTGCACCGCGTGCGGATGAGCTTCTGGCGGCAGGACGCGCTGGCGATCGGGGCGGCCTGCGCGGTGTTCGCGGTGATGCTCGCGGCCCGCTGGCAGCTCGGGTTCGGCTCGCCGCTCGCGGGCCTCGGGAGGATCGGATGACCCGGCTGCTGATCGTCCATTATGCCGGCGACTATCGCGAGGCCGACCGCCTGCGCCGTGCCACCGGCGGGGAGACATATTACGGTCACGGCTATGTCCTCGACCAGCTCGCCGCGTGGCAGGCGCAGCACGAGGCGGTCGGGTTCCTCTGCTCGCTCGCGCCCTCCTATTGGGAGACGCTCGACAGCGGCGTGACGGTGATCGGCGCGGACACCAACCCGGACCAGGATCCCGCACCGGTGCTGGCGTTGATCGAGCGGTTCGCGCCGACCCACCTGATCGTGTTCGGGCCGATGCTGCCGCTGATCCGCTGGGGGATCGAGCACGATGTCCGGCTGGGCGTGATCATGGCCGATTCGTTCGCCAATCCCTATTATCGCTGGGTTCGGTTCCGGCGGCTGCCCAAGCTGCTGAACGGTCCCCGCGTGACGCTGGTCGCCAATCATGGTGCCAATGCGGCGCGTGCACTGGTCGGGATCGGTTTGCGCGCGGACAAAGTGCTCGCATGGGATTTCCCGCACGATCGCACGCCCGAGGCCCAGGCCTGCAAGGCGCATGCGTCGGGACCGCCCTTCACGCTGCTGTTCGTCGGCTCGATCAGCGCGAAGAAGGGCGTCGGCGACATGGTTCGCGCGGTGGCGCTGCTGAAGGACCGGCTCGACGTCCGACTCGACGTCGCGGGCCTGGGTGCAACGGACAAGTTCGCGGCGCTCGCGACACGCCTCGGGGTCGCCGACCGCGTCCGGTTCCTCGGCCTCGTCCCGAACGGTGCGATCCCGACGATGATGCAGGCGGCCGATGCGGTGATCGTCCCCAGCCGCCACAATTTCCCCGAAGGCCTGCCATTGACGCTGTTCGAGGGGCTCGCCTCGCGCACGCCGGTGATCGCGTCGGATCATCCGATGTTCGACGGTCATCTGGAGGACGGCGAGAGCGCGCTGGTGTTCGCCGCGGGCAAGCCACGCGCGTTGGCGGATGCGATCGCGCGGCTGATGACCGATCCGGCGCTGTATGCGCGGGTGTCGCAAGGGTCGGCGGCGGCGTGGCACCGGATGCAGAACCCGGTCAAATGGGGCGAGATGATCGATCGCTGGGTGCGTGACGATGCCGAGGATCGCGCCTGGCTGTCGGCGCACACCGTCGCGGCACTGGACGGGCCGGCATGACGGCTCGAACCGGCGCGATCCATTTTACGATGACGCATTCGACGGCCGGCGGCTTGCGCGAACTCTGGGACGACATCGCCGAGGGACTGATCGCGCGCGGCCATCCGGTGAAGCGCTTCGTCCTCTATCCGCCGGCCGACGCGGAGGGCGAAGGCGTCGACATGGCGGTCTGGCACCACATTGCCGACGCCCGCCCGCGATCGGTGCTAGGCGCGGTCCGCACGTTCGCGGCGCTGGTCCGCTATCTGCGCCGCGAGCGACCTGCCGCGGTCGTGTCGGCGATGCCTGCCGCCAACGTACTCCTGCCGCTCGCGGTGACGATCGCGCGCGTGCGCACCTGCGTGTTCCTGTCGCATCACTCGCCGACCGATACGCATAACCGCCTGCTCGATCGGATCGACGGCTGGACCGGCAGTTTGCCGTGCGTCGCCGGGATCATCAGCGTGTCGGACGCAGTCGGCGCGACGCTGGCGCACAAGCCTGCCACCTATCGCGCGCGGACGCTCACGATCCACAACGCGCTGTCGGAGCGGGTCGAACGGGTCCTCGATGCCTTGCCGCGGGCAAAGGCGGGGGGCGACCGGTTGCGCATCGTCGCCCTGGGCCGGCTGTCCTACCAGAAGAACTATCCGATGCTGATTTGCGCGATGGCCCAAGTGCCGGGCGCGGATTTGGAGATCGTCGGCGGCGGCGAGGACGAGGCGGCGTTACGCACGCTCGTCGCGGACCTTGGCCTTGGCGACCGCGTGACCTTCGCCGGCCTGGTCCCGCGCGACGCCGCGCTCGCCAGAGCCGCCTCCGCCGACGTCTTCGTCCAGGTCAGCCGCTACGAGGGGCACAGCCTCGCGCTGATCGAGGCCGCGCGGCTAGGCCTGCCGCTGGTCGTGTCGAACGTGCCGGTGCAGGTCGAGGGCATCACCGCACGCGACGGAACACGGTGCGGGATCGTCGTGCCGCTCGAGGATCCGGCCGCGCTGGCAACCGCACTCCGAGAGTTGCAGGATGATCCCGCACGCCGGTCGCACTGGGCGGATCTTGCCGCGCGGCTCGGCGGCGAGGCGTCGAACGCGCGAATGCTGGATCGGTACGAGGCGGTGCTGGCTCCCGCGGCATCGGCACGATAGGAACAGGGCATGGCGACGGCGATCAACGTAGCGCGACGACCCGCATCGGGGTCGATCACGCCCCAGCAACGCGCGACGCGCCTGCGTACGCGTCGGCGCTACGCCATCGCCAATGCGTGTTTCGTGGTGTTCCTCGCGCTGGTGCTGGTCGGCACGTCGGCGTTCCAGGAATGGGCGTTTTCCGGGGCGATCGGCCAAGGCGACGCGGCCAACCAGGTGCTGCACGTCGTCATCTTCGTGATGCTGCTCGCGGGCAGCGGTATGCCGAGCAAGCGTCAACTGTTCTGCATCCCCCTCGGACTTGCGCTGTTGCTCGCCTATTGCTTCTTTTCGGTAACCTGGGCGATCGCGCCATTCATCTCGTTCCGGCGTATTTCGCTGACCGCGCTCGTGGTCTGGGTGACGTTCCGGCAGATCAACGATCTCGGTACCGAACGTGCACTGAAGCTCATTCGCTACGTGTTGATCGCGGTGCTGATCGTCAATTATTTGATGGTGTTCCTGACGCCGTACGGCATCCATTCGGAAGTGTTCGGCGAGGAATCGTCGGTGGTCGGCGACTGGCGCGGGATCATCCCGCACAAGAACGTCGCTGGGGCAGCGTGCGCGTTCACCGTGCTCTTCTTCACGTTCGACAACCGGCAGTTTCCGCGGATCGTTTCCGCGCTGGTGATCGCGGCGGCGACGATCTTCCTGTATTATACGCATTCGAGCACGTCGGAATTGTCGCTCGTCCTTGCGCTGGCGATGGGTTTTGCGATCCGGCCCTATGATGCCAGCCACCGCTTCGCCGTCGGGATCTGCCTCGCGATGGTCGTCGGGCTGGCGTTGCAGATCCTCTTCGTAAACCTCACGGCGTTGAGCGATTTCGTCAACGATCCCGGTGCCTTGACCGGCCGGGGCGCGATCTGGCCGCTGTTGTTCGAATATGCGCGCGAGCACCTCTGGACCGGCGCCGGCTTCAGTTCGTTCTGGCAAATCGGCCCGGACAGTCCGATCTGGACGCTGACCAGCGGTTGGGTCGCGGTGTATGCCGCGCATGGGCATAACGGCTTCCTCGACCTGCTCGTCACGATCGGCCTGCCCGGCCTGCTGTTGGCGATCGTCGTGATGATCGTCTGGCCGTTGCTGCGGCTGTTGCTCAGCCAGTCGATCGGCAAGCCGCGGCGATCGCTGCTGGTGGCGATCATCATCTTCTGCGCCGGGCATAATCTGGCTGAATCGACGTTGCTGAACACCGCGTCGCTCGTCGAAGTCTTCCTGTTGATCGCGATCGCGATCACTTATCGCGAGTCCGATGCTAGCCCTGGCGCACATCATGCGCTGCGTGGGCGAATGACGCGGTTGTTGCGGAGGCCGGCCCGGCTGTCGCGCCGCTGATGACCGGGGCGATCGGTTCGGCGCGATTGTGGGGGCTGGTGGACGGGCTGTTTCCCGCTGCAGATGGCGCCGCGCGACCGCCGGCACGCCATTGGCCGCTACGCCTCCTGATCTTCGTCATATGGCTCGCGCTCGTGGTGTTTCTGGTCGCGCATCACGTGATGTGGCGCGACGAGGTCCGCGCGCTCAGCCTCGCGACGCAAGGGGCGTCGATCCTCGACATGCCGGCGGCGGCGCGCGGTTACGGTCATCCGCTGCTCTGGCATGTGCTGCTGCGGTTCGGCGCCGACCTGCTGGGGACGAAACTCGTCCTGCCGGGCATCGCGCTGGCGATCGGCATCGTTGCGGCGGGGATTCTGGTATTCGTCGCCCGCCTGTCCTTGCCGCTGATGATCCTGACGCTGTTCGGCGGGTTCGCGACGTTCGATTATGTCGTGATGGCTCGGAACTACGGGCTCGCGCTGCTGCTGCTGTTGCTCGTCGCCTGGGCCTATCCGGGAGTTCGGGAACGCGGCCGGTATCATCCGCTGATCCTCGGCGGCCTGTTGTTCCTGCTCTGCAACGCCAACGTCCATGCGGTCGTGTTGGCCGGCGCCTTCGGTATTTTCTGGCTTGGCGACCTGATCGCGCAGGAGGGTTGGGGCTGGAGCCGGGCGAAGCGGCAATGGCTCATAGCAATGATCGTCGCCGCCGCTGGGGCCTCGCTCGCGTTCGTATCGGTCTATCCGTCCGTCGAGGACGCCCCTGCCGCCGTGCACCGAAGTTTCGGTCAGACGCTGCTCCACCTCATACCCGGGGTCGAGTTCCAGCGGATCTTCGGCAACTTCAACGCGAGCCTGCCGGTCACGATCCTGGCGGCGGTGCTCGTTACCGGCAGCGTCGCCGCCTTTGCGCGCCGCCCCGCGGCCCTGATCGCGGCGATCGCGGCGCTGGCTGGGCTGCAACTGCTGTTCGTGTTCGTCTATCCGGGCCACTATCGCCACGATGCGTTGCTGATCGTGTTCCTCGTCGTGTTGCACTGGCTGACGGCGAAGGGGTTCGGCGGCTGGTACGACACGGTATTCGCCCGTCGCGCAGAGCGGATCGGCCGCATCGCCTTCCTCGCGCTGCTAGCCGCCCAGCTTCCCGCGACCGCGCGCACCGTCGTCCAGGGGGCGAAGTCTCAACCGCAAGGCGAGGCAAAAGCGCTGGTCGACCTGCTCGCGACCAAAGGCCTGTCCCGGTCGGTCGTGATCGCAGATCCGGACTTCCTGATCGAGAGCATCGCCTATTACGGCGCCAACCCGACCTGGTCCGTGCGCCGCGATCGGTTCACGTCGCTCGTGCCGATGACGCTGGCCGAGACCGCGCCGATGAGCCCGGGTCGCCTGCTCGCGACCGCAAAGCGCCTCGCCGCGGCCACGCACAGGCCGATCGTGATCCTTCTCTCCGCGTCGCTCGACGATATCGGGCAGCGCACGGTCATCGATCGCGGCACGTTCGGGCCGCTGATCCTCGATCCGGACGACATCGCCAAGTTTCGCGCGGCAACCACCAAGCTCGCGACGCTGCGGACCGCGTCCGGCGATGAAGTATACGACGTCTATCGACTGGCACCGTAACGACGGCAATTACGGACGCGGGCTTGCCATGCCTTGCTGGGCTCGCGCATAGCATCCTCAATACAGGTCAGACGTTTGCGGTCTTGTAAGATCTGGACGGGGAGACGAGCCGCTGTTCGAACGCGATCATCACAGTACTGCGCCGAATGCCGTCGATGCGTCCGCTGTCGACAAAGGCCGCGTGCGGACCGCGACGATCGGCGGCATGAAGATCGCCCGGCTGCGGCGCGACGAACTCGCGGCGTTGATGCTTGCCGACACGGCGCGCGCGCGGGCCGGGACGCTGGCGGAACCGCGCATCGTCACCTCGGCCAATGGCAGCGTGATCGCCGCGTATAATCGCGACGAAGAGTATCGGCGGCTGATCGATGGCGCGGACATCGTCGATGCGGACGGCATGCCGCTGGTATTCGCCAGCCGGCTCTTGTGCCGCGAACCGCTAGAGGAGCGCATCGCCACCACCGATTTCCTGCTCGACGCGGCCACCATCGCCGCGCGCGATGACATCCGCTTCTTCTTCCTCGGCTCGCGACCCGGCGTCGCGGCCCGTGCCGCGCAACATCTCCGCAGCCGCTTCCCCGGCCTCAAGGTTGTCGGCACGCGCCACGGGTTCTTCTCGCCCGACGCGATCCCGGATATTTGCGCGAAGGTCCGCGCGTCCGGCGCCGACGTGTTGTGGATCGGCATGGGCAGCCCCGCGCAGGAGCGGTTCGCGCTCGACAACCGGCATCTGCTCGGCGGGGTCGCGTGGATCCGGACCTGTGGCGGGCTTTTCGATCATTACGGCGGCGGCGTATCGCGCGCGCCGAGCTGGATGCAGGCGACCGGGCTGGAGTGGCTCTACCGTGCCGCACGCGAACCGGTGCGGCTTGGCTGGCGCTATCTCGTGACAAGTCCGGTCGCGATCTACTATCTGGCAACCAGAACGCATGATTGACAGCCCTCGCGCGGGGCCGGGATCGGCAGGGAGTTCGATGGAACCACATGTACGCCGCACCGTCCGCTACGAGGATTTCGTCCAGCCCCGCCGCCGTCGCTGGCCGTGGATCCTGGGCGTCGTGATGCTGCTCGCGCTCGCCGCCGGGATCGCCGCCTTCTGGTTCGGGGGCGATCACCAGGCGCACGCCGCGCCGCGCGCTTTGTCGCAGGCGGGTGGCCCGGTCGCATCCGAAGCCTATCAGTGGAAGCACGTCGCGATCGGCGGCGGCGGCATGATCTCCGGCCTGTCGAGCGATGCGTCGGGCAAGACCTTCGTCGCGCGCACCGACGTCTATGGCGCGTATATCTGGGACGCGTCGGCGAACCGCTGGAGCCAGCTCGTCACCGCGGCGTCGATGCCCGACAGCATCCGCACGCAGAACGGCGCCGCCGCGGGTGCGTACGAGATCGTCGTCGCCCCCTCGCGCGCGCAACGCCTCTACATGGCGTTGCAGGGCCGGGTCTATCGCTCCGACGATACCGGCAGGCACTGGGTCCAGCCCAACGCCGGCAATCCGTTCCCGATGGTGTGGGACGCGAACAGCGAGTTCCGCCTGCACGGCCCGTTCATGGCGGTCGATCCGACCAATCCCGACATCGTCCTGCTCGGCACCCCCGCGACCGGGCTGTGGCGCTCGACCGATGGCGGCGCGCAGTGGGCCCATGTCGGCTCGGTCCCGGTCAGCAAGGATCGCAAGCCCGATGCGGGCGCGCAGACACCCGGCACGATGCTGTGGTTCGAACGACCCGCCGGCGGCAAGCCGACCGGGCGGTTGTTCGCGCTCGCATCGGGTGCGGGCATGTTCGTGTCGAGCGATGCCGGCGCAACGTTCCGGCCGCTGCCGGCGGTCGGGGTACAGCCAATGACGCTCCAGCGCGGCACTTTCGATCGTCGCGGCACGTTCTTCGGCGTCGATGATCTGACCAAGTCGATCTGGTCGTACCGCGACGGTCGCTGGCGCGATCTCACCGCGGACCTCGGCCTGACCGTACGCGAATACGCCGCGGTCGTCGCCAATCCGCGGGCCGACCAGGTGATCGTCGTCGATCGTGGCGGGCAGGGCTATGCCAGCACCGACGGCGGCGCGACCTGGAACAGCGTATCACACAGCGCGAAGGCCGGGGAGGGCGATCCCCCCTGGCTCCGCGTCGCCAACGCACCCTTCTTCACGACAGCGGACATGATGTTCGATCCCGCGGTGCCGAACCGGGTCTGGGTCGCGGCGGGCATGGGCGTGTTCTACGCCGACGTGCCGCCCGGCACGGGGGCACTCGACTGGGTCAGCCAGACTCGCGGGATCGAGGAACTCGTCGCCAACGACGTGATCCAGCCGACCGGTGGCTCGCCGATCTTTGCCGGCTGGGATTTCGGTATCCACGTGAAGGACGATCTCAACGCCTATTCGACCACGTTCGGCCCCGGCGAGCGTGCCTTGATGACCGTCCCGCAGCTCGACTGGACGCCGGCCAAGCCCGGCTTCGTCGTCAGCAACGCGTCCGATGCGCGGATGGGCTGCTGTTCGGAGGACGGCAACGCAGTGATGGCAGGCACCAGCACCGAC
This sequence comes from Sphingomonas sp. PAMC26645, assembly GCF_004795835.1. Lineage (NCBI taxonomy): Bacteria > Pseudomonadati > Pseudomonadota > Alphaproteobacteria > Sphingomonadales > Sphingomonadaceae > Sphingomonas > Sphingomonas sp. PAMC26645. The sequence goes on from NZ_CP039249.1 coordinate 937,041, forward strand.
GGCGGCCGTAAATGGGCGAAGTTCCCGACGCTGCCGACCCCCCCGGGCACCAAGGACGACGATCCCTGGCGGATGTCGTTCGGGACGATCGCGGTCTCGTCCGGTGATCCGCAGAACATCATCTGGGCACCCGCGTTCAACCGCCAACCCTATTACACCAAGGACGGCGGCCGCAGCTGGACACCGGTCCGCCTGCCCGGCGCGAGTGGCGACACGCCCGGATCGTTTCAGGCGCAGTGGATGCAACGCAAGACGCTGACCGCGGACAAGGCCGTCCCCGGCACCTTCTACCTCTACCATAGCGGCGGTGGCGCAAACGCCGGTCTCCAGGGCCTGTGGCGGACGACTGATGGCGGCGTCGGCTGGGACAAGGTCTTCGACGGCGAACTCGCACCGTCGAGCGAACTTGCGGCAAAGCTCCGTTCGGTGCCCGGCCACCCCGGCAACCTGTTCTTCACCTCCGCCTTCGAGCACACCAGCGACACCGGCCTGCGTCGCAGCATCGATGGCGGCAAGACCTGGCAAACCGTCACCGGTGTTACCCGCGTCGACGACATCGCGTTCGGCAAGGCGGCCAAGGGCAGAACCTATCCGACGCTGTTCCTGTCGGGGCGGGTCGCCGGCGAATACGGCATCTGGCGCTCTGTCGACGACGCCACGAGCTGGCAGCAACTCACCGACTTCCCGGTTGGTACGCTCGATCAGGTCAGCGTGGTCGGCGCCGATCCCGACGTCTTCGGCCGGGTGTATCTCGGTTATGTCGGCTCGAGCTGGATATGGGGCGAGCCTGCTCCGTGCAAACCCGCCGCCTATCGTCCGTTGGCAGACCGGCAATGCTCGCTGGTTCGCTAAGCGATAGCTCGGCAGGTGCGGGAGCGGTTCAGGCGGACTGACGCTCCCCGCCCGCCAGCGTCAGTCCGAGATCGGAGCCGGCGCTACTTCCGCTTGCACGGGAACGCGCGCTGCAATGCGTCGCGCACCACGAACGACGGTGCGCCGGTCGCCTTCTTGCCCCGGGTCCGCAGATATTTACGTGCGGTCGCCATGACCTGGATGTTGGAAGAGCGCGTCGGCGACGGGCAAATCTGGCGGGCCAGCGACAGCGTGTCGAACGCCGCCAGGATGTAGCCGGTGCAGAATGTCGGCGCGGGATCGTTGTCCTTGCCGCGACACTGTTCGACGAGCTGATCGGTGGTGAGCGCGCTCACGACGACCGGTCGGTCTGCCGCGGCAGCAAGCAGGGCAAGCGCCAATATCATCGTCTTCGTCCCTTTCGACGTCGCCCGGACCGGGATCCGCCACTGTTCCTGCGTATCGGCAAAGCCACGATGGCCATGCCGGGATGCACCTACTCGCTCGCCACGCTATTCAGATACGGCAGCAGGCGCACGCGTGGAAACACCTCGTCGAGCGACTTGGTATCGGGCAGGATATAGACCACGCCGCCTTTGCGCTGCAGCAGCGGGCGAAGCTTCTTCGTGTAGAAACTGGTGCCGACATTGATGCAGCCGAAGCTGATCCGGTTGTCGTCCGGCGTCGGAGACAGCAGCCGTTCGACGCGATGCTCCGACTTGTGCGTGGTGATCACCGCATGCAGTGCCACCGAATTCGTATAGTCCACCCAGAGGACTCGCTGGCGCCCCAGCGCCTTGCCGAATTTCGCGACGAACCTGCCCGCGGGCGTCGTCCGTTCGGCCGGACCGATCTCCGCGAGGTTCTTCGCGCCCACGCCGGGCGTCGAATCATCGCCTATGCCGACGCCGAGCAGGACAGGCGTCTGCCCCTGATAGTCGCCCTTGGCATTGAACAGGAACAACGTCGCCGTCGGCTTGTCGATGACGACATAGGGCAGGGTCCCATTGTCGTGGGCGGCCGTCACCCATGCGATCATGCGGCTGGCCGCTTCCGATCGCATGGGTTCCGGGTCTTGGGTCACGTCCTCAGCCGGAATGGCTTTCGGATGTGGTTTCGCCACGACTTTGCGGTCGCGCGTGTGCGACGCGACCTTGCGGTCGGTCGCGTGCGACGGGGGGGCCGTGGCGAAACCCGGTTGCGCTGCAAGCACTGCGATCATGAGCGCCGCGGCTATGCCCGTACGCGAGGCGATACGGCACGGCCCGTCTACGGCGGCGGTCCTGTTCAGCAGATTTGTCCCTTCAGGCAACCGGAGTGCGCGATGCTGCGCTTAGCCGCGTGGCTTGCGCTGCCGCTGTTGCATCTGCTGCTCCATGCCATCGACGCGACCGTTGATCTGGTCGATCCGCTGACCGTTCTGCTGCGCCTGACCGGCAGCAGCCTGAGCCTGTGCCAACGCCTGGCCGGACGTGCCCTCGACGGTGCGCAGGCGCCCGTCCATGCCGTCGATACGGGTGTTCACGGTAGCGATCTGCTCCCGGACGAAGCCCTTCGTGGCGCAACCGCCAAGGCCCGTGGCGCCGACCAGAATCAGTGCGACCGTGGTAAATTTAGGAAGATTGGAACGCATATACTCACCTCTCCGAACGTGGATCGCATCTTCCATCCCACGCCAGCGGTGCGCGACAATCGATTTTAGTCGAGACGTGCGGCTAATACGTCGGGAACCAGGCGCCGGGCTTCGCCGATATGCGCGTTGTTCGACCAGTTTTGCGACGTTCGCAGGTTTGCCAATTTGCGATAAGTCAAGCGTTTTCAAGGCGATGGTAGACTAGCGGCCCATCACGACTGAGATCGGTAAGCCGCCCGGCCCACGGTTTTCCTCACTACGCAGCGCGTGATTGCAAGAGTGTTCGTGAGGGGCGAATTTAGACTGTTCGCTGGAATGCGATCGGACCTGCATGTCGCGGTCGTGAACGCTGCGTCAGCATCTGTCTCGCCAAACCTATCGGCAGCGCACCGATGAGCCGCCTGTAGCGGTAATAGCTCCGTGCTAGAACGCCGTTGGTGAAGCCCGGCAATCGCCTTCACCAACGGCGCGACGCCATCATGCTTCCTGGTAATATTCCGAATATTGCTTCGAATAATAATAATACGACCCGACTGCCTGCGAGCTCGTGTCGACCATCGTGAACATCGAGCCGACCAGGTTGGCGCCATCCGACTTCAGCCATGCGGCGGCCGAGGTGACGGCGTGCTTCGGCGTGTTGTTCCAGCGGATCACGAGAGCGACCGCATCGGCCAGGGCCGCGAGGAAGCGACCGTCCGCCAGACCGACGAGCGGTGGCAGATCGAGGATGATCGTGTCGTAGCGCTCGGACAGCTGCTCGAGGATCTTCGGCATCAGGTCGTTGCCGAACAGATTCTCGGACGAGAAGAATGGCTTGTGGATGATGATCTGGTCGAGATTCTGCAACCCGCTCGGCTCGATCGCCTCGTCGAGCGTCACGTCGCCGTGAAGCAGTTCGACCAGGCCGACGCCATCGGCCTTGGTCTGCGTGATCATCCGCAACTGCGCGCGTCGGACGTCCGCATCGACGATGATCGTCCTGTCGCCGTTCATCGCCATCACGCGCGCCAGTGCCAGCGCGGTGGTGGTCTTGCCCTCGCCCGGCAGGGCCGAGGTAAGCGCGATGATCTTCGGCCGGGGCTGGCCGCGGACGCCGAGCAGCGAGGCGCGGGCATTGCGCAACGCCTCGGAATATTGCGACGTCGGCTTGTCCACCACGATATCGGCAGGGTGATCCTGCCGGATATTCGGGATCGCCGCGATCAACGGTACGCCCAGCTCGCTTTCGACTTCGTCGATGCTGCGCATGCCGGTGACCAGCATTTCCTGCGTCACGATGACCGCGATGCCGACGCCGAACCCGGCGATGAGCGACAACAGGAACAGCAGCGGGCGGTTCGGCCAGCTGGGCGACTGTGGCGGCTCGGCATTGTCGATGATCTGTGCCTGCGCGATCGAGTTCTGTGCAGCCTGACGCGATTCGAGCGCCATCTGCGAGATCTTCTCGTACGCGTCGTGCTTGCCGTCGGCATCACGCTGGAGACTGGCCGCGATGACCGAGGCGCGAGCGTTGCCGGCCTGCTTCTGTTCGAGCTGGGTCATCGATTGGCGCAGGCTGGCCGCCCGTGCGTCGGCGGCGCCTGCATCGGCATCGAGCGAGCGCACGACCCGACCCATTTCCTTGCTCAGTTCGGCGTCGATCCCCGCAACCTGATCGCGAACCTTGATGAAATCGGGGTGACGTTCGCCGTAGCGGCCACGGACGTCTTCAAGCGTCTGCGACAAGGATGCACGCTTGCTCCGCAGATCCTGGATGGTCGCCGACTGGCGAACATCGGAAATCGAGTCGAGCGCGCCGCGGCGGACCTGCTGTTTAGCCGACTGCTCCTTCGAACGCGCTTCGGCGGCAAAGGATTCGGCCGACGCTAGCTGCAATGAAAGCGGTGCGACCTGTTGATCGACGATCGTTCCGGTCTGGTTCGAGGCACCGCGGACGATGCCGGCCTGCGCCTGATACTGCGCGACACGCTCGTCGGCGACGCGGATGTCGGCGGCGAGTTCGTCCATGCGCTTCTGGTACCACGCCGTCTGGCGCTCGGCGGTACCGATCTTGTTGCCGACCTTGGTATCGAGATAGCCGGTCGCGAACGCATTGGCGATGCGTGCGGCCTTGTCGGCGGATTCCGAATTGAAGCGGATCGCCATGATATAGGTCAGGCGATCGCGCGCGACGTCGAGGTGGCTGTTGACCGACCGCGCGACGACATCGAGCTTGGCCGCCGGCGACAATGCAGGCTTGCCTTCGGGGGGCGGGCCACCACTGAATTCCGGATCGTTGAGCAGGTTGAGTCGCTTGACGACGACGCGCGCCAGGTCGAGCGAGCGGATCACCGACACTTCGGTCTCGATCGCCTCACTGGCGAGCTGCGCCTGCGCATCGTTGGCGGTGCGCGCCAGCGGGTTGCGGCTCGGATCGATCTGGATGCGGGTCACGCCCTGATAGACCGGCGTGATCCGCAGCGTCAGGATGATGCCGATTGCGGCGACCACCGCGGTGATGCCCAGGAGGATCAGGATGCGCCGGCGGATGACGTCGCGCACCGTGCGGATCACATCGCTCAACCGGGTCTCGGGCTCTGCCGCGTTCACGACCTTCATGTCAGGATTTTCCTAAGTATCTGGCGGACAGGCCGTTGTTCTTCAGTTGAGACATGGTTGCGTCCTATCGTCTGATACGGATCGAGAAACGTGCACGCAACTCGTCAAAAGGATTGCCGAGGCCGACGCCGCTCGGTTTGTTGGATCCGTAGCCGATGTTCGCGTCGAGACCGAGCCATCGGGTGATCTGGTAGCGGCTGCCGACTTCCGCGCGATAGACTTGCGTGGAACTCGACCGCTCCGGATACTCGCGCTTGCTGACTTCGCCGCCGACCGTGACGATCAGATTGTACAGAAGTTCGTGATCGACCGTGACTCGAATCCGGTTATCCCAGGAACTGCCCGCGTTGGACAAGTCGACGTCGATCAATCGGCGTTGCAGGAGAATACCGACCGTCGTGAGTTCGCTCGGAAACCAGTCCGCGCGTGCCTCGACCGACAGGCCGCTCGTCGTGCGATAGGTTTGGCTCGCGTCGAACTTGCGATAACTATAGCCGATGCCGACGGTGCCGCGCGCGACGCCGGCGATATCGAAATTCGATCCGAACACGCCGCGATAGCCGTTCGAATCGCGGTTGGGCGCGCCGAACGCCTGCGCCAGACCATAGTTGTTCCGGTCGGCCTCGAGCCGCGCGTAGAGCGACAGGCTGGGGCTGAAACCGAGTTCATAGGTGCCGGTGCCGGCATAGGTGACGCGATCGCGATACCGCTGGTCACGGATCAACCCGTCGGCAAAGCGCACCGAGCTAAATTCGTACGAGGTGCGATCGATCGTCCCGATCACGCGCGACCGGCCGGAATCGTACGACGTCCGGGTCCCCAGGAACGTTCGCAGATACCGCGACGGCTCGATCAGATTCGCGACGACGTCGGCGGAGAACGGCGACTCGTACGTCCGGTCTGCCTGTGCGTCGAGCCGCACCGTCAGGTCGCGCGTCACGTCGATGCGACCGCTGCCCTGGACGTTCCACGCATCCTGGTTGCGGATGGTCTGCTTGGCGAAACGCCGGATGTCCGCGGCGCCGGTAAGCCGCAACTGATGCACCGACCAGTCGGACGCGACGTTCACATACGGTTCGAACGACGTGTAGACGTCGGATTTCTTGTTCGTGTTGTCGTTGAAGATGTTGTCGCTGTAACCGATCGACGTGTTCAGCTGCGGGTTTACGATGAAACTGCCGAGCCGGACGCCCAGCGCGTCATATTCGGGCCGCCCACGCTCGACGACACCGACATTGTGACCACGATCATAGTCGTCACCGCTGGTTGTCGCCGGCGGCAGCAACAGGCTGCTGGTCTGCGCGGCGGCAACGGCGGGGGTAAGCGCGGACGCTGCGATCAATGTACCGCGAAGCCACAGCGCCGCTGTCCGGTGCCTCGACGCGGCGCGCGTCTGCGTGATGCTGCGTACCCCCGTCATATCGTTCGCGTCCCAGGTCCGGCTCGTCGAAAACAAGCGATAGCGTATCGACCGGCCTGACCGGATCGTGCTCGGTATCAGAAAAACCGCTCCGTCAGGCGGATCGTGTCGCCCGGATAGATCCGCAGGTTGGGCGTCAGGACATATTCCTGCTCATATTGATCGCCGAACCGGCGGATGCGGACGGTCGCCTTGCGTGCGCGGGGCGTATAGCCCTGTGCCGTGGCGATCGCATTCAAAGCGGTCAGCCCGCTCAGATAGGGATATTGGCCGGGCGAGCGGACTTCGCCGAGGATGAAGAACGGGCGGTAGGTCGCCACTTCCATGTTCACGCGGGGGTCGCGCAGATAGCCGTCGGACAGACGCGCCTGCACCTCCTGCGTGACACGCTCGATCGGCTTGCCCGCGACCTGCACGTTGCCGATCAGCGGCAGCGAGATTTCACCATCGCTGCTGACCGAGAAATCACCGCTCAATTGCGGTTCATTGTAAACAATGACGCGAATCTTGTCGCCAGCGCCTAGTTTGTAGATGTCGTCGCTAGCTGCGCCCTCGGCATAGCGTTCACCGCTCGAAATAGGGGGCGGGCCGGATTTCGAACATCCGGCAAGCGCAAAGGCGGCTAGCAAGACAAAAGCCGCTCTATTTTTCACGCAAACCCCCATTTACACTGTCAGTTCTTGGCTAACATGCCGATAATAAAGCATCAAGGTAATTTGTTGCATCGCGGTATCTATCGGAGACCGGCGCTGTCGGGCTCACCGGCTCGTTTGCCGGAGAGAAAATGCCGTAGTTGTCGGATCTTGGAGGTCTTGGCGGGCCGATGAACGATCTCGGCCAATTGCTCGACAAACGCATCCGAGGCGATGGTATTGAGCGTCGGATACGCAGTCAGGTCATCGACCCGCTCGAGTAGCGCGCGCAGTTCGACTTCCGTGTCCGCGGGGTAGATGCCGGGGCGATCGCCAAATTGCCGCAGGGTCGCGAACTGGTGGCCGTTGCGATGTTCGCCCAGCTTGTGGTTTCGCGGCATCACGATGATCGGCTTGCCGAATTCCATCGCGGTGATGATCGATCCCATGCCCGCATGGCACACCATCACGCGACACTCCTTCTGCAGATCGCGGAAGACGTCGTACGCGACGTGCGCAAAGCTCTTCAGGGCGACCGGGCGATAGCGGGTCGGCCCGACCTGCGCGATTACATCGGACCGACCATGGTCGACCGCCCACCCGTCGACCGCGCGGATCAACCGATCGAAAGGTAACTGCGTACCGACGGACACCAGGATCACAGGATTTGCCCTAGGTAACGCAGCGACGGGTTCTCGTCGGCGAGATGTTGCCACTGCGCGATTCGCAGATCGGCGAACGGCTTCACGAGGCGCCCCGACAGCGACAATGTTTCGCTGTTGGCGATGCTGTCGATCCAGATCGTTCGTGCGCCGAACATCTTGGCGATCATCAGCGCCAGCGCGCCCGGTGCGGCACCGGTCGACACGACTAGGTCTGGGTCGAACGCGCGGAACACCCGCAGCAAGCCAAGCAGGGTAGGTGCCATCGCCCACGCCGAATCCCGCGCGGTGTCGGCGATCTCCAGAACCTCGCGGTCGCCAAGCGGGGGCGTCATGCCTTTTGACGTGCTGACGAATTGACAGTCCGCGCCGACGAACGCCGCGCGAAGGCGGTGAAGTTCGATCCAATGCCCACCGGCCGAGGCGACAAGCAGGACGCGCATTGGGGTGCCGCTATCCGGATTTACCGGGAAGCGCAAATGATCGATCGATGCAACGGGTGTATTCGTTCGCCGCGGCGTAGAATCCGCCGCGGATGTGGCAGTATCGCTGTCATTGCCCGGGTTCACGAAGAACCGCTCGGGCAGGGAACGGGCTGACGTTGATCCGACCTCAGCCACTTTGTCGCGTCCCCATCTTGCGCCACCAGTCCATCGGGATCATGCTCGACTTGGTGCATACCGTCCGTGACTGGCCCTCTTCAATTATCGGCCAGCCCATGGGATGTGCAGTGCTCCACTATCGCAGACTTTGATATTCCAGCAATCGAACCAATTGATCGCAATGGCATATTCAAGTTAGATCGCCGCGCTTCCCCCACGACCTTGCGGGAAACGCTATACCGGAGATGTTGCGTTGCCAAGCACCGATTCTGGTGACCGAATATATGCCATCGGTGACATCCACGGCCGATACGACCTTCTCCAGATGTTGATCGCGCGGATCGGCGAGCATTCTGCAAGCTTGCCGGCGGCCCGCTCGTTGTATGTGGTTTTGATCGGAGACGTCGTCGATCGCGGGCCGCAAAGCGCCGAGGTGCTGGCGATGCTTTATGGTCTTCAGCGCCAGAACAGCCGCGTCATCGTCCTGCTCGGCAATCATGAAGAGGCGATGCTTCAGGCGCTCGATGGCGATCCGGACGCATTGCGGCGATGGCTTGCGGTGGGCGGCGATGCGACGCTCGCCAGCTTCGGCATCGCACCGCTGCGCACCGACGACGACCCACGTGACTATATGAACGGCGCGCGTCGGGCGATCCCGCGACGGTTGCTCGCCTGGCTTCGGCAATTGCCACTCAGCGTCCAGTCCGGAGACTATTACTTCGTCCACGCGGGGGTTCGTCCCGGTGTCGCGCTCGCCCGGCAGGTACGCGACGACATGCTGTGGATCCGTGGCGAGTTCCTTCGGTCCGAACGCGACTTCGGCGCGGTCGTCGTCCACGGACACAGCATCACCCCCGATGTCGATGTCCGCCAGAACCGGATTGGTATCGATACCGGTGCGTATCGAACAGGCGTTCTCAGTGCGGTCTACTTGGAAGGTGAAAAAAGGGACATACTTGCTGTCTCGTTGCCAATGTGAACTCGTGAGAGTGAGCAGCTGCAGCAAATTGTAAAAAACAAACGGGCCTATTGTAAGGAAGGTGCAGTTTGGGCAATTGATCCAGGTTAGTGGTGCGATCCCTGTACTTGACTCTTCGGCCAGCACGTGAGTAACTGAAGTATAGGCGCGGAAACGCCGTATTCAGGGGTCGGAAATCATGTTCAAAAAGATCATTCTTGGAGCGGCGCTCGCTAGCCAGGCTTTCATCGGTACCGCGTATGCAGCACCGGCGCGTCCGCAAGCAGTTAGCTTCGACAGCGTAAAGATGGTCGACGCTGCCGGTTCGCCGATGCGCATCGGAACGTCGGCCAAGCGCAAGAATGATCTTGCTGGCGCGCCATTCCTGCTGCCGCTGCTCGGTGTCGTTGCCCTGGTTGCAGTGGTTGCGGTTGTTGCCAGCGGTGGTGACGACGACTCCAGCCCGAACTGATCGGCTGACGCTGCCTCTCTAGGCACGCGATCGCGAGAGTTATTGAGGCGAAGCATTCGAACGAGTGCTTCGCCTTTGTCTTTTTTGTGCCTTTCAGCGGTTTTTGATCCACGGTCGCGTTCGGTAACGTCAAGTGCGTCCGGGTGTAGTCAGGGATGACTTACCGACTGTGGGGCGTGATCTTCGCCAATTGCTGTTGATCGACGAATCGGCACGATCGTCCGGCCGAACGCGACGATCGATCGCCTGGCTGGCTCACCTGCCTGTCCCAGTCCTTATCGAAGCGGTCCATCGATGGCTTTACGTAACGTACGATCGCTGACGGCAGGCGCGGGATCGCATGACCCGGTGGACGCCATCGTCATGCCGTGCCGCAGCGAACATCATCGCTACAGTCCGTGGGGGCGTTCCGCATGAGCGGCATGAACGAGCGTCGCGGCTCTCGAAGAGAGAGTGGCCGGTCCGGCGGGCGGTGGAGCGGACGGTCTCGCACTCATAGGTTCGGTTTGTCGGCGCCATGGCGGAGCCATGCGCCGTTGGTGGCGTTCCTGATCGTCCTGCTGTTCGGCGGGGGCGCGGGCGCTGGCTATCCGCTGATCGAACTCACCGCGCAAATTCTGGCGCTTGTCCTGATCGTCCGCGCCGCGCGTCCGGCATCCTCCGAAATCAACACGCTTGCGTCCGCGACGACCGCTACGAGATCGGTCGCACTGAGCCGCTTCCTGCTGGTGTTCGCCGCTGCGGCGCTCCTGCTGGTGGCGCAACTGGTGCCGTTGCCCGCGGAATGGTGGCACGGCCTGCCGGTGCGCGAGACGGCGGTGCAGATCTACACGCTGCTCGGCTGGACGACGCGGTGGCACGCGTTCAGCATGACGCCCGACACGACGTTTACCGCTTTGCTCACGTTGCTCGTGCCGCTGGCCGCGATGCTGACGGTGGCGGCGCTTCCGCTCCAGTCGCGCGTGACGATGCTGAGGCTGATCGTCATCGCCGCGGTGATCTCGACGGTGCTCGCCGCATTGCAGGTCGCGGCCGGCGGCAGCGCGCCGGTCCTCTACGACACCGCGCATCGCGGATTCGGCGTCGGCTTCTTCGTCAACCGCAATCATCAGGCGACGTTCCTGCTGGTGTCGATCGTCTTCGCCGCGGTGCCGGGCGTGATGGGCACGGGGGCGGCGCGTCGGCTCGGGATGCTTGGCGTCATCGGCTTCCTGTCGCTCGGCATTCTCGCGACCAGTTCGCGCACCGCGTTGCTGTTGCTGCCGATTTCGCTGATCGTCGCATTCGCCCTGGTCGGCGACGTCCGGCGCACCGGCAAGTCGGTCGCTGCGGCCGCCGCGCTCTATGTCGTCGGCGGGCTCCTGCTGTTGCGCACCGATCTGGTGCAGCGCCTGTTCGCCCGCTTCACCACCGTCGCCGAAGAGCTGCGCTATCAATATTGGGAGAACTCGCTCTACATCGTCCGCGAGACATTCCCGTTTGGCACCGGCTTCGGCAGCTTCGAGCGAGTCTATCGCAGCGTCGAGCCGCTCGGGCAGGTCTCGCCGCTGAGCGTCAATCACGCGCACAATGATTTCCTCGAACTCATCCTCGAAGGGGGGCTACCCGCGGCGATCCTGATCGCGGCGGGCCTGATCGTGCTGATCGTCGCGCTCGTATCGGGTTGGCGCCGCGCAGGCGATCGCGGCGCGAGCGACCGGCAGGGCGGCGATCGCCACGCCGGCACGCGTCAGGAGCGCGCGACACTGGTCGCGGGCGGGGCGGCGATCGCGCTGATCCTGCTATTCTCACTGGTCGATTATCCGCTGCGCATGGCGGGGATCGCAGGCCTGTTCGGCGCCGCGCTTGGCTTGATCGCCGCGGTCGGTCGTCCGCAGTCCCGCACGATCGCGTCCTTCGCCTGGACGCCCTCGACCATAGCGATGACGATCGTCGCGGCCATTATCGGGTTGGCGGCGAGTGGCGATGCGGCGGGTCGCTTCCTGACGTTGCGCGGCCAGCCCGCGGCCGCGACGGCGGTCTCGCCGTGGTCGGCCAGCGCCTGGTCGGCGCTTGCCAATGCCGAGCAACTCGCCAGCCAGCCAGCCGCGGCACGCGCTGCTGCGGCCCGTGCGCTGGCGATCGACCCGATCGACGCGGGGGCAGTCCGCGCGCACGGCTATGCCGATCTCGCGCTCGACCAGCCAGTGCGCGGCAGCGCGTTGCTGCAGGCGGGCGCCGCGCTGGGCTGGCGCGATACGTTGATGCAATTGTGGCTGGCGGAGCGCGCGCTGGAAGTCGGCAGCACGGGTGTCGCCGCGGAGCGCATCGACGCACTGTTGCGCCGTGCGCAACTGCCCGACGCGCTGATGCCCCAGATGCGCCGCACCTATCTGTCGCCCGGCGGGATCGATGCGGTCGTCGCGCGCCTCGGCGATGCGCCCAAATGGCGGCAGGGGTTCTTCAACCTGGTCGCCAAGGACGCTGCCGAATCGGTGCCGCGCACGCTTGAGTTTCTTGGCAAGCTGCAGAAGGCGGGCGTCGCCGCAACGCCGCTGGAAACCACGCTGATTCGCTGGCAGCTCTGTGACAGGGGCGACGTGGCCGGCGCGCGTCAGGTCTGGCTCGCGAGCGGTGGCCGCGGGCTGGTCGCGGATGGCGGGTTCGAGGCGTTGCCGTCACCACTGCCGGGTGGGGTCATCCCCTATGCCTGGGGCGCGCCGAGCTTGCCGGGCGTACGCGTGATCCCGGCGGATCGCGGCGCGGACGGCAGCGGCCACGCACTGCAGATCGTCTCGGACGGGCTGTCGAGCGGCACCGCGCTGGCGCAGGCGCTCACCTTGCCGCCGGGCCGCTGGCGGGTGAGCGCCATGGTTCGCGGTGCCGACGTTCCGGCCACGCTTTCGCTGACATGCGCCGGTCGACCGGCGACGATCACGACCGACGGCATCGCGCTCGACGGGCGAGGGGCGGGCTGGCGGCAGATGGCTGGTGTCGTCGCGGTCGAAACCGGCTGTCCGGTGCAGATCCTCGGGCTCAACCTGCGCGAGCGTGGTGGCCAGCCCGGCGTGTTCTGGATTGATTCGGTCCGCATTGCCGCCGCGGCGGGGCAGTGACGTCGTGCAGGTGCCGGTAACACAGGTTAGACGCTTGACCGAGTGCACTGGGTAGTGCGAGGGTTCGTTATTCCAAAGGGGCAAGATCAACGGATGCGAGCGACCTTGATAGGGGTGGTCGCGCTGAGCGCCATGCTCGGCGCGTGCGCCGACGATAATGTCGGCCCTAACCTCCGAACCGGCGAAGCCGCGTATGAGACGATCCCGGCGCCTGTGGGGGCGCCACGGGTGCAGGATTATCGTATCGGCGCGCTCGATACGCTCGACATCGTCGTGTTCCAGGAAGCCGACATCTCGACGCGCGGGGTCGTCGTCGATGCCGCCGGCGTCATATCGATGCCGTTGATCGGACGGATCCAGGCCGCCGGCAACACCAGCACGCAGCTCGCCGACCTGCTCGCCGCAAAGCTGGCCGAGCGGTTCTACGTCAATCCGCAAGTCACGGTCACCGTCGCCAGTTCGGTCGCGCAGCGCGTCACCGTGCAGGGCGACGTCAAGGAGCCGGGCATCTATCCGATTTCCGGGCCGACCACGCTGCTCGACACGATCGCGCTCGCCAAGGGCGAGAGCGAGGACGCGTCGTTGCGCGAGGTGATCGTGATCCGCTACATCGACGGCAAGCGGATGGGCGCGGTGTTTGATCTGAAGCGGATCCGCCGCGGTGACGATGCCGATCCCGCGATCGCGGCTCGCGATACGATCATCGTCGGCCATTCGACGGGCAAGTCGGCCTGGCATGACATTCTGCGCGCGGCACCGTTGCTCGCGGGCTTCGGCGTCTTCGCGCAATTCTAAGACCACAGGAAGAGAACTGACTCATGGGGAGTGTCGACGTCTCTCAGGGCGCTCTCACGCCGAACGACCGGCGGAACTTCGGTTCGGCTCCCGGGTCGAATTTCGCCGAGCGCGAAGACTTTTCCATGCCTGAGGGCGAGGGGGACGAACCGGCGATCGATCTTCGCGCAGTATGGGCGACGATCTTCCGCAATCGCTACATGATGATCGCGATCGTCGGCGTCGCGCTGATGCTCGGCATCGCCTCCGCGTTGCTGATGCCGCGCAAGTATACGGCGCAGTCGAGCATCCAGATCGACCAGCAGGTCGCGAAGGTTCTCGGCACCGAGGATTCGGAGCCGCAGGTCGCGGGCAGCGACGCCGATCGCTTCCTCCAGACTCAGGCGGACGTGCTCAACAGCCGGGCGATCGCGCGCCGCGTTTCGGACAGCCTCGCGCTGAGTGCGAACGACGACTTCCTCAAGCGGATGACCGGCGCGCGCCAGATCGAGATCAAGCCGGGCGATGCCAGCCTTGCCGACCAGGTCGTCGACGTCCTGCAGAGGAACCTGACGATCGACCTTCGCCGCAACTCGCGCGTCGTCCACATCATCTTCACCAGCCGGGATCCTGCGCTTGCCGCTGAGATCGCCAACAGCTACGCGACCAACTTCATCGAGGGGAATATCCAGCGGAAATTCTCCGCATCGTCCTATTCCCGCCGGTTCCTCCAGAACCAGCTCGGCCTCGCCAAGACGCGCCTCGAAGGATCGGAGCGCGACCTGATCGCCTATGCCCGGTCCGCGCGGCTGATCGACGCCAGCGCCGGTGCGCGCCAGCAGGAAGCGGACAACGCGCCGCGCTCGCTCGTCACCGCCAACCTCATCCAGCTCAACGCCGATTCGGCGACGTCGGAGGCCAACCGCCTGCGGACACGTGCGCGGTGGGAGCAGGCGCGTCGGGCGCCGCTGATGTCGCTGCCCGAAGTGCAGGCGAACGAGGCGGTCCAGCGCCTGTCGCAGAAGCGCGCCGAGGACATCGCCAGCCTCAGCGAAGTCCGCCGTCGCCTGAAGCCCGATCACCCGGTCGTGATCCAGGCGCTTGCCGAGATCGCCACGCTCGACCAGCAGATCCGCCAGCTTGCGGAGGTGACGCGCAAGTCGATCGAGAACCAGTATCTTACCGCCGAGCGTCAGAACCGCGCGCTCATCCAGCAGGTTACCGCGCTCCAAGGCGCCACGCTCGCCGAACAGGGTCGCAGCGTTCGCTACAATATCCTGCGCCGCGAGGTGGATACCAACCGCCAGCTCTATGAGGGCCTGCTCCAGCGCTACAAGGAAGTCAGCGCCGAGGCGGGGATCACGACCAATAACGTCTCCAGCGTCGATACCGCCGAACAGCCCCGCCGCCCGACGTCGCCGCGGCCGCTGCTCAACGTCGCGCTCGCGCTGATCGCCGGGCTCGCACTGGCGATGCTGTATGCGTTCGGTCGCGACTATCTCGACGATTCGATCCGCGATCCGCAGGATGTCGAGCAGAAGCTGCACATCCCGCTGCTCGGCGTCGTGCCCGACACGCGGGGCGATTCGCCGCTCGACGCGCTCAACAATCCGAAGTCGGAGATCGCCGAGGCGTATCACGCGATCCGGACGTCGATCGAGCTGTCGTCGAACCAGGGTCCGCCGCGGTCGATCCTCGTCACCGGCAGCAGTAAGTCGGAGGGCAAGTCGACCACCTCGTTCGCGCTCGCGCGCGACTTCGCCGGGCTCGGCCGCCGCGTCCTGCTGGTCGATGCGGATTTGCGGCGTCCGTCGCTGCACCGCACGCTGGGGATCACCTTGCCCGAAATCGGCCTTTCGTCGGTCCTCGCGCGGATGACCGAACGCGGCGCGTCGATCCTGCCGACTGCGTTCCCCGGGCTCAGCTTCCTGCCGAGCGGACGTCTGCCGCCCGATCCCGCGACGCTGTTCGCGGGGACGGCGATGCAGGATCTGCTCGCCGCATTGGAGGCGGATTACGACGTCGTGATCGTCGACGGCCCGCCGGTCCTGGCACTCGCCGATGCGGCGCAGTTGACGGCCGCCGCACAGGCCACCGTGTTCGTTGCCGAAGCCTCGAGCGCGCATTTCGGGCAGGCACGCAACGCCGTGTCCCGCCTGCTTCGCGCCGGTGGCACCGTGATCGGCTGCGTCATGACCAAGTACAACGCCAAGAAGGCGGGCTTCGGCCAGTCCTACGATTATTACCGCTATCGCTACGACGACGCGTCGAAATAAGCCGAACCGATGCTCCGGTTTGGACCGGAGCAGCTAGCGCGCGTCAGGGTTTGCCGCTCCGAGACGGGGCAGGCGGCATCCCGCGCGCGCCGCTACCGCAGGCGTAGCGGATCTTCAGCGCGACGACGACGACCGAGGCCGCTTCGCCCGACAGGTCGGAGGGTTTGTCGCGCAGATAGTCGATGAACGCCTGGCGCAAATCGCCTTGCGGGACATGCCGGGGCACGCAGAATTCGCGCTGGTTCAGCCACGCCTCGTACGCGCGGACCGTGTCATGCACGCCGGTGATATAGGCGAAGCAATAGGACGCGTCGGCCGGCACGTTGGACAAACAGCGCTGCCGCAACTGCCCAGCGCTGAACAACCCCCCGGCAAGCGGCCCGGCGGATACTTGCGAGGTTGAAGCTTGCGGGGCGGAAGCCTGCGGCACCGGCCCATTCGGTTTCTGGGACTGGACCAACAGCGGCGCGGCGAGCAGCAGGACGAGGGGCATGACCATGATCGCCCGTCGTTACGCGCTGGCGCGCTGCGCTTCAATTCACTACCACCCGACGAAGCAATGGCTCTTCTCGACCTTATTCGGCGACAGGCGCCCGCGTCGCACGAGCCGGCGCCCTCGACGCTGATCCTCGATCCTAACACCGTTTCGTCGCTGCCGCCGGTGCGTCGGTTTCACCTGGGCGTGATCGTGCCTGCAGTGCTGGCGCTGATCATGATTGGGGGATCGATCATCGTCGCGGTCGTCAGCCTCGGGACGCCGCCGGACAAGACGTTCGACGCGACCGGCGGCACGCGCTGGGCGAGCACTGCGCGGATCGAGGCACCGTTCGCGCCCAGGACGATGCGTCCATTAACGCCCGAACAGGCGGTCGCCTGGAACGCCGCCGCGCCGACCGTGGCGAAGCGCGTCGAATCCGCGTCCACCTTCGCGCTGCGGACCGGCAAGGCGGAGGATTACAGCCGTTCGCTGCAATGCCTGACGATGGCGGTCTATTACGAGGCTGGCAGCGAATCGGACGATGGCGAGCGCGCGGTGGCGCAGGTCATCCTCAACC
The DNA here is from genome assembly GCF_004795835.1 of Sphingomonas sp. PAMC26645. Lineage (NCBI taxonomy): Bacteria > Pseudomonadati > Pseudomonadota > Alphaproteobacteria > Sphingomonadales > Sphingomonadaceae > Sphingomonas > Sphingomonas sp. PAMC26645. Next base: position 954,070 of record NZ_CP039249.1, read on the forward strand.
GGGTGCGCCATCCCGCCTATCCCAAGACGGTCTGCGGCGTCGTCCTCGACGGATCACAACGCAGAACCGGCTGCCAGTTCACCTTCGTCTGCGACGGCGCGCTTGGCCGGTTACCGTCGCAGAAGGGCTGGCTGCGCGCCTCGCGGGTCGCGACGTCGGCATTGGGCGGCGCGGTGTTCGCGCCGGTGGGCTGGGCGACGCATTATCACGCCAACTACGTCGTGCCGTATTGGGCATCGAGCCTGGAAAAGGTCGCGGCAATCGGCGCGCACATCTTCTACCGCTGGAACGGTCCGGCCGGACGCGGCGGCGCGTTTCGCGGCGTCTATGCGGGTAACGAACCTGCGATGACGCTGCCCGCAGCGGTCGTTACCCCGACGGCGACGGACGCGACTGCGACGGTGGCCACCGCATCCGGCGCGGTCGCCCCGAGCGAGCGACCCGTCCTCAGCGGCTATCGCGCCAGTCTACCCGACGACTCCCCGGTGCCGACCGTCAGCCTTGGCGAACGGCGGGTGCTGCCGCGTGGTCCCGAAGTCGGCGACACCAGCGCTTCGGCGCCGACTCCAGAGCGCCGCGTCCTGCCGGTATCGCCTACCGCCAACTGACCTCAAGGCGCGACGAGTTCGGCCCTGGACGGCCGCCGTCCACGCAGCACCTCCGCGATCGGCAGCTCGATCAACCGCCAGGACAGCCACCCCACGCCGAAGCACACGATGCAGGCGAGTGCCGCCATCGCGACCAGCGCCGGCAGGCCGGATGCAACGATCGACACCGTCGCCGACGCGAATGCGCCCAGCACGAAGCTGTGCGTGAGATAGATGCTGTAGGACGCATTGCCGAACGCACGCGAGAAGACCGCGAACCCGTCCGACCGCCGCGTCGTCGCGGGCGTCGTGAGCACGGTTACGGCCACCGCTCCTGCGATTGCAGCCATTGCGACGAGCTGGCTCGGGTAGATAGTGGCGACTCCCAGCGCGGCTACGGCGACGACCGCGATCACCGACATCGGCAGCACCGGCAGGCGGTCGCCGATCCGGTGGCGGACAAGCGCGATCATGATCCCAATCGCGAAATAGCCCATGATCGGCCGCGTGAAGACATAGGCGGCGATCGACACGCCGACCCGGTCAGGTGGCGCATCGATCCCGGTTCCGGCCGCAACCAGCAGCCCCAGCACCGCCACCACGAGGAACGCGCCGCGCCGCGCCAGCACTGCGAGGCCCGCCGCGAACAGCAGGTAGAAGAACATCTCGTAATGCAGCGTCCACCCCAGCTCGTAGATCGGCTGGATCAAACCGTTGGCGCCGCGGTGGGGGATGAACGCGAACGACAAAAGGAATTCGGTCACGTTCGGCAGGCGCGCCGCGACAATGGTCCGTGCGCCCATCGCCTGCGCCAGCCAGCCGAACGCGACGATCATCAGCGTCGTCAGATAATAAAGTGGTGCGACCCGCAGGAACCGGTTGCGCAGGAACGACCAGCCCGATGGCGTCGGCCGCTCCTCCCGCAGCGCGATATAGACCATGATGAAGCCGCTGATCGCGAAGAAGGTGGCGACTCCGGTCTGGCCGAGGCGGGTCGTGAAATCGGGGAGGTCGTGGGTAATCGCACCGCGCCGGACATAGCGCTCGAGCAAATGCTCGACGACGACGCCCGATGCCGCCAGTCCGCGCAGCAGCTGGAGCGGCGCGATCTGGTCTCGGTCCAGCGCCGCATCGCGCGAGAACAGCCGCGAAGCCAGCGGCACGCGCGCGCCAATCACGCCAGCCGCAGCATGACGATGGTCGCGTTCAGCGCGAACCCCAGCGCGACGCTCTTGATCATCTCGCGCGGCGTCACCGGCAAATTGGCGTTGATGATCGCCGCGACCAGCGAGGTCGACGCGGCGAACAGCAGCAGCGACCACCAGCTCGGCCAGGTCGCGTTCTTCACATGCGCCCAGTCGGTGATCAGCGGCAGCAGCACCATCAGGAAATGCCCGAAGCACGCCGCCAGCCAGTGCGACAGGAACCGCGGCAGGCTTTCGCCGAGTTCGAGATGCGGATCACCGCTCATCGACGATGCTCCGTTCGTCCTGTTCGGCATGCGCGACCAGCGTCCCGATCAGGATCTCGTAATAGGCGGCGGCATTCGCCTCGATCTCGTCGTCGGCGTCCGCCTGCGTCGCGCCGGCCTGTCCAGCCGCCGCCCGCGCCGCGCGGATCTGCCATTCGGCCATGTCGCGCCAAGTCGCCACGTCGCGCGCGGCGATCGCCTGTTGCGCGAGTCCGATCAGGATGACGAACGCGCCCAGCACCGCGACCGCGACCGCCAGGTAATAGCCATGTGCCCAGATCGCACGCAGCCAGAAGCCATAGATGACCGTGACGATCACCACGATCAGCGCCACCAGGCAGATCGCATCGATGAGCCGACCGATCCGCTTGGGCCACCGCGATTGGTTGAGGCCATGGTGAAGAGGGTCGGGCACGCCGCAATCCTGTCAGAGAAGATCCGGATCGGCAACCGATCGGAGGTGCTTCGCAAGCGACGCATTCGATACCCGCGCGGCGCCGGGACGGATCGTTCAGATTTGTACAGTCGCGGACGATAACGCGCGGGCTGCGGCGTCCCGCTCGCGATCGGTCAGCGCCAATGCCGTCGTCGCGCCGGTCTTTGCGGACAGGAACGCCGCCTCGACGACGGCCATCACCGCCAACGCTTCGATCGGCGCGACCGGATTTCTCGCGGCTCCCCGAACCGCCGCCGCGATGCCCCGATAATAATGGCGCTGGTCGCCGGGTATCGCGCGCTGTTCGCGTTGCCCGTTGGCGACGTGGATCACGAGCGGATCGGGATCCTCGCCCCAGTTCGCGTCGCCCGGCCGCATTCCGCTTAGAAGTTGCGCCTCCTGGCGGTCGGCGCAGTGCTTCGTCATGCTGCCGGCGGTGCCGTGCACGGTGAACCGGTCGACGCCGCCCGCGACAAGCATGCTCGCCTGGAGGATCACGCGGCGATGGCCATAGGACAGGACGACGTGCGCCCAATCGTCCGTCATCGCGCCCGGCCGCTGCGTCGCGATCGATGCCTGGACCGTGTCCGGCAGGCCGAACAGGAGCAATGCCTGATGGACCAGATGCGGACCGAGATCGTACCAGACGCCGCTGCCCGGGCCCGACCGCTCGCGCCAGCGGTCGCGGACGTCCGGCCGGAACCGGTCGAAATGCGATTCGAAATGCGTGACGTCGCCGACGATGCCTGCGTCGATCGCGGCGCGAACGGTGAGGAAATCGCTGTCCCAGCGCCGGTTGTGGAAGACGGACAACAGCACGCCCCGATCTTCCGCCAGCGCGACAAGCCCGCGCGCTTCGTCGAGGTCGAGCGTGAACGGCTTGTCGATCACGACGTGCTTCCCCGTCGCGATCGCTGCCTGCGCGAGCGGTGCATGCGTTTCGTTCGGCGTGGCGATCACGACGAGGTCGATGTCCTCGGCCGCGATCAGCGCGTGCGGATCGGCGTGGACCGCCATCCCCGGAAAGTCCGCCTGCACTTTCCCGGCATCGCTGGACGACACCGCGCGAAGTTCGAGCCCCGCGACCGATGCTATCAACGGGGCATGGAAGGTCTTGCCCGAGAACCCGTATCCGATCAGCCCGACGCGCACGGGGCAGGCTCGCTCGTCCGTCATGCTCATCGCCTCAGTCCATGCCCGCGCGGATCGCCGCCGCCGCAAGGAACGGCGCACCCGCGACGAGCACGAGGCTGACCGCGGCGAGCAGCTTCACCGCGCCCGCACCGCCGGCCGGATCAAGCGACCCCGCGCCGAAGATCAGCAATGGTACCGCGAGCGGCAGCATCACGAGGCCCGTCACCGCCCCGCCGCCACGCACGCCCGCGACCAGCGTACTCGTCGCGACCGCGAGTGCGGCGAGGCCGGGCGTGCCGATCAGCAAGCCGATCTCGACGCGGAGCAGCGTGTCGGCCGACAGGTTGAGCAGGCCGGCGGCGATCATCGCAGCGAGCATCAGGGGGGGGCCGAAGCTCAGCCAGTGCGCGATCGTCTTCGCGAAGGCGACCAGCGCGAGCGACATCCCGCGGACGACGAACTGGTCGAACACCCCCGCCTCCAGATCGGGACCGACGAGGCGCTCGACCGGCAGCAAGGCGGCAAGCAGCGCTGCCGTCCAGATCACCCCGCCGCCGATCCGCGCGAGCAACGCCGCGTCGGGGCCGATCGCGAACGGGAACAGCGTCGCGACCAGCAGGAAGAACGCGACCACCAGCGTCGCGCCGCCGCTTGACACGCTGCGATGCAGATCGCGGCGAATCAGCGCGATCACAACGCGATCTCCCGCGCGGCAGGGATCGCTAGCGACAGGTGCGTGGCAACCAACGCAATGCCGCCGGTGGCGCGGTGCTCGGCGATCAGCGTTTCCAGTCGAGCGACCGACACCGTGTCGAGCCCGTTGGCGGGTTCGTCGAGCAGCCACACAGGCGCCCCGCTGGCGGCAACGCGCGCGATCGCCGCGCGGCGGCGTTGCCCGGTCGACAGCAAGCGGACCGGAATGTCCGCGAGCGCATCCAGATCGAGGGCGGACAGCGCGTGCGCGATCCGGGTATCGGGGGCGGGTGCATTGTCCAGCGCGGCCCAGAAACAGAGTGCCGCGGCCAGCTTGCGATCCGCGTCGAGCGCGCTCGCTTCGGTCAGCAACGCCTGCGGCGTATCGCACGCCACATTGCCCTCGAACGGCGCGAGCAGGCCGGCGGCGATACGGATCAGGCTCGATTTGCCGACGCCATTGGGACCGATGACGATCGCCGCATCGCCCGGCCCGAGGTCGAACGACACGCCCGAGAACAGCAATCTTCCGCCCCGCACGCACGCCACGTCGCGAAACGTGAGACTCACGTGGCCCGATCTTCGGCGGAGTCTTCCAGCGCATGCATGTCGTCGTCGCTCAGGCCGAAATGGTGGCCGATCTCGTGGATCGTCACATGCGCGACGAGGTCGTCTAGGCGCGGCCCGGTCTCGATCCATTCCTCCAGGATCGCGCGGCGGTACAGGACGATGCGATCAGGCATCGGCGCGACGTCCATCGACGATTTTTCGCCGAGCGGGCGGCCGTGATACAGACCCGACAGGTCGAGCGGATGTTCGATGCCCAGCGCCGCCAGCGTCTCGTCGTCGGCAAACTCCTCGACCGCGAAGACGATGTCGCCGAGATGCTCCGCGAACTGCTGCGGCAGCCTGGCGATCGTCGCTCGCGCGATGGCCTCGATCGCATCGGCGTCGGGGGCCTCCCCGGATATTGTCGCTTGCCCGCTCATGCCGCCAGCCATACGCGTCGGCGAACTGTTGCGGCAAGGGAGAGCCCGATGATCGAAGCGCTGAACGATACCGAGCGGGCCGAGGCGCTCGATGGGCTCGACGAGTGGGACTACGACGATGCGCGCGACGCGATCACGCGGACGATCGTGTTCGCCGATTTCGTCGAGGCGTTCGGCTTCATGACGCAGGTCGCGCTGATCGCCGAACGCGCGAACCACCATCCGGAGTGGAAGAACGTCTGGAACCGCGTCGAAATCCTGCTGACCACGCATGACGCCGGCGGCCTGTCACCGCGCGATATCGAGATGGCCGAAGCGATCGACGCGATCGTCGGCGACGCCTGAGCTAAAACGATCCTCCCCCACCAGGGGGAGGTGGCACCGAAGGTGACGGAGGGGGAGGACACGAAACAGACGTGACCCTTTCCTCCCCCTCCGTCTGACAAGTGCCAGCCACCTCCCCCTGGCGGGGGAGGATTAAAGCGGGTTCAGCCCTTCCGCATATCCCGCCGCATCCGCTTGCGTAGCGCACCCGGCATCCACCGCGCGGCGAACGCCATGCGGTGCGCGGTCTTCCCCACGAACGTGTGCACCTTGTCGCCGTGAACCGCGGCCCAGGCGGCCTCCGCGACCTTGTCCACGCCGGTCAGCTCCAGCCCGGCACCCGTCACCGTCTCGCGGATCGAGTGGTTCGTGTTCCCCGCCGCGGAATCGAGCAGCGGCGTGTCGATGAAGCTCGGCACGATCGAGCGCACCTTGATGCCGTCCGCCGCCCATTCGCCATCGAGCGCCTCGGTGATCGCGCGCACCCCGAACTTGGTCGCGGAATAGGGCGCGAGCCCCGCCGAGCCATAGACCGCCGACGCCGACGCGGTGTTGAGCAGGCACGATCCCGGCGTCCGCTTCAGATACGCATGGCCGATCCGCGCCCCGTTCAGCGCGCCGACGAGGTTGATCGCGATCACCCGGTCGATCTCGGCGAAGTCGGTCTCCGCGAGCGGTCCGCCCGATCCGATCCCGGCATTGTTGAACAGCACGTCGAGCCGCCCGCCGGTGGTCGCGACGAACGCATCGAGCGACGCCACCCACGCATCGCGGTCGCGCACGTCCATCTGATAGGTGCTGACCATCCCCGCGGGCAGCAGCGCGGCAGTCTCGGCAAGCCCTGCGAAATTGACGTCGGCGAGCCCGACCCGCCAGCCTTTCTGCGCGAACAATATCGCGGTCGCGCGGCCGATCCCCGATCCGCCGCCGGTGATGAAAATGCCCTGCTGGCTCATACCCTCTCCATTTGATTTTCCGGTATGTTTCCCGCATCCTGCGGGCAGATGCCAGACAATTCCCCAGCGCTCGCTTTCGAACGCGTCACCAAGCGGTACCCTGGTTCTGGGGGCACGACGATCGCCGTCGACGCGGTCTCGCTGGAGATCGCGCGCGGCAGTTTCGTCGCGCTCGTCGGCACGTCCGGTTCGGGCAAGTCGACGCTGCTGAAGACGCTCAACCGCCTGGTCGAGCCGAGCGAAGGCCGCGTGACGATCGACGGTGCCGACGTCGCTGCCGAGCCCGCGCCCGAACTGCGCCGCCGGATCGGCTACGTGTTCCAGAATATCGGCTTGTTCCCGCACATGACGATCGCCGAGAACATCGCGATCGGCCTGCGCATCGCCGGTCGCACGGACGAGGCGAAGGTCGGCGAGCTGCTCGACCTCGTCGACCTGCCCCGCGACATCGCGAGCCGCATGCCCGACGCGCTCTCGGGCGGCCAGCGCCAGCGCGTCGGCATCGCCCGTGCGCTCGCACCCGGCGCGAAACTGCTGTTGCTCGACGAGGCGTTCGGCGCGCTCGACCCGGTCACGCGCGATGCGCTCGGCACGCGGATCCGCGAACTCCACGACCGGCTCGGGCTGACCACGATCCTCGTCACGCACGACATGGCGGAGGCGCTGTTGCTCGCCGACCGCGTGCTGGTGATGAAGGCGGGGCGGATCGTCGCCGACGCCACGCCCGCCGACCTCGTTGCTGGTAAGGGTGGCGAGGACGCGCAGGCACTGGTGCAGGTGCCGCGCGCGCAGGCCGAACGCCTCCAGGCGCTAGTCGCATGAGGGGGGTCGCATGAGCGCGTTCCTCGACGCGCTCGGCCGCGTGCCGCCACTGCTCGCCAACCACGTCCTGCTCTCCGCGGCGGCACTGCTGCTCGGCATCGCGATCAGCTTGCCGCTTGGCATCTGGTCCGCGCGCAACGCGACGGTGGCACGCGTATCGCTCGGTTTCGCGAGCCTCGTCCAGACGATCCCGAGCCTCGCGCTGCTCGCCTTGTTCTATCCGCTGCTGCTTAGCCTCTCCGCGCTGGTCGGCGGCGGCATCCCCGCATTGGGCTTCCTCCCGTCGCTGATCGCGCTGACTCTGTACGCGCTGCTGCCGATCCTGCGGAATGCGGTGGCAGGGCTGCACGGCATCGATCCCGCAATGATCCAGGCGGCGGACGCGGTCGGCATGACGCCTGCGCAGAAACTGCGGCTGGTCGAGGCACCTCTGGTCGCGCCCGTGCTGATCGCCGGCATCCGCACCGCGGCGGTCTGGACGATCGGTGCCGCGACGCTGTCGACGACGGTCGGCCAGCCGAGCCTCGGCGACATGATCTTTGCCGGACTCCAGACGCAGAACTGGGCGCTGGTGCTCGCCGGTTGCGTGTCGGCGGCCGCGCTCGCGCTGGCGGTGGACGCGCTGATCGGGGCGATCGAATACGGCATCCGTGCGCGCCGCCGCTGGCTCTGGATCGCGAGCGCGGTGGTGTTGGTCTTGGGCACTGCGGCAGCGACCGCCCCGCTCTGGCCGAAGGGCGGCGCAGACCGCACCGTCGTGGTCGGTGCCAAGAATTTTTCCGAGCAGTACATCCTCGCGCGGCTGATCGGCGACCGGCTCGAACAGGCCGGCTACACCGTCGAATATCGCGATGGCCTCGGCTCGGCGGTGGTCTTCGGGGCGCTCTCCGGCGGGGATATCGATGTCTATGTCGATTATGCCGGGACGATCTGGGCGAACGAGATGAGGCGCAACGACGTCCCCGAACGCCCGGCGATGGTCGCCGCGATCGCCGATTGGGCGAGGCGCGAGCATCATGTCGGCCTGGTCGGGTCGCTCGGGTTCGAGAACGCCTACGCCTTCGCGATGAAGGGCGACGCGACGAAGTCCAAGCGCATCGCCAGCCTCGACGATCTGGTGAAGGCCGCACCGGGCATGACGCTCGGCAGCGATCTCGAATTTCTCGAGCGCCCCGAATGGGCCGCGGTGAAGCGCGCCTATCCGCTCCGCTTCGCCAAGACGACGCCGTACAGCCCGACCTTCATGTACCGCGCGCTGGAGAGTGGCAATGTCGACGTCATCTCCGCCTTCTCGTCGGATGGCCGGATCGCGGCGGACGGTCTGACCGTGCTGACCGACCCGCGGCGTGCGATTCCCGGCTACGACGCGATCCTGATGGTCGCGCCGAAGCGGGCAGGGGACGCCAAGTTCCTCGCCGCGCTGAAGCCGATGGTCGGCCGCATACCGGTCGAGGCGATGCGCGCCGCGAACTACCGGGTCGACCGCGATACCGACAAGGAGACGCCCGAGGCCGCGGCGAAATGGCTCGCCGCGAAAGTCGGCCTTCAGGAATAGGCGCGCCAGAAGAACACGATCGTCGTCGCGATCGTCACCAGCAGCGTCCACACGCGGATCACCTGCGGCGAAAGCAACAGCCCGAGTTTCGCGCCGAAATGCCCGCCGACGATCCCACCGATCAGCATCGGCACGCAGAGTGCCCACACCACCATCCCGGTCGCGATGAAGATGATCGTCGCGGCGAGGTTCGCGACCGCCAGCATCAGCGTCCGCGGCGGCGCGAGCGTCGCGGGCGTCGCGCCCGACAGCAGCCCCCAGGCGGCGGTCAGCATCAGCCCGACGCCGCCGCCGAAATAGCCACCATAGACCCCCAGCAGCGCCTGCACCGCGACCAGCGACTTCGGCCCGATCTCGACCCGCGACCGGAGCCACAGCGACGCGCGTGTCCCGAACGCGATCGCCAGCGTCGCGAACAGCAGCAACCAGGGCACGATCAGGTCGAACGCGCGCGCCGACGTCGCCACCAGCAACAGGCTGCCGACCAGCCCGCCGACGAAGGTGATCCCCGCCATCGTCTTCATGCTGACGCCGGAGATCGGCTGGAGCCCGTGACGATACGCCCACGCACTCGCCATCGCGCCCGGCTGAAGCGAGACGTTGCTCGTGGCATTGGCGAAGGTCGACGGCACGCCGAGCCCGATCAGCGTCGGCATCGTCGCGAAGCTGCCGCCACCCGCGAGCGCGTTCATCGCCCCGCCGAGAACCCCAGCCCCTGCCGCCAGCGCGACCGCAGTCCACTCAAGCAAAAGCGTCGGACTCGGCGGCGGCCTCGCGATCGATCTGCGCGCGGCTCTTCTTCTCCGACGCGGTCTTCAGCTGTCCGCACGCTGCATCGATATCGCGCCCGCGCGGCGTCCGCACCGGTGCAGAGATTCCAGCGCCGAATACGATGCTGGAGAACGACTTGATCCGCTCGGGCGTCGAGCACTCGTATTGCGCGCCCGGCCACGGATTGAACGGAATGAGGTTCACCTTCGCCGGCAGCTCGTACTTCCGCAGCAACCGCACCAGCTCGCGCGCGTCGTCGTCGGAGTCGTTCTTGTCCTTCAGCATCACATATTCGAACGTGATCCGTCGCGCGTTGTTGGTGCCCGGATAGTCCGCGCATGCCTGGAGCAGCTCTTCGATCCCGTATTTGCGGTTGAGCGGCACGATCTCGTCGCGCACTTCCTTCGTCACCGCGTGCAGCGACACGGCGAGGTTCACGCCGATCTCGGCCCCCGCGCGCGCCATCATCGGCACCACGCCAGACGTCGACAGAGTGATCCGCCGTCGGCTGAGCGCGAGCCCCGCGCCGTCCATCACCAGCTTCAACGCGTCGCGGACGTTCTCGAAATTATACAGCGGCTCGCCCATGCCCATCATCACGATGTTGGTGAGCATGCGGCCCTCGGGCTGGCTCGGCCATTCGCCCAACGAGTCGCGCGCGAGCATCACCTGCCCGACGATCTCGGCTGGCGTCAGGTTGCGCACCAACCGCATCGTACCGGTGTGGCAGAACGTGCAGTTGAGCGTGCAGCCGACCTGGCTCGACACGCACAGCGTGCCGCGATCCGCGTCCGGAATGAACACCATCTCGTAATCCTGCGCATCGTCCGACCGCAGCAGCCATTTCCGCGTCCCGTCGGTCGACACCTGCGCCTCGACCACGTTGGGCCGGCTGATGACGAAGCGCTGCTCCAGCCACGGGTGCATCGTCTTAGAGATATCGGTCATCGCCGAGAACTCGGTCGCGCCGCGATTGTAGATCCAGTGCCATAGCTGCTTGGCGCGCAGCTTGGCCTGCTTCTCCTCGAGCTGCGAGGTCTCCAGCGCCATCCGCAGATCGGCGAGCGACAGCCCGAGCAGGTCGATCCGTCCATCGCTGCGCGGCACGAAGCTGCGGGGAACGGGCACGGGATCGATGTGCCCCGGAATGGGCATGAGGTTCGCGGCGGTCTGCATGCGCGAGCCCGTAGCGGAATTTTCGTGATTTTTCTACTGGCTGCGGGATGGGGGGGGAATCGCTCTGCTGTCACCCAAGAGACAGGCGCCACCCCGGCGAAGGCCGGGGCCCAGTTGGGGGACGAAGATGGTGACGCTCAGCCCGTAATTACGACCACCTTTCCAACTGGGCCCCGGCCTCCGCCGGGGTGGTGCCATCGGATTGGGGTACACTCCGCAACGTTACCCCCCGCTGCACGCCAACACAGCCGCATCGACCGCCGTCGCCGCCCCCGACAGCGCATAGACATCGACAAACGGTCGCCCCCCAACACCGACCGCCTCGACACTCATACTCCGCCCCGACCGCATCGCCGCCACGATCGCGCGATCGCTAGGCGCATCCCCAGCCCAAGCATCCAGCCCATTCGCCACCAACGCGAATCGCCGCTCGCCGACCGTCAGCGTCACCCCCGCCGACCGATCCCGCTCGCGACTGAGCCGCACATGCAAGGACGCGCGCAAACCCCGCTTCGGCCACGTCGCAACGCTGGCAAACCCCGAAGCACGCCCCCCCGCCATCACCGGCCGCGCAATCGCGTAACACCGCGCTGGCGTAGCGTCCCGGAACGCACCCCACCCTTGGTAGACGCCGATGGTGTCACGCGCCGCTACCGGAGCAGCAATCGCAAACACCCCCACCGCCAAAACCAAACGCCACAGAACCCCCCTCCCTGGAAGGGAGGGGCAGGGGGTGGGTAGGCCCGATCGAGCCCCAGCGGTTCGAACACGGGGAAACCGACCCACCCCCAACGCCTCCCTTCCAGGGAGGGGGGCAGAAGTAGACAACTCGGGTTTGAGACCTTCGACCCACGCGAATTTCACGCCGGAGCAAATCCCGTACCCAGATGCGGCACCGTCGCGCGTCCATTCTCGACCAGCGTAACCGACCCCTGCGGCAACCCCTTCGCAACCGGCGCGCCGAGCACAGGATCGATCGCCGCACCGGTCATCACGCCGAGCATCACCCGACTCGAAATCCCGTGCATGATCACCAGCCGGTCGCCCGGATCCTCCGCCGTATCCGCCAGCCAGCCGCCAACGCGTGCCGCGATCTCCGCATAGGTCTCGCCGTCCGGCGAAGGTTTCAACGTGCCCCCCGGCAGCATCACCGGCCCGACCTCGTCGATAACGTCCGCATAATAGCGCCCGCCCCACGACCCCATGTCGATCTCGATGAGCCGCGGATCGGTCCGCGCGTCATGCCAGTCCAGTTCCAGGTGCTCGCAGATCACCGCCAACGTCTGCAAAGCTCGCCCGGTCGGGGAGGACCAGAGCGTCAGCGCCGGCTTCGCCCCCAGCACCTCACGCAACGCCCGCCCAAGCTCGTCCGCCTGCGCGAACCCAGCGCGCGTCAACGGCGTATGCGCCGCATCCCCCTGCAACCGGTGCGCCGCGTTGAACACGGTTTCGCCGTGCCGCGCGACGAAATCTCGACCTTTCCGTAGGGCCGGAATATCGGTTGATCGGGCGTCGCGTTCACCCTGCCGTTGGCTTGGAATCATGGCCCGCGTTTCAACCCCCTGTGGCGCAAAAGCAACGGATTTCCGCGTTTATCTGGGGTTCATGCAACGCCCGCGCGGTTGGTCCATTGGAGCGGTCCGCCCCGCGTAATGGGGTGCCAGATCAGTAAGGAGTAACCTCAATGCGTACGCTCATCGCCGTCTCGCTGCTCGCCACCACCGCAGTGGCCGCACCCGCCCTCGCGCAGACCAACCCGACCTTCACCGGCCCCCGCGTCGAGGCCACGCTCGGCTACGACCACACCGGCGCCGGCAGCAGCGTGTCCAACAATAACGGGCGCGACGACCAGAAGATCGACGGCCTGCTGTACGGCGGCGGCATCGGCTACGACATCGCGACCTCGGACAACATCGTGCTCGGCGCCGAAGCCGAACTGACGGGTTCGACCGCGAAGAGCGACCGCAACGATTACACCAGCGACTTTGGCTATGGCCGCGTCAAGCAGGGCCGCGACATCTATGTCGGCGCGCGCGCGGGCTATGTCGTCGCACCGACGACGATGCTGTACGTCAAGGGCGGCTACACCAACTCGAAGCTCAAGGTGCTCGCGGGCAGCACCAGCCAGACCACCGACAACAATTTCAAGCTCGACGGCTGGCGCGTCGGTGCGGGCGCCGAGCACGCGATGGGCCCGAACAGCTACGCCAAGCTCGAATACCGCTATTCGAACTATGAGCGCGGCAACATCGACTATGCGACCGGCGCCACCAGCAGCCGCTTCGACGTCGATACCGACCGCCATCAGGTCGTGGCGAGCTACGGCTTCCGCTTCTGATCGCTTTAACGCGACGTTTACCGTGATCAAAGAAGGGTCGGGGCGCTTGCTCCGACCCTTTGTTGTTGGGTAAGCCATCTGCGGATTGCCCCCAGCCCCGAGTCCGGCTGCGGTGGCGGGGGGAATTACGATGAAGGCGACGATCGAACGCGCAACGCTCCTCAAGGGGCTGAGCCATGTCCAGTCCGTGGTGGAGCGGCGCAACACCATCCCCATCCTGTCGAACGTGCTGATCGAGGCGACCGCCGAGGGCACGCTCAAGCTGATGGCGACCGACCTCGACTTGCAGATCAACGAATCGATCGCAGCCGCGGTCGACCAGCCCGGCGCGACCACCGTGTCCGCGCACACGCTGTTCGACATCGCGCGCAAGCTCCCCGAGGGATCTCAAGTCCAGCTCGCCGCGTCGGAAGGCCGGATGAGCATCGTCGCAGGCCGCGCCCGCTTCTCGCTCGGCACGTTGCCGCGCGATGATTTCCCGGTGATCGCCGAGGGCGAACTGCCGACCCAGTTCGAGCTGCCCGCCGAGACGCTCAAGCAGATCATCGACAAGACGCGCTTCGCGATTTCGACCGAAGAGACGCGCTATTATCTCAACGGCATCTTCCTGCACGTCGCGGACGGCGATAGCTCGAACCCGGTGCTGAAGGCCGCCGCGACCGACGGCCACCGCCTCGCGCGCGTCACGCTGCCGCGTCCGGAAGGTGCCGAATCGATGCCCGACGTGATCGTGCCGCGCAAATGCATCGGTGAGCTCCGCAAACTGCTCGACGAGGTCGACGGTTCGGTCGGCGTGTCGCTGTCGCCGACCAAGATCCGCTTCGACCTCGGCCAGGCGATCCTGACCTCGAAGCTGATCGACGGTACCTTCCCCGATTACAGCCGCGTGATCCCGACCGGCAACGACAAGATCCTCAAGATCGACCCGAAGAGCTTCATGGAAGGCGTCGACCGCGTCTCGACGATCGCGACGGAGAAAACGCGCGCGGTGAAGATGGCGCTCGACCGCGACAAGATCACGCTGTCGGTGACCTCGCCCGAAAACGGCACCGCCGCGGAGGAAGTCCCCGGCGATTACGTCGCGCTCCCGTTCGAGATCGGCTTCAACAGCCGCTACTTGATGGACATCCTCGCGCAGATCGACGGCGACATGGTCGAGGTCCACCTCGCCGACGCCGCCGCCCCGACGCTGATCCGCGAGAACGACAAGTCGCCGGCGCTCTACGTGCTGATGCCGATGCGGGTGTGATTCGGTCTGCCTGTCGCGTCGTGGTATGGCGGTGCGACAGGCAGGAGCCGGATCATGGACTCGATCAATATCGCGGATCTTAAGGACGAGCTGAGCGCGCTCATCGACCGGCTCGAAGCTGGCAAAGCCGTCCAAATCACCCGCAACGGCCAACCCTTCGCCCGCGTAACGCCCGAGGCCCCGCCGCTCCCGCGCCGCAAGCCCATCGACGTCGACGCGTTAGAGGCGCTGGCGAGGTCGCTCCCTTACGATCCAACATCTGCACGTGACCTGGTCCGGCAGATGCGCGACGACTCGCGATATTGACCCTCTATTGCGACACGGCGGTGATAGTGTCGGCCTTCACCGCCGAGGCGCAAAGCGAGGACGTACGCGCGTGGCTATCGCGACGCGCGGATACTCTGGCGGTCAGCCATTGGGTCGCAACCGAGTTTTCCGGTGCGCTTGCGATGAAACGGCGATTGGGTGTCATCGATACCGTTGGCTGGAGTGGTGTGATGAAGGCGTGGCAACGGTTTTGCGCCGGGGAACTTCACGTAGAGTCAGTCACCGAAACCGATTTTGCGTTGGCGGCGACGTTGCTTGATCGCGGTGATCTGAAGCTGCGCTCCGGAGACGCCCTCCACCTCGCGATCGTCGTCGCGCGCGGTTGGTCCTTAGCGACGCTCGATCACGACCTTGCGCAAGCGGCGACGCAGATGCGCGTCGAAGTAGACACCGTCCTCGATTGACTCCTTGCCCGCTGCTCAATACTAACAGCAATGTCAGTAAGGAGTCGACTCGATGCCGAAGCTTCCTCCGTTTCCCGGTACGACCGGTCGTCGCGATTGGCGTACGGCGTTCGATGCGATCAAGAAATTGCTCGCGAACGGCGACGACACGACGCAGGTGTTCCGGATCATGCGCGCGCTGAACGTCGGCAATGCGCCGATGAACTACGCGCGGCTGATCGCTTCCGAGCAGGGCGGCCGGATCGCCTATGACCGGGTCGAACTGGCGCAGCGTTTCTCCGACCCCGCGTTCGTCGCGAGCTTCGCGCCCGGCACGGTCGGTGCGGCGTATCGCAATTTCCTCGAGACGACGGGCTATTCCGCCGATGGGCTGGTCGAGGTCTCGCGGCTCGTGCCGTCCGAGGACGATCTGGCGCATCCCTATGCGTGGTTCGGCCGGCGGGTGCGCGACACGCACGATATCTGGCACGTGCTGACCGGCTACAAGGCGGATGAAAGCATGGGCGAAGCGGCGCTCGTCGCGTTCAGCTACGCGCAGGTCGGCGGGCTCGGCTGGGCGCTGATCGGCTCGGCGGCGGCGCTGAAGAGCATGCGCGTTACCGGCAGCAAGCTGTTCGCGAAGGCGGTCTGGGAAGGCTATCGCAACGGGCGGAAAGCGAAGTGGGTATCGGGCGAGGATTATCTCGAACTGCTCCACGAGCCTCTCGATGCGGCGCGTGAACGGCTCGGGATCGTCACGCCTGTCGCGTATTTGCGGGCGCAGCGCGAATTGGGACCGGCGCTCGCGTCGTATCTCAGCACGCAGAAGGCGACGACCGCGGCGGCCGCACCCGCAGTCGTGCCGGAACGGATCGCCGCCTGACGCGCTGCTCGATAGCGGATGGGGTGTGTCGCTAGCGCAGATGTGATCGGATCGGGCCCTTACCCGTTCGTGCTGGGCGAAGTCGAAGTACCGGCGCTTAAACCGCGCCTTCGACTTCGCTCAGGGCGAACGGAAAAGGGCGATGCAATCGGTTTCGAAACTGCTCTAAGGCCGAGGCAATGCTGTCGCGCCTCGTCCTTACCGATTTTCGCAATCACGCCGACCTGACGCTGACGCCGGGACCAGGGTTCGTCGTGCTGACCGGCGAGAATGGCGCGGGCAAGACGAATATCCTGGAGGCGGTGTCGCTGCTCGCCCCCGGCCGCGGGCTGCGGAGGGCTGCACTAGGCGAGATGGCACAACAAGGCGGGGCAGGTGGCTTCGGCGTAGCAGCCATCTTATTCCCCTCCCGCTTGCGGGAGGGGTTAGGGGAGGGCGCGACGTACGTACTGGCGTCCGGCGTCGAGGAAAACGCGCCCCTCCCCCGACCCCTCCCGCAAGTGGAAGGGGAGTCAGAAGTGCAGGGGCAGATACAGACTTCAGGCGAAGTCGACGTCGCCACCGGCACGCTAGCCTCCGCCCCGGAACGCCGCATCGTCCGCATCCAGGGCGCGACCACCACCGCCAACGCACTTGCCGAGTGGCTCATGATTCTGTGGCTCACCCCCGCGATGGACCGCCTCTTCGTCGCCCCCGCGGGCGATCGTCGCGGCTTTCTCGACCGCCTCACGCTAGCGCTCGCCCCGAGCCACGCCCACCACGCCGCCCGCTACGACGCCGCGATGCGCGCGCGAAACCGCCTGCTCGCCGACGAAGGCCGCCCCGACGGCGACTGGCTCTCAGCACTCGAAGCGCAGATGGCCGAGCATGGCGCCGCCGTCGATGCGGCCCGGCGCGAGACTGTCACCCTGCTCGGGACGAGGCTTGCGCATCAGGACGACGGCCCGTTCCCGCGCGCCGGCCTGACGCTCGAAGGCTGGGCCGGCGACCCGACGCGCCTGCAAGCCGACCTCGCCCAGGGCCGCGCGCGCGATGCCGCTGCCGGGCGCACGCTCAGCGGCCCCCACCGAGTCGACCTCATCGTCACCCACCTCGACAAGGCGCGAGCGGCCTCGCTCGCCTCGACCGGCGAGCAGAAGGCGCTCCTCCTCAGCATCGTGCTCGCCCACGCTGACCTCGTCGCCGAACGCACCGGCCAGCCCCCCGTCCTGCTTCTCGACGAGGTCGCCGCACATCTCGACCCATCCCGCCGCGCGGCGCTGTTCGCGCGGCTCGCAGGCCGCGGCCAGGTGTGGATGACCGGCACCGAAGACGCGCTGTTCGACGCGATCGGCCCCCAGGCAACGCGGATCGCGGTCGGGCGTTAGGCTGAACGCGCGCTGTCGAGCAGGCTCACCGCGCGTTCAAGCGGGCGCGGGCAAAGCTCCGTCTATCGAAGATACGGAGAGACGATGATGACCCGGAATTTCACGCGCGTAGCCCTTGGCGTCCTGATGGTCGCAGCAACCACCGCCCCCGTTTTCGCGCAAGCCCGCGACAATGGTCGCTACGACATGAGCCGTGCCCCCTGGTTACGCCCCGGCTATCGCCTGGAAGGTGCAGGCGTGCCGGTGCTCTTCCCCGAACTGCGCAATACGCGGCGCGGCATCGCGTTCGTGATGCCGAACTTCGACGCGAACGGCGATGGCCGGATCAGCCCGCGGGAGGCCGACGACGCCAACCGCGAATTCGGGCGCATTGCAGGCCCCCGCCGCGACCGCTTCGACTGGGATGCATACGGCCGTGACCCGCGCGGCTATCGCGGCGACCGCGGCGGCACCACGGTGGTCGAGACCGTGACCACCTGGGACCGCGGCGCAATGCGCAACTACGGCTTCCGCCAGACGCCGCGCGGCGCGACGCTGACGCTGCAGGAGGACGTGCTGTTCCGCACCGACAGCGCCGTGCTCCGCCCCGGCGCGATCGAGAAGCTGCGGCCGCTCGCTCGCTATTTGCGCGGCAACCCCGGCGTCCGCGTGGCGATCGACGGCTTCACGGACTCGCGCGGCACCGATGCGCATAACCAGGACCTTTCCGAACGTCGCGCGGCCAGCGTCCGCCAGGCGTTCGACGACATGGACGTCGTCCGCGCCCGCTTCAGCGTCGTCGGCCACGGCGAGAACCAGCCCGTCGCGACCAACGCAACGCCGGCTGGCATGCGCCTCAACCGCCGCGTCGAAGTGACCCTACTAGGCCAGCGCGCCGACCGCTTCTGAAGCCGGTCTCCCTCGCCCCTCCGGGGAGAGGGAAGGGGCCCGCCGCGCTTGCGGTGGGAAGGGAGAGGGGAGTGGGGCTCGCAAGGCTGATCCCAACTCCCCCTCACCCTTCCGTCGCCTACGGCTCCTCCCTCCCTCTCCCCAGAGGGAGAGGGACAAGCCTGACCCAACCTGTACCACCCCGGCGAAGGCCGGGGCCCAATTGGCGGACATTGCTGACGAAGTGCAGTTCGTCGTTACCGCAACCTTTCCAATTGGACCCCGGCCTCGGCCGGCGCGGTGCTACCTTCGCCGGCGCGGTGCTAGGGTGCGCGCTGTCCTACACAGCCCACCTCTGTCACCATCCCCGCATGGTGATCCCAACCCCCTCGAAACCAGCCCGCCCGACCCTCGAAGTGCACACGCGCCGCAAAACGCTCCCAGCGTCTGCACTTCGTGCACTTCCGGCGCGGCACGCCTCGCCCCTACAGGCCATTTCGCTTCCGTTTCGGCCCTCGAATGCCTATATACTCGGCATGGCATCCAACCCCGAAACCAACAATCCCAACCTCCCGAACATGGGCGACTATGGCGCGGACTCGATCAAGGTCCTGAAGGGCCTCGACGCAGTCCGCAAACGCCCCGGCATGTATATCGGCGATACCGACGACGGTTCGGGCCTCCACCACATGGTGTTCGAGGTCAGCGACAACGCGATCGACGAGGCGCTCGCCGGGCACTGCGACCGGATCGACATCGTCCTCAACGCCGACGGATCGGTCTCCGTCACCGACAACGGCCGCGGTATTCCCACGGGCATTCACACCGAGGAAGGCGTGTCCGCAGCCGAGGTCATCATGACCCAGCTCCATGCTGGCGGTAAGTTCGAGAACACCAGCGACGAGAACGCGTACAAGGTCTCGGGCGGCCTGCACGGCGTCGGCGTCTCGGTCGTCAACGCGCTCAGCGAATGGCTCGACCTGACGATCTGGCGCAACGGCGAGGAGCATTACATGCGCTTCGCATTCGGCGATGCGGTCGCGCCGTTGAAGGTCGTCGGACCCGCAACCGAGGGTCAAAAAGGCACGCGCGTTACCTTCTTCCCGTCGCCCGCCACCTTCAAGATCACCGATTTCGACTTCGACAAGCTCGAACACCGGTATCGCGAGCTCGCGTTCCTCAACTCGGGCGTCCGCCTGTTCCTCAGCGACGCGCGACACGAGGAAATGAAGACCGTCGAGCTCTATTACGAGGGCGGTATCGCCGCGTTCGTAAAGTATCTCGATCGCGCCAAGGTGCCGTTGATGCCCGAGCCGGTCGCGATCAGCGGCACGCGTGACGACGTCACGATGGACGTCGCGCTGCAGTGGAACGATTCCTATTACGAGAACGTCCTCGCCTTCACGAACAACATCCCGCAGCGCGACGGCGGCACGCACATGGCCGCGTTCCGCGCCGCGCTGACCCGCACGCTCAACAATTATGCCGAGAAATCGGGCATGTTGAAGAAGGAAAAGGTCCAGCTCACCGGCGAGGACATGCGCGAAGGCCTGACCGCGATCGTCTCGGTCAAGCTGCCCGATCCGAAGTTCAGCAGCCAGACCAAGGACAAGCTCGTCTCGTCCGAAGTTCGCCAGCCCCTGGAAAGCCTGATGGCCGACAAGATGGCGGAATGGCTGGAAGAGAACCCCGCGCACGGGAAAGCGATCGTCGCTAAGATCATCGACGCCGCCGCCGCGCGCGAAGCCGCCAAGCGCGCCCGCGAACTGACGCGTCGCAAGGGCGTGATGGACATCGCCTCGCTGCCCGGCAAGCTCGCCGACTGCCAGGAGCGCGATCCCGCCAAGTCCGAACTGTTCCTGGTCGAGGGTGACTCGGCAGGCGGCTCGGCAAAGCAGGGCCGCGACCGCCATTTCCAGGCGATCCTGCCGTTGCGCGGCAAGATCCTCAACACCGAGCGCGCGCGCGAAGACCGGATGCTGTCGAGCCGCGAGATCGGCACGCTCATCACCGCGATGGGCACCGGCATCCGCGACGACTTCAACGCGGACAAGCTGCGCTACCACAAGATCGTCATCATGACCGACGCAGACGTCGACGGCGCGCACATCCGCACGCTGCTGCTGACGCTGTTCTACCGTCACATGCCCAAGATCATCGAGGGCGGCTATCTCTACATCGCCCAGCCGCCGCTGTATAAGGCGACCAAGGGCCGGTCGGAAGTGTACCTCAAGGACGACGCGGCGCTCGATGAATATCTGGTCGATGCGGGCGTCAATACGATGGTGCTCGACGGTCCCGGTGGCGGTCGTTCGGGTCGCGACCTGAAGGATCTGGTCGATCACGCGCGCCGGATGCGGACGCTGATGCGCTACGTCCCCAAGCGCTATGATGCCGGGATGATCGAGGCGCTGGCACTCGGCGGCGTGTTCGATCCGGAAGCGTCGGTCGAGGATCGCACGTCGCGGCTGGAGATCGTCACGCGTCGTCTCGAACTCGACGACGGCGATGCCCGCTGGACCGCGGTGCTGACCGAGGACGGCGGCATTCATTTCCAGCGCGCATGGCGCGGTGTCACCGACCACCACATCATCGAGGCCAGCTTCCTAGTGTCGGCCGAGGCGCGCAAGCTGCACGCTCTGTCCGGCGAGCATTCCGAGAGCTACGCCCACACCTCGAACCTCGTCCCCGCCAGCAAGGCGGCGGCGGCCGAAGAGCCTGAGGCTGAAGAGGGTGCGGAGGCCGGTGCCGGCGTGATCGGCTCGGTCACCGCCGTCGCCGCACGCGGCTCGACGCAGGTCTCGCGTCCGAGCCACCTGCTCGATGCGATCCTGACCGCCGGGCGGAAAGGTCTTGCAATCCAGCGCTACAAGGGTCTCGGCGAGATGAACGCGGAACAGCTCTGGGAAACCACGCTCGACCCGTCGGTCCGCTCGATGCTCCGCGTCACCGCGGTCAACGCCGAGAGCGCGAACGAGATCTTCACCCAGCTAATGGGCGAAGTCGTCGAACCCCGCCGCGAGTTCATCCAGGACAATGCGCTGAACGTCGCCAACCTCGACGTCTGAGCCGCACCTCACATTGCAACATATCCTGCAGTTTTCGCAGGATGCGTTGCAATAAAGGTCCATCGTTTTTCAGTTCGAATCGTGTGCTCGCAGTCCTAGTCCACCGCCGGATGTCGCTGACGAGGTCCGAGCACTCGACGCGCGTGTCGTGAGCTAGTTCGATACGAGCCGGTCAGACCGCCATGTCATTCGCTTCGACATGGGCGGCGATATCGCCGGCGGTCGTCCACCAGATACGTGGGTCGTCCGCTTCCCGAAGCTCCGTCAGGACGCGGGCGAGTGCTGGAACGCGGTGTGCCTGCCCCATGATGAAGGGGTGAAGCGCGATACCAAGGACGAGCGGCCGTCGGTCGCATTCGGACAACAGCTGTTCCACGCCTGCGCGTATCATGGCCGCGAACGTTTCTGCCTCCTGGTGGCGCTCGATGATCGCGGGGAGGTCGTTGATCTCCTGGGAGTAAGGAACGGAGAGAAGCCCGCCATATTTGGTCGACAGTCGGGTGGGCTGATCATCGTGCGCCCAATCGAGCACGTAGCGATAGCCGTTCTTGGCCAGCAAATCCGGCGTGTTTTGGCTTTCCGAAATCCAAGGCCCCAACCAGCCGGACGGTCGTATGCCGAGTGTCGCCAGTCTCTCGGTAACGTCTGCGATCAAGCTATCCTCGCGCAGGCCGACCATGTTCCCCTGCGCCTTCGCATTGCTGCTGCCGTGAGCCGCAATCTCGTCACCACGATCACGGCATGCTTCTGCCAGGCCGGGGCAACGCTCGAGCACGTCAGCATTCAGGAGTGCAGTGGTCCGCAGCTGCAATCGATCAAAGAGATCAAAAAGCCGCCATGCCCCAACGCGATTGCCATAGTCGCGCCATGCATAGTTCATCACGTCAGGTTCGGTCTGGGACGGCGCTAACTTTGGCCCCAAACCGCCACCGAAGTCGAAGACCTCATAATTTACGCCGAGATAGATTGCGAGGCGACGTCCGTCCGGCCAGTCGTAGTCCGGCCGGTCGGTGATGGGGCGGTAGTCATAGCGGTCATGGTTCGAGTTGCTCATGGCGATGCAACGCACAAACTAGCGAATGGCATCGCTGCTATCTCACGCTGCGTCGATTTCTGGGAAATGCTCTGCCGCTGGCACGCTATGTCGATTGGTCGGTGACGACGCCGATATTGTTGGCGGGGTTGGTGCTGCTGGTAGTTCATGAGCACGGGAAGGCGGGGAAGTTGGCGGGTATCTGACATCGGTCATCGTCCTTGATGTCCTGATGATCGTCACCAGCCTGATATTCAGTCGGGTTCCTGATGCTGCACGCGGTGCCACAGACGAAAGAGCATCGTGATCGCCTGCAGTGCGTCACTACCACCGCGTACCTGCGTGCCACCGCGCCAGTCCTCGTCGCGGCCGTGATGATGGTGGGGATCGTGGGCGGGCTGCTGCTGCGGTGGGACCTTTCAGGCGTGCGGTAGCTATTTGCCGGCATCGCGGCACTGGCGATGCCGCATCTGCTTGTGACGCCGTATTTCGAAGGGGTTGCCCGGCAATCGGGGGTTATGCCCCAGCCTCAAGCACGCCAGAGCTTTCTATAGGCCGTGTCGAATGCCGTCAGGTCATCCGGATCCGCCATCGTCGTCGCCACCCGCTTTGCGTGGCGGTGCGCCCAGCTTTCGATCGCGGCATGTGAACCAGGCAGGTTCGCGTGCAGCGCCGCCAGCGTCGCTGTCAGCCGCAGCGATACCTCGACCTCTTGAACACCTTCGCGCAGGATCGGCCCGAACGCGTCCGTCAGCATATCGTCCATCGTCGGTTTGCCGATGTGAACCGGATGGGTTTTGACCGTGTCCTCGACATTCGCTGCGCCCGGCCGGAGCGTCAGGAATACACGAAGCAAGGCGTTGAGGACCTCGATACCCGTACCCGGGTCGTTGGTCGCCGGGGCCAGCGCGCGGCTCGCGATCTCGGACAGTGCGATCAACCCCAACCGCGGGTCCTGATCGAACGAGCGATGTCGCTCGATCGTGAAGGTCTTCACCAGCGCGGTACGGACAGCGTCGTTCGCCTCCCCCTTGACCTGCAGGAGCGTACGCGCGGGGTGCATCATCGTGCCGGGCAGGACGTCGACATACACTGTCAGATCGTGGCGGTCGGCGATGGTGCCGAGCGCGGCGACGTCGATATGCGTGATGTAGCCGGTCTGCGGCGCACTCAGTGCCACGGCATCGGCGGGGATGGCGACAGGAGCCCGCCCACCGAGATACGGATGCGCGGCGAAATCTAGCATGGCCTCGGTCGCAGCCTCCTCGACGCGGTCGATCACGTCGGCCATCCGTCCGAAGGCCGTGATATGCCCGATCCAGCGCAACAAGGTGCCGACCACCAGCAGGATGATCAGTACCGTCGCCGCGAACAGGATGATCCGGCCGTCATGGCCGTAGGCGCTGGTGTTCAGCCCGACGATACCCACCATCGAAAAGACGAAGGCGCCAAGGAACGTCGACAGCGCGTTTTGCGAAGTCGGATCGCTCACCATCAGCTGGGTCGCCCGCGGTGTCGCGAGCTGCGTCGCCGAGGAATAGGCGCTGACCATCGCGGTCAGGGAAAAGGTCGTGACCGCCAGCATGCTGGAGGCCATGATCTGAAGGATCGTACCGACCGATCGCTGCCCGATATCCGCATCGAACGTGTAGGGCAGATACGGCGTGACGAGCCCGGCGACGATCGCCAGCCCGACGCTGAGCAGGCTGATGATCGCCGCGCGGAACCAGATTTGCCGGATGATCCGCTTCAGGATCCACGACCATTGCCTCATGCTGCGTCTCTCAAACGGTCGTTATCCACGATCATTATGACCACAACGGCTTGGCAATCCAGCGGCTAAGATCGAACTGGCCGCAGATCATCACGATTGCCGTGGCCAGCGGCACTGCGATTAGTGCTCCGGCGATACCCCAGACCCAGCTCGAGCCTCATCATCCACGACCATAGAGACGATGCGACGCCGGTGAGGATGCTGGTCGCGAGCATGGGGCGGAGCATGGCGCGCGGACCTAGCGGCTGACTTCGAAGAGGAACCATGCACGGCGTTCCGCCTCGTCGGTCCAAGTATCGATCAGGCCGGACGTCGCATTGTCTCTGGCGACGTCCGCGACGTCCTTGGCACGGCGAAGCGACTCGACCAGGAGAAGATTGTCGGCACGGAGTTCGCTCAGCATGTCCTGCGGCGTCACGAACTCGGCATCATTGTCCATTATGGTCTGATGCCGCGCGATATCGCCGATCGACCGGATGGTCGTGTTGCCGGTCTTTCGGGCGCGCTCGGCAATCGCGTCGGTGACAGCGAGAATCTGTGCGGCCTGCTCATCGAGAAGCAGGTGATAGTCTCTGAAATAAGGTCCGGAGACGTGCCAGTGGAAGTTCTTCGTCTTCAGGTAAATTGCATAGCTGTCAGCCAATATGATCTTCAGGGTGTCGGCGACAGTCATGGTTGCACATTCGTCGAGGTCGGACGGTGTCGGATTAGCGGCAACATGGGCGTTCGTCATCGGTCGGTTCCTCAATCGTGACTCGCGCGGTAGTTGGCACCGGTTTTCCGCAAGTAGCGCTGAAGGAGGATGAGTTGATCGCCGGACGATGTCCAATGACCACAGGCTATAGTTTTGATGACTACGAGCAAAGCGGATCCGACGGCCGACTAACCAAGTCTGGGCTGCACGTCCGCAATCACTAGCCGCCGTAGCGCTCGGTCTTGATAATGGAGGGGGGCAGGCCGGCCAGTAAGGCGCCCTCGGTCGCGATGTTGACGAAACCGTTGGATCCGCAGACGAAGACTTGGCTGGGCTTTCGGTGAAGTCGCGCCACGACCTCCTGGACCATCGCGCCGTCGATCCGTCGCCCGAAGTCCGACGGGCGGACCGGGGCTTCTCGGGTGATCGTCAGCGCCAGGACGAATGCCGCGTCGCCCATTTCGGTCGCATGCAGCTCTTCCGAGAAGAGAACGTCCGCCTCGGTGCGTGCGGATAGCAACAGCGCCGTCGGGACGGTCGTGGATAGCGTATGGCGGTGCCGGATCATCGCCATCAGCGGCACGAGGCCGGAGCCCGCTCCGATCAACAACACCGCATCCACGGCGGGATCCGGCCACAGGAAATGACCCCCAAGCGGACCACGAAGCTCGATATCGTCGCCGATCGCCGCCACGTCGTGGAAGAACGACGAGACTTCACCGTCCGGCAGTCGCTCGATCGCGAGTTCAAGGATCGGGGACGACGTCGTCGCGGACGCGATCGAGTAGCTTCGCATCGCGCTGTAGCCGTCGGGCGCGGTCAGCCGGACATCGACATGCTGCCCTGCGATGTGCGCGAACGGCTTGCTCAATCGCAGGAAGAAGCTCTTGATGCTCGGTGTCTGCTGGACGATGTCCTCGATCACGCACGACTGCCATGCCACGGTTTGCGCGCCGCCCTCAGTCATTGGTGTATCGCTGTTCGCGCCATGGATCGCCGTAGATATGGTAGCCGTGACCTTCCCAGAATCCGGGTTCGTCGCGCGTCGTGAACTGCAGTGCGTTCACCCATTTGGCGGACTTCCAGAAGTAGAGGTGCGGGACCAGGAGGCGCGCGGGCCCGCCGTGATCGCGCGGAAGCGGCTCGCCCGCATAGGTGAGGGCGACCATCGCCTTGCCTGACAGCAGATCCGCCAAAGGTACGTTCGTAGAATACTTATCGTAGCAGTGCGCCAACACGAAATCGGTGGGCGGGTCGAGCCCGGCATCGGCAAGTATGTCTTCGATGAGCACGCCCTCCCAGGCGGTGTCGAGCTTGGACCAGGAGGTGACGCAGTGAATGTCCTTGGTCACCTTCGTCTTCGGCAGGGCGTTGAACTCGCTCCAGTTCCAGACTTTGACGGGCTTCGGACCGATCTTGACCGTGAATTTCCAATCGGAAGGCTCTACGTGCGGCGTAGGGCCAGCGGACAGGACGGGAAAATCTTCCACGAGATGCTGACCTGGCGGAACTCGACCGGAGTCATCGCCGCTTGAACCGCGGCCGGAGAATCCTCTGGTGACCATGATGAATCCCTTGGGTTGGCTGATGGAACGGATCGGGCTTGAGTTCAGAAGCTGATGCTACATCCTTGTGGCTGCAACTGTCGAACGAGTTGTTTGACTCGAAAATAAGCAGGGTGGCCTGATGGAACGGCCATGATCTTGACCTGCTATGACGCCCGATGATTGCAAATGGGGTTTAGCGCCCACCCAGTCTGACTATCCAATACCCTGTCGCTATAGTTTTAATACGTTTCGGTAGTTTTGTCATGTGCGTGGCTAGGCGCGGGTCTTACGATCGATCGGTCGGTTCTGAATTATTCGGCCGATACGCATCGAAGTTAATCTGGTACGTGCCAAGTCGTTCCCTATGGAAACTATACGCAGCAGCTATTTGAATTGCGCTGGCCACGCAGCCATAGTCGTAGACTAATGATCGTTGCCGAGAAACTCATCTCCAACCTCACAAATGCCGACGGATCGCGCCTCGGCGAAGGAAATCCCATGAGCAAATCCATCGCCACCGCGTCGATCAACCGCGAGACTGCGGTCGCCCTCATCGACGCGGCCCTCGCCGCGGCACGCGCGATCGGCATCCCGGCTGCCGTCGCTGTCGTCGACGCCACCGGCTATCTGCGCGCGTTCGAGCGCACCGACGACGCGCCGTTTCTCACGGTCGACGTTGCCATCGACAAGGCCTGGAGCTCCGCCTCGTTCGGGTTCCCGACGCATGTCTGGAACGAGTATGTGACCAACGATTCGAAAGTGGCGCCGCTTGCCTATCGTCCGCGGATGGTGGCGGTCGGCGGCGGATACCCGATCCTGGAGGACGGCAAGTTGATCGGCGGGATCGGCATCTCCGGCGGCAACTATCAGCAGGACCAGGATGCCTGCGTAGCGGCACTCAAGCAAATCGGGTTCGAGCTACCGGCCTGACGACCGCCCAGCCGACGATCCGCATTGTAATTGGAGTAGCAAATGAACATCGACCAACGCCAAGCCCCCGAGCTGCGGGTGCAGAAATGGATCGGCGGCGACGGAGGAGCGATCGCGCCGCTTACGCTGTCGGATATCGGGCCCGGCCCGAAGGTCCTGTTCGCCTTCCAGCATTGGTGCCCCGGCTGCCATCTTCACGGGTTTCCGACGCTACAAAAATTACATCGCGCATTGAGCCCCCAGGGCGTGGGGTTTGCGGTGATCCAGACCGTCTTCGAAGGCGCGGACGAGAACACATTCGAGACGTTGCGCGTGAACCAGCGCAAATATGACCTTCCCCTCGCTTTCGGTCACGATGAGCCACCGACCGGGCAGGCGCTGCCGACCTTCATGGAAGACTACCGCACGCGAGGAACACCCTGGTTCACAGTGATTGATGAACGCGGCCATATCGTCTTCTCGGATTTCCATCTCGATGCGGACACGCTCATCGCGGACTTGGGTCAGGCATAGCTTATGCAGCGAGGGCTCAATCCTGACTGCTAGATTTGGGCGGTTCGATCGTCCCGCGTGCGATCAGGAAATCTCATGCCAGACGCAGCGCACCCCGGTATCGTGTTCAGCCACGCGATCCACGTGTTTGGCCACGGCCTCCTTTGCGGCATCGAAGGGACCATGATCCGTGCCCACAAGCCGGAGCGACAAGCTATCGCCATCGGCTGTCATGATAAGCTGACCACCGGGAAGCTCGATCTCCGCGGTCAGCGCATCGTAGCGAACCGGATAGGTGTGTACCCACGCCTCGGCGATCTCGGTCAGATAGCGGCTGCCATCGATCGTGGCGATGCGTGCTTCGGCTTCGAACATGAAGTGCTCCCGTAGACTTTGTGCTTCGATGAAAAATGTGGAATTTTCCCGAGATACGCGTCACGCCACGGATCAAAGGCGGATCACGCTATGATCGCCGTCACGCGAATTTCGATGCGCATGGTGGGAAGCCCCAGCGCCTCTACCCCCAATTGCGTCCAGATCGGCGCGCGGTCGGGCATGTAGTGGCGGTATAGCTTGGCCATCGTCTCGTTGATGACGGGAGGGAAGCCGCCGACGTGGTAGGAATTGACGTGGACGACGTGCCGCCAGCTTGCCCCAGCCGTCGCGAGCGTCCGTTCCACGTTCTCGAGCGCCTGCGCGATTTCTTCCTCGATCGCCTCGGGAATGACGAGATCGTCGTTCCAGCCGCCTTGTCCGGAAATCTCCACGCGGTCGCCTATGCGCATCGCCTGGGAGTAATGCAGCGCGTCATGCAGGCGCGTTCCGTAGCCTGGGGTGATGAAGAACGACGGTGTCGTCATGAGTTTGCCCTTGATGAGATGAACGGCGTTCGGCACCGGCGCTGCGGCCGGTAGCCGGACCCTATTCCACGTCTTCCACAATGAGGTCGCGGCCATTGAACTGCACGGTCTCGCCTTCTCGCGCGCCTTCGATCGCCTCGAAGATCGGCGCCATCGTCGAAATGCCCATCACCTCACGCCCCTGACAGGTGAACCGGCTGGTCGATACGGCGATCGCGAAGTAGCGGCCGGACAGCTTGACGACAGAACCTTCCTCGACCGTCGACTTGGGGCCGAAATCGATCATCCTGAGCTTGTCGATCTTGTCGGCGTAATCGTGCAGCGTGTCGTCGAGCGCTTCGGCTAGGTCGCTGGCGATCTCGGCCTGGGCCAGCTCGTCGTTCTCGACCGGTTCGCTTTGATCGACCTTGGCGGTGAAGACATAGTCGAGGTAGTTCTCCCGAGCGCTCTGCAGCGCTGCGGTCTCCAGCGAGAGCATCGTGTCTCGGATATGGGCCTTGTTCCAGTCCATGATGACGTCCTTGCGTTACGGTGCTTCGATAGTTCGGCGGACTCGTGCTCCAGTGACGTCGCTATTCGTCGCTGATGACGTCTTCGCCCTGGTAGGGAACGCGGATCAGCCGGGATCCCCGGATGATGCTCGTGACGAGCCAGACATAGTCCTGCTCGGCAGTGTCGAAGCCGAGGATGCTGAAACCGCCGCCGAACGGGCATGACGGAAAGTCCGGAAAGCCCTCGCGCAGAACGTAGCGCTCGGGATCGCGGTGGAACTCGTCCTTGAAGACCTTGCGCAGCCCGTGCTTGGTCGGCGCGTCCCGGTCGCGTGTCGCCACCGTTTCCCGATCCGCGACGAGCCGCTCGGACAGGTCCCGGGGACAGATTTCGTGGAAGACGTCGAACGCGTCGATCAACAGGCCGCGGTGCCCGGTTGCCGGGTCGGTGATCGCGTAGATGTTGGAGGCGTCTTCGCCGTCATCGCCGCTTTCGAGCCGCAACGCCGCGTCGACGCGAATGGTGCACGCCTCGATGGTCGATCCAAGTTCGAGATCGACGAGAGTGCCGTCCTTGACGCGGTACTCGTGGTCGTAGCCCTTGGCGACGAACGCCTGCACCGCTTCGAGGATGTCGGTCAGTTGGGTCGTCATAGCCATTTGGCCTTCTTGAAGCGCACGAACAGCAGCAGGCAGAACACTGCGATCACGCCGAGCACGATGAAGTATCCGTAGGTCGCGTCCAGCTCCGGCATGTTCTTGAAGTTCATGCCGTAAATTCCGGCGATCGCGGTCGGGACCGCCAGTATCGCCGCCCACGCCGCGAGCTGGCGGGTGATCACGCCCATCCGCTGCGCCTCCAAAAGGCTGCTCGCCTCGAAGACCGTGGACAGGACGTGGAGAAGGCCGTCGACCATCGACTGTACGCGGTGGAGATGGTCCGCGACGTCGCTGAAATAGGGTGTCACGTCGGCGCTGATGCAGGGGAAATGGCCCCGAACCAGCTTCCCCACCAGCTCCCCCATGGCGCCGAGCGTGCGCTGGAATCGTGTGAGTTCTGACCTCAGTTCGAAGATGCGGACGACGTCTTCCCGCTCGAGGAAGTCGTCGAGCGACCGTCTCTCCATCGCCAGAACGTCGTCCTCGATCATCTCGAAGATCGGCAGGTACTGGTCGACGATGCGGTGCAGGATGGCGTGCAGGACATAGTCGACACCCTTTCGGGACAAGGTGGTCGATCCCTCGAGTTGCGCGCGAAGGTTGCCCAGCGCGCCCGCGGTGCCGTGCCGCACGGTGATGAGATGATTGTGACCGGTGAAGATCGCCATCTTGCCGTAGATGATCCGGTCGCCCACCAGCGCCGCGGTCTGCGCAACGATGTAGAGTTCGTCATTGTAGACTTCGAGCTTGGGCGGGCACAGCGGGTGCATCGCGTTGTCGATGGCCAACGGATGAAGGTCGTAGGTCGACTGGAGCTTGCTGAGTTCGTCATCGGTGGGCTCGCCGAGCGCGATCCAGCAGAAGCCCGTGCGATCCTCGCCAAGTTCGATGCTTTCATCGAGCGCGATTGCCCGGATCCGCTTGCCTTCGTGGTAATAATAGGCGGCGATTACGCTCATGCCGGCTTCGCGGGGATATGCAGTCCGCGCTGCACCGCGGGTCGCGCCAGCGCGCGTTCGAGCCACGCCTGGACGTTCGCATAGTCGTCGAGACCGAGAATGGCGCCGGCAGCGTAGAATTCGCCCAGCGCATTCACCCAGCCTATCGTCGCGATGTCCGCGATCGAATAGTCGTCGACGATCCAGTCGCGGCCGTCCAACTGACGGTCCAGGACGCCGAGGAGACGCTTGGTTTCGTCGACGAAGCGCTGCCGAGGCCGTTTGTCCTCGAAATCCTTACCACCAAATCGCAGGAAGAAGCCGAGCTGACCGAACATCGGTCCGATCGCCGACATCTGGAAGAAGACCCAGGCAAGCGTCTCGTACCGTCGGGCAGGGTCGACGGGCATGAACCGGCCCGTCTTCTCGGCGAGGTAGAGAAGGATCGCCCCGGACTCCCATAGCGCCAGGGGCTTACCGTCGGGCCCCGCCGGATCGATGATCGCGGGGATGCGGCCGTTCGGATTGAGCGCCACGAACGCCGGGTCCTTTGACTCGTTGTTCGAGATGTCTACGAAATGCGGCTCGTACGCCGCGCCGGTTTCCTCCAGCATGATCGAGACCTTGACGCCGTTGGGGGTCGGCGTGGCGTAGAGCTGGATGCGATCGGGATACGATGCCGGCCAGCGCTGCGTGATCGGGAAGGACGAGAGGTCGGTCATAATCTGCGATCCTGGTGCTGCGGTCATGGAGGATTGCGGACCAGACCGGCGCTGAACGGTGGTGGCGTCTATTCCGCGGCGATCCCGGTCGCGGGCTGCGTATCGTCAGCCGTCTGGCGCTTCGGAAGCACCCAGCCGGGACGCACGAAGTGGCAGGTGTAGCCGTTCGGCCGCGTCTCCAGATAATCCTGGTGATCCGGCTCGGCCTCCCAGAAATCGCCGGCCGGCACGACCTCGGTCACGACCTTGCCATTCCACAGCCCGGAGGCATCGACGTCGGCGATCGTGTCCTCGGCAACGCGCTTCTGCGCGTCGTCGACGTAATAGATGCCCGACCGGTAGGAGAGCCCCATGTCGTTGCCCTGGCGGTTCTTGGTGGTGGGATCGTGGATCTGGAAGAAGAATTCGAGGATCGCCCGGTAGCTCGTCACCGCCGGGTCGAAGGCGATCTCGATCCCCTCGGCATGCGTGCCGTGGTTGCGATAGGTGGCGTTCGGAATATCCCCGCCGGTGTAGCCGACGCGGGTCGAGATGATGCCGGGCCGCTTGCGGATCAGATCCTGCATGCCCCAGAAGCATCCGCCTGCGAGAATGGCGCGCTCGTGCATATTAAGCCTCCTCTGCCTGATCGAGATATTCGCCGTAGCCTTCGCTCTCCATCTCATCGCGCGGAATGAAGCGAAGCGACGCCGAGTTGATGCAGTAGCGCAGGCCACCGCGGTCGGCGGGACCGTCCGGGAACACGTGGCCGAGATGGCTGTCGGCGTGTACCGACCTGACCTCGGTCCGGACCGTCCCGTGCGTGGTGTCACGGACCTTGTTCACGTTTGCCGGGACGATCGGCTTGGTGAAGCTCGGCCAGCCGGAGCCCGACTCGTATTTGTCGGTCGAGGCGAACAGCGGCTCGCCCGATACGACGTCGACATAGATGCCAGGTTCCTTGTTGCCGTCATACTCTCCGGTGAAGGGCCGCTCGGTACCCGAGTGCTGCGTCACCCGGCGTTGCTCCGGGGTCAGTCGATCGACTGCGTCCTGCGATCTTTCAAACTTCATGATATCACTCAATACTTTTCAGGAGGAACGAAGGATCTACGTTCAGAAAATAGTATTCGTCATCATGCAGTGTATCGCAGTACCTCCTGGAATTATCCAATACGCCGGACGTATAGTTTCCATACCACCGATACTGTTCATGCCGTGACTCAATTCCACGCGTACCGGGCCGCCATTTGCGCGATCTTGCGTATTTCGACTGGCGCGGTGGAGCCGGAGACCGTCGCGATCACGACTTCGCGCTCCAGGACGAACCCGTCGATCGGACGCGTGACGAGGCCGTGCGCCGTGGCCGATCGTTCCGGAAGAATGCATATCGCGTCGCTGTCGGCGACGACCCGCTGCACCCAGTCTTCGCGATCGGATCGAAAGCGAGGCTGCACGAGCACGTCCCGTCGCGCGAAGTGATCGCGGATCTCGTCGCGAAACTCGCATTTCAACCGGTCGACGAACGGAAACCTGACCAGATCTTCGCCACGCACGACCTCGCCGGCGGCCAGGGGATGGGTCGCGGAACAGCCGAGGACGAAGCGTTCGCGAAATAACGGGTGCACGCTCAACTTGAGGTCGGGCCGCGTTTCACGCGGCAGGATGCAGGCATGGTATTTTCCCGACAGCACCTCCGATGCGTCCTCGTTCGACTGTAACGAGTGCAGCTTGATTTCGACCGACGGCACCTCCGCCAACGCGCTCTCGAAAAACGCCGAGAATTCCTTTGGTCCGACGGTTGGCGCGACGCCGACGTCCAATACGCGGTGCCGTCCCATCGCCCAGTTCTCGGAATGATCGCGGACGCTCCTGACCGCCGCCGCCATGCGCCTGAATTCCGCCTCGACGTCCTGACCGAGGCCGGTAAGGCGGCTGTTCTTCCCGTCGCGGTGGATCAGTCTCCCGCCGAGCTCCTCCTCCAGGCGATGGATCGCGCGGGTCAGACTGGGTTGTGACACGCTGCTCAGCCGTGCTGCCGCCGTGAAATTGAGCGTCTCGGCTAAGTTGATGAAGTAGCGGACTTGATTGAGTTCCATAGCCTCGACCCCTCAGCCTGACTGCTTCTTCGTCCTCGGAGTGCGCGGTTGGTAAGAAGCCTGTATAAGTATGCTTGAGGCATATAGTTGCGGTTCAAGGCCATTGCTATATGCATGGCGCATATATATTATTGGCGCAGCGACATGCGCTGGTTCCTCGCTGTTTGTTCGATAGCTGGCGTCAAGCGGGCACGATCGCGAACTTCCTGCGCTTCGTCCTACGCCTCGCGGTCTACGCCTCGCTCAAGCAATTCGGCATCGATAGGGCAGTTCGTGCACCCTTCGTGGCAACACAGGCGACAGATGCGGTAGGAGTGATCGAGGTTTTCGAGGCGGTCGCGCAGGACGCGTTCGGCGATGTCGGACAGGATCTTCAGATCGTCCGGCGTGAGGATCGTCAGCCCTTCGGCAATGACCTGATCGCGGGAGGCCAAGACCTTGTCGCTGGAGATCTTGCCAGCGGGCGTAAGGTAGAGCGAACGCGTACGGCCGTCCGTCGAATGCTCCCGACGCTCGATCAACGCATCGCTCGCCAGCCGATCGACCAGGCGAACGGCCCCTGCATGTGAAAGGCCGACTCCGATTGCCAGCATGCGGATCGAGAGCCCGGGTTGGTGCGCAAGCAACGCGAGCGCCGATGCCGCAGGGCCAGCTTCCGGCGCTTGCAAGGACGTCGCACGCACGATGTCGTCGCTGATCATGAGCGCGAATGCGCCGAAGATATTGCGATCTCGAGGACTATCCATCGCCAGATCCATATGTGCGCGAAGCATATAGGGCAAGCGATACCCCGATCGGACTGTGTCCAATAAAACGGGGCGAGACCGCCAGCCTCGTACGCCGTCAACTTAACCGCGCCGAACCGCAGAAACGTCAGCGCCGGTCTTGCCGTGCGCGGTCGGTAAAGCTGCGGAAGGTGATCGACCAGCGCGTCACTTCCATCTCGGCGATGCTGTGCTCCCAGTCATGCCGCGCCTCGCCGCTGAGATGGTACACCGACCGCGGCGCAAGCGGCACGGCGGCGCGGTCGAAGCCGCCTGCCTTGCGCCGCCGGAACCGCATCGTTGCCGGCACGCCGAGCGAAATACCGACGACATGCTCGAACACCGGGCGGTCGCGGTGCCAGCCGATCCCGGCCCCCGGATCGTACCGAATCAGCAACGCCTGGACGAGCGCCTCCTCCGGCAGTTTCGCGAACGCGGCGGCGCGCCGGCGGATCGGCACCAGCCAGTCGGGCAACGGATCGGTCTCGCCGAACCGGCTCGTGTCGAAGTCGTAATGCCAGCCAAACGAACGGGTCAGCCGCTTGCCGAGCCAACCCTGGAATTGGAACGGCGCCAGATCCTGTTCGTCGATCCGGGCGATCAACATCGCCTCCTCATCCCGGTCGATCAATGCGTCGCGGTACGCGAGTCCGGGGAGGAGCGGCGTGCCGAAAAGGTCTGCGGTCGGATTGGCCATCGAGCGGATGTAGGGAGGCGGGCGGCCATGACCAGCCGAAAGCGCCGCGGTTGCTCATCAGACCGCCGCCATCTACCGCGGTGTGCGCTTGCAGGAGACTGATATGACCGCCCATCTCAAGATCGATTTCGTATCGGACATCGCGTGTCCTTGGTGCATCATCGGCCTGCGCGCGCTGGAAGAGGCGTTGGCCCGCGCGGCGGATGCGCTCGACGCGGAGATCGTCTTCCAGCCGTTCGAACTCAATCCGGCAATGCCCGCAGGCGGCCAGAATATCGGCGAGCATATCGCGGAGAAATACGGGTCCACGCCCGAGCAGTCCGCGGCGAACCGCGCGATGATCGTCGACCGCGCGGCCGACCTCGGCTTCACGATGGCGATGACCGAGACGACCCGGATCTACAACACGTTCGACGCGCACCGCCTGTTGCACTGGGCGCAGATCGAAGGGGGCCAAGCGGCGCTGAAGCATGCGCTCTTCACCGCGAATTTCACTGATAATGTCGATCCAGGCGATCACCGCGTGCTGGTCGATGCTGCGACAAAGGCCGGACTTGATCCCGTCGCCGCGGAAGAGGTGCTTCGGTCGGGACGCTACGCGGACGAGGTTCGCGCGGCGGAGGAACTGTGGCGGGCTCGCGGGATCAATGCAGTGCCGGCGATCGTGATCAACGACCGGCATCTGATCTCGGGCGGCCAACCGGTCGAAGTCTTCGAACAGGCACTACGGCAGATCGCCGCAGCGGGCTGATCTGGATCGGGTGGTCAGGCAGCGGGGTTGAGTTGCCTGACGCGTAATTGTCTCGGGCATACTGCGCTGCGCCCGATCGACCGGAACAACGGAAGACGCTCCGTCATCGCCCGGTCGAAGATCTTCCCGGCGCGGTACCCGCCCCGGCGCGCCTCAGTTCAGCGTCGTCATCTCGACGGGCTTGCCCTTGGTGGTCGGGTTGGACGCGTTCGCCTTGGGTGCCTTTTCGGCCTTGGGCTTGCGGACTTCCTTGCTCGATTTCTTCTGGCTCTTCGCCATCACGGCACCTCATGGGGCGGAAGGCCCCGCGGTCACACTACACGCGTTGCCGCCAATGCCCCTATCTTATCGGTTCGGCGTTCGGCGCAGCAGGTCCAATGTCGCTTGGTCGTCTTCGCCACCGAAGAACCGGTCGAGCGCCGCGCGGTACGGTGCGGGATCGTCGGCTATCGCAGCGAACAGGGTCATCGACGACCGCAGCTTCACCGCATCGATCCCGCCCAGAATCGCTTCGGCAGATCCGGGCGCGGCCGTCACCGTCTGCGTGACCTCGATCAGTCGCGGCCCGAGTACCGGATGCGCGAGATACGCCCGAGCCTCGTCCGCCCCGGCAATCGCGTAGGTTTGCGCCATGGCGCTCTGCCCCAGTCCGGCGATCTGTGGAAAGATGAACCACATCCAGTGGGTGCGCTTGGCCCCGCGCTGCAACTCCGCCAGCGCCTGCGGATAGACGCCGTCCTGCGCCGCGACGAAACGATCGAGATCATGCTCCATGGACCCGAGATGGTCGCATCGGCCCCCCTCCGCAACCACGATGCCGGTCGATGCGTTGCAAAGGGGGTTGAGGAGATCAGGTGATGACGACGGTGCGATCATGAGGACGGCAATCGCGGTCGCGTTACTCGCGGCGCCGCTTCTCGTCGGTGGATGCGGACGTAACGACGATCCCACCAAGACCGCCGCGCCCAGCGGCTTCACCCCGCCCGAAACCCGCGCCCCCGCGCCGATCGCAGGCCAGGCGCAGACCACGCCGATCACCGCCTATGTCGGTAAATACCCGCATGATGCGGTCGACGGCGTCGATTTCTTCGACCGCACCGACGTTGCGACCGGCCTCGTCAACGCGGTCGGCGACGCGAAGCTGCGCGAGATGATCCGCGGTCGATCGGGACCCGCAACGCCCGTTTTCAAAATGGGCGACCGCGTCGCATCCTGGGGCTGCGAAGAGCATAATTGCGGCGACCACAACTGGACGGTGATCGTCGACCCGAAGCGCGGCAAGACCCAGGTCTGCTACCACGACGCAGCCAAGATGGGCCCACAGAGCGACTGGTATGACGGCGCAGCCCCCGCCCGTCGTGCCGAAACCTGCCCGTCGGAAGGATAAGCTATGCTCGAACACATCCCCGCCTGGCTTGGCCACGCGATGAGCGGCCTTCGTGCCGGGATCGACAAGCTTGCGATCGTCCAGTTGGGCGAGAACTTCGAGACGTTGACCCTGACCAGCCCGGCGTTCGCGCACGAAGCACGGATGCCGCCGCGCTTCACTGCGGACGGGGAAGGCGTGTCGCCACCGCTTGTCTGGAGCGAACCGCCGGCCGGGACCGAACGCATGGTGCTGATCGTCGAGGATGCCGATGCTCCGGCCCCGCAACCCCTGGTGCACGCAATCATCTGGGGACTCGAGGCGGATGCGGGACAACTAGCCGAAGGCGCGATCGCTGCAGACGGCGAAGGCGACGCGGAAGGTCGCGATGTCGGTCGTAATTCCTATCTGCGCGAAGGTTGGTTGCCGCCCGATCCGCCGAGCGGTCACGGCGAGCATCGCTATGCGTTCCAGGTCTTCGCGATCGGCGCGGGGGCAGGGGATGTCGGCGCGACACCCGGGCGCTCCGCGGTGATCGAGGCCATCACTGGGCACGTGCTGGCGGCAGGGCTGTTGATCGGGACCTATTCGCGCGAAGAAGAGGCTCCCGTAGGGCCGGTGGGACTAGCCTCACCCGCCTGACCGTGACGCTCGGCAGGCGCCTCGTCGTTCAGGCGAGCGCGCCGCCGGTCTGTGTTGCGATCAGCAGGATGGTGGTCGAAAAGGCGATGAGGCCGATGAGGATGCTGCGGTTCATGATGAGCGTCCTGATCAGGCGATGGGGATGATCGGGACGGCGGTGCCGACTGCGATCGCTGCAAAGAACAGTGCGCCGACGAGCGAGAAGGCAATGCGCTGAGCGGTTTCGAAACGGATCGACATGAGATTTTCCTTCGATGGTCGGGCGCCGGACCATCCGGCTGCCGATATCGAATGAATTGCATGGCGCGTGCCAGTTTCTTAGATCATTGATTTTGCGTGATTTCTTGTTTCGGCGAAGATCGAGTTGGTGGAACGCACCAATTCTACGTCGCAAATCGCGCCAACCCTCGGGATCAACCCGCGCAGACCCGATCGCGCCCGTCCTTCTTCGCGGTGTAGAGCAACTGGTCGGCCCGCTGGAACGCGGTTTCGGCGGCCTCGTCCGCATGGATCGCGGTCACGCCCGCCGAGACGGTGATGATGCCGAGCGCGGTGTCTGTCTCCCGGTTGCGAAAGCGCTTGCTAGCGACGGTCGAGCGTACGGCATCGAGCATGTCCGCAGCTTCGGCCAATGCGATCCCGCCGATCAAAACCGCGAACTCCTCGCCTCCGTGGCGGACGACGAGGTGCGGGGCGCATTCGGCCGTCATCGTCTGGCCGATCGCGGTGAGCACGCGGTCGCCGACCCCGTGGCCATGCAGGTCGTTGATCCGCTTGAACCGGTCGATGTCGCACAAAGCGAGGCAATAGGGCCCCGCATCCCGATCGCGCGTCGCGAATGCTTCCTCGAACGCGCGTCGATTGGGCAGGCCGGTCAGTACGTCGCGACGTGCCGTATCGCGCGCTTCGATCAGCTTCGACCGCAGCGAATCCGTCTCTGCGGTCGCCGCCGCCAGCCGCACTTCGCTGTCGTGAATACGGGCGATCATCGCACTGGTGATTTCGGCGATCTCGTCGATCTCCGCCAATTGCGTGATCGATGCCGCGCTCCTGGCCAGTTCGCGGCCGAAGCCATGCGTCTCGGCCTGGATCGTCCGCACGATCTGCACGAAGCCATCGACCTGCTGCTGCGTTTCGATCACGAGGGCAATCGCGGTATCCGGCACGGAATCCGGATTGGTGTCCGCAACGCCGTTCGGTCGTCGCGACCGGCCTGGCGGCGGCCGGTCTATCACCGTTCCCCCGAGTCGCTCGATATCCGATCGGGTGAGACGAACGCCGTCCTGCGTCAGCGCAGCGACTTGCGCGGCCAACTCGCTCCCGGGAGCCGACATCACGGCATAGGCAAACGCGTAATGCGCGGGATCGGGGCTCAACTTCTGTTCGTCGAGGAACGCGCCGATCCGCTCAAACAGCGTCGTGTCAGGTCTTGCGCCCCGTATCGATCCGGCCACTCGTACGTCGCGCATGTCATCCCCCGCGTCCCCGCCAAAGCGATAGACCCGAAAGCGTTATCATAATGTCACCGGACCGGCAGGTATTTGCCGGTCCGGTTTCGATCGATTACTTGCCCGTCAGCTTCTGGACCGCAGCAAGCGTCGTCGAGACATGCGCCTCGGGGTTCATCTCGTCATGGACGAACGCGATGCGGCCGTCCTTGGCGATGACGTAGCTGGTGCGCTTGGTGATGTCGCGCCCACCCATCTGCTTGCCGAGCGCGACGTCGTAGCCCTTGACCACGTTCGGCCCGGCGCTGGCGACCGCGAACTTGCCCGCGCACTTCTCGGCCGAGAACTTGCTGAGCGTCTCGACATTGTCGGCCGACATGCCGATCACGGTCGCGCCTGCCTTGGTGAACGCCGGGATCGCTTCCGCAAACGCATGCGCCTCGGCGTTGCAGCCGCCGGTGTAGGCCGCCGGGAAGAAGTAGAGCACGACCGGGCCCTTCTTCAGCTGTTCGGCGAGGTGGACGGTGAACACCTTGCCGGCGATTGCGCCGCGCGTGGTGAAATCCGGAGCCTTGGCGCCGGGCGCGAGTGCCGCCAGCGCAGGCGCCGCGACGAGGAGGGCAGCGGCGGTGGCAAGTGTCGAGACGAGGCGCATGGATGATACTCCGTTTAGATCGCAATGACCTACGCTGGCGTGATCGATCCGTCCATTGCCCGTGACGTCCGCGCTCGATAGGCTGGAAATATGCCAGTAACCCAAGCCGATATCGATCTCGCGCACCGCCTTGCGGATGCCGCGGGCCACGTCATCCGACCCTATTTTCGCCACGAGCACGGCGTCGAGGTCAAGGACGACCAGTCCCCCGTTACCCGCGCCGACCGCGAGGCCGAATCGGCGATGCGCCGGTTGCTCGACGCCGAGCGCTCGGGCGATGGCATCGTCGGCGAGGAGTATGGCGAGAAGGCGGGCGTCACCAACCGCAAATGGGTGCTCGATCCGATCGACGGCACGCGCAGCTTTACTGTGGGGCGCGCGATCTTCGGGACGCTGATCGCCTTGGTCGAGGATGGCTGGCCGGTGCTCGGGATCATCGACCAGCCGATCCAGCGCGAACGCTGGGTCGGTGTAGCGGGGCGTCCGACGACGCTCAACGGTGTACCGGTCCGCACGCGTACCTGCCGCGAACTGCCAGGCTCGACGATCGCCACCACCAGCCCGCATCTCTTCGACGAGGTCGACGTCCCGCATTACTTGGCGCTGGTGGCGGCAATCTCGGGCGGCAACCCGCGGCAAGGGCCGGTCTATGGTGGCGACTGCTACAATTACGGCCTGCTCGCGAGCGGCCATCTCGACGTGGTTTGCGAGTCAGGCCTGAAGCTCTACGACTTCGCGGCGCTTGTGCCGGTGGTTGAAGGCGCTGGCGGCCGCATGTGCGACTGGAATGGCGACCCGCTGACCGCGGACAGCGAAGGTCACGTGCTGGCGATCGGCGATCCGGCGCGAATGGACGACGTGCTCGAGGCAATGCACCGGTTGCAGGATGACGGGCACGATCACGATACGCATGACGGCCACGATCACGGCTAAAAATTCCCCTCCCGCCCGCGGGAGGGGCTAGGGGAGGGTACGACGTACGTACTGGCGTCCGGCACGCGATCAGCCCTCCCCACTTCCGCAAGCGGGAGGGGCAAAAGACGTCACCGCAAACCGCAACGCCCCCACATCATCACTCCTCTCCGTCATCCCGGCGGACGCCGGGACCCATGGACGCGGAACGCTGCCATCTACGCGCTCAACCATCGGCAACGGCGCCCCCCTGACGCTGGCATGAGCAAGGTGGGGAAGGGGGGCGTACCATCTCCCCGCGCCCTCAGAAGATCCCCAGGAACTTCTTCCGCTGCCCCTTCCGCTCCGCGTCAGACGTCTTCCCGTCCTCAGCCTTGGCGGTCGTCCCATGGCCCACGTCATCGCGCGGCTGGCCCTTGGTCGTTCGCTGCGCCGCCGCCGTAGCCCCGGAGAGCACCGGCCCGCACGCGGTAGACTTCGCATCGCCGACATCGACGAACGCCAGGATTCCCGCGACCGGCGTCGCCACCAACGCGAGCCCGAGTCCGCTGCCGACCCGCGCAAGCAGATCCTTCGAGATCACGCTGAGCTTCGGAGCCGCGAACATCCCGCCGACCCCGACCGGCGATTGCCCGGCAAACAGGCTGAACTTCTTCGAATCCGCCCGAAACGCCAAATCCACCGCCTCGTTGCGGAAGCTGAACCCACCGCGGCCGACGATCACGTTCTTGCGCGTGTCGATCAGGATCGGGTCCGCCGCCGCCACGCCGCCGCGCACGGTAAAGCCGATCAACCCGCAATTGATCTGTACCGGCTCATCAAGCTTCCCCTGGAACATCCGCTGCGCGAACGTGCCGATGTCGAGTTCGGCGAGCTGGACGTTGCGGACCGACAGCGCGCCCGACGGCAGCACGAACGCGATCCGGCCACGCGACGACGCCAGCGAATCGTGGATCGAGTCGCCCCGGCCATCAAGCTTGATGCGACCCTTGACGGTCCCGGTCGTCCCGGCCTCGGTCAGGCCATAGCCTTTGAGCAGTCGACCCAACGGTGTCGGCGCGAGGCGGATGTCGTAGGACACCGCGCTCGGCCGCGCGCGCGTATCGAAGATGACGTCCGAGGCCACGTTGCCGCGTGCCATCGAGAAGGTCAGCGGCGACAGCGCCAACCGCCCCCGCTCCAGGTCGAGTGTCAGGTCGATGTTCGAGATCGGCAGGTTGCGCGACTTCACCGTGCCGATCGTCCATTTCAGGTCGGCATCGAAAATCTGCATCGTCGCGACCGGCAGGTTCCCGTCGGGCAACAGGCGTTGCGGTGCGGCGCCCGTGGCGGCGGCGGCGGCCACCGCGCCACGCGTTTCGACGATGTCGGGATTGAACCCGATGAACGGGGCCGCATCGATGATGTCGAGGCTCTTGGTCGTGAGGACCGAATCGAGATGGATGCGCTCGCCGTTGGTAATCGTCAGCTTGCCCGCGAGATCGGTCCGGCCCGCAAAGCCGCGCAGGTGCGTGAAGGCGTATTCGTCGCCCTGCTTGATGAGCTGCGCGCGCAGTTTGTAGGTCCGCGTATTCGGGATCGCGACGTCGATCACGCCCAGCAACGTCGACAGATTGGCGCCGCGAGCAGTGACGGCGAGCGGCACGTTCTCGACATCGGCAATGCTCGGCAGCGTGCCCGCGACTTCGATGATGTTCCCCGCCGCCCGCGCCCGCGCGACCAGCTTGTTCTGCCCGCGATTGGCGGTCGCGTCGGGCGACAGGAGCTGCGCGGTCACTGTGAACGGCGTCTCGCGCAACCGCCCCTTGCCGGTCAGCCCGACCGCGCGGCCGATCGTCGCGTCGACCGAGCGTATGTCGGCGACCTTGAGATCCGCCAGCACGCGCATCCGCGGATCGAGATAGCGCACCGTCGTGCCGGTCACCGTAGCGACGTCGATCCGCGGGAATTCGAGCGGCTTGCCACCCTTCTTGTTAGAGAACGTCCAGGTGTTGGCCGAGTGCGCTGCGTTCCACTCGAGATCGACCGCGCCGTTGACGAGATCGAGCCAGTAGAGCCGCCGCTTGCCGAACAGCAGCGACAGCGGCGCGATCCGCGTGTCGAGCTTGTCCGCCTGGAACAGGTTCGGCCTGCTCGCCCAGTCGGGGTTCGAGAGCGTGAAGTTCTCCGCGTACAGCTTGATGCGGAACGGCGCGAAATAGAGCTGGAAATCGCCGCGCACGGTCAGCGTCCGGTGCGTCAGCGACCCGACCACACGCTCGAACGGGTGCTTCAGGAAGCGTCCCTTGGTGATGTACAGCACCAGCCAGATCGCGACGATGACCGCGACGATCCCGAGCAGGATGTTGCGCAGTATCCGCCGCTTGCGACGTTTTTGCGCATCGACCGGCGCAGGGGCCGGGGGAGGGGTCTCGATCGGCTGCGTCGGGCTGTCGTCCATGCTTGGCCTATCGCACGACGGGCGCGTCAGTTCCACAACGGTTGATATGCCGCATTAATGCGTCTATGCGGCCCGCTTCCTCGAAGGGAACGCGTTCTACGAATCGCCCGGCCAGTGTGGGCTGCCGCGGCGATTTCAGCGTCCTCCTTCGTAACCGAAAGGATAAAAATGCCCAAGCTGAAGACCAAGAGCGGCGTCAAGAAACGCTTCAAGCTCACCGCCACCGGCCTGCTCAAGCACGGCGTCGCCGGCAAGCGTCACCGTCTGGCGCATCACAACGGCAAGTACATCCGTCAGAACCGCGGCACCAAGCTGCTGTCGAAGGCCGATACCGCAGCAGTGAAGGCCTGGGCGCCTTACGGCCTGCGTTGAGCTGAGAAGGAATTAGACAATGGCACGCGTAAAACGGGGTGTTACCACCCGCGCCAAGCACAAGCGTATTTTGGTTCAGGCGAAGGGCTATTATGGCCGTCGCAAGAACACCATCCGCATCGCCCGTCAGGCCGTCGAGAAGGCCGGACAGTACGCTTACCGCGACCGCAAGGTTAAGAAGCGCACGTTCCGCGGCCTCTGGATCCAGCGCATCAACGCCGGCGTCCGCGCCGAGGGTCTGACCTATTCGCAGTTCATGCACGGCGTGAAGCTTGCAGGGATCGAACTCGACCGCAAGGTCCTGGCCGACATCGCCATGCACGAGGGCGCAGCATTCAGCGCCATCGTCGCCCAGGTGAAGGCGGCTCTCCCCCAGGCCGCGTAATTCGCGACTGAGGTGAGTTTCGGGAGGGCGTCGGTGGAGACCACCGGCGCCCTTTCTGCGTTTTGGGGTTTGAACTCTAATGTTAGTCATTCCCGCGAAGGCGGGAACCCATAAACTCCGAACCGTTGTGATTACCCCAAACGTCAGCCAGTATGGGTCCCCGCCTCCGCGGGGATGACTAAACCGGGAATGGCGGGTGAGGATAGCGGATGGACTGGCAGCCATGTGTCTACATCCTCGCCAGCGGTCGGCACGGTACGCTCTACATCAGCGTCACCTCCAACCTGCTCGGTCGCATTCATCAGCACCGCGAAGGCTTGATCAAGGGCTTCACCTCCCGCTACGGCATCCATCGGCTGGTGCACTACGAAATGGCCGACACGATGGAAGCGGCGATCACGCGCGAAAAGCAGCTGAAAAAGTGGAACCGCGACTGGAAGCTGCGGCTGATCGAAGAGGGCAATCTTGATTGGGATGATCTCGCGATCGGTCTCGGGTTCCCTCCGCTCAGCCAGCCCCATGACCACGGGGATGACGAACGAAGTTAGGATGGCGAAAACGTGACGCAAGACCTGAACCAGATGCGCGACCACATGCTGACGGCGATCGCCGCCGCATCCGGCCTCGACGCGCTCGACGCGTGTCGGGTCGAGGCGCTCGGCAAGCAGGGCACGATCACCGCGCTGCTGAAGACGCTCGGCAAGATGACGCCGGAAGAACGCCTCGTGCAGGGCCCGCAGATCCAGGGCCTCCGCGAAGCCGTCGCCAACGGCATCGCCGAGCGCAA
This sequence comes from Sphingomonas sp. PAMC26645, assembly GCF_004795835.1. Classification (NCBI taxonomy): domain Bacteria; kingdom Pseudomonadati; phylum Pseudomonadota; class Alphaproteobacteria; order Sphingomonadales; family Sphingomonadaceae; genus Sphingomonas; species Sphingomonas sp. PAMC26645. The sequence goes on from NZ_CP039249.1 coordinate 998,904, forward strand.
GGCCACGCTCGAACGCGCCGCGCTCGATGCGCGCCTCGCCAGCGAGAAGCTCGACATGACGCTCCCCGCCGACGCGACGCCCGCGGGCACGATCCACCCGGTCAGCCAGGTCATGGACGAACTCGCCGAGATCTTCGCCGACCTCGGCTTCGCGGTCGCGACCGGCCCCGAGATCGAGACAGACTGGCACAATTTCACCGCGCTCAACATTCCAGAGACGCACCCCGCGCGCGCGATGCACGACACCTTCTATTTCGAGGAACCGAGAACGGCCGGCGACGGGCAAAGCCCGTCGTCCGACGGCGACGGCTTTGCCGACGACGCGGCCCGCACGAAGCGGACGCTGCTCCGCACGCACACCTCGCCGGTCCAGATCCGCACGATGTTGAGCCAGAAGCCCCCGATCCGCATCATCGCCCCCGGCCGCACCTACCGCTCGGACTCCGACGCGACGCACACGCCGATGTTCCACCAGGTCGAGGGCCTCGTGATCGACAAGGGCATCACGCTCGGCCACCTGAAGTGGACGCTCGAGACGTTCGTGAAGGCGTTCTTCGAGCGCGACGACATCGTGCTTCGCCTGCGCCCCAGCTACTTCCCGTTCACCGAGCCGTCGGTCGAGATCGATGTCGGCTACACGCTGGTCAAGGGCAAGCGCGTCGTCGGCGGCGCCGAACCCGATGGCTGGCTCGAGATCCTCGGCTCCGGCATGGTACACCGCAAGGTGATCGAGGCCTGCGGGCTCGACCCCGACGAATGGCAGGGGTTCGCGTTCGGCTGCGGCATCGACCGCCTCGCGATGCTCAAATACGGCATGGACGACCTACGCCCGTTCTTCGACGGCGATATCCGCTGGCTCAAGCATTACGGCTTTTCGAGCCTCGACGTCCCCACCTTGTCCGGCGGAGTCGGCGCATGAAGTTCACCCTCAGCTGGCTCAAGCAGCACCTCGAAACCACCGCCACGCTCGACCAGATCGTCGAAGCGCTGACCCGCATCGGCCTTGAGGTCGAAGGCGTCGAGAACCCTGGCGAGAAGCTCGCCGCGTTCAAGATCGCCAAGGTGCTCAGCGCCGAACGCCATCCGCAGGCCGACAAGCTCCAGATCCTGTCGGTCGACGCCGGTAACGGACCCCTCCAGGTCGTTTGCGGCGCCCCCAACGCACGCGCCGGGCTGGTCGGCGTATTCGGCGCGCCCGGCGCCTACGTCCCCGGCCTCGACGTGACGCTGAAGCTCGCCAGCATCCGCGGCGTCGAATCCAACGGCATGATGTGCTCGACCCGCGAACTGGAACTCGGCGAGGATCACGACGGCATCATCGAACTGCCCGAAGACGCCCCGATCGGCACCGCCTATCCGGACTATGCGGGCCTCACCGACCCGGTCATCGACGTCGCGATCACGCCCAACCGCCAGGACTGCATGGGCGTCCGCGGCATCGCCCGAGACCTCGCCGCCGCCGGCCTCGGCACGCTCACGCCGCTGACGTTCGACGCGTTCACGAGCGAGGGCGCAGGTCCCGACGTCCGCACCGACGACACAGCCGGCTGCCCCGCGTTCTTCGCCCAAACCGTCACCGGCGTAACCAACGGCGAGTCCCCCGAGTGGATGCGCCGCAGCCTCATCGCGATCGGCCAGAAGCCCATCTCTGCACTCGTCGACATCACCAATTACCTGATGATCGACCTCGGCCGCCCGTTGCACGTCTACGACCGCGCCAAACTCTCCGGCGGCCTCGTCGCGCGGAAAGCCAAGCCCGGCGAACAGGTCGTCGCGCTCAACGGCAAGACCTACGCGCTCGACGCGACGATGACCGTCATCGCCGACGACACCGCTGTGCACGACATCGGCGGCATCATGGGCGGCGAGCATTCGGGCGTCTCCGCGGACACCACCGACGTGCTGATCGAATGCGCCTATTTCGATCCCGACCACATCGCCCGCACCGGTCAGAAGCTCACGCTCACCTCCGACGCGCGCAGCCGCTTCGAACGCGGCGTCGATCCGGCGTTCCTCGAAGACGGCCTCGCGATCGCCACCGCCCTCGTCCTCCACATCTGCGGCGGCACGGCCAGCGACGTCACCCGCTCGGGCGAACCCCCGCTCGAACCCCGCGTGATCCATTACGACCCCCGCCTCAGCGCCGACCTCGGCGGCCTCCACGTCGCCCCCGAACGCCAGGCGCGCATCCTCTTGTCGCTCGGCTTCACGATCGGCGCGATCAAGTCCGCCGATGCGTTCAGCGACGCGCTGTTCTCGACGATCGAGGGCAAATGGCCGGTCACGGTCCCGAGCTGGAGGCGCGACGTCGACGGCCCCGCCGATCTCGTCGAGGAGGTCGTCCGCATTGAGGGCATCGACAATATCCCCTCGACGCCGCTCCCCCGCATGCTAGGCGTCGCCAAGCCGACCGCCACGCTCGAGCAGAAGCTCGAACGTCGCGCGCGTAGGGCGGCCGCTGCCCGTGGTCTCGACGAGGCGGTGACGTGGAGCTTCCTCTCCGAAGCCGAGGCCGCGCCTTTCGGCGGCGGCGCATGGACGCTCGCCAACCCGATCAGCGAAGACCTGAAAGTAATGCGTCCGTCGCTGCTCCCCGGCCTGCTCGCAGCGACCGGCCGCAACCTCAAGCGTGGCCAGCAGAGCGTCCGCCTGTTCGAGATCGGCCGCCGCTACCTGGCGGAAGCCGAGCGCGCGACGCTGGGCGTAGTCCTCGCCGGCGACCGTCGTCCCCGCGGCTGGCGCGAGGGGAAAGCGGCGACCTTCGATGCGTACGACGCGAAGGCCGAAGCACTGGCCCTCCTCGCCGCCTCGGGCGCACCCGTCGACAACCTGCAAGTGATGGGCGAAGCGGGCGACGCATGGCACCCCGGCCAGTCCGGCACGCTCCGCCTCGGGCCGAAGACGGTGCTGGCGAGCTTCGGCATGCTGCACCCGTCGGTGCTGAAGGCGTTCGACCTCGACAGCGCGGTTGCCGCGGTCGAACTCTACCTCGATGCGATCCCGCCCAAGCGCGCGTCTGGTTTCACCCGCCCGGCCTACACGCCGCCGGCGCTGCAAGCCGTCCGCCGCGACTTCGCGTTCCTCGTGCCGGCGGCGCTCGCCACCGACGCGCTGGTCCGCGCGGTCAAGGGCGCCGACAAGGTCGCGATCGTCTCGGCGCGCGTGTTCGACGTGTTCACCGGGCAGGGCGTCGAAGAGGGGCACAAGTCGGTCGCGGTCGAGGTCGTCCTGCAACCGACCGCCAAGAGCTTTACCGACGAAGAGATCAAGGCGATCGCCGACAAGGTGGTAGCGGCCGCCGCCAAGCAGGGCGCGAGCCTTCGGGGATAACGCTCCCCGAAACACCACCCCGGCGAAGGCCGGGGCCCAAATGGAAAGGCCGGTGTAACGGAGCGATGCCCTTCGTTATCACCCTCCCCCAATTGGGCCCCGGCCTTCGCCGGGGTGGTGTGCGGATGGTGTGGTGAGCGTTTTGAGACCTCGCGCGTTTGAGGCCCACGGAAGGAACCCCATGACCGACCTGATCACGATCGCCAACGACCACCTCGCCGCGCAGATCAACCCGCACGGTGCCGAGCTAACCCACCTCCACGACGCCGATGGCCGTGAGCTGATGACCAACGCCGACCCGGCCTTCTGGACCGGTCACGCCCCGATCCTCTTCCCCGTCGTCGGCGTCGTCAACGAAGGCGTCATCCGCCTCGACGGCCAGGCCTACCCGATGCAGAAGCACGGCTTCGCGCGCCATTCGACGTTCGACGTCGTCGCGCAGTCGGAAACCTCCGCCACCTTCCGCCTCACCGACAGCGAGGAAACCCGGAAGGCCTACCCGTTCGCGTTCGCACTCGACATCGTCTTCACGTTAGACGGCGCGACGCTGACGCTCGAGGCGCACATCCACAACCGCACCGACGCGGCGATGCCGGCAAGCTTCGGCTTCCACCCCGCCTTCGCGTGGCCGCTGCCGTACGGCGAGCCCCGCGCAGACCACCGCATCACGTTCGACGCCGACGAACCCGGCAAGCTGAAGGCGATCAGCCCCGACGGCCAGATCGCCGTCGACGAACGCCCCTCGCCGGTCGAGGACCGCGTCATCGCCCTGCGTGACGAGCTGTTCGCCAAGGATGCGCTGGTCTGGGACCCGATCCACTCCGACGCCGTCACCTACGGCGCCAAGACCGGCCCGCAGTTGAAGATCGCCTTCCCCGACACGCGCAAGCTCGGCATCTGGACCAAGCCCGGCGCGGCCTATGTCTGCGTCGAGCCCTGGCACGGGATCGCCGACCCCGAAGGCTATACCGGCGACTACCGCGACAAACCCGGCGTGTTCGAGATCCCCGCCGGCGGCACGAAGCGCATCGAAATGAGCGTGACGCTGGTCCAGGAGCACTGACGAACTCCCCTCCCTGAAAGGGAGGGGCAGGGGGTGGGTCGGTTTCCGCATCACGGCACGGTTGCGACCAAAGCTGACCGACCCACCCCCAACCCCTCCCTTTCAGGGAGGGGAGAGCGTTGCGTTTGGGGGAGCCGAGGCGCTCCTGCCGCACAGCGACAGCATCCCGCTCCAAGCCCCCTCTGTCCTACACGCCCCGCATCTGCCAATAGCACGCGATGATCGCTGCATGCCTCCTCCTCCCGATCCCGCCGCGTCCCGCGCGGGAAGGGGATTGCGAGCGGCACGTAGCCTGAACTTCCTTACCTTCCGAGCCCAGACTCGGCGCACCGGACCCACGCCATGACCCAATTTCCCCGCCGCACTTTCGCGATCATCTCGCATCCCGACGCCGGCAAGACCACGCTGACCGAGAAGCTCCTCTACTTCGGCGGCGCGATCCATCTCGCCGGCGAAGTGAAGGCGCGCGGCCAGACCCGCCGCGCGCGCTCCGACTGGATGAAGATCGAGCAGCAGCGCGGTATCTCGGTCACCTCGTCGGTGATGACGTTCGAGCGGCAGGGGATCACCTTCAACCTGCTCGACACGCCGGGCCACGAAGACTTCTCCGAAGACACGTATCGCACGCTGACCGCAGTCGACTCGGCGGTGATGGTGATCGACGCCGCGAAGGGCATCGAACCGCAAACGCGGAAACTGTTCGAGGTCTGTCGCCTGCGCAACGTGCCGATCATCACCTTCGTCAACAAGGTCGACCGCGAGGGGCGCGACCCGTTCTCGCTGCTCGACGAGGTGGCGGAGATGCTCCAGCTCGACGTCTGCCCGATGAGTTGGCCGGTCGGCATGGGCGGCGAGTTCGAGGGCGTCTACGATCTCTACGCCAACACGCTGAGCCGCCCCGAAGGCGACAGCCGGGAATTCATGGGCAAGGCGATTCCTTTCACCGGCATCGACGATCCCGAACTTGCCAAGATCCTCAGCCCCGAAGCGATGGTCCGCCTGAACGACGAGGCGGAACTCGCACAGGGCGGCTATTCGAGCTTCGACCCCGAGGCCTATCGCGCGGGCAATTTGACGCCGGTCTATTTCGGCTCGGCCCTCAAGGACTTCGGTGTAGCCGAGCTGATCGCCGCGCTCGCCGACTATGCCCCGCCACCACGTGCGCAGCCCGCCGAGCCTGCGCCCGTCTCGCCGGACGAGCCCGAAGTCACCGGCTTCGTGTTCAAGGTGCAGGCGAACATGGACCCCAACCACCGCGACCGCATCGCGTTCATGCGGCTGTGCTCGGGCGTGTTCAAGCGCGGCATGAAGCTTACGCCCACCGGCCACGGCAAGCCGATCGCGGTGCATTCCCCGATCCTGTTCTTCGCGCAGAACCGCGAGCTGGCGGACGAGGCGTTCCCCGGCGACATCATCGGCATCCCCAACCACGGCACGCTCCGAGTCGGGGATACGCTGAGTGAAAAGGCGGCGATCCGCTTCACCGGCCTGCCGAACTTCGCGCCCGAAATCCTGCGCCGCGTCGTGCTGAAGGATTTCACCAAGACCAAGCAGTTGCGCAAGGCACTCGACGACATGGCCGAGGAGGGGGTCACGCAGGTGTTCTACCCCGACATCGGCTCGAACTGGATCATCGGCGTTGTGGGACAGCTCCAGCTCGAAGTGCTGCTGTCGCGCCTCGACGCGGAGTACAAGGTCGCGGCCGGGCTCGAACCCGCCCCCTACGAGACCGCACGCTGGATCACGGCGGAAGACCCGCTCGAACTGAAAACCTTCGCCGAGATCAATCGCGGCGCAATGGCCAAGGACCGCGACGGCAACCCCGTCTTCCTCGCCAAGAGCGCCTGGGAAGTAAACTACATCGCCGAGCGCTACGCGAAGATCCGCTTCGCCGCGACACGCGAGCGGTAGGATACCGGATCGGCCGGCAAGGTCTTCAAAGACTGCTAGAAGTCTTCGATCCTCGTCGGCCGCGGTTGCAAGATCACAATGTCTGGTCCGTCTTGCCCGGCGACCGATAATGGCGCCGCTCCATCAGACGCCTCGCGGGATTTTCCCGCAGCAACTTCGTTGCCCAATTGTCGCGTTTGATCGGCTTGCGATGCCGATGGCGCCGCGCGCCGTAACGTCTGGTACGCGCAAGCTTTTGTTGCCACCGCACCACGCCTGCAATGGCAGCAACGAGTATAACGCCCGCAACCATGACTTGAACGTTCATCTATCGGCCCCGCTTCCAATAGACTGAGTATCAAATATCAGGCCGATTTGTAATTAAATTGTGCTTCATGCTCAAGTTAAGACGTAACTCTCTGAGTAGGCTGCCCTAATATTGTCGGAATAACGATAGCTGAGAAATATCAACTAACCGTGTTATGTAGATAAAACTATCCTACATTAACGAACTTGGTGAGCCGAAAGGCGTTGATAACGGGTACTTATCAATAGTTGTGCGGGTAACTTGCGGAGTTCGCAACTGGCCAACCGGCTTGATCGGAGCAGCAACAGAAGGGCCGAGGTGATCCGCTTCACCCCAGCCCATCCTGATCAACGCTTAGGCTTGGCGGCAAATGCTGCCTTGAGCCGCGCGATTGCTAGCGTGTTCGCATCCTGCGCACCACGGACGACCATGCCCATTCCGAAGAATTCGTGCGTCACACCCGGGAAGGTGCGCTGCTCGACCTTGTCGCCCGCCGCGCGCATCGCCGCTGCGAGTGTCTCGCCGTCGGAGCGCAGCGGATCGATCTGCGCGTTGATGATCGTCGTTGGCGGCAGGCCGCGCAGGTTTGCCTTCACGAGGTTCAGCCGCGGGTCCTGCGCATCGGCAGGGGTGGTCTGGTAATAATAACCGAACCACTTCAGCATAGCGCCGTTCAGCGGCTTCGCATTCGCCGAATCCATCCGCGACGGCAGCGTCATGCTGCTGTTCGCGATTGGGTAGACCGACACGATATGCAGCGGCGTGGTCAGGCGATTGTCGCGCGCGTAGATTGCCGTCGCGACCGCCAGGTTGCCGCCGGCGCTCTCGCCTGCGACCGCGATCTTGCGCGGATCGCCACCCCAGCTTGCCGCATTCTGCAGCGTCCAGCGATAGGCGGCTGCTGCGTCGTCATGCTGTGCCGGGAACTTGAATTCCGGTGCATGGCGATACTCGACCGACACGACGATCGCACCCAGCTGTTTGGCGAGCAAACGTGGTGCCGCGTCGTAGGTGTCGACCGTCGCGATCACCCAGCCACCGCCGTGATAATAGACGACGACCGGCAGGTTCTTGGCGTTGGCGAGCGATGCCGGCTTGTAGATCCGGGCGAACTGGTTCGCGTCGCTGCCATAGGCCACGTCGCGCGTCGTCACGGTCGCATCGGGCGTTGCCGACAGGCCATGCTTGATCATGACCTGCTTGGCGCCATCGGCTGCCGACGGCTGCATCCGCGCGACGGCTGGCGTGAGCGTCTCGATCGGCTTGCCACCGAGCGCGGCGAGCTGGTCGAGCACGACCTGCATGTCGGGCGCGGCCTTTGCCGGCTGGGTCGCGGTCGGTGCGGGCGGCGGCGGTGGTGGCGCATCGACCGACCGTGCGGATTGCGCGATCGCGCCGCTCGTCAGGGCAATACCTGATGTCGTGATCAAGGTCGCGGTGGCGAGCGCCATCAGCATGCGCGATGAACGGTTGGTCATGCGGTATGGTATCCTGTTTCGAGTGCCCCCACTCGCCGCTTAGAACCGCGTGATCGGGTTTCCGTTCCCGCAGGCTCGCGTAACCAACGCTTTTCACACGTGTTTCTGGCCGCCGAAGCGACTCTTCGACGTATCAGAATGGCGCAGCGCGTCCTACGACCCAAGTCTCGACGACTCTATCGACGTCGGCGATCAAGCGGGATGGATCGCCATCGACGACCAGCAAATCGGCACGCGTTCCGGCCACGATAACGCCGCGATCGCGCAATCCGAGCAGGTCCGCACCCGCAGCCGTGGCAACCTGCACGGCCTGCGCCGGAGTTAGTCCAGACTCGACCATCAGCGCCAGCTCGCGGTGTTCGGCGATGCCCGGCACGCGCACCGCGCTCGCACCACTGTCCGTGCCGAACCCGATCTTCACGCCGGCGTCGTACAGCATCTTTAGGTTGCGCAGGTTCATCGCCAGCGATTTCCGCGCATCGGCCGTCTTCGGATCGGCCAGTATCTTGGCACGCCACGCCGGATCGTCGACCTGTTGCGCGAGGGCAGGCGACAGCGCCGCGCGGGCGAACGGCGTCTGCGTCCACGGCGCGCGATCGGCCCAGGCGAACGTCGCTTCGTCGAGTTGCAGCGTCGGGATGTACCAGATGCCCTTCGCCTTCAGCGTCGCGACGAACGCAGGGGGCACCGGCGTGTCGCGGATACCGTGCGCAATAATGTCCGCACCCGCCGCGACGATCGCCTCCGCATCGGCGAGATCGTGGATATGCGCCGCCACGCGCAGCCCGCGCGCGTGCGCCTCGGCGATCACCGCGCGGTAGACGGCAGGGCTCATCTTGACCGGCACGCTGCCGCCGAAATCGTCGAGCCACAACTTTACGAGGTCAGTCTTCTCCGCGGCCATCATCGCCACCGCCTTGCGGGCTTCTTCCGGCGTCGAGGGCCGGAACAACTGGTCGGGCCCGACCTTGAGCATCGCCTGCGGTGGCGCGCCATTGGGGACGCCGATCCCCTGCATCACGCCGAACAGGTCCGCGCCTTCGATCCGCCCGGCATGCGCGTCGGCGCGTATCCCGACGAACGCCGGACCGTTGTTGCCGAGCGCCGTCACCGTCGTCACGCCGTAGCGGCGATACTGGGCGAGCTGCGCGACGATGTTGGCGCGCGTGTAGTTCTTCGCGCCCGTCTCGGTGCCGCTCACTTGGCCGACGTGGCTGTGGTCCGAGACGAGGCCGGGCAACACGGTGCGCCCTCGATAGTCGCGCCGTTCTGCGCCCGGCGGAACCGCGACCTTTCCCGCCGCGACGATCCGTCCGTTCGCGATCACGATGGTTGCGTCGTCCACCGGTGCGCCGCCGCGGCCGTCGATCAACCGCACACCGGTCAGCGCGATCGTCTGCGCGGTGGCTGATCCGGCGGTGAGCGCGGACGCAGCGAGGGCGATCGTGCAGAGACGAGCGGAGATTTTGGTTCGGCGCACGATGATGTCCTTCTCGGGAGGATGCGCCGGCGGGACGCTATCCCCCTGAAACGTCAGTGGATCGCGCCCGTTCCGATCCATGATGTCAGCGTCGTGGGCGTACGGCCTTCAGCGCGATCCGGACCGGCTGCATCGTCTCGACTGGCTTGAACGACAGCAGCATCACCAGTGCGACGCCAGCGATCGACGCAGCGCCCAGGAACCGCACGAACCGCTCGCCGGTCAGCGGCGCGCCACAGTGGAACAGCGCCACCGCGAGCACGAGCGCCGCGACAATGCGCAGTGCGCGGATCGCGGACGGCGCAACGATCCCGAGGTCCCGCCGGTACTTGAACGCGGTCGCCGCGAGCAGCAGCCAGCCGAAGAAGCACAACATCGTGGCTTCAAGCATGAACGGTCTCCGAAAGTGTTTTGCGGATCTTTGCGGCGGGTTTGCTTCGGGCCGAGCGCCATGCGCCGAGTGCGAGGAGGGCGGCGACCGCGAGCATGGCGACGTCGAATGCTGCGAACAGCGTGTCGCCGGACAGCACCGATCCGGGCAGCCCGCGCGAGGTGGTGAGCGTATCGGCCACCGGGATCGCCGCGAACGCGAGGGCGCCGATCGCGAACCCCTCGGTCCACGCGCGGCGCGCCGGCCGTAGCAACTGGAGGACCGCAACGCCGCCCCATACCCAGAACATCGTTGCGACTTCGGCATCGGCGCGGTTCGTGGCGTGGGCCGGGATCACGCGGTTGGCGAGCAGATAGGCGGCCATCCCGATCGGCAGGCCGGCGATGACGCCGATGTTCAGGCGCTCGACCAGCTTCAGTCCTAAGAACGGCGTCGCCCCCGGCTTGCGACGCTTGGCGGTCCACAGCAGCAGCCCGGTGCCGACCATCGCCGCGCCGGTCAGCCCCAGCACGAAATACGCCCAGCGCAACGCAGGGCCCGCGAACTGCGCGACGTGCAGCCCGAGCATCACGCCTGCGGTGGCGAGCGCGGGCCCGACATCGGCAGCACCCTCCAGGAACCGTCCGTCGCTGCCGGCATAAGTGACCGACGGCCCGCGTCCGTTGAGCGATGCGCTCGAATGGCGGTACAGCGTGACCGTGCTCGCGGCGTCGTTCGGGTTGCGCACCACGACAGTGGCGACGGACGCACCGAAACGCCGCTCCGCGTCGGCGACGAGCGGGCCAATCGCGACCAGCGGAGCCGGCGTACCCGTTGCGTCGCGCTCGGTCGGCGTGCCGAACGCGGCTTGCGCGAAATCGGCGGGCTTCGCGTAGTTCGCGACGACCGGCCACGGCATGTACATCGCCACCAGCGTGATCAGCCCGGTATAGGTGATCATCGCGTGATAGGGCAGCGCCAGCACCGCGGACACATTGTGCGCGTCGAGCCAGCTACGCTGCCCCTTGTTCCAGCGCAGCGTGAAGAAGTCGGCGAAGATGCGCTTGTGCGTGATCACGCCCGACACGATCGCGCCGAGCATGAACATCGCGCACAACCCGGCCAGCCAGCGTCCCCAGGGATGCGGCAATTGCAGCTGGAAATGGAAGCGATAAAAATGCTCGCCGCCGCGGGTCTCGCGTGCGTGCACGTCGTCACCGGCCGCGGGATCGAGCACGATTTCCGGCGCGCGACGCTTGGCGGCCTTGGGGTCCGGCTTGCGCTGTTCGAAGATCCGCGTGACCGTAGTCCGCGCATCGGGGAGATAGATATACCATTGGATGTCGTCCGCGCCGACGCGCTGCAGATGCGTGACCGCAGTCTGCGCGGCGTGTGCGGTCGAGACGGGCGTCGCGTGGAATTCCGGCTGCATCCACTGCGTGATCTCGGGCCGGAAATAGCTCGCGGTGCCGGTCAGGAACATCGCGAACAGTATCCATCCCGCCAGCAACCCGAGCCAGCCGTGGATCCACGCCATGCTCTGGCGCAACGTGGTTCCGACCGCCGAGGTCATGGACGAACGCCGAGCAGCCAGAGCAATCCGCCGCCGACGATCACAATACTCCACACTGCGGCCGCTACTCGCAAAAGCCGGTGTTCGTGGAAGCACCATAAGCCGATGCCGGCATAGATCGGGAACGACAGGATCATGCCCCAGCTCGTCGCTTCGACGCGCGCGATGGGCAGCAGACGGGCAATCAACGTCGCCAGCACGGCCGCCGCGACATAGCCGCCGACCAGTGCCGTCACGCTCCGGAACGTCATGCTCCAGACGAGCGGACGCACTTTTCGACCCGACGAAAAAGGGCCGGCTTTCAGGATCCGGCCGTGCATGAACATTTCGTCATTTTTCCTTGCCGCGCTTCCAAACCGCCTTTAGCGGGCTTTGCGAGTCATTATCAATATCAAAGTGGGTATCGCTTATGCGGGGACGTTTCATGGTCGGGATGCTGTTGGGAACAGCGTTGGGCAGCATCGCGGCGCCGGCATTCGCGGCCGAGCATGTGCCTGCCCCGGCAGTCGTTGACGCGGTCGACCCCGCGCCGACGGACGATGACATCCAGACCCGCAAGGACGAGATCGTCGTCAACGGCGAGCGTATCCGCAAGACCGGCAGCACCGGCACCAAGACTGAGACGCCGCTGATCCGCACGCCGCAGGTCATCACCAGCATCGACGAGAAGGAACTGACGCTCCGCAACGCGCTGTCGATCAACCAGGCGCTCGGCTATGTCGCAGGTGTCTCGCCCAACCAGCGCGGCAACGTCGCTACCCGCTACGATCAGCTCTACGTCCGCGGGTTCGCCCCCGGCCAGTATATGGATGGGATGCGACTGCTAGGCGGCGTCTATTCCACGCCGCAGATCGACTTCCACCTCGTCGAGCGCGTCGACGTGATCAAGGGGCCCGCCTCGGTGCTCTATGGCAATTCGACGCCAGGCGGACTGGTCAACCTCTCCAGCAAGGTCCCCTATGCGGAGTCCGGTGGGCGGATCGAACTTGCGGGCGGTAATTTCGACCTGTTGCGATCGGCCATCGACGTGAACCAGCCGCTCGACAAGGATCACAAATGGCTGTTCCGCGTCATCGCCGGCGCGGAACGGTCCGACGGGTTCGTCGCGATGACCGGCAACCGGCGCTATTACGCGCGGCCGATGCTGACTTTCGCGCCGGACGAGGCGACGAGCGTGACGTTGATCCTCAACTACCAGCGCGATCCGGAATCTGCGTCGTACAGCGGCGTGCCGGTCTACGGCTCCGCGCTGGCCAACCCGCTCGGCCAGTTCGCGACCGACTTCAACGTGAGCGAGCCAGCGTACGAGGCATTCGATCGCAAGCAGAAATCGGCCACGCTGCTGTTCCGCCACGACTTCAACGACAAGCTGAGCTGGGTGACCAGCGCGCGCTACCTCAACGTCGACCTCCATTATCGCCAGATCTACCTCTCGGCGTTCGCGACGACCGGTACGGGCGCCAATCGCAACACCGATTTCTCGACGATCGTGCGCGGCGGCGGCGGGTCGGACGAATCGTTCCGGACGATCACAATCGACAACCACGCGACCGCCAAGTTCGCGACCGGACCGTTGCAGCACACGCTGCTCGCGGGCGTCGACTGGCAGAACAACCAGGGTAACAACGACCAGCAGTTCAACACCGGCGTCACGACCAATCCGGCGACCAGCATCCCGAACCTGAACCTGTTCGCGCCCGTCTATGGCGGCGTGCAGCCGAGCTTCCCGCTCACCCAGACGCGCAGCTTCCGCAAGATCGACCAGGTCGGCGCCTATGTTCAGGACCAGATCGCGATCGGCGGGCTGCAACTGATCGCGAGCGGCCGCTACGACTGGTACGACCAGACGACGGTGAACCGCAACGCCGCGGCAGGGGCGGCGAGCGGCGTGACGCGGCTCCACCAGACCGCGTTCACCGGACGCCTCGGCGTGCTGTACGAGACCAAGTTCGGCCTCGCGCCGTTCGTCAGCTATTCGGAAAGCTTCGAGCCGCAGACCGGCACCGGCTTCGACGGCGCATCGTTCGTGCCGGTCACCGGGCGCCAGTACGAGGCCGGACTGAAATACCAGCCACGCGGCACCAACGCACTGTTCACGCTGTCCGCGTTCGACCTGCGCCGCCAGAACGTGCCGACGACCGATCCGGACAACCCTAATTTCTCGATTCAGATCGGCGAGGTCGCGGTGCGGGGCATCGAACTCGACGGACGGGGCGAGATCACGCCGGGCCTGACCGTCACGGTCGCCGGCACTTATACCGTCCCCGAAGTCACGCGAGGTACGCCGGTCGTCGGCACCGGCGACCAGCTGAGCGGCGTCACCGGCACCAAGCCGCTCGGCATATCCAAGTGGAGCGCGTCGAGCTTCGTCAACTACGACCTGTCACGTACCGGCGGCGGCGCGCTGTCCGGCTTCAATATCGGCGGCGGCGTGCGATATGTCGGCAAGTCCGACGGCACCGCGACCCGCGTGGAGGCGAACCAGACGCTCACCACGCGGTTCCAGTCACCGGGCTATGTGCTGGTCGATGCGGTGCTCGGCTACGATCTCGGCAAGTTCGACGAGTCGCTCAAGGGCCTGAGCCTGACCGCGAACGTCGCCAACCTGTTCGACAAGCGCCACATCGCCAGCTGCTTCTTCGTCAACAGCTGTTACTTCGGCGCCTCGCGCACCGTCGTCGGATCGCTCCGCTTCAACTGGTGATCAGCGGACGTCGTCGACCGGCGCTGTCAGGATCACGCGCAAGCCGGGCATGTTGTCGTCCTGCTCGATCGTGCCCGACAGCCCGGCGACGATGGCGTTCATCATCCGGCTGCCGAAGCCGATCCGCGTGCCCGACTTGCCGACGCCCTGGTCCGCGACGATCAGACGCAGCCGGTTGCGATGCTGTTCGAGAATGATGTGGATCGGGCCGGCATCGCCGCGATAGGCGTATTTGCTCGCGTTGATGACGAGTTCGGTCAGCACCAGCCCGATGTTCACCGCGCGATCGGTGGCGACCAGCACGGGAGCGAGATCGAGCGTCATCTGCGCCGCCCAGTCCTCGCCGAGCGAGGTCTGCATGTCGCCCGCGAGTTCCTCGATATAGCGCGACAGGTCGACCGACTCGACCTGGTCGTCGCGGTACAGCCGGCGATGCACGAGAGCGACCGCGGCGAGCCTAGCCTGCGCCTCGGCAAGATGCTCCTTCACCTTCGCGTCGTCGGACGACTTCGCCTGAAGAGACAGGAATGCCGCGACCAGTTGCAGGCTGTTCTGCACGCGGTGATTGACCTCCTTCATCAGGACGTCCTTCTGCGCGATCAACGCATCCTTGTCGGCGAGCGTCCGTTGCAGGTCGGCGTTGAGCAGGCGCAGGCGCTGGTTGATATGCGCGTCGTGGAACGCGCGGCGCAGGCGGTGCGCCGCCTCGATCTCCTCCCGCGTCCAGCGCCGCGATCGACCGCTGACGGCCTGTGTCCACGATTCGAACGACGTGCGCGGGGTCAGCACGGCGTTGGGATCGACCGACACCGCCTTGTGCGGATTACCGGCCCATTCGACCTCTTCGATCTGCTCGGCACGGAACCACAACAGCACCGCTCCCTCGTCGACCAGCGGCAGCGCGAGCAAGCCGCTCGCCTGCGCACGGTAAGCTTCGGCGCGGGGCAACAGTGCCGACAGTTCATGCGTCGTGAACGGCTCGATCACGCCCCTCGTGCGAGCCCATGCGGCGAGATCGAGAATGTCATCCTTGCCGGGACACGGCCCATCGGTATCGACGATCGTGCCCTCGACATAGGCGAAGCCGTCGCCATCGAGCATCCGCCGGAGATCGTCGCGCAAAGCGGCGACGATGCTGCGCGGCGCCGGTTCGGTCGCGAGCTTGGGGATGACCGCATCCTCCGCCGCGCGCAGCCGCAGCCGTTCGCGGTACGTCTCCGCCTCTTCCTTCGCCCGGATCTGGCGCGCGAGCCCACTGGCCAGAGTCGCCGACGCCGCACGGATGTCAGGAGTCAGGCCCCGCGGCGTCCCGTGATGGCAGGCGATCAGGCCCCAGAGCAGCCCGTCCTTGACGATCGAGATCGACGCCGACGCTGCCACGCCCATGTTGGCGAGATAGCGCAGATGGATCGGCGACACGCTGCGCAACGCGACGTCGCTCAGGTCGAGCGTCTCGAAACCGGCCGGGCGGAGCACTGCGGGCACGTAATCGATCGTCGGAATCGTCCGCGTCCGGTTGCGCACGTACAGCGCGCGCGCCTGTTTCGGGATGTCCGACGCGGGGAAATGGTGGTTGAGAAAGGTGCCGAGCCCCGTCGCCTTGTCCTCGGCCATCACGCGGCCCGCCTCGTCGTCGAGGAAGCGATAGACCATGACGCGGTCGAAACCGGTCAATTGGCGAAACGCGGTCGCGGCGCGCTCGCACAACGCCTGGAGGTTGCTCGCGCGCTCGAACGTCATCGCCATCGCGTTGAGCCGACCGAGCATGCCGGCCGCAGTGACCGGCTCACCTTCGACGGGTTCGAGTTCGACCAGCACGTGTTCAGCGGTGCGGTGGAGGGTGATATCGAACCGCTCGGTCGGGCCCGCTACCGGCAGTCCGGCAAGCGCGACGCCGGCGACCGTGTCGTTGGCCGTGAGTGTCGCACCGATGTCCTGCGCCAACAGCGCCGACAGGTCGCTGCCGAGCCAGTCGGGAGTCAGGCGAGACTCGAGATCGCCCGCGCCCGCGACGACGGTCAGGCTGGTCGCATCGGCGACGAGCAGCAGGCCATGCGGCTGGATCGCACCGGGGATGTGGATCGGCTCGCGGTCGCACGCATTGAGGTCCAGCCCCACGCCATCGGTGGAACCGGCAATATCGCTCGACGCGTTCATCTACCCGAAACTCTCCTATCGAGCCTCGATCATGCAGCCCCCAGCGGAACAAAGCAAATACCCGCAGCGGGTTACGATATTAATCTGGAGCAATATCGCGCGGCGCGGACTCGGCATAGCGGCGCGCGATCACCGCGCAGGCGATCAGCTGCAACTGGTGGAACAGCATGACGGGGAGCAGGATCACGCCGACCTGGGCGGGCGGGAACAGCACGCCCGCCATCGGCACACCCGACGCGAGGCTCTTCTTCGAACCGCAGAATTGCAGCACGATCGCATCCTCGCGGGGCAGCTTCATCAGGCGGGCAACGGCAAACGTCAGCCCGAGCACGAACGCGAGCAGCGCGGCGCACAGCAGTCCGATCAGGATCAGGTCGCCGATCGATAATTTGGTCCAAAGCCCCTCGACCACCGCGGCGCCGAACGCGCTGTAGACGACCAGCAGGATCGAACCGCGATCGACCACGGTCAGCAGCCCCTTGTTGCGCGTCACCCACGCACCGATCCACGGCCGCAACAGATGCCCGGCGACGAACGGCACCAGCAGTTGCAGCACGATCGCCTCGATACTCTCGATCGAGATCCCGCCGCTGCCCGAAGTGTTCATCAGCAGCGCGACCAGCGCCGGCGTGACGAGAATACCGAGCAGGTTCGAGAACGACGCGCTGCACACCGCCGCCGCGACATTGCCGCGCGCAATCGCGGTGAAGGCAATCGACGACTGCACGGTCGAGGGGAGCAGCGTCAGGAACAACAACCCGGCGGCGAGCGGTCCGGTCACGAACGGCAACGCGGTCAGCCCGAGCCCGAAGAGTGGGAACGCGACGAAGGTGATGGCCAGTACCGCGAGATGCAGCTTCCAGTTGCGCAGCCCCGCCCAGATCGCATCGCGCGACAGCTTCGCGCCGTGGAGGAAGAACAGCAGGACGATGCCGATATCCGCCGCATAGCCGACGATCGTCGCCATCTCACCGCGTGCCGGCAGAATGCTCGCCAGCACGACGGTGCCGAGCAGCATCAGGATGAACGGCTCGAAGACCGCGAGGAAACGTCCGATCACGGATGCGCCTTCACATAGGCGTCGAGCGTCGCGAGATGGCCGCTGAGCGCTTCGTCGTCGAGGAAGCTGCCCAGGAAGCTGTTGCGCGCGAGCGTCACGACCTGCTCGCGCGACAGGCTCTTCGCGCGCGCTGTCTGCCGGAAATTCTCGCCGATATAGCCGCCGAAATACGCCGGATCGTCCGAATGGATCGTCGCGCGCAGGCCGAGGTCGAGCATCCGGTCGATCGGATGGTTCTCCAGCTTGTCGACGTTGCGCAGCGCGACGTTCGACAACGGGCACACGGTCAGCGTCATCGCGTCGCGAGCAAGCCGCGCGACCAGCGCCGGATCCTCCAGCGCGCGGTTGCCGTGATCGATGCGGTCTACCTGGAGGATGTCGAGCGCCTCGTGGATGTAGGCGGGCGGTCCCTCCTCGCCGGCATGTGCGCAGAGCATCAGCCCGGCATCCGCCGACGCCGCGAACACGCGCGCGAACTTCGACGGGGGATGGCCGACTTCGGACGAATCGAGCCCGACGCCGATGAACTGGTCGAGCCACGGCTCCGCCTGCGCGAACGTCTTGAACGCGTCCTCCTCGTCGAGATGGCGCAGGAAGCTCATGATCAGCCCGACCGACATGCCGTGCTTGGCCTGCGCCTCGTCGATCCCCGCGAACAGCCCGCGTGCGACCACATCGAAGGGTATGCCGCGGTGCGTGTGCGTCTGCGGGTCGAAGAAGATTTCGGCATGGACAACGCCGTCCTGCGCGACCCGGTCGAAATAGGCGACTGCCAGATCGCGGAAGTTCTCCTCGGTCTGGAGCACCGCAGCGCCCGCGTAATAGATGTCGAGGAAGGTCTGGAGATTGGTGAAGCTGTACGCCGCGCGGACGTCCTCGACGCTCCTGAACGGGATCGCGACCTTGTTGCGCTCGGCCAGCGCGAACATGAGCTCGGGCTCCAGGCTACCCTCGATGTGGAGGTGGAGTTCCGCCTTGGGCAGGTTCGTGATGAAGTCGTCGTTCGGGAAGGGGGTCATGGTCCGTCCTGTCGCTTGGGTCGCGTCGACTGCAACCATTCCGCCCGCCACGCACTACCGCAAGTGCGAAAGCCGTTGCATGACAATCCTGTCACGTTACCGAGCGCCGATACTTACGCGAAGGACACCATCGATGCCGACAGGATTGGTCGCACTGCTCGACGACATTGCCGGGATCACCAAGCTTGCCGCCGCCAGCCTCGACGATATCGCCGCGACCACCGGGAAGGCGGGCAGCAAGGCGATCGGCGTGGTGGTCGACGATGCCGCGGTCACGCCGCGCTACATGGTCGGGTTCGAGCCGAAGCGCGAACTCCCCATGATCTGGAAGATCGCGCTCGGGTCGTTCCGCAACAAGCTGGTCTTCATCCTGCCCGCCGCGTTGGCGTTGAGCGCGTTCGCGCCGTGGCTGCTAACACCGCTGCTGATGATCGGCGGCACGTATTTGTGTTTCGAGGGCGCGGAGAAGATCCTCGAGGCATTCGGCGGTGGTCATGCCGAGGAGGTCGTCGCCGAGCCGGTCGATGCCGCGACGCTGGAGGCGCAGAAGGTTTCGGGCGCGATCCGCACCGATTTCATCCTGTCCGCCGAAATCATGGTGATCGCGCTGTCGGATGTCGCGACCAAGCCGATCTGGGAGCAGGCGATCGTGTTGGCGCTGGTCGGGATCGTCATCACCATCGGCGTCTACGGCGTGGTCGCGCTGATCGTGAAGATGGACGATATCGGCCTGCATCTGGCGCAGCGCAGCAGCGCGGTCGTGCAGGCGATCGGGCGTGGGCTGGTGAAGGGCATGCCGATCGTGATGTCGGCGCTGTCGGTGATCGGCACCGCGGCGATGGTGTGGGTCGGTGGGCAGATCATCGTTCACGGGATCGAGGAGTTCGGGTTCACCGCCTTGCCGCACTGGATCCACGATACGGCGGAGGCTGCGTCGCATGCGGTGCCGTTCGCCAAGGGCGCGGTGAGTTGGGTGATGAGCGCGTTCTTCTCGGGGATCGTCGGGTTGATCCTGGGTGGTGCGATCGCGCTGGGCTTGCATGCGGTGAAGAAGCCGAAGGCGCACTGACCGGGAGAGCACTGTCCGCCCTACCTTGTTCTCCCGCGAAGGCGGGAGCCCAGTCTGGGTCCCCGCCGTCGCGGGGAAACACGTCGCGGTTGGGTATGAAACGCTACCAACACCTAGCACCACCCCGGCGGAGACCGGGCCCAGTTGGGGAACGTGGCTAACTAAAGATGCGCTCTGTTACGGTGACTTTTCCGACTGGGCCCCGGCCTTCGCCGGGGTGGTAACGCATCCAGAAGGGGTTGATTCCCTACTTAGCCGTCCACTTCCCCATCCATCCCAGCACTTCCCCATACCATTGCCGCGAGTTCTTCGGCTTCAGCACCCAGTGGTTCTCGCCCGGGTTCACCAGCAACCGCGACGGGATCTCGCGGCGCTGCAACGCCGTGAACGTCGCCAGCCCCTGCGTGTACGGAATGCGGAAGTCCTTCTCGCCGGTGATCACCAGCATCGGCGTCTTCCACTTCGCCACATAATTGACCGGGTTCCATTTCTCGAACGCCTGCGGGTCCTCGTAATAGGCTTTCCCGCCATGCTCCCATTCGTCGAACCAGAGCTCCTCGGTCTCGTACGCCATCGCGCGCGCGTCGAACACGCCGTCATGCTGGACGATGCACTTGAACCGATCGGGCCACTGCCCCTCGATCCAGTTCATCATGTAGCCGCCGTACGACGCACCGAGCGCACACGCATTGTCGGCGTCGAGCCATGCGAACTTGTCCGTCGCGGCAGCCAGCCCCTTCTTCAGATCCTCGAGCGGCCAGCCGCCCCAATTGTTGCTGATCGCATCGGTGAAACCCTGGCCGTAGCCGGTCGACCCGTGGAAATCGACCGCGACCAGGCCGTAGCCCGCGCCCGCGAACACGGCCGGATTCCAGCGATACGACCAGCTGTTGTTGCTCGATCCCTGCGGGCCGCCGTGGACCATGTACGCGATCGGCACCTTCCCGCTGGAACCGTACGGCTTCACCGCATAGCCCCAAACGGTGTCGGCGTTCGCGCCCTTGAAGTTGAACCGCGTGACCGTCGGCATGTCGATCCCGGCGAGCTTGGCGGCGTTGACCTGCGTCAGCCGCTGCGGTGCGCCAGTGCCAACACGAAAGAAATCGGCTGGTGCGGTGAGGCTGTCGATCGCCACTACGGGACCACGCGGCGTGATCGCGACCGCGGCGACATGCCCTTCCTGCGTCAGCCGCGTGACCGCACCGCTTGTCGCATCGACACGGAACAGCGGCGTCTCCTGCGTGTCGTCCGCCGTCACGTAGAGCGACTTCGAGTCCGGCGCCCACGCGATCGAGCCGACCGACCGGTCCCAGCGCTCGGTCAGCGACACCGTCTTGCCGCTGGCGATGTCGCGCAGCGTCAGCACCTGGCGATCCGCCTCGAACCCCGGCCGGCGCATCGCGAAATAGGCGAGCGTGCGGCCATCGGGCGACACGGTCGGGAGGTTGTCGGTCGCCTTGTTCGCCGCGGTCAGGTTGACCGGTGCCGCCGAGCCGTCCGCGGGCACCGAGAAGATGTCGAGATCGGTCGACAGCGCCTCGATCCGGCCGGCTTCGCGCAGCGCGAAATAGACGGTGCGGCCGTCCGGGCTCCACGAGATTTCCTCGCCACCGCCATTGGGCTTCGATGGCGTATCGCCGACCAACGCGCCGACCAGCGGAACGCCGTTTCCGGTCGCACCTGCGGCGGTCAGCGGCAACACGAACAGCTGCGAGCGCGTGCCATCGGCCCACGTATCCCAATGCCGCACGAACAGCTGGTCGTACGTCCGCCCGGCGCCCGCGTTCGGATCTTTCTTCACCATCGCCGGCTCAAGGCTCGGCGCGCCCGGCTTGCGATCCGCCCAGACGAGCAGCCTGTCGCCCGTCGGCGCGACCTTGAAGCCGCTGAACCCGCCCTTGAAGCTGGTGAGCTTGCGCGGCGTGCCGCCAGTAACGGGCACCGACCAGACTGCATCCTCGCCGCCCTTGTCAGAGGTGAAATACACCGTGCTGCCGACGATCTGCGGATCGTTCTCGTTGACCTGCGGATCGGCGAGCAGCTTCACCGGCGCCGCACCCGGCGTGGTCAGATCGAGCCGCCACAGATCGTACCGCCCCTTGTCTGCCGCGAGATCGGTCTCGCGCTGCGCCCAGACTAGCCAATGCCCGTCCTGCGACGCGGTCGGCGCACCGACGCGGCTGAGCATCGTCACGTCGTCGATGGTGAGTTGCCGGGCGGCGGCAGGGGCACTCGCAAAGGCGAGCACGGCGAGGCTGGCGGAGAGCATGATCTTCATGGCGTGCTTGATAGGACGCTTGCGAGATCGCGCGCAATCACCTCGATCGCTTGTGTGAAAGCACCGGCTCAGATCATGGCGGTATGACGCCTCAGATGACCCGCGCGCCCAGGATTTCGTCGTTCATGTTCACTATATCTGTTCGGTGGTTTCTGGCGGCGACGTTGCTCGCATTCGGGGCTGGGCCGGCCTCGGCGGCGCAGGTGCAACTGCCGGTCGACGCGCTGATGCAGGATGCGGGAGAGTATGCGACCCGGTTCGGCGTGCCGTTCGACGAGGCGCTGCGACGGATGCGCGCGCAGGGCGACAGCGTGCCGGCAACCGACGCGCTGCGCGAAACCTACAAGGATCGCTGGGCCGGCATCGCGATCGAGCATCAGCCGAATTACCGCATCGTCGTGCTGCTGACCGGCACCGATCCGGTCGCGGATCAGTCGGTGACAGCGGGCGGGATGGTCGTGCCGATCGTCTTCCGCACCGGCGCACCTGCGACGCGCGAAGCGGTGCTTGCCGCGATCACGGCGTATCAGGCGAAAATACGCGAGTCCCTGCCGCACCCGCCCGGGCTCGGCGTGGACCAGCGGACGGGCGAACTGGTCGTGATGATCGCATCGGGCGATGCCGATCTCGACCGCGATGGCGCGCTGCGCACCCGAATTGCGACGATGACCGGCGTTCCGGTGCGGATCGAAGCCGTTGATAAGTCGTCTGCGAACATGGCGCAGGATCAGGTCGTTCCGGATTCCACGCTCATACCCACCCCGGTAGAAAGCGGCGCGATCGAGGGTGGCGGGCGCGTCGTCGGGACGGTCGATGGCAAGCGTTATGCCTGCACGACCGGCTTCGTCGTGTCCGACGGCGTGCGCAATGGCGTGGTTACGGCAGCGCATTGCCCGGACACGCTCTCCTATGTCGGCAAGCGTCCTTCGGACGGTAGCCGCGAGGAGTGGCCGCTGGCGTTCGTCGGGCAATGGGGCTGGGGGTATCAGGACGTACAGGTCAACGTCGCGACGGCCCCTGACGTCGGCTACGCGCCGCTGTTTTATGCCGATACCGCCAAGACGCTCGCGCGGCCCGTCGCGACGTGGCGCTACCGCACGAGCACGCGCGCGGGCGACTTCGTGTGTCATCGCGGCGAGCGGACCGGGTATAGCTGCGCGGTGATCGCGATGGTCGATTTCGCGCCGGCGGGCGATCTGTGCGGCGGCGCGTGCCTGCCGACCTGGGTCGCGGTCGAGGGGCCGACGTGCAAGGCCGGCGACAGCGGCGCGCCGGTGTTCGAGGGCAGCACCGCCCTGGGCCTCGTCAAGGGCGGCACCTATCGCCGCGACGGGACGTGCCTGTTCTATTATTACATGTCGACCGACTATCTGCCGCAGGGCTGGACGCTGCTGCATCGATAGGTGGCGAGGCGGGTCGATTGTGTCGCCCCGCCAAGCGCTGTACGTCCCGCCGGGAACACGGTGCCGCCGAGCGCCGATCGGCGGCCTATCGACACGGGCATGACATGGACTCCTCGGGCCTTGAGGCCGTTTTCATAGCAAATCGCGATACGCTGCTTCGGTTTATCCGCTCGCTCGGCGCGACCGATGCGGAAGATCTCGTGCAAGAACTGTGGGTGCGGATTCAGACTGCCCCGACCGGACCGATCGCGTCGCCGCTATCGTACCTCTACCGGATGGCGAACAACCTGATGCTGGATCGCCACCGCGCGGTGCGGCAGGCGGAGAAGCGCGATCGCGAATGGACCGAGGCGACGGGGGGACCGTCGCTCGACCGATCCGAGGAGCCATCCGCCGAACGCGTCGTGATCGCGCGCGAGCAGGCGGCGCTGGCGGAGTCGGCGTTGCAGTCGGTCGGCGACCGGGCGGCGCGGATATTCCGGCGCCACCGGATCGACGGGGTCGAGCAGCGCGTGGTCGCGGCGGAGTTCGGGGTGAGTCTTAGTACGGTCGAGGGCGATCTGCGGAAGGCGTATCGCGCGATGATCGATGCGAAGCGACGTTACGATGAGGCTTGATCGCAACGTCTCCGTCTTCGGCTATAGGAGGCCATGATGGTGGAGCATGACGACATCGAAGCACGCACGCTGAACGAGACCGCGCTGGACTGGGTCGTCCGGACCGGCAGCGATGCGTTCGACGACTGGCCGGCGTTCCACGCCTGGCTGGAGGCGGACCCGCGCCATGCTGCGGCGTATCATGCGATGTCGATGGATATCGAGGAGATGGCGGCGACGGTGCCGCCCGTGCAGGTCGCGCCGATCGCGATGCAGCCTGCGCGGAGGCGCTGGCCGGTCTGGACCGGTGGAGCGATCGCCGCCTCCTTGGCGCTGTTCGTGGGGTATGAGTCACTTGAGACGCGCGCGCATCCCTATGCCGTCGAAACCGCGGCAGGAGCGATGCGGACGGTTCGGCTCGCCGATGGCAGCACGATCGCGATGGGTGGTGCGACGCGCCTTATGCTCGATCGCGACGATCCGCGGATCGCGACGCTGGAGCGCGGCGAGGCGATGTTCGTGGTCCGACACGACGACAGCGATCCGTTCGAGGTCAGCGTCGGCGGCGCGCGGCTTGTCGATGTCGGCACCGCGTTCGACGTGAAGCACGCGCGCGGCGAAACGCGTGTCGCGGTGTCGGAAGGCGCGGTCGACTATAATCCGGGACAGGGCGGCATCCGGCTCGTGAAGGGGCAGGGGCTGGTCGTGCGCGACGGCAAGGCGACCGTGACCGCGGTCGATGTCGCCAGCGTCGGATCGTGGCGCGACAGCGTGCTGGCGTATGAAGGCGCGACGCTGGCGGAGGTCGCGGACGACCTGTCGCGCGCACTCGGCGTCGACCTGCGCGCCGATCCGGGCGTCGCGAAGCGCGCGTTCAGCGGCAGCATCGCGACCGCCAAGCTGTCAGGCGATCCCCGGCTTGCCGCGCCGTTGCTGGGTGTCTCGATCCGCAAGCGTGGCGGTCACTGGGTGATGTCCTCCCGCTCGTGAGGATGCGCGGATGTCTGGTCGTCGCGGCGCTCGCCGTCGCCTCTCCTGCGCAGGCGGGGCAGGGGGCGGTCGACTTGCCGGCGGGGCGTCTTGGGGATGCGGTGCTGGCGCTCGGGCGGCAGTCGGGGACAAGTATCGTCGTCGGCGATCCGGGACTGTGGGCGCGTCGCGTGCCGGCGGTACGCGGGCGGATGACCGCGCGCGAGGCTCTGGACCGGCTGGCGACTGCGGCGAATGCGGACGTCGTCGCAGCGGGCTCATTCGGGTGGCGGCTGACTGCCCGCACGCCCCGCGTCGTTCGGGTGAAGCGGCCGAAAGTCGTTCCGATCGCCGCTCCACCGGCGGTCCAGGGCGCGGACATTGTCGTCACCGGCAGCAAGCGCGATGTCCGGTTGCGCGATTTCGCAGGGCAGGTGGCGTTACTCGACGGCGTCGACCTCGCGCTCGGCGGCGCGGGCGGGACCGAGGCGATCCTCGCGCGGCTGGCCAGCGTATCGTCGACGCATCTCGGCGCCGGCCGCAACAAGCTGTTCATCCGCGGCATTGCCGATTCCAGCTTCACCGGGCCGACCCAGACCACCGTGGGCCAGTATTTCGGCGACCTGCGGCTGAGCTACAACGCGCCCGACCCCGATCTGCGGATGTACGATATTGCCTCGGTCGAGGTGCTGGAGGGACCGCAGGGGACGCTGTACGGCGCCGGTTCGCTCGGTGGCATCATCCGGACGGTGCCGAACGCGCCGGAAATCGGCGCGGTATCGGCGTCGATCGCAGGCGGACTCTCGGCGACGTGGCACGGCGATCCCGGCGCCGATCTGGGAGCGACGCTGAATGTGCCGCTCGGCGAGCGCGTGGCGCTGCGCGTTGTCGGCTACGGCGTTAGCGAGGGCGGCTATATCGACAACCCGTTGCTCGACCGGCGCGACGTCAACCGGACGCGGATCGGTGGTGGCAGGGCGGCGCTGCGGTTCGATGCGGGGAATGGCTGGACGGTCGATCTCGGTGGGATCGGGCAATGGACCAAGGGCGACGACAGCCAATATGCCGACCGCGATGCGCCTGCTCTGACACGGTCGAGCGCGATCGTGCAGGGCTTCTCCGCAGATTATACGATGGGGCAGGTCGTCGTGTCGGGCGAGATCGGCGGGCTGAAGGTCAAATCCTCGACCGGGATCGTCAGCCAGGCCCTGACCGAGCGGTACGACGCGACCCTGCCGGCAGTCGATCCGACGCTACCGATTACCAACTGGCCTGCATTCGGTAGTCCCCTGACGACAGCCCCTGGCAGCCCGCGCGTGTTCGCGCAGCGCAATGCGACCGACATGATCGCGAACGAGACGCGGGTATGGCGGCCGATGCGCAACGGGTTCGGCTGGATAGTCGGCGGCAGTTACACGCATAATCGCACGCGGTTGTCGCGCTCGCTCGGCCCGGTCGATGCGCCCGCGCCGGTGACGGGCGTGACCAACAGCATCGACGAGGCGACGCTGTACGGCGAGGGGAGCGTGCAACTGGTGCGCGGGTTGACCGCCACCGCCGGCGCGCGGGTCACGCGGGCATCGCTCGCGGGGACCGGCGAGGACATCGCACCGGCGCGGTTGGAGGCGGTCGCGCTCGCCCGTTCGCGCGTGACCGCGGACCGGATCGAAACGAGCGTGCTGCCGTCCGCCTCGCTGATCGCGGCGGTGTTGCCGAAGGTGTCGCTGTACGGCCGCTACCAGCAGGGGTTTCGGCCCGGTGGGCTCGCGATCGAGAGCGATTTCGTGCGGCGGTTCGAGAATGATCGCGTGCGGACGCTGGAGACCGGCATGCGCTTCGGGCTCGCTGGTGTCGATCGTGCGTACCTAACGGCGAGCGTCTCGCACACGATCTGGCAGGATATCCAGGCGGACTTCATCGACGCTACGGGCCTGCCGAGTACCGCCAATATCGGTGACGGGCGGATCTGGACGTTCAGCGCGGCGGGCGGGTGGAAGCCGGTTGCCGGGCTGACGCTCGACGCGGGCTTCACCTATAACGACAGCCGCGTGACCGAACCGAGCGCGGCCCTGTTTGTGGCGCTCGCGCGGATGAGCCAAGTGCCGAACATCGCGCGCTATGCCGGGCGGCTGGGGGCGGATTACCGGCGTGATATCGGGCGGGATCTGGAACTGCGGGTGTATGGCTGGGCGCGCTATGTCGGGCGGTCGCGGTTGGGTGTCGGCCCGGTGCTGGGCGAGGAGCAGGGGGATTATCTGGATACCGCGCTGACCGCGCGGATCGGGCGGCCTGCGTTGGGCGTGACGCTCGGGGTCACGAATCTGACCGACAGCGTCGGCAACAGGTTCGCGCTGGGAACGCCGTTCCAGGTCGGGAGTGGGCAGATCACGCCGCAGCGTCCTCGGGCGATCCGCATAGGCCTGGACGCAGCCTTCTAACTTTCCCCCCTCCCTGGAAGGGAGGGGTAGGGGGTGGGTCGGCTTCCGCATGTTCGAATGGTGGTGGCTCAGGCGGGCCGACCCACCCCCAGCCCCTCCCTTCCAGGGAGGGGAGCCAGAAGGCGTTAGTTCACCCCTTCGCGTTCACCAATGCGCGCTGGTCAGCCGGCAGCAACGCCAGCGCCGTCTTGTAGCAATCCTCCACGTGCGAATTACCGACGAGCTTCATCGCGCCGAAGCTGATCGTCGCCGCCACCGCCGAGCCCGCGAACGGCACGAACTTCGCCATCGACCCCACCGCGATGCGGGCGCCGACGCGGCGGAGGAGCGCGACGACGATGCGCTTGGTCACCATCCGGCCGATCATCGTGTTGCCCAAGCTCGACGCCATCACGAGCGCCTGTTGCGCAAGCTGTGGCTCGAGCTTCTGCACCTGTTCGTGATCGAGCCCGAAGCGCTTGCTGATTTCGGGGAGCAGCTTGGTAAGCAGGCCGATATCCGCGACGATGTCAGCGCCGGGGATCGGCACGACCGCCGCGCCCGCCGACATCACCGAGCGCGTCGTGACGAGGCGCTTGCTGTCGTCGCGGATGCGGTCGAGTTCGGCGATGGTGGTGATCATGCTGGCGTTTCCCTGAAGATGTTGGGCCGATAACGCGCCGCCGCGGTCCTGGTGCCGCGCCATGCTGCATCAACGTTAAAGGTTCGCGAGCAGCGTCTCCGTCCTCTTCTCGAAAACACATCGAAAAGGGTTCCGTATGCGTCGTCTCCTGCTGACCACCACCTGCCTGTTCGCGGTAACGACGGGCGCCCAGGCGCAGACCGTGATCGACACCAAGCGGACCGACGCGGTGCGGACCTCGACGATCAAGGCCGGTGCGCCCGACAATATCCGCATCGCCGCCGCCGGTTCGGTGACGCCGACCACCGGCACGGCGGTCACCGTCGACAGCGTCAACTCGGTCACCAACGAGGGCACGATCCAGGTCACCAACGCCGACGGATCGACCGGCATCCTCGCCAACGCCGGCACCGGCGGCGGGATCACCAACGCGGCGAGCGGCAAGATCATCATCGACGAAAGCTATGTCGCGACCGACACCGACAAGGACGGCGACCTCGATGGCCCGTTCGCGGCGGGCACCGGACGCACCGGCATCCGCACCGCGGGCGCGTACACGGGCGCGATCGTCAACAGCGGCGCGATCACGGTGAAGGGCAACAACTCCGCCGGCATCTGGCTCGGCGGACCGCTGACCGGCGCCTTCACGCACGACGGCCAGACCTCGGTCACCGGCAACGGATCGACCGGCGTGCGGATCGCCGACGTCACCGGCAACGTCCGGCTAGCAGGCACGATCGCGGCGATCGGGCAGGGCGCGGTCGCCGCACGCGTCGATGGCGACATCGCGGGTGCGCTGGTAGTGCAGGGCGCGCTCGGCTCGACCGGCTATCGCTATGCCACGGCGCCGGCCGACGTCTCGAAGCTCGACGCCGACGACCTGTTGCAGGGCGGATCCGCACTGGTCGTCGCGGGCAACGTCTCGGGCGGGATCATCTTCGCGATCCCGCCGAAGGACGCGAGCACGACCGACACCGACGAGGACAAGGACGGTCTTCCCGACGCCACCGAAGGCTCGGCGGCGATCACTTCGTTCGGCGCTGCGCCGGCAGTGCAGATCGGATCGGCCACGCGCGCGGTTGCGATCGGCGCGGTCGCCGGCACCGGGACCGGCTTCGGCCTGATCGTCGACGGCGGCATTGCAGGCAGTGGCGTCTATGGCGGCATCGAGGGCAACGGCCTGGCGATCGGTGGCCTTGGCGGCGCGGTGACGATCGCGGGCGGGATCGGCATCAACGGCACGGTCGCTGCCGTAGCGAACGGCGCAAGTGCGACGGCATTGAAGCTCGGCACGGGCGCGTCCGCGCCCGAGATCCGTAATGCCGGCACGATCTCCGCGGCAGGCGGCGGCACGACCGCATCGCGCTCGACGGCGGTCCTGGTCGACACCGGCGCATCCGTCGCCACGGTCCGCAACAGCGGCACGATCAAGGCGACCGCACAGGCCGCCGATGGCACCGCGATCGCCATCCTCGATCGCTCGGGCACCGTGACGCTGGTCGAGAACAGCGGCGGCATCGGCGCGTCGGGCGCGCTTGCGACGTCCGAGCGCAACGTCGCGATTGACCTTTCGGCGAACACCACTGGCACGATCGTTCGCCAGACCGCAGTCGCGACCGGCATCGCGGCGCCAGCGATCGTCGGCGACGTCCGCTTCGGCAGCGGCAACGACGTATTCGACGTCGCGGACGGTACCGTCACCGGCACTGCGCGCTTCGGCAGCGGCAACAACCGCCTCGCGCTGTCGGGCGATGCCAATTTCTCCGGCGGCGCAGTGTTCGGCGCTGGCAACGACGCGCTCACGCTCGCAGGGACTTCGGTGTTCAGCGGCGCGGCGGACTTCGGTGGCGGTACCGACACGCTGACGCTCGGCGGGACGTCGCGCTTCTCCGGCACGCTCGCCAATTCGGGCGGCCTCGCGGTCGCGGTCAACGGCGGCACGCTCGACATCACCAAGGCTGCGTCGATCGCGTCGCTGTCGGTCGGCGGCGGCGGTATCCTCGCCGTGACGCTCGACAAGGCGGGCGGCACCAGCACGATGATCCAGGTCGCGGGCACGGCATCGTTCGACAAGGATTCGAAGCTCGCCCTGAAGCTCACCAGCGTCGTCGATGCGGAAGGCCGCTACACCGTCCTTCGCGCGGGCACGCTGACGGGTGCCGCAAACCTGACCGCGACCACGACGTTGCTCCCGTTCCTCTACAAGGGCAGCATCGCGACCGGCACGGGCAACGACCTGGCCGTCGACATCGCGCGTAAATCGTCGACCGAACTTGGGCTCAACCGCTCGCAGGCGTCGGCGTATGACGCGATCTACAAGGCGCTCGGCAACGACGCGAAGGTCGGTGGCGCGTTCCTCAACATCACCGAAGCCGACGCGTTCCGCGGCTCGGTCCGCCAGATGTTGCCCGACCATGCCGGCGGCACGTTCGAGACCGTGACGATGGGCTCGCGCGCCACCGCCCGCCTGCTCGCCGACCCGCACGGCCCGTTCAAGGACGAAGGCAAATGGGGCTATTGGGTGACTCAGGTCGCGTGGGGCACGTCGAAGAGCGTCGCCGACACGGCGGGCTACGACATCAGCGGCTGGGGCGTCTCGGCAGGCGCGGAATACAAGACGGGCGTCGGCAATTTCGGCACTTCGCTCGCCTATCTTCACGGCCAGGATGCCGATGACGGCACGGACAACGAGGTGAATTCGGACCAGTATGAGCTGGCCGGATACTGGCGCGGGCATTGGGGCGGCCTGCAGGCCAATGCGCGCGTTTCGGGGGCGAAGGTGAAGTTCGACGGCGTCCGGCAGTTCACCGGCGCGATCGGCAGCGAAGCCGTCGCCCGGACCGCAAAAGGCAACTGGGACGGCACGCTGTACGCGGCGTCCGGCGGCCTGTCGTACGAGGCGGGCACCGGCATGCTCACCTTCCGCCCGGTCCTTGCGATCGACTATTACAAGCTCAAGGAGGACGGCTACAGCGAGACCGGCGGCGGCAAGGCGATCGACCTCGTCGTCCGGTCGCGGACCAGCGACGAGCTCGCGGTCACCGGCAGCGGCGCACTCGGGCTGAACTTCGGCGGACCCAAGTTCGAGAATGGCTGGTTCCGCGTCGAAGCCGAAGGCGGCCGTCGCCAGATCGTCGGCGGCGGCCTGGGCGCGACCACCGCGTCGTTCGAAGGCGGCCAGTCGTTCACGCTGACCCCCGACAAGCGCACCAGCGGCTGGGTCGGCAAGCTGCGCGGCGTCGGCGGCAACGGCATCTTCCGGATGGGCGGCGAGTTCAACGCCGAGCAGCAACAGGGCCGCGTGGCGCTGTCGTTGCGCGCCAACCTCCAAATCGGGCTTTAAGCAACCGCACTTTTCGGGGGCCGAATGGCTCGAATCCGCCCCCGGACTGTTGTCGGCGCATAGCAGGAGCGAAGATATGGCCGAAGACCGTTTGAACATCGATACCAAGACCCTCGAGGACAATAGCGACCTGCGCCAGGTCGAGTTCGAGGCCGAAGTGAGCGAGGAACGCTATCAGTTCGCGGTCCAGTACGACGTGCTCGAAGCGCTGAGCACGGTATCGCCCGAAGGCGACGCCGTGGCGATCTTCAAGCAGCACGCCGAAGAGATCGCTGAACTCGGCGTCGTCGCGCTGGCGCGCGATCCCGACCAGGAGATCGTCGTCATCAGTGAAAACGATCTGGACTAGCGCCGGCTTCCGGCCGATCCTCCCCACCGAGCCGGCATTGTCGTCCGGACGGTGGGAGACGGATGATGAAAACGATCTGGACGAGCGTTGCAGTGGCGATGACGATCGCGGTGGGCGCGCCGACGGCGCAAGCGCAGAAGGTCAGCCCCGCGGTCACCAGCGCGCTTGCCAGTCCGGCGCGCGCCGACCAGCAAGGTGACGATGCCCGCCGCAAGGCCGCCGACGTGCTCGCCTTCTCCGGCGTGCGGCCGGGCAACGTCGTCGTCGATTACCTGCCGGGTGCGGGCTATTGGACCCGCATCCTCACCGGCGTCGTCGGACCCAAGGGCCATGTCTACGCGGTCTGGCCCGCTGCCGGCGCGAAATACGCCGAGAAGACGCTGCCCGCACTTCAGGCGCGCAATCTCGCCAACGTCACCGCCGTCGTCCAGACTACCAACCTGCCGACCTCGCCCAAGCCGGTCGACCTGTTCTGGACCGTGCAGAACTACCACGACATTGCCAACAACGGCGGCGGCGAGGGCG
Source organism: Sphingomonas sp. PAMC26645 (assembly GCF_004795835.1). Classification (NCBI taxonomy): domain Bacteria; kingdom Pseudomonadati; phylum Pseudomonadota; class Alphaproteobacteria; order Sphingomonadales; family Sphingomonadaceae; genus Sphingomonas; species Sphingomonas sp. PAMC26645. The sequence goes on from NZ_CP039249.1 coordinate 1,030,927, forward strand.
CGTTGAAGGCGTTCGACAAGGCGGTGTTCAACATGCTCAAGCGCGGCGGCATCTACGTCGTGATCGATCATGCGGATGCCCCCGGCAGTGGCCTCGGCGGGACCGAGACGCGGCACCGGATCGACCCGGCGGTAGTCAAGGCACAGGTCCAGGCGGCAGGGTTCAAGTTCGTTGGCGAGTCCACCGCACTGCGCAACCCGGCCGACGATCACACCAAGCCGGTGTTCGACCCTGCGATCCGCGGCACGACCGACCAGTTCGTCTACAAGTTCAAGAAGCCGTAAGCGCACCGGCGACTGGTCGACGGCATCCTCGTCGTTCGATCAGTCGCCATCGCCTTTCCGTCATCGCGATCGAGTCCAGCGCTCGGGCATGGCGTTCGAGCCGGGACAGTCCTAAGCGACGTCGATGAACGACAAAATTGCTGCCCCATCGATGCGTCCAGGCGAGTTCGTCGCCTTCATCGCCGCGCTGATGGCGGTCAACGCGCTCGGCGTCGACCTGATGCTGCCCGCGCTCGCCGATATCGGCCACCAGCTTGGCATCGCTACCGCGAACCATCGCCAGTGGATCATCACCGCGTACATGCTCGGCTTCGGCGCAGGGCAGCTCGTCTACGGGCCGCTCGCCGATCGCTACGGCCGCCGGATCATCCTGCTCGTCACGCTCACGGGATTCGTCGCGGCGAGTATCTTCGCGGCCGGATCGCAGACCTTTGCCGCGCTGCTCGGCGCGCGCGTTCTCCAAGGGCTGATGTCCGCATCGACGCGCGTGCTCGCGGTCGCGATCGTGCGGGATCGGTATTCGGGTCGCCAGATGGCGCGCACGCTGTCGGTCGCGCAGATGATCTTCTTCCTGGTGCCGATCATGGCGCCCAGCCTGGGGCAGGTGCTGCTCCAGTTCGGTCCGTGGCGTTTCATCTTCTACGCGCTGGCAGGCTTTGCGGCGTTCGTCCTCGCCTGGTCGGTAATGCGGTTGAGCGAGTCGCTGCCGGTTGAGCGCCGGTCGCCACTGTCGTTCGCATCGCTTCGCCAGGCGTACACGCTGACGCTGACCAACCGCTATTCGGCAGGCTATGCGGTCGCGGCGTCGATGACGTTCGGCGGGATCATCGCCTTCGTCTCGTCGGCGCAACAGATCTTCGTCGACGAGTTCCATGCCGGCGAGCGGTTCACGATCCTGTTCGCGGTCTGCGCGTTTTCGATGGGGTGCGCGTCGTTCGCCAACAGCCGGCTGGTCGAGCGCCTCGGCACGCGCCTCATATCGCAGGCTGCCGTATTGGGGCTGATCGCGCTGTCGGTGGTCCACATCGGCGTGATCGCGGCAGGGTCGGAATCGCTCTGGACCTACATGCTGTTCCAGGCGCTGAGCATGACGTGCATTGGTCTCTGCGGTTCCAATTTCGGGGCTATGGCGATGGAGCCGGTTGGGCACATCGCTGGCACCGCATCGTCGATCCAGGGGTTCATCACCAGCGTCGGCGCGGTAATCGTCGGCTCGTTGATCGGCCAGTCGTACAACGGCACCACCTATCCGCTGGCGATCGGTTATCTGGCGATCGGACTGGGCGTGCTGGCGGTCGTGTACGTGGTCGAGGGCGGCAAGCTGTTCCACGCGCACCACAAGGCCTGATACGCGTTACGCCCCGACGCCGCGTTCGTGCGCCCACACGATCGCGGCGCTGCGTCGGTTGACGCCGATCTTCGCGTAAAGCCGCGCGACATGGTTGCGCACCGTGTTGCGCGATAGGTCGAGCCGGGTGGCGATCGCCGCATCGTCGAGGTCCTGGCAGATGAGTTCGAGCACCTCGCGCTCGCGCTTGCTGAGTTCGGTGGTGGGGGGCGTGACACCCGAGCCGGCGCGTGGATTTCGCAGTGTCGCCAGCTTGTCCATGATCGACCGGCTGAGCCAGTTGGCGTCCTTCATCACTGCGTCGATCGCCTCGACCAGTTCGAGTTCACCGCGGCGGCGCGCCGTGATGTCCTGGTACAGCCACAGGACGCAGGGCGTGCCGTCGACGCTGATCCGTTCGGCGGAGACGAGGCAGTCCAGCGTTTCGCCGTTCTTGTGCAGCAGGCGGACATCGTGGCCGCGAATACCGTTCCGCTCGCGGATTTCGGTTTCCAGCGCCACCCGCTGTGCGGCGTCGTTCCACAGCTGGAGATCGTCGGCGATCCGGTCGACGACTGCATGATCGGTGTAGCCGGTGAGGCTCTTGAACGCGGCGTTGACCTGCACGATGCGGTTCTCGTCGCCCTTGGTGATGACCATCGCGACGGGCGCCATCTCGAACACCGATGCGAAATGCCGTTCGCTCGCCTGCAACGCCAGTTGCGCGCGCCGTCGGGGTTCTAGGTCGGCGAAGGTGAACAACAGGCAGTCTTCGTTGGCGAGTTCGATCGGTTGGCCGGCGAGGATGACCAGCGTCTTGTCGCCCCCCGCGAGCGGCAGTTCCGCCTCCAGTTGTGGCACGGTCTTGCCGGCCGCCACCCTTTCCTTGACGAACGGCTTGCGCTCGACCTCGGCGAGGAAGTCGAGATCGAACAGCGTCTTGCCGACGATCTGGTCGCGGTCGTAGCCGGACAGGTCGAGGAACCCCTGGTTGACCAGGACATAGCGCTGGTCGGCGACCCGCATGATCAGGGCAGGGGCGGGGTTCGCATGGAACATCGCCTGGAACCGGTCCTCCGCATCGAACCGTTCGGAGACGTCGTTGATGACCATCCCCAGGCAATCGGGATCGCCGCCATCCTCGTCCATGACGATGTCGCGGACCTGATGCACCCAGCGCGGCTCGTCCGCATCCGGTGCCGAGACCTCGACGATCAGGTCGGGAAAGCTTTCGCCGGCGAGCAGCCGCATCAACGGATATTCGCGGCGCGGCAGCTTGCGACCGTCACGGTACCGCAGCCGAAAGCGCGCCGCGTAATCGTCCGCAGTCTCGCCCAGGTCGGCCAACGCCTTCACCCCGTGCATCTGCAACGCAGCCGGGTTCGCGCTGAGGATCATGCCGGTCGGATCCATCAGGATCACGCCTTCGAGCAACCCGGTCATGAGCTGTTCCAGGTGATGCAGCGTCGGGGCATGAAGCGGCTTGCCGTTGGTCTTGGTCATGCCTGTCCAGCGACCAAAAGGGGGCTCCGGTTCCGTGCCTGGCGCTACATTTGTACCAATACGACCGGTATGTGAGCACCAATCGCAAAATCCTGGCGCGGCGCCGAAACTGAACGGATCGGCGATCCCGACTGTTGAGCCCCCTGTACCATCACCCAGTATCATCATCGTCCAGGAGCCTCATCATGAACCTCATCATTCTTCTCGTCGTCGGCGGGCTCATCGGTTGGGTCGCCAGCATGATCATGCGTACCGATGCGCAGCAGGGCATCTTCCTCAACATCGTCGTCGGCATCGTCGGCGCGTTGCTGGCCGGCTTCCTGATCACGCCGCTGATCGGTGGTGCATCGATCATGGACGGCGCGCTCAACATCCAGTCGATCCTGATCTCGCTGGTCGGCGCGGTGATCCTGCTCGCGATCGTCAACATGTTTCGTCGCGGTACGGTTCGCTGATCTGGCCGGGAGGCGGCGTGGTCGACATGCCGCCTCCCACCCGGCGACTGTCCCCATTTTCAAAACCAGAAACTCAGGAGAGTATCATGACCGTTCGAGCATTCATGGCATGCGGCGCAATGCTGCTGGCCTCCAGCGCCGTCGCGCAGACCGCAACGCATGCCGGCGCGCACAACCCCGCCGTCAAGAACAACGATGCAGCCCATGTCGCGGCACCGGCCAAGGGCGCCAATTCCTTCTCCGAGGACCAGGCTCGCGGTCGACTGACCAAGGCCGGCTACCAGTCGGTCTCGCGCCTGGCGAAGGACAAGGACGGCGTCTGGCGCGGCAGCGCGATCAAGGCCGGCAAGAAGGTCAATGTCGGGCTCGACTACAAGGGCAACGTGACCGCACGCTGATCCATTTTTCCAGGAGAGAAACGATGACCAAGACCCTTACCCGCCTGTTCGACGATTATTCGGATGCTAAGTCTGCCCTGAACGATCTCGAGCGTCTCGGCGTGCCGCACGACTCGATCAGCATCGTCGCCAACAACGCCGATGGCGCGCATGGCGATCACGACACGTCGCTGGACGACGTCAACGATCGTGGCGATGTCAGCCGCGGTGTCTCGACCGGTGCTGCCGTCGGCGGCGTCGGCGGCCTGCTCGCCGGTCTCGGCCTGCTAGCGATCCCGGGCCTGGGGCCGATCGTCGCCGCCGGCTGGCTCGCGTCGACCGTCGTCGGTGCCGGTATCGGTGCAGCGGGCGGTGCTGCAACCGGCACGATCGTCGGCGCACTGAAGGACGCCGGTCACACCGATGACGAGGCACATGTTTATTCGGAAGGCGTCCGTCGCGGCGGCACGTTGCTCAGCGCACGCGTCGACGACAGCCTCGCGACCGAGGCCGAAGCGGTTCTCGATCGTCATCGCTCGGTCGACGCGACGACCCGCGGTGCAGCGTATCGCCAGGACGGCTGGACGCGCTTCGACGAGGCAGCGCCCGCGTACACGCGCGACGAAGTCGTTGCCGAGCGTGGCCGCTATGGTTCGGTATCGTCGACGAACGCGTCGACCTACTAAACGACGCCGTTGCGATCCTTGCCACCAGCGTATCGGGCGGCGGGTGTGACAGTGTCGGAATAGCGAAGGGGTCGGTTTGGGTTCAACCAAACCGACCCCTTCGTCGTTCAACTACAGGCCGAAGACTTTAGCCGTGCAGCGACCGACGGAACGTCTCGGGCAGGAACACCAGCCCGACCAGCACCGTCACCGCGCAGGCGACGATCGGATACCAAAGGCCGTAGTAAATATCCCCCGTCGCCGCGACCATCGCGAACGCCGCGGTCGGCAGGAACCCGCCGAACCAGCCATTGCCGATATGATAAGGCAACGACATGGAAGTGTAGCGGATCCGCGTCGGGAACAGCTCGACCAGCAGCGCGGCGATCGGCCCGTAGACCATCGTCACGTACAGCACGAGCAGGACGAGGATCGCGATGACCATCGGCTTGTTGATCTGTGCCGGGTCCGCCTTTTCGGGGTATCCTACTGCGGTCAGTGCGGTCTTCACTTCCGCACCGAACGCCTTGATCGCCGCCGCCTTGTCAGGGCCAGACACGACCGCGGGGTTGACGACCGGGATGGTCGTGCCACCGATGTGGATCTGCGCGACGGTGCCTGCAGGTGCGATCACGTTGGCATAGGAGATGCCAGCCTTCGCCAGATACGCCTTGGCGATGTCGCACGAGCTACTGTCGAACTTGTTCTTGCCGACCGGATCGAACTGCACAGAGCATTCGTCGGGATTGGCGACGACGCTCACCGGCGAATTCGCCTGTGCCGCATAGAGCGCCGGGTTGGCGGCCTTCGACAGTGCATGGAACAGCGGCATGTACGTCAGTGCCGCAAGCGCGCAGCCGGTAAGGATGATGTATTTCCGCCCGATCTTGTCCGATAGCCAGCCGAAGAAGATGAACGCCGGCGTCGCGATCAAGAGTGCGATCGCGATCAGGATGTTGGTGGTCGGTCCGTCGACGCGCAGGTTCTTCTCGAGGAAGAACAAAGCGTAGAACTGGCTGGTATAGAAGATGACGCCCTGGCCGACGACCGCACCGAACAATGCGATCAGCACGACCTTGAGGTTGCTCCACTGCCCGAACGCCTCGGTCAGCGGCGCCTTCGAGGTCTTGCCCTCGTCCTTCATCTTCTGGAACACCGGGCTCTCTTCGAGCTGCATGCGGATCCAGAGCGACACCGCGAGCAGCGCGATCGAGACGATGAACGGGATACGCCAGCCCCAGGCCGCGAATGCTTCTTCGCCGACCAGCGTACGCACGCCGATGACGATCAGCAACGCTGCGAACAGCCCGAGCGACGCGGTGGTCTGGATGAAGCTGGTGAACAGCCCGCGCTTCTTGTCGGGCGCGTGCTCGGCGACATAGGTCGCAGCGCCACCATATTCGCCGCCGAGCGCGAGGCCCTGCAACAGGCGCAACACGACGAGCGCGATCGGCGCGGCGACGCCGACCGAGGCGTAGCTTGGCAGCAGGCCGACCAGGAAGGTCGACAGGCCCATGATCGCCATTGTCACGAGGAACGTGTTCTTGCGCCCGACGACATCGCCGATCCGCCCGAACACCAGCGCACCGAACGGCCGCACCGCGAACCCGGCCGCGAACGCCGCGAGCGCGAAGATGAACCCGGTAGTCTCGTTGACGCCCGAGAAGAACTGCGCGGTGATGATCGTCGCCAGCAGGCCGTAGAGGTAGAAATCATACCATTCGAACACCGCGCCGAGCGACGACGCGATGATGATGAGCGGCTGGCTCTGCTTCACGTGCCCGAGGGGCGAAGCATCCCCTGTTGTAGTCGCCATGGCAGTGTCCTCTCAGAAGGAAAATTGGATGGAACAGCCGATCTCCGCCGACTTATGAAAAACTAGAAATGCCGGCCAAGCGGCCTGCTGATCCTCCCCCGCCAGGGGAGGTGGCAGGCGCTTGCCTGACGGAGGGGGAGGAACGCGATGACCATTGTTCCGCATCCTCCCCTCCGTCACCTTCGGCGACACCTCCCCCTTTCGGGGGAGGATCGTGAAATCACGCCTTAGAACGAGTACCGCGCCGCAAGCTCGCCGCGGTCCATCTTGCCGACCTGCCCGTCGACCAGTTCGCGCTCGGCGTGACGGAATTCGACGCCGAGATCGATGTTCTTGATCGGCGAGTAGAACAGGTTGGCGGACGCGCTCCACGCCGAGTCGCTCGCGCCGACGGGCTCGCCGCCGGTCGGATAGTCGATCGACTGGACGCTACCGATGAAGGTCGAGCGCAGCTTGTCGGTCCAGCCGAGCTTCAACGCCGCGAACCCTGCGGTCAGGCTCGGCGTATACAGCCGCGCGCCGACTACCGGCACGAACACCGCGTCGGGGGCGAGATCGAGGCCGACATAACGGCCGATCCCGTCGCCATGCGTGACCATGAAGCGGATGTCCGAGCGGCCCTTGGCGTCGAGCGGCACCTTGCCCGCGAACGATACACCCCAGCCGGTGGCGCTGTCCTTGAGCGCACCCGTATCGATCGTTAGCTGGCGCGCGAGGCCGGCCAGCGAGAACTCGCCGAACGCGGTCTTGTAGTTGAGGCGCGCGGTGACGTCGGGCAGGCGATCGTCGGCATTCTCGACGATCGTCGCCGAAGCCAGACTGGTCGATGCCGTCTCCGGGTTTTCGGCCGCGACTGACAGCGACAGCGTGTCGTTGAGCTTGCGCGTATAGCGGATCTGCGCCTGGCGGACGAACACGGTGCCCTCCGACGGTCCGATGAAGTCGGTCGTCTCGGGCAGGGCACCGATATACTGGAAGTTGGTCCACTCCTGCCCGAACAGCCAATTGTCGAACGTGAAGAACGCACGGCGTAAACCCGGGTTGTAACCGTTGACGACGCGCTGGTTGCCTTGGGTCCCCGGCACGACCTGGAAATCGACTTCGAGCAGGCCCTTCAGCGTATGCCCGGCGATCGGCGTTTCGGTGCCCAGTACGATGCGCGTCTGCTTGGCATGCGCCTCGACGCTGTTGCCTTCGTTGCGGCCGCCGACCGGAGTCATGCTCGGGAAATAGAAGTCGCGACCGACCGATTCCGGCGCGATGTTGCCGCCGCTGTAGCGGCTGACCGATGCCCAGGTCTTGATGAAGCCGTTCAACTTGACCGTCGTCCCGGCGACCTTGAACCCGTCGGTGGACGGCGCCGCGCCTGGTGCCTTCGCTTCGGCGAGCGCGGTCGGCGCGGTCGGGCCCATCGGCGCGGACGGATGCAGATCGTTCGGCGCGGACGCGACCGCGGTCGGTGCGGAGGTCGATGTCGCCGGAGCAGCAGGCTGGGACGCGGTCGCTGCCGTCGCCCGCGCGGCGTTCAGCTCGCCGCGCAGATCCTGCACAGCCGCCTCCAGCGCCTTCAACCGCGTCTCGAGTTCGACCTCACGCGCGGTCTGCGCCTGCGCCATGCCCGGCACCAGCGCGGTACCAGCCAACAAGGCCGTCAAGGCCAGCCGTTTCGTAAACGCCATACGTGTCATCCCCGTCTCTGCTCTCTTCCACTGATCTGACGCGTGGATAGCAGCGCCGTCATCATGGCGCATTGCGAACCTGCGTCCATCCCTTACTTTGGTTAGGGATGATCGCCCGAACGCGACCGCGTACAGCGCGGCAAAAGGAGAGCCAGATGACCGAGGCCAGCTATCCCGTCCCCGCGGAATGGGCGAAGGACGCCCTGATCGACGCCGCCGCCTATGACCGGATGTATGCCGAGGCCGCGACCGATCCCGACGCGTTCTGGGCGAAGGAGGCCAAGCGCCTCGACTGGATCGTGCCGCCGACCAAGATCAAGGATACCTCGTTCGACGAGAGCGACTTCCACATCCGCTGGTTCGAGGACGGTCAGCTCAACGTCGCCGCCAACTGCGTCGATCGCCACGCCGACGCTCGCCCCGACGCGACCGCGATCCTTTGGGAAGGCGACGACCCCGCCGACGACCGCAAGATCAGCTACGCCGAACTCCGCGATGAGGTCTCGAAGCTCGGCAATGCGCTGAAGGCGAAGGGCGTCAAGAAGGGCGACCGCGTCACCATCTACCTGCCGATGATCCCCGAGGCGGCGTTCGCGATGCTCGCCTGCGCGCGGATCGGCGCGATCCATTCGGTGGTGTTCGGCGGCTTCTCGCCCGAGAGCCTGTGCAACCGCATCCACGACTGCGACAGCCGCATCGTCATCACCGCCGACGAGGGTCTGCGTGGCGGCAAGACCGTGCCGCTGAAGGCCAATGTCGACGCCGCGCTCGACCACGGCGATCTCGCGGTCGAGACCGTCATCGTCGTCCGTCGCACCGGCGGCAAGGTCACGATGACCGAAGGCCGCGACTGCTGGTATTCGGAGTGCGTCGAGGGACAGTCGACCGACTGCGCACCCGAGCCGATGAACGCCGAGGACCCGTTGTTCATCCTCTACACCAGCGGCTCGACCGGCCAGCCCAAGGGCGTACTCCACTCGACCGGCGGCTATCTGGTGTGGGCGTCGATGACGCACGAATACGTCTTCAACTACCGCCCCGGCGAGATCTTCTGGTGCGCGGCGGATGTCGGCTGGGTCACCGGCCACACCTATTCGCTGTACGGCGCGCTCGCCAACGGCGCGACCACCGTGATGTTCGAGGGCGTGCCCAACTACCCCGATCACAGCCGCTTCTGGCAGATCGTCGACAAATACCAGGTCAACATCCTCTACACCGCACCGACCGCACTGCGTTCGCTGATGCGCGAGGGCGACGACTGGGTGACGCGCACCAGCCGCAAGTCGCTGCGCCTGCTCGGCTCGGTCGGCGAACCGATCAATCCCGAGGCGTGGAACTGGTATCACAATGTCGTCGGCGACGGCCGCTGCCCGATCGTCGACACCTGGTGGCAGACCGAGACGGGTGGCCACATGATCTCGCCACTGCCCGGTGCGACCGCACTCAAGCCCGGGAGCGCGACCAAGCCGCTATTCGGCGTGCTTCCGGAACTGGTCGATGCCGACGGGAAAGTCCTTGAGGGCGCGGTCGAGGGCAACCTCGTCATCGCCGACAGCTGGCCCGGCCAGATGCGCACCGTGTGGAACGATCACGAGCGCTTTTTCCAGACCTATTTCTCGACCTATCCCGGCAAGTATTTCACCGGCGACGGCTGCCGCCGCGACGAGGACGGTTATTACTGGATCACCGGCCGCGTCGACGACGTCATCAACGTCAGCGGCCACCGCATGGGCACCGCCGAAGTCGAGAGCGCCCTCGTCGCGCATTCGAAGGTCGCCGAAGCCGCGGTCGTCGGCATGCCGCACGACGTGAAGGGCCAGGGCATCTACGCCTACGTCACGCTCAACGCGAACGCCGAGCCGAGCGAGGAGCTGCGCAAGGAACTCGTCCAATGGGTCCGCCGCGAGATCGGCCCGATCGCGACCCCCGACATTCTCCAGTTCGCGCCGGCGCTCCCGAAAACGCGCTCGGGGAAGATCATGCGCCGCATCCTGCGGAAGATCGCGGAGAACCAGCTCGACCAGCTCGGCGACACCTCGACGCTCGCCGATCCCGCGGTCGTCGACGCGCTGATCGCGGGTCGCGAGGAGGCCGCTCCCGTACCGGCATGACCCGCACGATCCTCATCGCCGACGACCACCCGCTGTTCCGCCAGGCGCTCAAACTGGCGGTCAGCCGCGCCGCGCCCGACGCAGTGGTGATCGAGGCGGGGCAGCTCTGCGAAGCGGTCGATGCGGTGCGGGGGGCGGAACGGCTCGACCTGATCCTCCTCGACCTGCGCATGCCGGGGTCTGAAGGCTTTGCCGGCGTCGCGCTCCTCCACGCCGAACGCCCCGACACGCCGATCATGGTGATCTCCTCGGCCGACGAAGCCGAGGCGGCACCGCGTGCGCGGGCGTATGGCGCCGTCGGCTTTGTCTCGAAAACCGCCGACCTCGCCACCTTGGAAAACGCCGTAGCCCGAGCCCTGGCCGGCGAACGAGACGCGCCAACCGAAGGCGCCCCTGTCGACGAAATGTCCGCGCGCGTCGCAAGCCTCACCCCAACCGAACTCAAGGTCCTGCTCGGCGTGCTGGCCGGTCGCCTGAACAAGCAAGTCGCCTTCGACCTAGGCATCTCCGAAGGCACAGTAAAAGGTCACATGACCGCCATCCTCCGCAAACTCGGCGTCCAGAACCGCACGCAAGCCGTACTCGCGGCAAGAGCGATGGACATACATTTCGCCGATTAGCCGCGGACAACGTCATCCTGACGAAAGTCAGGACCCAGGATACCACCCGCCCCGATCGTGGCTCTGGATCCTGACTTTCGTCAGGATGACGGCTTGTGTCCGCGGCTTGATCCTCCCCCGCAAGGGGGAGGTGGCGCCGGAGGCGACGGAGGGGGAGGAACATGCAACAGCAGTTCCCTCTTTCCTCCCCCTCCGTCAGGCAAACGCCTGCCACCTCCCCCTTGCGGGGGAGCCTCAACTCCCCCGCGCCGCGGCAGCAGACGCATCCTCGATGAACCGCCACAAATTCGCCGGCACCACCGGCTTCGTCAACACCACCAGCCCAACACACCGCGGATCGTCGGCAACCGCACGATCCGCCGTCACCAGCGCAATCGCCGGCGCCGGCACCATCGCCCGCAACCGCGCAACCACATCCAGGCCGTCCTCCGCCTCGTCCAGATGAAAGTCGACCAGCGCCACGTCCGGCTCCTCGTCCGCCGCCAGTTCCATCGCCTCGGCGATCGTCGCCGCCAGCAACGGCACGCACCGCCGCGCCCGCAACGCCGCATCGAGTGCCGCCAGGATCGTCGCGTCGTTGTCGAGACACAGCACCCGCAACCCCGGCACCAGCGCACGGCTGGCCAGAGGCGTCGGCAACACAACATCCAGCCCGGCAGGCGCAAGCGGCACACGCACCGCAAACGTCGTCCCCCGCCCCAAGTCCGACCGCAACTCCACCGCCGACCCGAGCAACCGCGCGATCCGCCGAACGATCGCCAGCCCCAGCCCGACGCCGCCGCCCGCGCTCCCCTTGCTCTCCAGCCGCTCGAACTCCTCGAAGATCCGCTCGCGGTCACCCGCCGCGATCCCCGGCCCGTTATCGCGCACCTCGATCAACACATCGTCGCCCCTCCGCCGCGCCCCAATCCAGATCCGACCATCAGCCGAATAGCGCACCGCATTCGACAGGAAATTCTGCAATATCGACCGCAGCAGCGACCGATCCGTCGCCACGCTGAACGCCCCCGGATGCGCCGCCAGTACCAGCCCGCGCTCCCCCGCCAACGGCCGGAATTGCACCGCCAGCTCCTCGATCAACGCCCCCAGCGCAAACCGCTCGACCTTCGGCACGACGCCCCCCGCATCGAGCCGCGACACATCGAGCAGCGCACGCAGCAACGTGTCCGCCGACCCAATCGCGCCATCGATCGCGCGCACCAGTTCCGCCTGATGCGGCGCCCTGTCCTCCGCCAGCGCCGCGCAGAACAGCCGCGCCGCATGCAACGGCTGCAACAGGTCATGGCTCGCCGCCGCCAGGAACCGCGTCTTGTCACGCGTCGCGGTCTCGGCAATCGCGCGCGCCTCGCCCAGCATGTGGTTCGACCGTGCCAGATCCTGTGTCCGCGCCGCCACCCGCGCCTCGAGATCGGCCTGCGCCTCCTTCTCCGCGGTGATGTCGGTGAAACTCTGGACGTACCCGCCACCCGGCATCGGCCGCCCGACCATCTTGATCCACCGTCCCGACGGCCGTTGCCGCTCGAAACTATGCGGCGTCCCGCGCGCAAGGTGCGCCACCCGCCGCCCGACATGCGCCGCGATATCGCCCGCGATACCTTCGCGCTCGGCATTGTAGCGGATCAGGTCGGCGATCGAGCGCCCGACCACGACATACCCTTCGGGATAATCGAACATCTCGACATAGCGAGGATTCCACGCGACCAGCCGCAGATCAGCGTCGATCACGCTGACCCCCGGATCGATCGTCTCCAGCGTCGCCGACAACAGCGTCCGTGAGAACCGCAGCGAGCGCCCGCGCTGGTCGAGCAGGCGGACCACGTCGCTGACGTCGATCGCCGACCCGGCAATACTCGACGCGACGATCTTCCGCGCCGACGGAGCGCCGATTACGCCCGCGATCAACCGCTCGGCGGTGCGCGCGGCCGGGCCGTCGATTGGCGCACGTAGATCGGGCGACGCGACGCCGATCGCCTCCGCCTCGCCATCGCCGACGAACCGCGCGACCAGCATTCGCAATTCGCCCAACGTCGTGACGTGATCGAGCGCCGCGTTCCCCCGATGCCGCTCGCGCAAATGCAGCCCGGCCATCAGCGCGACGTTGACGCCAAGGCTCCACACGGTGCCATTGACCAACGGCGAGCCGATCCGCCAGCCGAGCAACGCATCGGGATCGAGCCAACCCCGCGTGAACTGCGCCAGCGCCGGCCCGACACCCTCGCCGATCGACGGCAGCAGCAGGCAATAGATCCAGACGATCACCCCACCGATCAGGCCGGCACGTGCGGCCGTATGGTTGGCAAAGTTCCACCCCACCGTTGCGACCAGCGCAGGCGCGAACTGAGCGACCCCGGCGAACGCGATCAGCCCGATCGACGCAAGCGGCAGGTCCGCACCAAGACTCCGGCCATACACCAGCGCAATCGCGACGATCGCCGCGATGATCACCCGCCGCACGCGCAGCATCCGCCGCCCCAGCTCGCCTTCGCCCGCGTCGCCATGCCGCCGCAGCAGCAGCGGCGCGAGCAGGTCGTTGGTCGCCATCGTCGACAGCGCGATCGTCTCGACCACCACCATCGCCGTCGCCGCCGAGAAGCCACCCAAAAACGCGAGCAACGCGACGAGGTGATGTTCCTGCTGCAACGGCACCGCCAGCACATACAGATCGGGCTCTGCACCATCCGGCAACAGCGTCATCCCGGCGAGCGCCAGCGGCAGCACGAGCAGCGAGATCACGACCATGTACGCGATGAACGGCGCGCGCGCTCGGGTGATGGGGTCCGGACCCTGCGCTTCGATCACGCCGACATAGAATTGCCGCGGCAGGCACAGGATCGCGAGCGCCGACAGCAGCGTCCGAACCCAGAAATCGGACGTCAGCGCCCCCCAGGTAAAGCCGGACCGAAGCCGCGCCATCGGCGGCGCCAGTATCTCCGCCGGCACGTCGGCGAGCAGCGCCACCGTCACCACCCCGAGCACGACGAAACACAGCAGCTTGATCAGCGACTCCGCTGCGATCGCCGCGACCACGCCGGGGTTGCGCCCGGCGACCTCATACCGCCGCGCGCCGAAGACGATCGCGAACACCGCCAGCAACAGCGCGACGAACGTGCCGACCTCCGCCGAACTCCCCACGCCCGCGATTGCGCCAAAACTCAGCGTCACCGATCGCAGCTGAAGCGCGATATACGGCACCGACGCGAGCAACGCCGTCCCAGCGACGATCGCCGCCGTCCCGCGACTCCGCCCGTAACGCGCGGAAATGAAGTCGGAGATCGAACTCGACCCTTCCTCACGCGCCAGCCGCACCAGACGCGCGAGAAACTTCGGCGCGAGCAGGAACACCAGTGCCGGGCCGAGATAGATGGCGAGGTAATCCCACCCCCGCGTCGCCGCGGTGCCGACCCCGCCGAAGAACGTCCAGCTGCTGCAATACACCGCCAGCGAAAGCGGATAGGCGATCCGCTGGAGCCGCACCGACAGCCCGCGCCGGTCGACGATCCAGGCGATCCCGAACAGCAGCGCGCCATAGGTCAGGATCGCGACGATGACACTTGGCCCGACGATGGCAGCGCTCCGGTTCAGGATTGAGCGGACGATCTAGCACAGGACGCGCGCGCGTCGTCGACCGGTATGTGGCGCGCCGCGACGGCTAGCGGCTTGCACCGATCATCCGCCCGCGCTATCGCCGCACCGCTCCCGGGTTGGAACACTACCGGGAGCCTGCTTGGAAACCCAATGGTTTCAATAGCATGCGGGTATAGTACAATGGTAGTACAGCAGCCTTCCAAGCTGAATACACGGGTTCGATTCCCGTTACCCGCTCCACCCTCAGTCGAAACCATCGAACCGCGCCAGCAGTGACAAGCACGCGTGCGTTCGCGGTCATCACGCCGAAAATGTAAGCAACATTGACCCTTGCATTTCCCTGCTGCGCTGCCGCAAAGGGGAATCGTCGGGCAGGTCTGGCGGCTCCGGGAGTCGCCACCAGTCGTGCCGCGTTCGGATTGGAGTCTCTCCGTGATCGGTATCGTCAGGGTCGCCCTATCGCGCCCGCTCACCTTCATCGTCATGGCCATCCTGGTCGCGGTCGTCGGCGTGCTGGCGGCCGTGCGGACCCCGGTCGACATCTTTCCGGACATCAAGGTGCCGGTGATCGCGGCCGCCTGGACGTATCAGGGCCTGTCGCCCGACGACATGGCGGGGCGCATCATCACCCCGTACGAGCGGGTGCTGTCGACCACCGTCAACGACATCGACCATATCGAGAGCCAGTCGATGCCCGGCATCGGCGTCGTGAAGATCTATTTCCAACCGGGCGCCGACATCCGCACCGCCACCGCGCAGGTCACGTCGGTGTCGCAGACCGTGCTCCGCCAGTTGCCGCCGGGCGTCACCCCGCCGCTGATCCTCAACTACAGCGCCTCGACCGTGCCGATCCTGCAGCTTGCGCTGTCGGGCGTCGGGCTGTCCGAGGGCAAGCTGTTCGACACTGCGGTGAACCAGATCCGCCCGGGTCTCGTCACCGTGCCGGGCGCGGCGATCCCGTATCCGTCGGGCGGGCGCCAGCGTCAGGTGCAGATCGATCTCGATCCGCAGGCGCTGCAATCGAAGGGCCTGTCCGCGCAGGACGTGGGCCTCGCGATCGCAGCGCAGAACCAGATCAACCCGGCCGGCTTCGCGAAGATCGGCGGGTTTCAGTATAATGTCCGCCTCAACAACGCGCCGGGCTCGATCGACGAGCTGAACAACCTGCCGGTGAAGGTCGTCAACGGCGCGACGATCTACATGCGCGACGTGGCGCATGTCCGCGACGGCAGCGCACCGCAGACCAACGTGGTGCATGTCGACGGGTCGCGGTCGGTGGTGATGACGATCCTGAAGAACGGATCGACCTCGACGCTGGCGATCGTCCAGGGGATCAAGGATGCGCTGCCGGCGATCCAGGCGACCTTGCCCGACAGCCTCAAGATCGTGCCGATCGGCGACCAGTCGCTGTTTGTGAAGGCCGCGGTCGAGGGCGTCGTCAAGGAAGGCGCGATCGCCGCCGCACTGACCAGCCTGATGATCCTGCTGTTCCTCGGATCGTGGCGATCGACCGTCATCATCGCGATTTCGATCCCGCTCGCGATCCTCGCCGCGATCATCGCGCTGTCGGCGACTGGGCAGACGCTGAACGTCATGACGCTAGGCGGCCTCAGCCTGGCGGTCGGCATCCTGGTCGACGATGCCACGGTGACGATCGAGAACATCAACTGGCATCTGGAGCAGGGCAAGAGCGTCCGCCAGGCGATCCTCGACGGCGCCGCGCAGATCGTCACCCCGGCGTTCGTGTCGCTGCTGTGCATCTGCATCGTGTTCGTGCCGATGTTCTTCCTGCCGGGCGTCGCGGGCTTCCTGTTCGTGCCGCTCGCGCTGTCGGTGGTGTTCGCGATGATCGCGTCGTTCGTGCTCTCGCGGACGCTGGTGCCGACGATGGCGATGTACCTGCTCAAGCCGCATGCAGGCGACGTTCACGCCGCGGGCACGCCGACCTCGCGCAATCCGCTGGTCCGGTTCCAGCGCGGGTTCGAGGCACGGTTCGAGCGGTTCCGTGGCGGTTATGGCCGGTTGCTGGAACGTGCGCTGGCGACCGGAAAGCCGTTCCTGCTCGGCTTCCTCGCGGTGGTCGCGCTGTCGATGCTGCTGATCCCGTTCCTTGGCCAGAACTTCTTCCCCGCGGTCGATGCGGGCCAGATCACGATGCACGTCCGCGCGCCGATCGGCAGCCGGATCGAGAGCACGTCGGCCCAGTTCGACCGGATCGCGCGGCGCGTCCGCCAGATCATTCCCGCCAACGAACTCGTCTCGGTAGTCGACAACATCGGCCTGCCGGTCAGCTCGATCAACGCGACCTACAACAATTCGGGCACGATCGGCCCGCAGGACGGCGACATCCTGATCCAGCTCGCGCACGAGCATGCGCCGACCGCCGATTACGTGCGCAAGCTGCGCGAGACGCTGCCGGGTGCGTTCCCCGGCGCGACCTTCTCGTTCCTGCCCGCGGACATCACCAGCCAGATCCTGAACTTCGGTGCGCCCGCGCCGATCGACGTTCAGATCACCGGCAAGGATGCGGCGGGCAACTACGCCTATGCCCGGACTTTGCTGCGGAAAATCGCGGCGATCCCGGGCGTTGCCGATGCGCGCATCCAGCAATCGGCGCGCTACCCGGAACTGCGCGTCAACATCGATCGCAGCCGGATCGGCCAACTCGGGCTGACCGAGCGCGACGTCACCGCCAGTGTCGGATCGTCACTCGCCGGCACGATCCAGACCGCGCCGGTCTATTACCTCAACCCGGAGAACGGCGTGTCGTACAGCGTCGTCGCGCAGACCCCCGAATACCGCGTCGGATCGATGAGCGACCTGTCGAACATCCCCGTCACCGGCACCAATGCAGGCGGCACGTCGCAGGTGCTCGGCGGGCTTTCCACCGTCGTCCGCGGCACCTCCCCCGCGGTCGTCTCGCACTACAACATCGCGCAGGCGATCGACATCTACGCGACCCCCAACGGCCGCGATCTCGGCGCGGTGGCGGGCGACATCAAGCGCGTGTTGGCGGATGCGAAGGCCTCAGCGCCGAAGGGCACGACGGTCGCACTGCGCGGCCAGTATGCGACGATGAACAGCGCGTTCTCAGGCCTCTTCTTCGGGCTGATCGGCGCGATCGTGCTGATCTACCTGCTGATCGTCGTGAACTTCCAGAGCTGGCTCGATCCGTTCGTCATCATCACGGCGTTGCCCGGTGCGATCGCCGGCATCGTCTGGATCCTGTTCCTGACCGGCACGCCCTTGTCCGTTCCGGCGCTGACCGGCGCGATCATGTGCATGGGCGTCGCGACCGCCAACGCGATCCTGGTGGTGAGTTTCGCGCGCGAGCGGCTCGCCGAACTTGGGGACTCGCACAAGGCGGCGATGGAGGCGGGGATGACTCGTTTCCGCCCGGTGCTGATGACCGCGCTCGCGATGATCATCGGCATGTTGCCGATGGCGCTGGGCTTCGGCGAGGGCGGCGAGCAGAACGCGCCGCTCGGCCGTGCGGTGATCGGCGGGCTGATCGTCGCGACGTTCGCCACGCTGATGTTCGTGCCGGTGATCTTCAGCCTCGTGCACCGCAAGGACGCAGAGCGCGCCGCCGCCAAAGCCCGCCGCGACGAGATTTTAGAGGAAGCGCATGTCTGAGATCGTTCATTCGGATCCCGTCGCCACCGAACCGCAGCGCGGGTCGCTGAAGAAAATCGGCATCGTCGCGGCGGTGATCGCGCTGGCGCTGGTGGCGTTCGGCATCTTCACGCGGCACCGCTCGGACTCGCAGTTGGCGACATGGACGACCGCACAGTCGACGCCGATCGTCACCGTGATCCGCCCGACCGCCGAGGGCGCGAGCGATGCGCTGACGCTGCCGGGCAACGTCCAGGCGTATAACAGCGCCGCGATCTACGCGCGGACCACGGGCTATATCCGCAAATGGTTCGTCGACATCGGCGATCCGGTCCGCGCCGGCCAGGCACTGGCCATTCTTGACGCGCCAGAAGTCGACCAGCAGGTCGCCGCCGCACAGGCCGATCTCCAGACCGCGCGCGCGAACCGCTCGCTCGCCGCCTCGACCGCGACGCGCTGGCGCGATCTGCTCGCCAAGGATGCGGTGTCGAAGCAGGAGACCGACGAGAAGATCGGCGACCTCGCTGCGAAGTCCGCGATCGCCAACGCGGCGTCGGCCAACGTCCGCCGGCTCGGTGCGTTGCAGGGCTTCACCCGCCTGACCGCGCCGTTCTCGGGCGTCGTTACAAGCCGCTCGACTCAGGTCGGCGCACTGGTGACCGCAGGGACGGCCGCGTCCACCCCGCTGTTCACGATCGCCGACGTGAACCGAATGCGCATCTATGTCCGCGTGCCACAGGCATATTCGGGGCAGACCCGGCAGGGGATCCACGCGACGCTGACCGTGCCCGAATATCCGGGACGCGCCTTCGACGTGACGCTGACCCGTAGCGCCGACGCGGTCGATCCGCAGTCGGGCACCGTTCTGGTCGAGTTGCAGGCGGCGAACACCGATCGCGCGCTGAAACCGGGCGCCTATGCGCAGGTCAAGTTCCCGGTCGGTGCGGGCGGCACCGGCGTACGGCTGCCGTCGAGCGCGCTGGTGATCGGCGCGAAGGGCACGCAGGTCGCGGTCGTCGGCAGCGACGGCAAGGCGCATCTCAAGACGATCACGATCGGCCGCGACGATGGCGACAGCGTCGCGATCAGCGCAGGCCTCACCGCCGGCGACCGCGTGATCGACAGCCCGCCGGACTCGCTCCAGACCGGCGACCCGGTCCGTATCGCGCCTTCGACAGGACCCGCCCGTGCGAAGCGCTAGGCTGGGTATGGCGGCGGCGGCGGCAAGCCTGGCCGGGTGCTCGCTCGCACCGCCGTACAGCATCCCGCCGAGCCCGGCTGCGGCGGCGTACAAGGAACTAGGACCGCAAGGGCAGGGGCCCTGGCAGCCAGCCGCCACCGACACGTCGCTCCCCGCCGCGTGGTGGACCGCGTTCGACGATCCGACGCTGACCGCACTCGAAGCGCGGATCGAGGCGGGCAATCCCGATCTCGCCGCCGCCGTGGCACGCTACGACCAGGCGCGCGGTCTGCTCGGCGAGTCCCGTGCCGCGCTACTGCCGTCGATATCGGTAGGGGCCGACGGCGGCCGTTCGCGCGTATCCGCCGGCCGGCCGCTCTCGCCGGGTAACGCCGCGACGTACAACAATCTCTCGGTCGGCGCGTCGCTGGCGTACGAGATCGACCTGTTCGGCCGCGTCCGCAATTCGGTCCGCGCCGATGCCGCCTCGGCGCAGGCCAGCGCGCAGGATGTGGTCGCGGTCCGTCTCGGGCTCCAGGCGTCGCTCGCGGATTCCTATTTCCAGATGCGCGGTCTCGATGCGCGTACGGTGTTGCTGCGCCAGACCGTCGCGGCGTTCCAGCGCGCCTACGACCTGACCGACACGCGTCATACCGGCGGCATAGCCTCGGGAATCGACGTCAGCCGCTCGGCCGCGTTGCTGTCGAGCGCACGCGCGGAACTGTCGGCGGTTGCGGGTGCGCGTGCGGCGTTCGAGCACGCGATCGCCGCGCTGGTCGGCGAGACCCCCTCGACCTTCGCGATCCCCGTTGCGGACACGTTGCAGCGTCCGCCCGCCATCCCCGTCGGCGTACCGTCGACACTGTTGCAACGCCGCCCCGACATCGTCGCGGCCGAGCGCCGGATCGCCGCCGCCAATTCCCAGATTGGCGTGGCCCGCGCGGCACAATACCCGTCGCTCACGCTCGGCGGGTCGAGCGGGTTCGAGGCGGGCAACGGCAACATCCTCCGCGCCTCGAACAGCTTCTGGGCACTCGGGCCACTGTCCGCCGCGCTCGCGATCTTCGACGGCGGTGCACGGCGGGCGCGCGTGCGCATCAGTCGCGCGCAATATGACGAGGCGGCGGCGTCCTACCGCTCGACCGTTCTCACCGCCTTCCGCGAAGTCGAGGACGACCTCGCCCGTTCGCGCGCACTGGTGGATCAAGAACGCGATCAGCTGGCCGCGACCCGCGCCGCCGAGCGCACGCGCGACCTTGCGCTCATCCGCTACCGCGACGGCGCGTCCGACTATCTCGACGTGGTGACCGCACAGACCGCGGCGCTCGACGCGCAACGCCTGTTGCTCGAAGTGCAGAGCACGCGGCTACAGATCGCGGTCGACACCGTCCGCGCGATCGGCGGCGGCGTCACGACCTGACTGCCGGATCGCCGCCGCGGGGTCAGACCCGCAGGTAGCGATAATACCAGACCTCGTGGCCCTGCCGCCGCGCTTTCCGCTCGTACCGCGTCTCGGGCCAGTCGTCGGGGCGGGTCAGGAAGTCGTGCGGGGTCTTCGCCTGCCATTCGAAATCGCGCCGCGCGTTCATGATCATCATCGACCAGCGGCAATAGGTCGGATCGTCGGTGCCGAGCCGGAATTCCGCGCCGGGCTTGAGCTTGGCGGCGATCGTGTCGAGCGGGCCGTGGTTGACCATGCGGCGCTTGGCATGGCGCGCCTTCCGCCAGGGATCGGGATGCAGCAGGTACAGCCGGTCGAGGCTCGCGTCGGGCAGGCGCTCGATCACCTCCAGCGCATCGCCCATGTGCAACCGGACGTTGGTCAGCTCGCCGTCGCGGATGTGCGCAAGTGCGCCGACGACGCCGTTGAGGAACGGCTCGCAGCCGATGAAGCCGACGTCGGGGTTCATCGCGGCCTGTCCCGCCAGATGCTCGCCTGCGCCGAAGCCGATCTCGACGTGGAGCGGGCGGTTGTCGCCGAACAAAGTCATCGCATCGATCGGTCCTTCCTCGGGCACCGACAGGTCGGCGAGCGTTTCCTCGACGAGCGCGGCTTGGCCGAGGCGCAGCTTGTGGCCCTGGCGACGGCCATAGAGGCGGCGGATAACAGAAGGATCGTTCATCGCCGCGCGCTCTAGCGGGCGATTGCGCCGGAGCAAAGCGCGACGCGGACCGTTGCACTCTCGTAGTGGTCGATAACGCTTCCAATCCGCCCGGCGAAGACGTCGAGGATCTCAAGGCCGCCGATGCGCAGGACCTGCACAAGGCGGTCCGCGAGGAGGGCGAGGAAGAACTCGATCGTCCGGTATCGTCGCTGTTCTTCTCCGGGCTGGCCGCGGGCATGGCGATCGCCAGTTCGCTGATCGCGGAAGGCGCGCTGCACCACGCGCTGCCGGATACGCCGTGGCGGACGATCATCGTCTCGCTTGGCTATCCGATCGGGTTCCTGGTCGTCATCCTCGGGCGGATGCAGTTGTTTACCGAGAGCACGATCACCGCGATGCTGCCGCTGGTGACGAAGCCGTCGGGCTGGGCATTGCGGCGCACCTTGCGGCTCTGGAGCGTGGTGCTGGGCGCCAACCTCATCGGGACGGCGCTGGCCGGCGGGATGATCGCCGCGGGCCTGCTCGGCGGCAGCGAGCTTCGTACCGCGATGATCGAGGTGTCGATGGCGATCACCGAACTTTCGCCGGGTGCGACGTTCGTCAATGCGATCCCGGCCGGATTCATGATCGCGATCCTCGCCTGGTCGCTGCCGAATGCGCGTGAACAGTCGTTCCTCGTGATCGTCGCGATCACCTATGTCGTCGCGATCGCCGCGTTCAGCCATTCGATCGTCGGATCGGTGGAGGCGTGGCTGCTGGTGTTTTCGGGTAAGGTCGGCGTCGCCGAGGCGCTTGGCGGCCTGATGATGCCGGCGATCCTCGGCAACTTGCTGGGCGGTGCGGGGTTGTTCGCCTTGCTCGCGCATGCACAGGTGCGCGGTGAAATGGACGGACAGGGCGAAAACTGATGGGCAAGACCAAGGACGCCGCAAAGGCCGTCGAAAAGGCGGACCGCAAGGCGACGCACAAGGCTGCCGAGCACCGCGACGAGCCGCTGGTCAAGGCGACCGGGTTCCTCGCCGAGATCGGCGACCAGCCGCAGCTTGTGGCGACGTCGATCGGCACGGTCGTGATCGGCCTGATCGCGCGCAGGCCAGACGTGATCCGTGGCGGCGTGCGGATGCTGGCGGCGCATGCGGCGGCGACCTTCGTCAAGTCCGCGATCAAGGCGTCAGTCGACCGCACCCGCCCCGAAAAGGCGATCGAGGACGGCAAGGCGCGATTCGAGCCCGGCAAGAGCGACGATCACGAGCAGACCTCGTTCCCGTCTGGCCACACCGCGGGTGCGGTTGCGGTCGCACGTGCCGCGTCACGCGATATCACGGGCGCTGGCGGTCCGGCCGCTTTGATCTCCGGCGCGGTCGCGGCGGCGCAACCCGTGAACGGGAAGCATTACCTCTCCGATCTCGTCGTCGGCGCCGCGGTCGGCTGGATCGCCGAAGCGCTCGTCAGCGCGGTGTTCGACCGAGTCGCGCCCGCGGTCGAGACGGCCGTGGCGAACAAGGCGCCGGTGTTGATCGAGCATGCCAAGGCCTGAATGGTTCGACGCGACCGAGTGTTACCCGTTGACCACAGATTGCGGCGAAATCTATATTTGTAAGGATCGGCAAGGGGATAGCGGAACCGTTACGCCCGCGTGACGGTTGCCACCGCATCGTAACCAGAACGGACTATCCCCATGAAGAAGCTTTCCATCGCCGTCACGCTCGCCGCCATGGCCGTCTCGCTCGCAGCCTGCGGCGGCAAGGGCGATGACAAGCTCGGCAGCTAAGTCGAGAAGGCCGCGGACAACCGTGCCGACGCGCTCGAAGCGACCGCCGACAATCTCGAGGACCAGGCGAAGGCAGTCCGCAAGGACGGCGACCGCCAGTCGGACGCGATCGACGATGCGGACGTGAACGCGCAGGCGATGCCGCAGGCGCAGAAGGACGCACTGGTCAACGGCAGCGAAAAGCTCCGCTGATCTTGTAGGCGCACACCAGCGCCGGCGTCTTGGCCGCCTTCCGGTACACACCGGGGGGCGGTTTTGACGTTCTGAAACGAACCGGCTCGACCGGCCAATACGACGACAGGGGACACGGCAATGATCGACAGGCGTCGACTGGAAACGGGGGGCTTCATCACCTTCCTGGTGGCGATCACGATCGCGTTGTGCGTGGTCGTGTCGTCATTCGCGGCGGCGCTGTTGTGGAGTGCGCTGGCGGCGATCCTGTTCCAGTCGCTGTACCAGTGGCTGCTCAAGCGCTGGCCCGACCGCCGCAACCTAGCGGCGGCACTGACGCTGCTGATCATCTTCGTCGCGGTGATCGTGCCGACGCTGTTCATCGGCAGCCTGATGATCGACCAGTCCGCCTCGGTCTACGCCAAGCTGCAGAGCGGCCAGATCAACTTCGGCGCGTATTTCCAGCAGATCCACGACGCGCTGCCGAACCGGATCCAGGGTGCGCTCGACAAGGCCGGGCTCAACAGCTTCGAACAGGCACAGTCGCGTGTGTCGACCATCCTCGGCAACAGCGTCCGCTCGATCGCCGGCCAGGCCTTGTCGATCGGGCGCAATGCGGCTTCATTCCTGCTGTCGTTCGGTGTCGGGCTGTACGTGACGTTCTTCCTGCTCCGCGACGGCGACAAGGTCGGCCCTGCGATCCGCCGAGCGCTGCCGTTCGAGCATTCGGTGGCGGTGAAGCTCGTCGACAAGTTCGTCGCGGTGGTGCGCGCGACGATCAAGGGATCGGTAATCGTCGGGCTCGTCCAGGGTGCGCTCGGGGGCCTGACCTTCTGGATCGTCGGCGTACCGGCAGCCCTGCTCTGGGGCCTGCTGATGGCGCTCACGTCGCTGCTGCCTGCGCTCGGGCCTGCGATCGTGTGGGTGCCGGTTGCAGTGTACCTGCTGGCGACGGGCGCGATCTGGCAGGGCGTGGTCGTGATCGTCTCGGGCGTGGTAGTGATCGGTCTGGCCGACAATATCCTCCGGCCTATCCTGGTCGGGCGTGACACGGGGATTCCGGATTATATCGTGCTGGTCACGACGCTGGGCGGGATCGAGGTTGTCGGGCTGAGCGGTATCGTCGTTGGCCCGCTGGTGGCGGCGCTGTTCCTGACCGCATGGCAGATCCTCACCGAGCAGCGGCATGCTCAAGTTTCCCCCGTTCGTCCCGAGTAGCTGCTGAGCCTGTCGAAGCAGCTTACGAAGGACAGTTGGCGAGTGGAACGCGCCTTGTCCTCGATAACCCTCTCCCCTCGGGAAGAGGGAGGGGCCCGCACGGCGAAGCCGGTGGAAGGGTGAGGGGGAGTGAGGCTCGGACTCTCTCCTCCAAAACCCCTCACCCTTCCGTCGCCAAGCGGCTCCTCCCTCCCTCTCCCCGGCGGAGAGAGGGACTGGACGCTCGAAACAATAAAAAGCCTCCCGCGGACCGATCCGCGGGAGGCTTTTTCGTAACCCCAAAGGCGTCGCGATCAGGCGACGGCAGCCTTCAGCGCATCGACCAGGTCGGTCTTCTCCCAGGTGAACGTGTCACCCTCAGGCTCGCGACCAAAGTGCCCGTACGCCGCAGTCTTCTTGTAGATCGGCGCGTTGAGCTTGAGGTGCTCACGAATGCCCTTCGGCGTCAGGCGAACAAGCTTCGGCAGGACCGCCTCGAGCTTGGCCTCCTCGACGGTGCCCGTGCCATGCGTGTCGACATACACCGACAGCGGCTCGGCAATCCCGATCGCATAGCTGAGCTGGATCGTGCAGCGACGCGCGAGGCCCGCAGCGACGACGTTCTTCGCCAGATACCGTGCCACATAAGCCGCCGAACGATCGACCTTCGTCGGATCCTTACCCGAGAACGCGCCGCCGCCATGAGGCGCAGCGCCGCCGTACGTGTCAACGATGATCTTGCGCCCGGTCACGCCGGCGTCGCCGTCAGGGCCACCGATTTCGAACTGGCCGGTCGGGTTGATATAGATCGCGGTCTCGTCGGTGATGAAACCGTCGGGCAGCACGTCCTTGAACACGCCCATGACGTAATCGCGCAGCACGGCGTACTTGGCGGGATCGGCGTTGTCGCCCTTCTCGCAATAGCCCGGCGCGTGCTGCGTCGAGACGACCAACGCAGTCGCGCCGACCGGCACTTCGTTCTCGTACGACAGCGTGACCTGGCTCTTCGCGTCGGGCTCGAGGAACGGCGCGGCACCCGAGTGGCGATCTTCGGCCATCTTGGCGAGGATCTTGTGGCTGTAATACAGCGTCGCGGGCATCAGGCCTGGGGTCTCGTCGGTCGCGTAACCGAACATGATGCCCTGGTCGCCGGCGCCCTCGTCCTTGTTGCCGCTCTCGTCGACGCCCATCGCGATGTGCGCGGACTGGCCGTGGAGGTTGTTCTCGAAGCGGAACGTCTCCCAGTGGAAACCCGACTGCGCGTAGCCGATTTCCTTGACGGTGTTGCGCACCGCCGCCTCGATCTCTTCGAGCACGCCGTCGGCCCACTGGTCGTTCTCGTAGATGCCCTTGCCGCGGATTTCACCGGCGAGGACGACGAGCTGCGTGGTCGTCAGCGTCTCGCAGGCGATCCGCGCCTGCGGGTCCTTGGCGAGGAACAGGTCGACGATCGTGTCGCTGATCTGGTCGGCGACCTTGTCGGGATGGCCTTCGGAGACCGATTCGGAAGTGAAGAGGAAAGACTTGCGCATGCGGGCCTCTTTGCCATGCTCTGAAGCGAGCGTCATATAAGGAAAGCTTTATATGACCCTAGCGCTGGCGACGGCGCAGGGCAACCGCAGTGACGAGCATGAGTATGGCGACGATCGCCGCCATCGCGTTGCCGACGCGCGAGAACAGCGTGGGAGGCAGCGCGGACGGCATTGGCTGCTCGATCGCACCGGCGGTCTCGTGCGGGACGGTCGCGACGAGGCGACCATCGGCAGCGATGATCGCGGAAATACCGGTCGGCGTGGCGCGAAGGATCGGCAGCCCTTCCTCGATCGCGCGCATCCGGGCCTGGGCGAGATGCTGCGGCGGACCCCATTTGCCGAACCACGCGTCGTTCGAGGGATTGAAAAGGATGCGCGGACGATGCGCGCGATCCACGACCTCGCCCGAGAAGATGATCTCGTAGCAGATCTGCATCCCGATCGAACCGAAGCCCGGCAGCGTCAGGTTCGCAGGGCCCTTGCCCGAGGTGAAGTCGATGTCGCCGGGGACGAGCCGCGCAAGCCCGAGCGGCTTCAGCAGCCACGGCATCGGCAGATATTCGCCATACGGCACGAGGTGCGCCTTGTCGTAGCGGCCGCGCAACCGCGCTTGTGCGTCGAGCGCGAATACCGAGTTCGCCGCGCCCGAGATCTGATCCTTGGCGTTGAACTCGAGCGCAGTGCCGCCGATCAGCAGGATGTCCTCTGGACCCAGCAATCGTGCCATGCGGCGGCGGAGGTAGAGCGGGCTCGACCAGCCATAGGCGTAGAACGGGTAGCCATCCTCGACGTAATCGCGGACGACGCCCTCCGGCCAGACGACGAGGCGTGGGGTGGCGCCACCTTGGCCAGACAGCTTTTCGAGCGCGGTAAGGACGCGCTCGCCATCGGTCTCGCTGCGGTCTTCCTGGCCAATGTCGGGTTGGACCACGCGGACCAGAGGCGTGCCGGGAGCGGGCGGCGGTGCATTCGTCCAGAGCGCGGACAGTGCTGCGAGGCCGAACGCTGGAAGGGCGACGGCTGGCAGTGTCCAACGGCGTACCGCAAGCATCAACAGTGCGCCCGCGGCAAGGATCGTCACACCCGACAGCGCATAGGTGCCGATCCAGG
Source organism: Sphingomonas sp. PAMC26645 (assembly GCF_004795835.1). Taxonomy (NCBI): domain Bacteria; kingdom Pseudomonadati; phylum Pseudomonadota; class Alphaproteobacteria; order Sphingomonadales; family Sphingomonadaceae; genus Sphingomonas; species Sphingomonas sp. PAMC26645. Next base: position 1,058,030 of record NZ_CP039249.1, read on the forward strand.
CGGACAGCCGCGCGACACCGATCGCGGGGAGCCAGACGACGCTCAGCGGATCCCACGCATAGCCGGTGAACAGCGTCGCGCGCAGCCACTCGGTCGCGATCCAGGCCGCGGCGAAGACGAACACGAACGTCGCATCGGGGGTGCCGGGCCGTCGTGCGATCCGCCAAGCCAAGCCTCCTGCAAGCATCGGGAACACCGCCAGATACAGCGCGAGACCGACCGCCGCGAAGTACCCGAGCACCGGCGGCATCGCGTCCTGGAAGTCGAACGCGTGCTGGAACCAGTTGTTGTTCACGGTAAAATGCCCAAACCCGAACACCCACCCGCGCCACAGCGCCCCGCGCAGGGTCGGCGCGTCGTGGACGTTCTTCATCCAGAGCGCGAACGCGATCAGCGTCAGCGGCCAGAGATCGAGTGGAGCGAACCCGGTCGCGGCAAGCGCACCGAGGACGAGGCAGGCGAGGGCAGGGTAACGGTTCACGCTCGCGCTATGGCGTGGCGGAAGGGGCCGGGCAATGTCTTAGCCTCGTTGGGGCCTTGAACCCTACCTGGCGCCACCCCGGCGAAGGCCGGGGCCCAGGTGGAAAGGTGATAATAACGGAGCGCGGACCTTCGTCAGCGACGTCCCCCAACTGGGCCCCGGCCTTCGCCGGGGTGGGGCCGTGTTGGGTAGGGCCCTCGTATCAAAGTTTGTTCTCCCGCGAAGGCGGGAGCCCAGTCTGGGCTCCCGCCTTCGCGGGAGAACAAGGAAGGGCTGTCCCACGTACCGCAGGCAAAGCGCAAAAACCCAAGGGTGACGAACCGGATCGCCCGACCTATCTTCCCCGAATGACCCTACGCCCCTTCCACCTCGCCTTCCCGGTCCACGACCTCACCGCCGCACGCACCTTCTACGGCGCCACCCTCGGCTGCCGCGAAGGACGCTCCAGCGACCAGTGGATCGATTTCGACCTGTTCGGCCACCAGATCGTCGCACATCTCGACCCCACCGCCAAACCCGTCGCGGTCGAGAACGCAGTCGACGGCCACGCCGTCCCGGTCCCCCATTTCGGCGTCGTCCTGACGATGGACGACTGGACCGCGCTGTCCGAACGCGTCACCGCCGCCGGCGTCCAGTTCGGGATAGCGCCGTACATCCGCTTCAAGGGCGAGCCCGGCGAGCAGGCGACGATGTTCTTTCTCGATCCCAGCGGCAACGCACTCGAGTTCAAGGCGTTCGCCAACGACGACATGATTTTCGCGACTTAAGGAATAGACATGGGCACTCCCATCACCGTCGACGTCCCTCATCAGCTCGGCAAGACCGCGGTCCGCGCGCGGCTCGACGGGGGGATCGGCAAGATCAGCGACAAGATCCCCGGCGGGTCGGTGACTGAGCAGCGCTGGGAGGGCGACACGTTGCATTTCACCGTCCAGGCAATGGGACAGACGATCGCCAGCGCGGTCACCGTGTTCGAGACCAATGTCCACGCGGTCGTCGACCTGCCCGGCATCCTCGGCCTGTTCGCAGGCAAGGTGCAGGACATGATCCGCAAGGAAGCGCCCAAACTCCTGCGCTGAGATCAGGCCGGCGCGCGTCGATACAGCTCGAACGCCGCCTTTGCGCCGACGATGGCCTGCTCGACCCAGGCTTCGTCGGCGGTCTCCCCGTCGATTGCGGCGAGCAACGCGCGCCACTCGCCCGACAGATGTTTCGCACCGAGATACGCCAAGGGCATCCCGTCGGGTACCGAGCGCGACAGCATGATGCCGCCGAGCCGGGAGCCCTCGACCACATACATCGCGCCCCAACCGGCGGCCGTGCTCGCCGGGACGTCGAATGCCATCGGCGCGGGCATGTCCTCACCCAACGCGGCAAGATCCTCGGCCAGCGCCGCCCTCCGCGACCGAACCGCCGCCAGCCCCGGAATAGCGGCAAGCCACGCCTCGACCGCCGGCAAAGCCCTGGCATGCGCGATCAGGAACGCGCGATAATCATCCGCATCGGTCAGGTCGTAGCGTCCGAACCCGGCATCGACCGCGTCGTGATCGCTCGCCGTCGCGCTCCGCAGTCGCGCAACGGTGGAAACCACATCGGTCAACAGCAGCGTCCCCCGCCCTTGCTGCCGTACCGAGCCTCCTGCCGATCGCGGAAGAACGCGCGCTCGTCCATCGGCGGGTGATCCGGATGCCGCTCGGCCATGTGCTGGCGATACGCGGCGTAGGACGGCACGCCGACCATCAGCAACGCGGTCTCGCGCACCTTTGCATAGAGCGCACGGATCATTCCGCGGCCACCAGCTGCGGCGGGACTTCGGTCACCGTCGGCCGGTCGATCTTCAGCGCCGCCAGACAGGTACGGATGCCGAAGAACACGATCGACAACACCACCGCCAGGAACAGCGCGCAAAGCCCGGCGTCGATCCGGTCGTTGAGCACGATCCGCTGCATCTCCGCCATCGTCTTGGCCGGCGCAAGCAGTTCGCCCCGCGCCGCCGCATCCGCGAACTTCGACGCATGCGCGAGGAAGCCGACCTTGGGATCGCTCGCGAAGAGCTTCATCAGCCCGGCGGTGATCGTGCACAGGCACAGCCACGCCGCGGGCAAGATCGTCACCCACGCGTACCGCTGCCGCTTCATCCGGAACAGCACCACCGTCGCCAGCACCAGCGCGACCGCCGCGAGCATCTGGTTCGAGATCCCGAACAGCGGCCACAGCGTGTTCACCCCGCCAAGCGGATCGGTGACGCCCTGGTACAGGAAGAACCCCCACGCGATCACGCACAGCGCAGTCGCGATCAGCCCCGGCACGATCGCCGAGGCATTGCGGAACGACGGCACCGCGAGCCCGATCAAATCCTGCAACATGAACCGCCCGGCACGCGTCCCCGCATCGACCGCGGTGAGGATGAACAGCGCCTCGAACAGGATCGCGAAGTGATACCAGAACGCCTTCATCGCCTGCCCGCCGACAAGGTGGCTGAAGATCTCCGACATCGCCACCGCCAGCGTCGGCGCGCCGCCCGTGCGGCTGACGATCGTGGTCTCGCCGACGTCCTTCGCGGTCTGCGCGAGCAGCTCCGGCGTGATCGGGAAGCCCATCGCCGTCACCGCGGTCGCGGCGGAGGCGAAGTCGGTGCCGACCACCGCCGCCGGGCTGTTCATTGCGAAATACACGCCGGGATCGAGGATCGACGCGCCGACCAGCGCCATGATCGCGACGAAGCTCTCCATCAGCATCGCGCCGTAGCCGATAAACTGCGCGTCGCCCTCGCTGGCGATCAGCTTGGGCGTCGTGCCGCTGGCGATCAACGCGTGGAAGCCCGACACCGCGCCGCATGCGATCGTGATGAACAGGAACGGGAACAGCCCGCCCGACCAGACCGGGCCGCTGCCGTCGATGAACGGGGTCAGCGCGGGCATCCGCAGCGGTGGCGCGACGACCGCGATACCGATCGCCAGCGCGACGATCGCGCCGATTTTGAGGAAGGTCGACAGGTAATCGCGCGGCGCGAGCAGCAGCCACACGGGCAGGACGGAGGCGACCGCGCCATAGCCGACCATCAGCACGCAGAGCTGCACCGGGGTCAGCGTGAACAGCGGTGCAAGCGTCGGCGAGGCGGCGACGGTGCCGCCATAGACGATCGCGGCAAGCAGCCCGATGACGCCCAGCACTGAGACTTCGCCGACCTTACCGGGCCGGACCCAGCGCGTGTAGATGCCCATCAGGAACGCCAGCGGGATCGTCGCGGCGACGGTAAACAGCCCCCATGGGCTACCCGCGAGCGCCCGCACCACGATCAGCGCGAGCACGGCGAGGATGATGACCATGATCGCGAACGCACCGATCAGCGCGATCACGCCGGGGATCGCGCCCATCTCCATGCGGATCAGCTCGCCGAGCGACCGCCCGTCACGCCGCATCGAGATGAACAGGATCATGAAGTCCTGCACCGCCCCCGCGAGCACGACGCCGGCGAGGATCCAGAGCGTGCCGGGGAGATAGCCCATCTGCGCGGCGAGCACCGGGCCGACGAGCGGGCCTGCACCGGCGATCGCCGCGAAATGGTGACCGAACAGGACGTTGCGGTCGGTCGCGACGTAATCGAGGCCATCGGCGCGGCGGAGCGCTGGCGTGGGCCGGCTCGGGTCGAGCTGCATCACATGCCGCGCGATATAGCGCGCGTAGAAGCGGTACGCGATTAGCTGGACGGAGACGGCGGCGGTCACGATCCACAGCGCGTTGACATGCTCGCCCCGCTCGAACGCGACGACCGCGAGCGCGCAGGCCGCGAGCAAGGCAAGTGCGCCCCAACCGATCTTCTCGCGTAAAGTCATAGCGTTCGCCCTCCCGTGCGGTCCGTTTGCGCGGCATCGCGTATTCGGGCGGGGAGCGCTAGCCTAGATTGGATTACGTTCGGCTCCGGCGGCGAACTCCACCCGGCGAAGGCCGGGGCCCAGGTGGAAAGGTCGCAGTAACGGAGCGGAGAGCGTCGCCGTTGCCGTTCCCCAATTGGGCCCCGGCCTTCGCCGGGGTGGTTGCTGGTAGTATGATAGCGCGCTGCCGGTTCGCGTTCTCGATCGGAACGGTTGGCCTGCAAAGCGCGCGCAGCATGCGGAACGGTGGACGCCAGAACGGTCCGGCATGACGGGCAGGGTGGCGTTCGTTGGTGCCCCAGCCTGAATGCAGTGCTGATACGAGGCGGACGTACCTACACCAAGACCGTTCCCTCGCGGACGCGGGGGCCCAGCGGAATACCGTAGCGCACCGGTACCCTGGACCCCCGCCTTCGCGGGGGAACAGTTGGGGCGGGGTCCACTTTCCCCATCACCGGGCTGTGCCTGCATGGCAACGACCGGCAAGTCGCGCGCGCTGCCAGTTCAAGCCCCCCAAACTCAAACCTGCGAATGATGCCCCTTGAGCTCATCGCCCACGATCCGCACCACATGCAGCACGTTGGTAGAGCCAGGCGTCCGGAATGGTACGCCCGCCAGCACGATAACCCGATCCCCCGCCGTGGCCATCCCGTGCCGCAACGCCATCCGCTTCGACTTCGCGACCATGTCCTCGAACGACTCGACGTCGCGCGTGTGCACCGCATGCGTCCCCCACAGCAGCCCGAGCCGCCGCGCGGTCTCATGGCTCGGCGTCAGCACCAGTAATGGCACCGAAGGCCGCTCACGCGCGATTCGGCGCGCAGTCGAACCTGAGGTCGTGAAGCAGATGATCGCCACCGCGGACACCGTCGCGGCGATGTTCTTTGCGGCCTCGGCGAGCGCATCCGCGGTCGTCGGATCTGGCTTCATCACGGTGAAGTGCATCCGGTCGCCGTGCTCGGGATCGCCCTCGACCGACACGCCGATCGCGTCCATCATCGCCACCGATTCGACCGGCCACGCGCCCGCCGCGCTCTCCGCCGACAGCATGATCGCATCCGCGCCGTCATACACCGCGGTCGCGACGTCCGACACTTCCGCCCGCGTCGGGGAGGGCGACGTAATCATCGATTCGAGCATCTGCGTCGCCACGACCACCGGGCGGCCCATCCGGCGCGAGACCTCGACGATGCGCTTCTGCAACGGCGGCACCTGCTGCGGCGGCAGCTCGACGCCGAGATCGCCGCGCGCGACCATCACGCCGTCGCACGCCTCGACGATCTCCTCGAGCCGTTCGATCGCCGCCGGCTTCTCGATCTTCGCCATCAGCGCCGCCTTGCCGCCGATCAGTTTCCGCGCTTCCCACAGATCTTCCGGGCGCTGAACGAACGACAGCGCGATCCAGTCGACGCCCTGGTCGACTGCGAAGTCTAGATCGCTGCGATCCTTCTCGGTCAGGGCCGCCATCGGCAGCACGACGTCGGGGACGTTCAGCCCCTTGCTGTTCGACAACGCGCCGCCGACCTCGACCCGCGTCGTGATCTCGCGCGGGCTATGCGACACGACGCGAAGGACGAGCTTGCCGTCGTCGAGCAGCAGGCGGGCGCCCGGCTCGATCGCCGCGAAGATCTCGTCGTGTGGCAGTTCCACCCGCGTCGCGTCGCCCGGCGTCGGGTCGCGATCGAGCACGAAGGTGGAGCCGGTTTCGAGCACGGTCCGGCCGCCATCGAACTTGCCGACGCGCAGCTTCGGTCCCTGAAGATCGGCGAGGATGGTCGACGGGCGACCATAGTCCTTCTCCAGCGCGCGAATCGCCTGGATCACGGCGATCTTCGACTGTTGGTCGCCGTGGCTCATGTTGATTCGGAACGCGTCAGCGCCGGTACGGAATAGCGTCGCGATCATCTCGGGCGTGCTGCTGGCAGGGCCTAGCGTCGCGAGGATGCGGACTTTCCGCAAACGGGGAGCAATGGCGTGGGTCATGCGGTGCGTTTCCTGGGGGAGGTCTTTGCCGCGACGGGCCTTAAACCCTATCTCCGCGGGATCAACCACGGAGCACATGAATGAACCCCGAAACCGACTCGCTCGATACGCTCGATACGCTCGACGATGCCGTAGCGGCGCAGGCTTTCCGCCGTCTGATCCGCCACCTCCGCCACCGCGAGGACGCGCAGAACGTCGACCTGATGGGGCTCGCCGGTTTCTGTCGCAATTGCCTGTCCGACTGGGTCGAGGAAGCGGGCGGCATGACGAAGGATGCCGCGCGGGAGACGGTGTATGGGATGCCGTATGCGGAGTGGAAGGCGCACCATCAGGGTGACGCGACGCCCGAGCAGCTCGAACGGATGAAGGCGAGCGTTGCGAAGAACGCGGTGGTCTGAGAACGGCTGCAACGGATTCGCGACGATCCCCCGCAGGGTCGCTTGAGCCGAACACGGTAAACGCCTAGACGCTGGCCCGCACCCAATTCGGCATGATTCAGGACGTCTCCGGACGGCGATCACCGGTGCGGGCTTGTATCTTGATTGGCTTTTGACCGGCGCGTGGGCGCTGGCGAGTGGGGAATTTTCGATGTCTGACGAACGGCAACACGGCATGGGCGGCGGCGCGGTCGCAGCGGACGAACTGCGCCTGCTGATCGAGCGCGCCGAGCGTCTCGAAGAAGAGAAGAAGGGTATTTCGGACGACATCAAGGACGTGATGGCCGAAGCCAAGGGCCGCGGTTACGACCCCAAGGCGATCCGGAAAATCCTGTCGATCCGGAAGAAGAAGAAGGAAGAGTATCAGGAGGAGGAAGCGATCCTCGAAGTTTACCTCCAGGCGTTGGGGATGATCTGAGGATCGCCAGGGCGGTGAGACGGCCAAACGCGTCGGTTTCGACGTATTTAACAAAACTGTCATCGGTTGCGGCCTAGTGTCCGGCTATGACCATCCGTTTTCTCGCCGCCCTCGCGCTGGCTACTATGGCCGCTCCCGCCCAGTCGGATGAGGGGGCGGCCAACGCCAGCTTCTGCCAGCGGATCGCGACCGAGCTCGGTATGAAGACGGCGAAACCGTTTGAAGGCCACGCCGCATGGGAGCTGAAGACGCTCGGCGGCCTGGGTACCGCGCTGTTCGGTGGATCGAGCTATGTTTCGATGGGGCTCGGTCCGGCTGAAGACTCGGTCATCACTAACGCACGCCAATATGTCGATGCGTGTGCCAGCGTCGCCAACGGGATGGTATGCACTGTCACCGGGCCGGCGGAATTCCAGATTGGCGTGAAGGACCACATGGTCAAGATGCGCGCGAATGCGGGCGAGCGTGCAGAGGTCCGCATGGTTAAAATGCGGATCCGTTGCGAGGACCGTTGACCGCGCCGAATAGTGCGCTTGCTGTCGTCATGGGCGTCCTCTTGCTGGTGCTGGTCAACGTCATCACGGTCGCCGCGTTCGCGCTCGACAAGCGGCGATCATCGACTGGCGCGTGGCGCATTCCTGAAGCGCGGTTGCTCTGGCTCGCCGCACTTGGCGGCAGCCCGGGCGCGTTCTGGGCGCGCGGTCGCTTTCGCCACAAGACGCGCAAACAGCCGTTCGTCGGCCATCTCCAAATGATCGCGATGGTCCAAGTCGGCGTCATCGCAGGTCTCGCCATCGCGTTCGCATTCTAGGTTCGGCGACCGGCAGCGTCATTGCTGCACCTGAAACTTAGGTGTATTGCCGTTATGCTACATTGCATCGGGGGGCAAGCATGCGGGTATTTCTGGGGATTGCGTCGGCATCATTGGTTAGTGTTCCTGTCGCGGCGCAATCGGTTGAGGTCGACATCCAAAAACTCGGTCAGCGTGCCGAGGCGTTCGTCCGGGTCCGCAACCAGTTCGATCAGGCGGCGATGAACGCGATGATGGCGCCCGAATATCAGGAAGTATCGCCCGTCGGTGAGGTCGATTCCCGCGAGCGCGTGATCGGGTTCTACGCAGCCGACAAGAAATCAGCCGCACCGCCCATGACGATTACCGAAACCGTCGCGCGGCCCGCTGGCACGATCGGTGTCGTCACGATGCGGATCGCCTACACCATGCCCGGCAAGGACGGTCAGATGCAGACGCGCGCGCTGCGGGCCGGCTTCGTCGCGCGACGGATCAAGGGCGACTGGCAGTTCGTGTCGTTGCAGTTCACCCCGATCCGCGGATGACGATCTACGCCGCCTCCGCCGGCAGCGTCGTCCAGCCCAGCCCTGGGATCGTGATCGAGCGTTTGCCGGCGAGATCGGTGCGGCACACGATCAGTTCGCGGCTTTCTATATAGCCGATCAGCCGCTTCACCCGGCCGATCGAACTCGTCCCATACGTCGCTGCGATGCGCGCGTCAGACGGGCAGGGCTCGCCTTCACGTGCCGCGCGGGCCACCAAAAGGAACGCGCCGAGCATGTCGTCGGGCAGGCCGCTCGCCACGTCGAGTGCCGCCGTCCACGCCTCGTCCGTCATGTCGAAGATGCCGGCGCGGGCGCAGCTCAGGCGGCGCACGAAGCCGGGAAGGTCTAGCGGTGGTTTCGCCAGCCCGCCCATCCGGCACCGCACCTGGAAATCCTGGAACAGCACCGACGGCGGCCGGAGCGTCGACTCCGGATCCTCGACGATCGCACGGAACACGTCGGCGTAGACCGCCTCGACCTCGTCGTCGGTCTTCTCGGGCGGCGGCGGCGCGGCGGTACGTGGCTCGGGCGGGCGGGCGATGCCGTCGAGCAGTTCCTCCGCCGGCACGCGACGCGGGCGCGAATCGAACATCAGGCCGAGTTCGGGCGCGTCGACCACCGGCTCGGACAGCAGGTCCTGCAGGTCCATCGGCGCGGCGCTGGGGAGGGGGGTGAGCTTCGGGCTGCCGCTCCGCGCAGACGTCGCGACGTCGCCGATCTTCACGGTGATCGGACGCCGCGACACCGCGGGGCCGAGCGCCATGAACGTGCCGCGCTGGAGATCGCGAATCGCTTCGGCCTGGCGGCGCTCCATCCCGAGCAGGTCGGCCGCGCGGGCCATGTCGATGTCGAGGAAGGTGCGGCCCATGAGAAAGTTCGACGCTTCCGCCGCGACGTTCTTCGCAAGCTTCGCCAGACGCTGCGTCGCGATCACCCCGGCGAGGCCGCGCTTACGCCCACGGCACATCAGGTTCGTCATCGCCGCCAAAGAGGCACGGCGGACCTCTTCCGAGACCTCGCCGCCCGTCACCGGCGCGAACATTTGCGCTTCGTCGACCACCACCAGTACCGGATACCAATGCTCGCGCGGCGCATCGAACAGCGCGGAGAGGAACGACGCGGCGCACCGCATCTGGCCCTCGACCTCGAGTCCTTCGAGGCTCAGCACAGCCGACGTCCGATGTTCGCGCAACCGCGTCGCGATCCGCGCAATCTCACGTTCGCTATAGTCGCCCGCCTCAATCACGACATGACCATGCGGCCCGGCCAGCGTCACGAAATCGCCCTCCGGGTCGATCACGATCTGCTGGACGTGGCCCGCCGATCGCTCGAGCAGGCGGCGCAGCAGATGCGATTTTCCCGAGCCCGAATTGCCCTGCACCAACAGGCGGGTGGCGAGTAGTTCCTCCAGGTCGACGCCGACGGCAGTACCATTGCCGTCGGTGCCCATATTCACGCTAACCGTCATGCCGCGCGTTTGGCAGGTGCGGGCGTGTGGGAGCAAGGAGTCTTTGTCGCTTGCGTCGCAAGCCGGGCTTTGCGCTGGCATTCCCGGCTAGGGCGCGACTCATGGCCACGAAACAATCCCTGCTCGCCGATCTCTCGCAGCGACTGCTCGGCAAGGCGCCGGGCGACCTCGATGACGAGGAGCGCCGCGTCCTCGCCGGCATCGAGGCCGGGACGACGGTCAGTCGCGACGCTGCCGACGTCTCGGACGAGCGATCCACGTTCGGCGAGCGACTGTCGGACCGGGTCGCGGCGATCGGTGGGTCATGGGGGTTCATCATCGCGTTCAGTGCGGTGCTGATCGGCTGGATGCTGCTGAATTCGGACATCCTCGCGCATTTCGGGCGCGCGTTCGATCCGTATCCCTACATCTTCCTCAACCTGCTGCTGTCGACCGTCGCGGCGATCCAGGCGCCGGTAATCATGATGAGCCAGAACCGGCAATCGGCGAAGGACCGCCTGGCCGCCAGCCTCGACTACGAGACCAACCTCCGCGCCGAACTCGACATCCTGCGCGTGCATCACAAGATCGATCATCTGGTGCTGGCCCGGCTCGACGCGATCGAGCGGAAGATCGACGGTCTGGCGAAATCCGCGCCTGACGCCTAAGAGCGGGGCCATCAGCTAAAGAGGCACCGATGGCAGGCCATTCCAAATACAAGAATATCATGTACCGCAAGGGCGCGCAGGACAAGAAGCGCTCGTCGGCGTTCAGCAAGCTCAGCCGGGAAATCACGGTCGCGGCCAAGATGGGCCTGCCCGACGTCGACATGAACCCGCGCCTGCGTGCGGCGGTCAATGCGGCCAAGGCGGCGTCGCTGCCCAAGGAGAACATCCAGCGCTCGATCGACAAGGCGAGCCGCGGCGATGCCGAGAATTATGAGGAAATCCGCTACGAGGGCTTCGGCCCCGGCGGCGTGTCGCTGATCATCGAGGCGCTGACCGACAACCGCAACCGCACCGCGACCAACGTGCGCGTCGCGGTCGGCAAGAACGGCGGCAACCTCGGCGCGGGCGGCTCGGTCAGCCACGCGTTCGACCGCGTCGGGCTGATCTCGTATCCGGCGAGCGCGGGCGATGCCGACACGGTGTTCGAAGCTGCGCTCGAAGCAGGCGCCGAGGACGTCACGTCGAGCGAGGACGGCCATGAGGTCTGGACCGCGCAGGGCGACCTGCACGAGGTGGCCAAGGCGTTGGAAGCGAAGCTCGGCGAGGCCGAAGGCGCCAAGCTCGCCTGGCGTCCGCAGGTGATGGTCGCGGTCGGTGCGGACGATGCGGCGACGCTGTTCAAGCTGATCGACGCGCTCGACGACGACGACGACGTGCAGACGGTGTGGGGCAATTACGAGATCTCCGACGAGATCATGGAGACGCTCGGTTGAGATGAAGAAGGTTGGTTCACGCGGAGACGCGGAGACGCGGAGAGTTGTGCTTCGCGGCGACGTCCTCCGCGCCAGCGGCCTCGCATTGTTCGGACAGCCCGGAGAATTGAAAGTCCCGCTAACGCGAGACGATCGCCAAGAACGCACCCCCTCCGCGTCTCCGCGTCTCCGCGCGAACCAACCTTCTCCTTCTACCTCCGCATGATCATCCTCGGACTAGACCCCGGCCTCGGCACCACCGGCTGGGGCGTCATCCGCGCCGATGGCAACCGCCTGAGCCATATTGCCAACGGCCAGATCAAGACCGATCCGTCGATGGCGCTCCCCCGCCGCCTCACCGCGTTGTACAACGCGCTGATCGACGTCATCCGCACCGAACGCCCCGACGGCGCCGCAGTCGAGGAAGTGCTCGGCAACACCAATGCGCAGTCGACGCTGAAGCTCGGACAAGCGCGCGGCGTCGTCCTGCTCGCCGCGGCTGGTGCAGGGCTGCATATCGGCGAATACCACCCGTCGACCGTCAAGAAAAGCGTCGTCGGCACCGGCGGCGCGGACAAGAAACAGATCCAGGCGATGATGGCCGTGCTGCTGCCAGGCGCGAAACTCGCCGGCCCCGATGCGGCCGACGCGCTCGCGGTCGCGATCACGCATGCGCATCACGTCGCGAGTGCCGCTGCCCTGGCACGACGCAGCGGCGTAGGCGCCTGACCTCTCCGGCGATCCGACCAACGCGAGGCAACGCCGTTTCTCCGGCGTAGCATCCGAAGACGTGCGCCACGGCTAGCCGCGTCACAAATCTCAACCCAAGCCAATATTCGCTCGGACAAAACTTGGTTCATTTTGAATGAGATCGGCGCCTGAGTGCTATAATTACACCTCAATCAAGTTTTGATAGCCAAGCCTGCATTGCTGTGGCAGCGCCGCCCGTGATTTTTTTAATTTAGATTAAAGGCGGCGCGATGCTTGTCGAACACGTACGAGGTGGAACGAACAGCAACAATGTTCCGGCCTCGGCGTTCGCCATGCCTGCGGGCATGACGATGCGGTACGACCTCCCCGATCCTGCGCTGTCCGAGTATTTGACGGGGTACGCGATCTACGCCTCGAACGACCGCGCGCCGATGCTCAACTGGTATCTGCCGGCGCCGGCGATGATCTCCGTGCTGGTCGACGCCGGGCCGCTGACCGTGTCAGTCGGCAACCACCGCTTCGGCCCGCTCGACCGCGCAAGTTTCTACGGCCCGACCAGCCGCGCCTTCCGGACCGAGACGCGTGGCGGGATCGCCGTGGGCATCGGCCTCAGCGCGCTCGGCTGGTCGCGGCTCACCGCGCGGTCGGCCGGCGAATTCCACAACCGCGTCGTGCCGCTCAGTTCGGCGCTGGGATCGGATCTCTCTGCGCGGCTGGTCGAAGGGCTCGACGCGCTCGACGACGATACGATGATCAAGCCCTTGCTCGATGCCGTCTTCGGCGCGTTTTTCACTCGTCCACATCCGCGCGAGGATTTGATCCGCGCGTTCACCGCGTTGACGGTCACCGACGGCGTGATCGAGATGAAGGACGTCGCCGACCGCCTCGACATCCCGACGCATGAACTGCGACGTATGGCGACGCGCCATTTCGGTATGCCACCAAAGCTGTTGCTGAGGCGCGCGCGGTTCCTGCGATCGTTCATCAGCCTGATCAGGACCGACGGCATGGCGGACTATTCGAAGATCGACAGCAGCTATTTCGACGCCTCGCATTTCCTCCGCGATGCCGGCACGTTCCTCGGCACGACCCCGCGCCGCTTCATCGCGTCCGACACCGTATTCCTGCGCGCCAGCCTGCGTGCCCGCGCGATGGTGATCGGCGCGCCGACCCAGGCGCTGCACGAAGCCGCGAAGGCCGCTGCGCCCGTCCAGAACCGTCCGACGGGCGAGCAGGGTCGTCCGCAACCGAACGCCTGACCGGCGTGCGGGTCGATCGAGCCGGAACGCCCGTATTTTGACGGGATGACGCCGCGCCGTCGATGTTCTACCGCCTGATCCAATGATCGTGCATCTCAAAGGACGGCTGGACTCGACCGGCATCGACCATGCCGTGATCGACGTCGGCGGCGTCGGCTATCTGGTCGGCGCCTCGGCGCGCACGCTGTCGGCGCTCGGCCCGATCGGCGAGGCCTGCACGGTGTTCACCGAACTGCTGGTAGGCGAGGATTTCCAGCGGCTCGTGGGTTTTTCGAGTGCAGACGAGCGCGACTGGTTCCGGTTGCTGACGGGCGTGCAGGGGGTCGGCGCTCGCGTTGCGCTCGCGATCCTGTCGGCGCTTGAGCCGGTCGACCTGTCACGCGCGATCGCGAGCGGCGACAAGGCGATGGTCGCGCGCGCGAACGGCGTCGGACCCAAGCTCGCCCAGCGCATCGTGATGGAATTGAAGGACAAGGTCGGCGGGATTGCGCTTGGGCTCGGGCCGGCGGTGGTCAACGCCGCGCCGGGCGCGTCTGCGGATGCTGTGTCGGCGCTGCTCAACCTCGGGTTCCGCCCGAACGAGGCGAGCGTCGCGGTGGCGGCGGCGGACGAAGAACTTGGACCGGGCGCTTCGCTCGATGCGCTGGTGCGGCTGGCATTGCGCAAGGCGTCTAAGACTTAGAGTACGCGTTTGGGGTTCTCCTGCGTACGCAGGAGTCCAGGATCAAAATCCTCGCGCTCCGTTACCCTGGGCTCCTGCGTGCGCAGGAGAACGCTATCGACCGCCACTAGTCCGTCATCCTGACGAAAGTCAGGATCCAGAGCCGCAATCGGCAACGCCAATAACCCTGGATCCTGACTTTCGTCAGGATGACGAAGATGACTCGGGCGGTATCCGTACTACGGTCGCCTCGTCCTTAGAGCGGCGTAAGTAACGCTTTCCCCCCGAAATGCGCGTCGAGGTTCGCAACCACCAACGCCCCCATCGCCGCCCGCCCGTCGACGGTCGCGCTACCCTGATGCGGTGACAGTACCACCCGATCCATCGTCTTTAGCGCGTCGGGAACCGCAGGTTCGTCAGCGAACACATCGAGCCCCGCCCCGGCGATCGTCCCGTCCAGTAGTGCCGCCACCAACGCCGGTTCGTCGACCAAGCTACCGCGAGCGATATTAACGAGGATACCGTCCTCGCCAAGCGCCCCGAGAACACTCGCATCCACGATATGCGACGTCGCCTCGCCCCCCGGTGCTACGATGATCAGCACGTCGCACGCCGCCGCCAGCGAAGCGATGTCGGCATGAAACACGCCTTCGAAATCCGGCTTTGCGGATCGCGCCATATAATGGAGTTCGCGCGCAAACGGCGCAGCACGCCTCGCGATCGCCTTGCCGATCCGTCCCAGCCCGAAGATCCCGATCCGTCGCCCGCTCGCCCGGCGCGCGAGATCGACCTGCCACCCGCCGTCCCGCACGGCACGGTCATTCGCGACGATCCGCCGTTGCACCGCCAACATCAGCCCGATCGCAAGGTCCGCGACGTCGTCGGTCAGCACGTCGGGCGTCGTCGTCACCACGATGCCGCGCGCCTTGGTCGCGGCGAGGTCGATTCCGTCATAGCCGACCCCATGGATCGCGATGATCTCCAGCGCGGGAAGGCGATCGAGCAGCGCCGCATCCACCACGCTGCTCCCGCCACCGACGATCGCGCGCGTAGTCGCTGGCGGATCCGCACGGTGCAACGTGAAGCGCTCGGCAAGCGTCGCCTCCAAGGGGCGAGATTCCGCCCAGAAGATACAAATCGGGGTGCGAGGTTTCGTTGGTCATCCCACACCCATAGCCGCCTTGCCCCCTTCACCGCGAGCGCGCTATCGCAGGATGTGACCGATACAGACCGCATCCTGACCGCCGCCAAGCGTCCCGAAGACGTCGACGCCGCGCTGCGCCCGAAGACGCTCGACGAATTCGTCGGGCAGAAGGCCGCACGCGAGAACCTGCGCATCTTCATCCAGGCGGCGAAGTCGCGCGGCGATGCGCTCGATCACGTGCTGTTCTTCGGCCCGCCGGGGCTCGGCAAGACCACGCTCGCGCAGATCGTTGCGCGCGAAATGGGAGTCGGGTTCCGCGCCACCTCCGGCCCGGTGATCGCCAAGTCGGGCGATCTCGCCGCGCTGCTGACCAATCTCGAGGATGGCGACGTGCTGTTCATCGACGAGATCCACCGGTTGCAGCCTGCGGTCGAGGAAGTGCTGTACCCCGCGATGGAGGACCGTGCGCTCGACCTGATGATCGGTGAGGGCCCGAGCGCGCGATCGGTACGCATCGACCTCCCGCGGTTCACGCTGATCGGCGCCACCACGCGGCAGGGGTTGCTGACGACGCCGTTGCGCGATCGCTTCGGCATCCCGGTGCGGCTGCAATTCTATACGGTCGAGGAACTGGAGCGTGTCGTCACGCGCGCGGCCGGGTTGCTCGGGCTAGGCATCGCCAAGGACGGCGCGATGGAGATCGCTCGCCGGGCTCGCGGTACGCCGCGCATCGCCGGGCGATTGCTGCGGCGTGTGCGCGATTTTGCCAATGTCGCGGGGCACGAGACGGTCGACGCGCGGGCCGCGGACGCGGCGCTCAACCGGCTGGAGGTCGATTCGCTCGGGCTGGATGCGATGGACCGTCGCTACCTGATGATGATCGCCGACATTTACCGCGGCGGCCCGGTCGGCGTGGAGACGCTGGCGGCAGGGCTCAGCGAACCGCGCGATACGATCGAAGAAGTGATCGAGCCGTACCTGATCCAGCTCGGCCTGATCGCACGAACGGCACGCGGCCGGTTCCTGAACGCGGGCGGCTGGAAGCACCTCGGCCTGAACCCGCCGGCCGGCAGCCAGGACGGCCTGTTCGACGCCTGACTTCTTACCCCTCCCTGGAAGGGAGGGGCAGGGGGTGGGTCGGCTTCCGCATTTTCCAGACCTCGGCGGCTCAAACGAGCCGACCCACCCCCAACCCCTCCCTTCCAGGGAGGGGAGAAGCCATAATCAACAAACACTTGTAAGAATCCCCACCTCCAGATCGATCGAACTTCACCCCAACACTGCTTTTGTTGCGTGGCACCCAAGCGTTTCATCTGATAGCCAACGCGAATGCCCCTTTCGGCCGCCGCCTCCGCCCGCGAAATCCTCACCAGCCTTCACGACGTGATGGCGTCGCGCACGTCCGCGCAAGCCAAGCTGAACGCCGTCGTCGGCATCATCGCGACCGCGATCGACAGCGAAGTCTGCTCGATCTACCTCCTGCGCGAAGGCGTGCTCGAACTGTTCGCCACGCGCGGCCTCGACCAGGCCGCGGTCCACGTCACCAAGCTCGCGCTGGGCGAGGGCCTTGTCGGCACGATCGCCGAGGACGTCGAGGTGCTCAATCTCGACGAAGCCGCCAGCCACCCCGATTTCGCCTACAAGCCCGAGACCGGCGAGGACCGCTTCCACAGTTTCGCCGGCGTGCCGATCATCCGCCGCGAACGCTCCGTGGGCGTCCTGGCCGTCCAGCACACCGACCGTCGCCGATATGCCGACGTCGAGATCGAGGCGTTGCAGACGGTGGCCATGGTGCTCTCCGAACTGATCGCTAATGCCGGGTTGATCGACACCACCGGGGGCGGCGCGGACCGCCCGCAGTCGACCGCGGCGATGCGCATCCCCGGCCAGAAGCTCGTCGACGGCATGGGCGCGGGCTTCGCGGTCTATCACCAGCCGCGTATCCACATCGAGCATACCGTCGCCGAAGACACCGACGCCGAGCGCCACCGCGTCTACGCGGCGTTCGACAAGATGCGCGAAGGCATCGACCGGATGACGCGCGAGGCCGAGTTCGGCGTCGGCGGCGAGCATGTCGAGGTGCTCCAGACCTACAAGATGTTCGCCTATGACGAGGGCTGGGCGCGGCGCATCAACGAAGCGATCGACTCCGGCCTCACCGCCGAAGCTGCGATCGAACGCGTCCAGCAACGCACCCGCCAGCGCATGCGCCAGATCGACGATCCCCTGCTCGCCGACCGGATGCACGATCTGGAGGACCTGTCGAACCGACTGCTCCGCATCGTCTCGGGCCAGATGGGCACCGCCGCGCAGATGGGCCTGCGCCAAGACACCATTCTCATCGCGCGCAACCTCGGCCCGGCCGAACTGCTCGAATACGACAAGCGGCGACTGAAGGGCGTGATCCTCGAAGAAGGATCGCTGACCGCCCACGTCACGATCGTCGCGCGGGCGATGGGCGTGCCGGTACTCGGCCGCGTCCGCGACATCCGACGCCTCGTGGCGGAGGGCGACATGCTGTTGCTCGACAGCGCCGAGAGCAACGTCTTCGCCCGCCCCTCCGCGGCGATGGAGGAAGCGTTCGAGGCGCGCCTCGCGATGCGCCAGAAGCGCAAGGCGGCGTTCGCGGCGCTGCGCGACGTGCCGCCGATCACCAAGGACGGCCACCGCTTGACGTTGATGGTCAACGCAGGCCTCCGCGACGACGTCGCCGCGCTCGACGTGACCGGCGCGGATGGCATCGGCCTGTTCCGCACCGAGTTCCAGTTCCTCGTCTCCGCCACGCTGCCGCAACGCGAGCGCCAGCAGCGGCTCTACCGCGAAGTGCTCGACGCGGCGGGCGATCGCCCGGTCATCTTCCGCACCGTCGATATCGGCGGCGACAAGGCGCTGCCTTATCTGAACAAGGAAGATTCCGACGAAGAGAACCCGGCGATGGGCTGGCGCGCGCTGCGGCTCGGCCTGGAACGCGACGGGCTGATGAAGGTGCAGGCGCGCGCGTTGCTTGAAGCCGCCGCTGGCCGCACGCTCAACGTGATGTTCCCGATGGTCAGCGAGCCGTGGGAGTTCGACGAGGCGCGCGCGCTGTTCGAGGCACAGCGGACCTGGCTCGAAGGGCGCGGGCGGAAGATGCCGCTGGCGATCCGCTACGGTGCGATGCTCGAAGTACCGGCGCTCGCCGAGATGCTCGACATCCTGCTGCCGAAGATCGAGTTCCTGTCGATCGGCACCAACGACCTCACGCAGTTCCTGTTCGCCGCCGATCGCGCCAATCCAAAGCTCGCCGAGCGCTATGACTGGCTCAGCCCGTCGATCCTGCGCTTCATCGCGCGGCTGGTCGCACCGGTCCGCGACGCCTCGGTCGACCTGGCGGTTTGCGGCGAAATGGGCGGGCGTCCGCTGGAGGCGATGGCGCTGATCGGGCTCGGTATCGAGAGGTTGTCGATCACCCCCGCCGCCGTCGGCCCGATCAAGGCCATGACGCGCTCGCTCGATCGCGCTGCGCTCATCGCATACATGGCAGGACTGCTGGCCAACCCGCCGCGCGACATGCGCGGCGCGTTGACCAGCTGGGCGACTGAAAACGGCGTCGAAATCGTCTGATCGGCGGAAAGCTGCGGTTAAGACGTTCGGTGCGTTGACACGGCTAAGGGCCTCTGAAAGACGGGTGCCATGGCGGGCAACGCTACGCGCCCGCGCTCGGAGATAAGAATGGACGAGGTCGAAACCGGCCAGAACGCAGCACCCGCTCAACCAGAGCGTGCTGGCGACATTCTCCGTAAGGCGCGCGAGGCGCAGGGCCTGACCGTCGCGGATATCGCGACGCGTACCCGTGTGCCTCTGCGTCACCTCGAAGCGATCGAGGCGTCCGATTACTCCACACTGCCGTCCTCGACCTACGCAGTTGGTTTCAGCCGCGCCTATGCGCGTGCGATGGGCATCGACGAGGTGCAGATCGCGAACATCGTCCGCAGCGACGTCGCGAAACTCGGCAGCAAGAAGCCCGAATACGAACCGTACGAGATGACCGATCCGTCGCGTGTGCCCTCGCGCGGGCTGGCGATCGTCGCGCTGGGCATCGCGATCGCGGTGCTGGTGCTGGTCGGTCTGTGGTACGGCACCGACATGTTCCGTGGTTCGAACAACGCCTCGACCACGACACCGATCGCCGAGACCGCGCCGAACCCTGCCGCCCAGACCGCGCAACCGGTCCCTGCGCCGGCCACGCCCGCCAACGGGCAGGTCACGCTGACTGCCTCGGACGAGGTGTGGATGCGCGTCTACGATGCCGACAACAAGACGCTGTACCTGGGCACGATGAAGCCCGGCGAGAAGTTCGACGTGCCGAAGGATGCCAAGGACCCGAAGATCAACATCGGTCGCGCCGACAAGCTGGCTGTGACGCTCAACGGCGCCGCGGCCCCTGCGCTCGGCACGGGCGAGCGCGCGATCAAGGACGTGTCCGTGGGTGCACCGGCCATCGCCGCGCGGATCGCCGGCACGCCCGAGCCTCAGGCCGCGCCCACCGCGACCGAAGCAACGCCGACCCGGTCGTCCGAGCGGTCGCGTACTGCAAACCGTCCTCGTACGCCGCGTCGTGCGCTGAGCGAAACGCAGCGCGCGAACCTCGACGCAGCCGCCAACCCGCCGCCTGCCGCTACGGCAACGCCCAATCCGTAAAGCCGGCGATTATCGCCAGGGTCTTAAGGCTGGCGACAGGATGGGTAGTGCAGCTATACCCGGACGATTAACCAATCCACCGGGGGGTGTGGCCCATGCGTAAGTCAATTCTTGTCGGCGTCTGCCTCGCGGCGCTGTTGCCCGCTGCCGTACAGGCACAAAATGTCGAGGGCCGCGTCGGCAAGCTCGAAAGCGAAATGCGCGCGGTCCAGCGCAAGGTGTTCCCCGGTGGCGCGGGCCAGATGCTCCAGCCTGAAGTCCGCGCGCCACAGAGCGAGCAGGGCCCCGGACCTGGCTCGCCCGCGACCAGCGCGCTCGCCGACGTGAACCAGCGCGTCACGTCGCTCGAACAGCAGATGACCTCGCTCACCGAGCAGATAGAGCAGAACCAGAACCGCACCCGCCAGTTGCAGGACGCGTTCGACAATTACCGCCGTTCGAACGACGCGCGGATGAAGACGATCGAGACCGGCCCTGCACCGATCGCGACGGGGGCGGGGGCCGGCGGTCCGATCGAATCCGATGACCAGTCGAGCGGTCCTTCGCGCCCGACGACGCGCCCCGAAGCGGCGAGCAAGCCCGGCGCTGCCACACCGACCAAGGTCTCGGTCGAGAAGCCCTCGACCGGCGATCCGGCGGAGGACGAGTATATGTACGGCTATCGCCTCTGGGCGGCCAAGCAATACCCGCAGGCCGAGGCCCAGCTGAAGAAGGTCGTCGCCGAATACCCGAAGAGCAAGCGCGCCAGCTATGCGCAGAACCTGCTCGGCCGGTCGTATCTCGACGAGGGCAAGCCGAGCCTCGCGTCGATGGCGTTCTACGACAATTACAAGAAGATGCCCGAGGGTGAGCGCGCGCCGGACAGCCTGCTGTATCTCGGCCAGGCGCTGACCAAGCTCAACAAGCCCGCCGATGCCTGCAAGGTGTATGACGAGCTGAACGACGTCTACGGCGCCAAGATGGCGTCGGCGATGAAGGGGCAGGTTGCCGCCGGGCGCAGCGCGGCGAAGTGCAAGTAAGGCATCTTCCAGTGCGCACGCGTACCTGCCTGTCCGTGATCTCACGTCGCACTTTACCACCCCCCCGGCGGAGGCCGGGGCCCAATTGGCAAGGTCGTCGTAACGAAGGGCTACGCTTAGTCATCACCGTCCCCCAATTGGGCCCCGGCCTCCGCCGGGGTGGTGACCGCTCGACCGTCAGGACTGTCTTCGCATGACCGAAGAAGGACGCCGCTTCGCCGCCGACTTCGCGCGCGTCGCCAGCGACATCACCAACCCGCTGTTCGCCGTCTCCGGCGGCCCCGACAGCATGGCCATGCTCACCCTAGCGCACGAAGCGCTCCCCACCGGCTTCACGGTCGCCAGCATCGACCACCGCCTCCGCCCCGAAGCGGTGGAAGAGTCCGCCATGGTCGCCGCGTATTGCGCAACGCTCGGCATCGCCCACGCCACGCTCGCCCCCAGCGAACCGATCACCGGTGCCAGCATCCAGGCGCAGGCCCGCACCACGCGCTACGCCCTACTCACCGACCACGCCCGCGCGATCGGGGCAGGGGCGCTCGTCACCGGTCACCACGCCGACGACCAAGCCGAAACCTTTCTCATGCGCGCCGCCCGCGGCTCCGGCCTTGCCGGCCTCGCCGGAGTCCGCGCCCGCACCGAAGTCCACGGCGTCACGGTTATCCGCCCCTTGCTCGACTGGCGCCGCGCCGAACTCCGCGCGATCGTCCGCCGTGCCGAAGTACCGTTCTTCGACGACCCCTCGAACCACGACGACCGCCACGATCGCACCCGCTTCCGCCGGTTGCTCGACCAGAACGAATGGCTCGGCACGCCCAACCTCGCGCGCGCCGCAGCGGCGCTCGCCGAGACCGACACCGACGTCCGCGCGATGGTCGACTGGATCTGGACCGAACGCGCCAAGGTCGGCGGCGGCGAAGTGAAGCTCGCGGTCGAGAAGCTGCCCCGCGAAATCCTCCGCCGCCTCGCCCGCCGCGCGATCGGCACGGTCCGCACAGACGCCGGCATCGTCGCGCCCGAATGGACCGAAGCCGCGAACATCGAAAGCCTGCTCGACTCGTTGATGGCCGGCAAACGGACCACCCAAGCCGGGATCATCGCCAGCGTTCGCGGCGACGTCTGGCGCTTCCGCGAGGCACCACCGCGCAGAACCGCTTAGCGCGCCCGTCCGTTCACACTGATCAACGCAAGTCGCGCGTTGTTCCATTGCCATTAACCCGCGCACGCTTATCTTGTGCGGTGAAAGGTATCGTGCACCCATGAGCGACAACGACAACCGCGGTCAGAAGCCCCAGGGCCCCGGAAACGGCGGCCCGGAGAATGGCGGCGGCAATCCTTGGATGAAGAGCCTGTTGATCTGGGTCGGCATCCTGCTTGCGCTGGCGCTGTTCGTGACCATGTTCGACGGCCGCACGGCTGCGTCGGGTGGTAACACGATCGCCTATTCGGCGTTCCTCGACAAGGTCGACGAGGGCACCGTCAAGGACGTCAACATCTCACGCGATATGATCTCGGGGACGCTGTCCACCGGCGATAAGTTCAAGTCGTATCCGATTCCCGACTCGACGCTCGTGCCGAAGCTGCGTGAGAAGGGCGTCTCGATCAGCGCGAAGCCCGAAGAGGGCCCGTCGATGCTGGCGCTGCTCCTCTATCAGTCGCTGCCGTTCCTGCTGTTCCTCGGCATCGCGTTCTTCGTGCTGAAGCAGATGCAGAAGAATTCGGGTTCGGGCGCGATGGGCTTCGGCAAGAGCCGCGCGAAGATGCTGACGCAGAAAGAAGGCAAGGTCACCTTCCAGGATGTCGCCGGCATCGACGAGGCTCGCGAAGAACTCGAGGAGATCGTCGAGTTCCTGAAGGACCCGACCAAGTTCGCACGCCTCGGCGGCAAGATCCCCAAGGGCGCCTTGCTGGTCGGTTCCCCCGGTACCGGCAAGACGCTGCTCGCTCGCGCGATCGCGGGTGAGGCCGGCGTGCCGTTCTTCACGATCTCGGGTTCCGATTTCGTCGAGATGTTCGTCGGCGTCGGCGCGAGCCGTGTCCGCGACATGTTCGAGCAGGCCAAGAAGTCCGCACCGTGCATCGTCTTCATCGACGAAATCGATGCGGTCGGTCGTCACCGTGGCGCCGGTCTCGGCAACGGTAACGACGAGCGGGAGCAGACGCTGAACCAGTTGCTCGTCGAGATGGATGGCTTCGAGGCAAACGAAGGCATCATCATCATCGCTGCGACCAACCGTCCTGACGTGCTCGACCCCGCGCTGCTGCGTCCGGGCCGTTTCGATCGCCAGGTGACCGTGCCGCGGCCGGATATCGAGGGTCGCATCAAGATCCTCGAAGTCCACATGAAGAAGGTGCCGCTCGCACCCGACGTCGATGCACGCGTCATCGCACGCGGCACGCCCGGCTTCTCGGGTGCCGATCTCGCCAACCTCGTCAACGAGGCGGCGCTGCATGCGGCGCGCAAGGGCAAGCGCTTGGTGGCGATGGCCGAGTTCGAGGAGGCCAAGGACAAGGTCATGATGGGCGCAGAGCGTCGCAGCATGGTCATGACCGACGACGAGAAGCGGATGACCGCGTATCACGAGGCCGGCCATGCCGTCGTCGCGATGCACGAGGCTGCGTCGGATCCGATCCACAAGGCGACGATCATTCCGCGCGGTCGTGCGCTGGGCATGGTCATGCGTCTGCCGGAGCGTGACTCGTACAGTTATCACCGCGACAAGATGTACGCGAACCTCGCGGTCTCGATGGGCGGACGCGTCGCCGAGGAAGTCATCTTCGGCTACGACAAGGTTTCGAGCGGCGCCTCGGGCGACATCCAGTACGCCACGGGTCTGGCACGCGACATGGTCACGCGTTGGGGCATGTCGGACAAGGTTGGACCGCTGGAATACGGGGAGCCCGAGGGTGAGTCGTTCCTCGGCTACTCGTCGAGCCGTCCGTCGCGCATGTCGAACCAGACCGCGCAGCTGATCGACGACGAGATCAAGCGGATCGTCGAAGGCGGTCTCGACCGCGCCAAGCAGGTGCTGAGCGATCACGTCGACCAGCTTCACACTGTGGCCGGCGCGCTGCTCGAATTCGAGACACTGACCGGTGACGAAATCAAGAAGCTGATCGCCGGCGAGGATCTCGATCGTCCGGATCCGGGTGCTAAGGCGTCGACCGTCCCGCGTGCGGGGACTTCGATCCCCAAGACCCGCCGTCCGTCGGGACCTTTCGGGACGCCAACCCCTTTGGGGGCGTGATCCGGTTCACCGGACAGTCACTTAAGTAGCTCTATGGGCGGTCTTTTCTCGGAAAGGCCGCCCATGTCGTATTCGCGTTCCAAGGCTGTAGTCGCTGCGCTACTGATGGTCGGCGCGGCAATGCCGGCAAGCGCGGCGATGACCGTCGGCACCTTCCTGGCCCGCGCCAACGCGCTGCGCGACCAGGGCCCGATGGCGCTCATGTCCCCCGACCTTCCCGCCCTGAAGGCCGAAGCCAAGGCGGCGACCAATCAGTTGAAGGCGGAACGCGCCGCCCGCGCCGCCGCTGGCAAGCCACCGATCGCCTGCGTTCCGGAAGGTGAGTCGGTCGGTATCATGGACATGCTCGACGGCCTCAACGAACTCCCCGCCAACTACCAGAAACGCCCCCTCAAGGACGGCTACGCCCGCGTCCTGGCGAACCTCTACCCCTGCCGCTGAGGTGGCTGGGGGAGGTTGAAGAGGTCTTCTTTCATCCGTGCGCCCTGAGCGAAGTCGAAGGGTATGCCCCGCACGCAGGTGCTTCGACTTCTCTCAGCACGAACGGGAGTTGGCAGGACCCGCTTAATAACAATCAGTCCGTCAGCCCATGCAGTAACAGCAGCACGATAAACGCCAGCAAAACTGTGAACGCGAACGTCAACAGCGCCACCGTTCGCCAAGCCGCCGACCACTTCCGCAACTTATAAGCGCCCCGAAGCTGCGCGAACATATGGACTGGCGGCACGCACATCGCGGCCATCACGATCCAGCCCTCCGCGACGCCGATCACGCCCGCGATGATCAACACGATCGTCAGCAGCATCATGAACGCGAACGAATAGGTCACGAAGATCGCGTGGTCGTAGAGGTGATGTTGGCGTCGCCAGAGGAAAAGAAGCGCCATGAACGGCACGGATAACGGAATTAGCCCCCAGCTGTATTTATACGCGCTGGTCTGCAGCTTGTAGAACATCAGGCCCGGATTGCCGTTCGCCTTGGCGATTCCGTGGTCCAGCCGTTCCCAGCCGGTCTTGAAATCGCCTAGGTCGACCAGCGTACCGTTGGCGCCGCCATTTTGCATATCGGCCGCGACCCCGAGTGCACGGACAGTGGTACGGAGCGCGCTCGCCTGCCGATCGAGAGTGGCAAGCTGTTCCCCCGAATATTTGGCGGGCGCACGCTTCGCAACCTCCTGCTGCGCCTCGACATTGTTCAGCGCGAGGCGAGCCCTGGCGGCCTCGTGTGCATAGTCGGACGTCTTGCCGGTGCGATCGTCCCGGATGAAGTCCTTTGTCATTTCACCGCCGACCGCGCCGATCGTCGCGAACATCAGGAAGACGGTGAACAGGAACAGCGCCAGCGGCGACACGAACCGCGCCCGCTCGCCATTGACGTACCGCCGCGTGAGTGCCCCCGGATGCAGCACCAGCAGCGGCAAGGTCCGCCATATCTTGCCTTCGAAATGGAAAACCCCGTGCGCGATCTCATGCCCGATCCCGCCGAGCGAGCGGTGGACGTGCGCCGATTGCCCACATGCGTGACAATGCTCGCCCAGCAACCGCGTCCCGCAATTCAGGCACAGCGCATCATCCAGGCCGTGGCCTGCAGCCGCGTGACGAGCTTCGCCCGCCTTCGGTTCGAATGCGTGCCCGACGACTGTACCCGTGGCGATATCCGCCGTTGCTTCGATATCCCCGGTCATGCGTCCCCCTGCGATACCGGTAGCGTAACGAGTTCGCGACGTTGGCGCGAGGGGCTTCGCATGCTAACGCGCAGGCCATGGCCGACGCAGAAAATCCGACCGAAATGATTGCCGAAATGGGCCGCCGCGCACGCTCCGCCGCGCTGGTGCTCGCGGCGATGCCATCCGAGCGGAAGGCTGCCGCCCTAACGTCGGCGGCGGAGTCGATCCGTGCGGCATCGTCCGAAATCGTTGCGGCGAACGCGGAAGACATGACGCGCGCGGCCGAGGCGGGTCTGTCGGGTGCGTTGCTCGATCGGTTGCGGCTCGACGAAGCGCGGGTCGCGGCGATGGCGGACGGGGTTGCAGCCGTGGCGGCGCTCTCCGATCCGGTAGGGCAGGTGATCGACTCGAGCGAGCGCCCGAACGGCCTCAAGCTCTCGCGCGTCCGCGTGCCGATCGGCGTGATCGGCATCATCTACGAGAGTCGTCCCAACGTCACTGCCGACGCCGCCGCGCTCTGCGTGATGGCCGGCAACGCAGCGATCCTGCGCGGCGGCTCGGAAGCGGTAAAGAGCAATCGCGCGATCCACGCGGCATTGGTCGCGGGGCTGAAGGCTGGCGGGGTGCCCATCGACGCGGTGCAACTCGTACCGACTACCGATCGCGCGGCGGTCGGCGCGATGTTGAAGGCGGACGGGATGATCGACCTGATCATTCCCCGCGGCGGCAAGAGCCTCGTGGCCCGTGTCCAGGCCGAAGCGCGCGTGCCCGTCCTCGCGCATCTCGACGGTATCAATCACGTCTTCGTGCACGCATCGGCCGATCCGGCGATGGCCGAAGGCGTCGTCGTCGACGCGAAGATGCGCCGCACCGGTGTCTGTGGGTCGATGGAAACGCTGCTGATCGACCGCGATTACGCCGACGCGGCGAACCTGATCCGAAGCCTCGCGGCAACCGGCTGCGAAGTCCGCGGCGACGCAAGCGCGCGCGCCCTCGTTTCCGAGATCGTCGCCGCCACGGCGGTCGATTGGGACTTAGAGTATCTCGACGCGATCGCCTCGGTAGCGGTCGTCGACGGACTTGAAGGCGCGGTAGCGCACATCGCCCGCCACGGCTCGCACCACACCGACGCGATCGTCGCCGAAGACGCCGCGGTCGCCGAGCGCTTTCTGACCGCAGTCGACAGCGCGATCGTCCTCTGGAACGCCTCCACCCAGTTCGCCGACGGCGGTGAATTCGGCCTAGGTGCGGAGATCGGCATCGCCACCGGCCGCCTCCATGCCCGCGGCCCGGTCGCGCTCGAAGGCCTCACCACCTACAAATGGATCGGCCGCGGCACCGGCCAGGTGCGCGGTTGATGTGGTTGCGTCGAAGGAGTAGCGTTTCGTCATGAGCGCTTCCCTGCGAATTACGGCGGAACTCGATACCGACACGATGGCGATCGTCGACAGCTTGGCAGCGTCGAAAGGTATCACGGGTGCGGAGTTCGCGGCCGAGGCGATCAGGCGGGTCGCCGAAAGCGAAGCGGACTATCGCGCTTTCATTCAGGTCGGCATCGATGCCGCGGATCGGGGCGATGTCGTGCCCCATGAGCAGGTGATGGCCGAACTCGATCAGATGATCGAACGGCATCAAACTCGGTGCAGATAGACTGGACGACGCCTGCGCTGGACGATTTGCGAGGTGTCGATGATTGGCTGACCGCCGAAGCCGATCCCGAATGGGCGCTGCGAATATTGGTCGCTATCCGCTTCAGGTCCAGGTTTCTCAAGAATTTTCCGCGAGGAGGACGCCCGCATCGCGACGGCTACCGTATCCTGCGCGTGTTCAATACGCCCTATCTCATCCGATATCGCTTAGTCGGCAATGCGGTGCAGGTCGTTCGGGTGTATCATGAACGTGAGAATTGGTTCATCGAGCCTTGACCCACGTCGGTATCCTTGGCGGGTCGTTCAATCCCGCCCACCGTGGCCACCGCGGTATCACGCTCGCAGCGATCGACGCGCTCGCGCTCGACGAGGCGTGGTGGCTGGTGTCTCCCGGCAACCCGCTCAAGGACGCGGCCAACGACATGGCGCCGCTCCCTGCGCGCCTCGCCTCCGCGCGGAAAATGGCGCGCCGTGCGCCCATACGTGCGACCGATCTCGAGGCGCGGCTCCACACCCGCTACACGCTCGACACGATCCGCAAGCTCAAGCGGCGCTACCCGAAAATCAGCTTCATCTGGCTGATGGGGGCGGACAATCTTGCCGACTTTCACCGGTGGAAGAACTGGCGGCAGATCGCCCGTGAGGTTCCGATTGCGGTAATCGCGCGTCCGGGATATGACGGGCGCGCCCTCGCGGCACCCGCGATGGGTTGGCTGCGGCGCTTCCAACGGCGCACAGACCATGCGAAGAGCTGGACGACGTGGAGATTGCCGGCCCTCGTGCTGTTGCGCTTCCGACCCGACCCGACCTCCGCAACCGGCCTGCGTGCCAAAAATCCCGACTGGGCTCAGCACGTTGCTGGCTCGGTAGTCTTACCCAGGAGCTGACTTGGCCACTTCCCCTACTGCCCCTCGCGCGACCGACCCCGAAGAGGTTGAGGCGCTGCATCGCCTGATCCTCGCGTCGCTCGACGACGACCAGGCGGTCGAGACCATCTCGATCCCGCTCGCGGGCAAGACCAGCATCGCCGATTACATGGTGATCGCCAGCGGTCGTTCGACCCGCCAGGTCGCCTCGATGGCGCAGAAGCTGGCTGAGCGGATCAAGGCCGAGTTTAAGCGTCCGGTGAAGATCGAAGGCCTGCCGACCGCCGACTGGGTACTGATCGACGCGACCGACGTCATCGTCCACCTGTTCCGCCCCGAAGTCCGCAGCTTCTACAATCTTGAGCGGATGTGGGCATTCGGCGACGCGCCGGCGCCATCGCCCGTGCCGACCTTCACCGACGAAGACTAGACCTCCGAGACGGCGGCGGTGCTGCTCCACATCGTCGCCCGCGGTCGGATCGGGCGCTCGCCCGAGGCCGACCTCGTCGACCGCTATCTGAAGAGGATCGTCTGGCCGACTAAGGTCAGCGAGCTCCCCGACACCGGCGGCAAGATTCCGCTCGTCGGCGAGCAGACCAGGCGTATCCTGCTCGACGAGAAGGGCGAAACGCTGTCGTCTACGCAGTTCGCGCAGAAGCTCGAGCGATGGCGCGACGACGGCGTCCGCGAGGCGCGGTTCATGATCGGCGCGGCCGACGGCTTCGACGACGCGGCGCGCGACGAGGCGGACCTGCTGTTCTCGTTCGGCCGCGCGACATGGCCGCATCTGCTCGCCCGCGCGATGCTTGCCGAACAGCTCTTCCGCGCCACCAGCATCCTTGCCAACCATCCCTATCACCGCGAAGGGTGATGCATGAGGGCAGGGGGCGTCTTGGCGATCGCGGCGCTGTTCGCGGCGGCGGGGGTAGCCGCACAGACTGATGCGCCCGAGTTGGCGAGCGAACAGCAACGCTTGGTCGCTGCCAAACGCGATGCGGTAATCGCCACTGCCCGTGCCGCCAAACTCGTCGCCGCAGCCACGCGGGAACGCAACGCGGCCGACAAGGCGCGCCGTGAGGAACTGGCGCTCGCTGCACGCGTGACCGCCGCCGAAGCGAACCTCGCAACCGCCAGCGCCCGCGTGGCGCTAGTCGACCGCCTCCTGTCCGATCAGCGCGCCAAGCTCGGCCGCGCGCAAGCCCCCGTCGCCCGCCTACTCGCGGCGCTGGAATCGCTGGCCCGCCGCCCGACGATCGTCGCGGTCGCGCAGCCGGGATCGGTCGACGACCTCGTCCATGTCCGCGCAGTGCTCGGCAGCGCGCTTCCCGTGGTGCGCCAGCGTACCGAGGCCGTTCGCACCGAACTCGCCGAGACGCGGCGTTTGCAGGCCAGCGCGACGCTCGCCGCCAAGGCGCTCGCCGACGGCCGTGCGCGTCTGGAGAACGACCGCATCGCGCTGGCCACCTTGGAGGCGCGCCATCGCCAGCGCAGCCAGTCGCTCGGCCGCGGCGCGCTCGGCGAGTCCGATCGCGCGCTGGCGCTCGGCGAACGCGCGCGCGATCTCGTCGACGGCATGGCCGCCACCACCAACGCCAAGGCGACCGCAGCCAGCCTGATTGCGCTCGCCGGTCCGATCCCCCGCCCGATCGCGCCCGGCACCACGCCCCCGGCGCCACCGAGCGGCGTGTACCGCATGCCGGTAGCGGGCAGGCTCGTCACCGGTTTCGACGAAGTCTCGGACGCCGGAGTCCGATCGCGCGGCCTGACCTTCGCCACCGCTCCCAGTGCGCGCGTCGTCGCGCCTGCTGCAGGGACGATCCGCTACGCCCGCCGCTTTCGCGACTACGGGGTTATCGTCATCGTCGACCACGCCGATGGTTGGACCAGCCTCGTCACCGGCCTCGCCGCAACCTCCGCAAAGCCCGGCGACCGTGTCACGATGGGCGCCCCGCTCGGCACCGCCCCCCGCCAAGACCCGCGCATCACCGTCGAACTCCGCCGCCGGGGTCGCCCGGTCGATATCGCTTCGTTGATAGGACCCAGCTGATCAGCCAAATCCGATGGGCGCAGCTTTCGATCCTCCCCCGCAAGGGGGAGGTGTCGCCGAAGGTGACGGAAGGGGAGGACACGGAGCAGCGGTAATCTCTTACCGCCCCCTCCGTCTGGCAAGTGCCAGCCACCTCCCCCTGGCGGGGGAGGATCGAAAGCCCCCCAGTCAGCCACCATTAACCCCGGCCTCGCTTTGCTCCGCGCGTTGCCGCCAGCGTTCCGCTACGCTACGCCGTCACGACCGTACGACACGTCATTTCTCAGGTTGCAGGACCATCGATGCCTCGTCCTATACTGCGTACCCCGTTGCTTGCCGCGACCGCCATCGTCGGCGCGCTGACGCTGATCCCATTGGCCACCTCCGCGATGGCGGCAGTCGACACCGACACCTACCGCGAGTTCGACCAGTTCCTCGACGTGTTCAACCGCGTGAAGGCGGAATATGTCGACAAGGTCGATGACAAGACGCTGATCAAGGGCGCGATCCAGGGCATGCTCGCCAGCCTCGATCCGCACAGCTCGTACGTCGACGCGCTCGACTACGAGAATCTCCGGATCATGACCGAGGGCAATTACGGCGGCCTGGGCCTCACGGTCCAGATGGAGGACGGCGCGATCAAGGTTGTCGCTCCGCAGGAAGATTCCCCCGCCGCCCGCGCGGGCGTTAAATCCGGCGACTACATCACGCATATCGACGGCAAACTGATCTATGGCGATTCGCTCGATGAGGCGGTCGGCAAGATGCGCGGCAAACCCGGCAGCAAGATCACGCTCGGCCTCGTCCGTCCCGGCCGCGACAAGCCGCTCGAGGTGACGATGATGCGCGAGATCATCGTCCAGAAGCCGGTGAAGTGGGAAGTCCGCGGCGACGTCGGCTACATCAACATCAACACGTTCAGCGAAAATACCGGCGCCGATACCCGCGCGGCGATCATGGCGATCGACAAGTCGCTCGGCCACCGCCCGCTTGGCTATGTCGTCGACCTCCGCGAGAATGGCGGCGGCTTGCTTACCCAGGCGATCGAGGTAAGCGACGCATTCCTCGACCACGGCGAGATCGTCTCGCAGCGTGGCCGCGAGAAGACCGATATCGAGCGTTATTACGCCAAGCCGGGCGACGACGCGCACGGCCTGCCGGTCGTCGTCCTCACCGATCCCGGCACCGCGTCCGCCTCCGAGATCGTCGCCGGCGCCCTCCAGGATCATCACCGCGCGCTGATCATGGGCGAGCGAAGCTTCGGCAAGGGCTCGGTCCAGACCGTGCTCCAGCTTGGCCCCGAGACCGCGCTGCGTCTTACCACCGCGCGCTACTTCACGCCGTCAGGCCGGTCGGTGCAGGAGGGCGGGATCGAGCCCGACATCAAGGTGCCGCAGCTCACCGATCCCGACTACAAGTCGCGCCCGGTGTTCCGCGAGGCGGACCTGCGCAAGCATCTGATCAACGAGGTGAAGGCGGACAACGCGGTGCTTGAGGAGGATACCAAGACGGACCCCCGTTTCTCGCAGACGCCTGATCAGCTGAAGAAGCAGGGCATCGACGACTTCCAGCTCTATTACGCGCTGAAGACCGTCGCGCGCCTCGGCGGTCCGGTCCAGGTTGCTGCCGCGACCAAGCCGCGCCCGATCAAGCCCGATCCCACGGATACCACCAAGGCGCCCGCCAAGTGAGTGTGCGTCGCGGGTTGGGTATGACCAAGAACGAAGAGATCGCGCGCGCCATCGCGCTCCTGCTGCCGGCGTTCCTGCTGCTTGGCGCGCTCGGCTCGCAATATCTCGGCGGGCTGTATCCGTGCGAGATGTGCCACTGGCAGCGCTGGCCGCATTATTCCGCGGTGCTGATCGCGGGCGCGACGTTCTTCGTCCCTGGCCGTTCGCTGCGGGCGTCGCTGGTGATCATCGCTGGGTTGCTGATCGGTCTCAGCGGGCTGATCGGCGTTGCGCATGCCGGCGTCGAATATCATTGGTGGAACGGCTTCACCGCCTGCACCACGACCGTCTCGATGGCGGGCACGACCGCCGCCGAGCGTCTCGCCGCGATCATGAACGCGCCGATGGTGCGCTGCGATTCACCGCAATGGAAGCTGCTTGGAATCTCGCTCGCCGGGTTCAACGCGATCTTTTCCCTCGTCGGTGCGTTCACCATATTCGCACTCATGAGGAAGACGAGATGAGCGGCTGGAAACCAGGAGACGCCAAGCGCGCCACCGATTCGATGATTCGCGTCGACCAGGCCGGCGAATACGGCGCGATCCGCATTTATGCGGGCCAGCTTGCCGTACTCGGCGACCGTCACCCGGCGTCGCGCTCGATCCATCACATGGCGCAACAGGAAGAGCGGCATCGCGCCTTCTTCGACAAGATGATCGCCGAGCGCCGCGTGCGCCCGACGGTGTTGCAGCCGATCTGGAAAGTTGCGGGCTTCGCGCTAGGTGCCGTGACGGCCGCGATCAGCCCGCGGGCTGCCATGGCGTGCACGGCGGCGGTCGAGACCGAGATCGACAAGCATTACGAAGAGCAGCTCGTTCAGCTTGGCGCCAGCGACCCCGAGCTATCGGCAGCGATCCTGGATTTCCAGGCCGAGGAACTCGAACACAAGGCGACCGCGATCGCCGCGGGGGCCGAAGAGACTCCGGGCTATCCGGTGTTGAGCGCGGCGATCCGGCTCGGCTGCAAGGTTGCGATCGCGACCGCCAAGCGGATCTGAGATGCGGCCGATACAATGAGATACGGCCAGTGAATGAAGTACGGATTGTGGGAGTGATGCGTATGAAAATGCTTTTTGCGACGGCGTTGCTCGTCGCCGGACCCGTTGCGGCGCAGACGCCTCAACCTGCCCGCCCCGTAGCGCCGCCAACGCTGGCGCAAATGCCTGCTAAGGGACCCACGCTGGCACCGGCTCTGCCCGGCGCTACCGGCAAGTCGAAGCCGATTTCGGCCCCCGGCGAAGTCTCGCGCAGTGCGCCTGTCAACGGCGTCTTGACGCTATTCGGCAACGAACGCTGCCCGACCAACCAGAACGGCGAAGAGATCGTCGTCTGCGTCCGTCGCAGCGCGCAGGAGCAATACCGCGTCCCCAAGGAACTCCGCGAATTTGTCGTGACTCCCGAAAATGCCAGCTGGGCGACTAAGGCACAGGGAACGCTCGACGCAGGCGTCGGCGTCAACACGATCGGCAGCTGCTCCGCGGTCGGCCCCGGCGGCGCCTCCGGCTGCTTCAACCAGCGCGTCAAGGAATCGCGCCTGGAGAACAAGACGCGCGCGGCAGAAGTCCCCGTCCTCCCATAAAGCGGTCGTAAGCGGCAGCGCCTCTACTTCCCCCCTCCCTAAAAGGGAGGGGCAGGGGTGGGTCGGCTTTTCGCACCGCTTACCGTCCCCTGGCGCTCAAAAGGGGGCAAACGGATGGGCTAACATCCGGAAATTGAAAACCGTCCGCGCCCGATCCGCGTCGATGGTTACGAACAAGACTTCTCGCCTACTCTGCAATTCTTCTTGCTGCCGTCATGACGCGCTGATGCTCGGGACGTGGCTGTTCGCCTGACACCCGCGCGTGCTGTTTTAGACGTAACTGTCCTACAGGCGGAGGGAGTGGCATGATGCGCGAATGACGTCGGCAGCCATCCGGAGTGCATTCGCTAAAACTGCCCCTACGGTGCGTCGGGCGCAGCGGAAAATGCTGCACCAGCGTCTGCACTTTCTGCACTTCGGGCGAGCGCGGTCATTGCACGTTGCCGGACTCGCGCTGTTTTTCAGCGAGTTAGGCCGATTCGGAGCGATTTCGCGATTCTTGATCGTAAGAACCTATCGCAAGGAGTCATCACATGACCGAGCCGCTGGGCATCGCCTTCCTGCTGTTCCCGAACGTGACGCAGCTTGACCTGACCGGCCCCGCGCAGGTTCTGTCGCGGCTCGGCAACGCTCGGCTCGATCTTGTCTGGAAGACGCTGGAGCCGGTCCCGACCGACGCCGGTTTCTCGATCGTGCCGACCGCGACCTTTGCGGACGTGCCGTATGCCGACATTCTCTGCGTGCCCGGCGGTTTCGGCATAAACGGCGTGATCGCCGACGACGAGGCGATGGCGTGGGTCCAGCCGGTTGGGGCCGAAGCGACGTGGGTCACGAGCGTGTGCACGGGCTCGTTGATCCTCGGCGCGGCGGGATTGCTCGATGGCTACCGCGCCGGCTGCCACTGGGCGCAACGCCACATGCTGCCGCTGTTTGGCGCGATCCCGGTCGATGCGCGGACCGTGGTCGATCGCAACCGGGTGACCGGTGGCGGTGTCACCGCCGGGATAGACTTTGCGCTGACGCTGACCGCGATGATCCGGGGCGAGGCGCATGCGAAGGCGGTACAGCTAAGCCTGGAATATGATCCTGCGCCGCCGTTCGACAGCGGCTCGCCGGAGAAGGCCGACGCGGACATCCTCGCCGTAGTGAAGCGAAGAACGGCGCAGCTTATGCCAACGCGCGATGACGATCTGCGCGCGCTGGCAAAACGCCGAGGTTACCCCAGAGAGACTTACGAGTGACGCTTCAGCCCGCGCACCCGGTGCCAGATGTAGAAGCCGACCAGCGCGATCAGGACGACCCCGATCAGCAGGTCGGCGCTGTGGAAGGCGGCCTTTACGCGTGGATCGCTGTCCCATTTGTCGCCGAGCTTCATGCCGACCCAGGCGAGCCCGAAGCACCACGGCCACGACCCGACGAAGGTGTAGACATGGAACGGCACCAGCTTCATCCGCGCAACGCCGGCGGGGAAGGCGATGAACGAGCGGATCACCGGGAGCAGGCGCCCGATCAGCACCGCCATGGAGCCCCAACGTACAAAGAACCGGTCCGCCGCATCGAGCTCGCCCGGCCCGATCAGCAGGTATTTGCCCCAGCGCTCGGCCATCGGTCGGCCGCCGCGCTTGCCGATCTCGTACGCGACGATCGAGCCGAGGTTGCACCCGATCGCGCCCGCGGTGGCGGCGAGATACAGGTCGAAGCGTCCGGTCGAGACGAGGTAGCCGGCGAACGGCATGATGATCTCGGACGGCAACGGGATGCACGCGCTTTCGATCGCCATGAGCAGTGCGATGCCGACATAGCCACCCGACGAGATGACGCCGATCGTGAAGGTGGCCAGCACGGCCAGGATCTTTTCGAACATGGCTCGGTCGATTGCGCGAACCGGGCGGCGAAGGGAAGCCCTAAAGAGGAACCGCTGCGCGCTTCGTTCGCTGGTGCGGCATGACAGATCTCACACTCAACGACGGCCGCACGATGCCACAGCTCGGCATGGGTACGTGGCAGATTCCCGACAGCCAAGCCGCGGCGATCGTTCGCTCCGGACTCGATATCGGCTTCCGGCTGGTCGACACCGCGGCAATCTACGAGAACGAACGCGGCGTCGGCGACGGCTACAAGGGCTCGGACGCGTTCCTGACGACCAAGCTCTGGAACGATCGCCAGGGCGATGCCGAAGCGGCGATGGACGAGAGCCTTGCATTGCTCGGTGTCGAATCGGTCGACCTGTACCTGATGCACTGGCCGGTGCCGAAGCAGGACAAGTATGTCGAAGCATGGAAGGCGATGATCGCACTGCGCGACGCCGGCAAGGCGAAATCGATCGGCGTCTCGAACTTCCTGCCCGAACATATCCACGCGATTGTAGCGGCGACCGGCGTGACACCCGCGGTAAACCAGATCGAACTCCACCCGAATTTCCAGCAGCGCGAACAGCGCGCCTATCATGAAGCGCATGGCATCGTGACGCAGAGCTGGAGCCCGCTGGGACAGGGCAAGACGCTGTTGCAGGACGAGGCCATCGTTCGGATTGCGGACAAGCACGGTCGCAGTGCGGCGCAGGTTATCTTGGCGTGGCATCTGGCGAACGGGTTTTCGGTGATTCCGAAGGCTTCGGATGTAGAGCATCTCGCGGACAATTTCGCAGCACTCGACCTGACACTGGACGACGAGGACATGGCCGCGATCGAAGCGCTCGACGATCCTGCGGGCCGGTTGGGACCTGAGCCGAACAGCATGTGATGAGGATGAAGAGGCGGCTCGACTGAGAAGCTCGTCATCCTGACGAAAGTCAGGAACCAGGGTAACGGGCGTTGCGCTGTGTGGCTCTGGATCCTGACTTTCGTCAGGATGACGGAGATAAGGAGCGTGAAGTTTGCTCATTCGATGATCAAGCAATCCGGCCGCCGACCGTCCGCAAGTCCTCGACGAAACGCGCATATTCCTCCGCCGCCTGCGCGGGATCCGGCAATCTGAGCAGATAGCTTGGATGCACCGTGATCCAGGCCTCGCCGCCATCCGGCAACTGCAACGCCCGGCCACGCTCCCGCCCGATCGTCATGACCTTACCGAACAGCGACCGCGCTGCCGTCGCACCCAGCGCCACCGTTACCTTCGGCTTGATGAGCATCTGCTCCTGCTCGATCCACCAGCGGCAGGCGTCGATCTCGCCCGCCCCGGGCTTGGCATGAATCCGCCGTTTGCCGCGTTGTTCGAACTTGAAGTGTTTGACCGCGTTGGTGACGTAGGCGCGCGAGCGGTCGACGCCCGCTTCCGCCATCGCCTTGTCGAACATCTGGCCAGCGGGGCCGACGAATGGGCGTCCGGCGATATCCTCCTGGTCGCCGGGTTGCTCGCCAACGAACATCAGTGGGGCGTCGACCGGGCCTTCGCCGAACACGGTTTGCGTCGCCGGCTTGTAGAGTGGGCAGCGGGTGCAGCCGGCGGCCTCGTCGCGCAGGGCTTCCCATGCGATCAAGCTGTTGCCGCCAACGTTGTCGCGCGCCTTCTGGATCATGCCGCTCTCCCTTGCTTGCGCCGCTGCAAGCAAGCCCGGCACCAGTGCGGTTTCGGGCATATTCTTCCAGTATTTCTTGGGCATTTCCTTCAGCATCGCGCCGATCTTGACGCGCGCCGGGTTGAAGATGCTGGCGTAATAGGTCTTCCAGACTTCCTCGGTCGGGTCGCCGTCGGGGGCGTCGGCCTTGCTCGCGCCGGGGCCCTCGCTGAGTGCCTTGCCATCCCAGTGGATCGAGACTTCGGGCGTTAGGATCGACCAGCGCATGCTGGCGAAGCGGTTGACGAAGAAGGCTGCGTTGGCGCGGACGATGTGGTGGTCGGGTTCGAACCACGCGACGAAGCGGGTTCCGCCGTCCTCCTCAACCTCGCGGAAGCGGAGGAAGGCGCGCATCTTGTGGATGTCGCGGCGGACGTCCTTGGCTATCCGGTCGAGGCGGCGGACGAGCGGATCGGCGCGGTCCTCGATCAGTTTTTGTTCGCGGCGGAGGCGGAAAAGCAGCGTGTAGAGCAGGGCGAACCGTTCTGGGTCGCTGCCGAGGATGGCGCTGCGGGCTAGGTCTATGAAGGCGCGGGGGACGGAGAACGCGCCGGGGGGCGGGGCAGGGGCGGGTTCGGCGACGGTTGCGAACAGGTCGACTGGCTCGTCGCCGACTTGCCAGACGACGTCGTCGGGGGGGACGTCCTCGGCGATCAGGCCACGCGCTGCGTCGCGCCAGCCGTCTAAGTCGTCTGGTTCGGATAGGGTTACGACGCGCATCTACACCCCTCCCCGGAAGGAAGGGGGCGGGCTGCTTTTGAGGGAATGCTGCGCGTGCCTCGGGCCGACCCACCCCCAACCCCTCCCTTTCAGGGAGGGGAGCAGGTCGTGCGCGCGGGTCACGCGAACATTTCCATTTGCTTGGGTTTCGGGGCGACGATCGGGCGGAGTTCGGCCTTGTCCGCTAGTGCTACCGGGCGCCAGTCCTCGGCGATGATGAAGGGGCGGAGCTTACCCACGGATACCGTCAACCTTGCGATATCGGCGAGGTGCAGGCGGCGCCAGCGGCGGCTGGTGAGGATGCCGTTGACTGCCTTTACGCCCAGTCCCGGGACGCGGAGGAGCATTTCGCGGGGGGCGCGGTTGACGTCTACCGGAAAAGAGCCGCGGAATTTGAGCGCCCAGGCGAGTTTGGGGTCGATGTCGAGCGGGAGCATGCCGGTGGCGTCATCGGCGGCGGCGACGACCTCGTGCGGCTGGAATTCGTAGAACCGCATCAGCCAGTCGGACTGGTACAGCCGGTGCTCGCGCATCAGCGGCGGACGTTGCAGCGGGAGGACGGCGCTCGCGTCGGGGATCGGGCTGAATGCGGAATAATAGACGCGGCGCAGGCCGAAGCGGTCGTACAAGGTCGACGCCTTCCGCACTATGTCGCCGTCCGTAGCCGCATCTGCTCCGACGATCATCTGGGTGGACTGGCCAGCAGGGGCAAACTTCGGCGCGGACTTGTACTTAGCCTTGGCGTCCTTGCCGTCGATGATCGAGGCCTTCACCTCCGCCATTGCGGTCTCGATGCGGACGCCGTCCTTCTCCGGGGCAAGGCGCTTGAGGCCGTTTGCGGTCGGGAGTTCGACGTTGATAGAGACGCGATCCGCGTACAGCCCGGCCTGATGGACGAGTTCGGGATCGGCGTCGGGGATCGTCTTGAGGTGGATGTAGCCGCGGAAATGGTGATCCTCGCGCAAACTGCGCGCCACCTCGACCATCTGCTCCATCGTGTAGTTCGACGACGCGATGATGCCGGACGAGAGGAACAGGCCCTCGATATAATTGCGCTTGTAGAACGCGATGGTGAGATCGACGACTTCCTTCGCCGTGAAGCGGGCGCGGCGGACGTTCGAGCTCTTACGGTTGATGCAGTAATGGCAGTCGAAGATGCAACTGTTGGTCAGCAGGATCTTCAGCAGCGAGATGCAGCGGCCGTCGGGCGCATAGGCGTGGCAGATGCCCATGCCTTCGGTCGAGCCGAGCCCCTTGCCATCCTTCGAATTGCGCTTGGTCGTGCCCGACGACGCGCACGACGCGTCGTATTTGGCCGCGTCGGCGAGGATCTCGAGCTTTTCACGGGTGTCGAGTTGGGCCATTCGTTCGTCTTACGTTCCGCGAAAAGGGGTGTCGAGTGATGGAGATCAACTTGTCGCTATGTCGTTGTACTCGCCACCTTTCGGGTCGGCCCCGATGCTGGAAGTGCACAAAGTGCAGACGCTGGGAGCATTTTTCCGATGTCTGCACTTAAGCCCAGACGTGGACGATTGCGGATTCACGACGGTGGCAGGATCGGGTTGTGTAGGACACCCGA
This sequence comes from Sphingomonas sp. PAMC26645, assembly GCF_004795835.1. Taxonomy (NCBI): domain Bacteria; kingdom Pseudomonadati; phylum Pseudomonadota; class Alphaproteobacteria; order Sphingomonadales; family Sphingomonadaceae; genus Sphingomonas; species Sphingomonas sp. PAMC26645. Next base: position 1,097,518 of record NZ_CP039249.1, read on the forward strand.
AAGTCAGCCGAACAGATAACGGATCAGGTCGACCATGCCGCCGAGGCTCACGGGCAGGAGCAGCAACAGGAAGAGATAGACGAAGATCAGGCGGGTCAGTGCTTTCTCGTGACGATACACGGGCTTGCGGGGAGGCAGGTCCTCCTTGCGCGGCCAGATGCTGGATTCGTCGAGGAACATCGAGGATCAACGTCGCGAACGGGGATTGTCTCCCTACGCCGTTGCAATGAGTCCGGTCGCGCCTTGTAGGTCGACCGAGACCAGCCGGCTGACGCCGCGTTCGATCATCGTTACGCCGAACAGGCGGTGCATGCGGCTCATCGTGACGGCGTTGTGCGTGACGACGAGATAGCGCGTGTCAGTGTCGCGAGACATCCGGTCGAGCAGGTCGCAGAAGCGCTCGATATTCGCATCGTCGAGCGGCGCGTCGACCTCGTCGAGGACGCAGATCGGCGCGGGATTGGTGAGGAACAGGCCGAAGATCAGCGCGACCGCGGTCAGCGCCTGCTCGCCGCCGGACAGGAGGGTGAGCGACTGGAGGCGTTTGCCGGGTGGTTGCGCCATGATCTCGAGACCGGCTTCGAGCGGGTCGTCGGAGTCTATCAGTTCCAAATGCGCGGCGCCGCCGTCGAAGAGCGTGGTGAAGAGGCGCTGGAAATGGCCGTTCACGGCTTCGAACGCGGCGAGCAGGCGTTGGCGACCTTCGCGGTTGAGCGTGCCGATCGAGCCGCGCAGGCGGTTGACGGCTTGGCCGAGTTCGTCGCGCTCGACCGCATTGCCCCGCGCGGAATCTTCGAGTTCGGCGAGTTCGGTTTCGGCAACGAGGTTGACCGGGCCGATCCGCTCTCGGTCGGTGGTGAGGCGGTCGTGCGTGGCGGACTCTTCCGCTGGCGCGCGGACGTCGGCGACCGCGAAGCCGAGGCGTTCGGGGAGCACCGGGGCGGGGCACTGAAAGCGCTCGCCCGAGAGGCGGCCGAGATCGAGGCGGCGCGCCTCGTGGTTTTCGGCGCGGGCGATCGCGCCGGCGCGGGCTTCGCGGGCGACGGCAACCGCTTCGGTGGCGGCGCGGTGGGCGTCGTCGGCGGTGCGGGCAGTGGTTTCCGCGGTGCGTTCGGTGGCGAGGAGCGCGTCGGCGGTTGTGCGCGCTTCTTGGTGTTCGGCGTCGAGCGTCTCGATTTCAGCGTCGAGGGCGGCGGGGCGAGCGGCGATCGCGGTGAGGTCCGCGCCCAGCGTCGTTTCGCGTGAGTCCATGGCGGCTATGCGCTTGGCGGCTTCACCGGCGCGGGCGCGCCAGCTTCGGGTGTCGGCTTGGGCTGCGGACAGGCGTTCGCGGTGGGTGGCGACGCTGCGGTCTAACGTGGTGCGATCGGCGCGGGCTTGCGCGACCGCGGCGCGGGCGCGCTCGGCATCGTATTGGAGCGCGGCGACCTCGCGCGCGTTGGCGGTGCCGTCGGGGACGGCGGCCATCGCGGCTTCGGCGCGGGTGCGGTCGGCGTGCGCGTCGGCGACGTCGTCGGCGATGCGGTGGGCGCGGACGTCGAGGTCTGCCCGCTGGGTGGCGAGGCGTTCGAGCGCGGCGGCGGCGCGGTCTTCCTGGCGGAGGGCGTCGCGCGCGGTGGTTTCGGCGCGCTGCAGGGCGGCGCGGGCGGTTTGCGACTGGCCTCGGGCATTGGCGATCCGCTCGTCGATCGCGGCGCGTGTTCGTTCGGCGTCGTCTAGTGCTTTGGCCGCAGCGGGGCGGGTGGCCTGGAGTGCGGCGAGGCGGTTGCGGCGGACGAGGCGTTCGGCGGCGGCCGCGCCGGTCCCGGTCGCGGTGAAGCCGTCCCAGCGGCGGAGGTGGCCGTCCCGGGTGACGATGCGCTGGCCGACGGCGAGGGGTTGCTGGCCGTCGGTGTCGACGACGAAGACCTGCGCAAGCCTGCGGGCGAGAGCGGGGGGCGCGTCGACATGTTTTACCAGCGGTTCGGCGTCGGCGGGCGCGGCGGGGTCGTCTTCGCGAGGCTCGGCGCCCGCCCATGCATCGAGGTTGGTGTCGAGATCGTCGCCGAGCGCGGCGGCGAGCGCGCGTTCGTAGCCGGTGCTGGCCGAGACGTGGTCGAGCAGCCGGTCGCGGCCGCTGCGCTGTGTTGCCTTGGTGAGCGCGGTCACTTCGCTGTCGATTGCGGCGAGGTCTGCGCGGGCGGTGGCGCGGGTGGTTTCGGCGGCGTCTCGCGCGTTGGCCGCGGTGGCTTCGTCGGTGTCTGCTTGTGTGATGGCCTGGCGAGCGGACTCTGCGGCGGCGGTCGCGGTGCGTCGGGCTTCGGCGGCGGTTTCGCGCTCTGCGGCTAGCGGCGCGGGGTCGCCGAGGACACGGAGGGCGGCGGCGATCTGCGCGGCGTCACGATCGGCGCGGTCGGCGCGGGTGCGGGCGGCGGCGAGGGCTGCGCTGGCGACGCGGACTTCGGCGGCGTCGCGTGCTTGCGTGGCGAGCGCCTGGGCCAGCGCGACCTCGGCGTCACGGGCGCTGCGTTCGGTTTCGGCGAGTGCGGCGTCGAGATTGGGGATCGCGGCGGTGGCATCGGCGATCGCGGTGTCGAGCGCCTTCGCCTCGTCGGCGAGGCGGGCTAGCGCGGCGGCGGCGTCGCTGGCGAGCGATCCTTCGCGCGCGCGGTCGTCGGCGATCCGGGCGCGGGCGTCGGTGAGGTCGGCGATCCTCCGCTCGACACTGGCCTTCTCGGTTTTGAGTGCGGCGAGGCGGTGGGCGAGATCGCCGACCAGGTCGCGCGCGGCGAGCGCTGCGGTGCGCGCGGTGGCGACGGCTTCGATCGCGCGATGCTGTGCTTCGGCGGCTGCGCGTTCGGCTGCGGTGGTGGAGTGGACGCGGGTTTCGGCAGCGGCGGCTTCGGCCTTGGCGGCGTCGGCTGCGGTGGCGGCTTCGCGCCAGCGGGCGAAGAGCGTGCGCGCTTCGGCGACGCGAATCTGCGCGGAGATCAGGCGGTAGCGTTCGGCGGCGCGGGCCTGGCGTTTCAGCGTGGCGGCGCGCGCGTCCTGGTCGGCAATGATCTCGTCGAGCTTGGCGAGATTGGCTTCGGTGGCGCGGAGTTTTCCCTCAGCGTCCTTGCGGCGGACGTGGAGGCCGGCGATTCCGGCGGCTTCCTCGAGCATCGCGCGGCGGTCGGCCGGTTTGGCGGCGATGACCGCGCCGATCTTGCCCTGGCTGACGAGCGCGGGGGAGTGCGCGCCGGTGGCGGCGTCGGCGAAGAGCAGGCCGACGTCCTTTGCGCGGACGTCGCGGCCGTCGATCCGGTAGGCGGAGCCGGCGCCGCGCTCGATCCGGCGGACGATCTCGCGTTCGTCGCCTGCTATTTCGGCGAGGATCGAGACTTCGGCGAAGTCGCGCGGGGGGCGGGTGGCGGTGCCGGCGAAGATGACGTCTTCCATGCCGGCGCCGCGCAGCGACTTGGCGCTGGCCTCGCCCATCGTCCAGCGGAGCGCTTCGAGGAGGTTGGATTTACCGCAGCCGTTGGGGCCGACGACGCCGGTTAGGCCGGGTTCGATGCGGAGATCGGCCGGGTCGACGAAGCTCTTGAAGCCGGTGATGCGGAGGCGCTTGATCTGCATTTCTTGCGCCCCCCGACGACTGATGTTGCTGTTATCCCGGACCGTTGCGCTGTTGTTTCCCCGCGAAGGCGGGGACCCAGACTGGGCTCCCGCCTTCGCGGGAGAACAATAAGGAGCTGCCGCTAGTCAAAACTCCACCACCCCGGCGAAGGCCGGGGCCCAATTGGGGGGCGGTGCTAACGAAGGTTGCGCTTCGTTATTTCCACCATTCCATTTGGGCCCCGGCCTTCGCCGGGGTGGTGGTTCCGTGGGGTAGGAGGATGCTTACGCCCCAGCCGCCTTCAGTGCCTTCTCCATCTGATCCCAGCTCACGACCTGATCGAGCTTCTTGTCGTTGATCAGGAACGTCGGCGTACCCGTGACCGTCCCGGCCTGCATCGCGTTTTCGGTCGGCTTGGCCATCACTTCGAGCTGCTTCTGATCCGCGAGGCACGCGCGCGCCTTCGCTTCCGGGATCCCGCGCTGCTTGACGAAATCGATCGCGCCCATCTGTTCGGCGAGCTTGGTCGCGACGACCGTCGGCGGCTGGTTGGCGAGCGCCTTTTGCTGGTCGGGGGTCATCGCCTGGAGCTTGTCGAGGAAGGCGATCTGGTTGCCGTACATCTGCTCGAGGATCGGGAAGAACGGCGCGACGCCGCCGCACTGGCCGAGCAAAGTCAGCGCCACGTCGGGTGCGCCGTGGACGAGGAAGTCGCGGAATTCGAAGCTGACCTTCCCGGTCGAGACGTACTTTTCGGTCAGCGGCTTGTACGCTTCGCGACCGAACGCGCCACAGGTCGGGCACGAGCGTGCGCCGTATTCGACGAGCTTGATCGGCGCGTTCGGGTTGCCCATCAGGTAACCCTCGGGGGTCTTCACGACCGTCTCGGTCCAGTTCTGGCCGGCGGGGGCTGCGGCGGCTGCTACCGGTGCGGCGGCGGGCTGGTCGACGTTGCCGGTCGAATCGTTCTTCGAGCAGGCGGCGAGCGCGAGCGGCAGGACGGCGAGCGTGGTCAGGAACTTCATCGGGTTACTCCAGTGGATCACGTGAATTAGCGGGCGCCGGCCTTGCGGAGCGCGGGTTCGAGCTGTTCCCAGCCGACATGCGGGACGAGTCTGCCGTTGAGGTAGAAGGTCGGCGTCGAGTCGATCTCCTTCGGCGCGTCGGCGGTCAGTTTGACGATGCGGTCGATCTCGGGCTGGTTGGCGAAGCACGCGTTTATCGCGGCGTCCGAGAGCCCGCGCGCCTTGACGAACGCGGTCAGGCCGGAGCCGTCGGCGTTGGCGCGGATCTGGGCCGCGGCGGGGTACATGGCGAGGCGCGCGGCGTTGCCCTGCTGGAATTCGATTCCGCGCTCGAGCCATTGCGGCTGCGCGGCGAAGATCGCGGACGAGGTGGCGGAGAAGCCTTTCGGGCCGGTGCAGCGGGCGAGGATTGCTGCCGACAGGTCGAGCCGGTCGCGGATGAAGTGGCGGACTTCGAGGCTGGTCGAGCCCGATGCGATCATCTGGCGCTTCAAGACGGGTTCGGACTTCACCGAGAAGTCGGCGCAGTGCGAGCAGGTGTAGCTCGCATATTCGACCAGCTTCACGCGCGCGGCGGGGTTGCCGATCAGGTACGCGCCCGACGGGAGGATACGCGCGGTTTGCGACCAGTCGCGCTTGGGCGCGGCACCGGTCAGCAGGAAGAGGGCGAAGACGGCAAGGAGGACGCGCATCAGTTGATCCTGGGAAGGCCGTGCGTCGAGGCGACGCCGGCGGCGAGGGATTCGAGGACGGCGCGCAGTTCCGGATCGGCGATGCCCTTCAGGCTCATACCGAGATCGACGGGGACTGGGCGCAACGAAGGGGGCGCCTTGCGTGGGACGGGTGCGGCGACCTCGCCCTGGCGGATCGCGACCTTCACGATGGCGGCGTACCCGAAGAAGCGGTTCACGCGCTCGATGATCTCGGGCGCGATGTGCTGCATCATCGGGGCGTGCGCGCCGCGGACGGTGAGCGTGAGGACGCCGTCCTGTTTCTTGCCGACCGGGAAGCGGATCGATTCGGGGATGCTCGCGCCCGCCAGTTTGGCGCCGACGATCTCTGGCCAGCGGCTGACGATCGACGACTGGACGAAGCCGAATCGCCGGAATGCTGCGCCGCCGATCGCAGGCAACAGCTCGGCGACCGCGCGCGAGCGGTTCTCACGCGGGGCGTCGGGGTCGGTCCTGCCTTTCACGCGCTTCGTCGCCGGCTTGGGCGTTGCAGGTTTAGGCGCAGAAACGGGCGGCTTGCTCATCTGCGAACCCATGCCATAGGCGATGCGTGAACGCCAAGCGCTCTTCGGTCTCCGGGGCCCTGCTCGACTGGTATGACGCGCATCGTCGCGACCTGCCGTGGCGTGCGAAGCCGGACGATGCGGTCGATCCGTACCGGGTGTGGCTGTCGGAAGTGATGTTGCAGCAGACTACGGTGGCCGCGGTGACGCCGCGGTTCCTGTCGTGGACGGCGCGGTGGCCGGATTTTGCGACTCTGGCGGCGGCGGACGATGCCGATGTGATGGCGGCTTGGGCGGGGCTTGGCTATTACGCTCGGGCGCGCAATCTGGTGAAGGCGGCGAAGGCTGTGGTCGCCGAGCATGGCGGGGAGTTTCCGCGGACCGAGGTGGAGCTGCGCGCTTTGCCGGGGCTCGGCGCATATACTGCGGCAGCGGTGGCGGCGATCGCGTTTGGCGAGCGTGCAGTGGTGGTCGATGCGAATGTCGAGCGGGTGGTTGCGCGGCTGTTCGCGATTCAGACGCCTTTGCCCGCGGCGCGTCCTGCGATTCGGGTGGCGGCGGATTCGATTACGCCGGATACTCGCGCGGGGGATTTCGCGCAGGCGATGATGGATCTGGGGTCGGGGATCTGCACGACGCGCGCGCCGAAGTGCCTGCTGTGTCCGATCCGCACGTTTTGCGAAGGCTTCAAGCAGGGCGCGCCCGAGCGGTTGCCGGTGAAGGCGAAGAAGGCGGCCAAGCCTCAGCGGTACGGAACGATCTTCTGGCTGGAGCGCGACGGGCAGGTGTTGCTGGTGCGGCGGCAGGACAAGGGTCTGCTGGGCGGGATGCGGGCGTTTCCGACCGGGCCTTGGGGTGAGGTTGCGCTCGGTTTCGAGGACGCGCCGGCGCAGGCGGATTGGCGGATGCTGGACGCGACCGTCGCACACGGATTTACGCATTTCGATCTGCAACTGACGCTTGCGGTGGCGACGGTCGAGGCGCATCAACCGCGCGTTCCAACGGCAAGCGAATGGTGGCCGGTCGACGAGCTGGATACTGCCGGGCTCCCGACCGTTTTCGCCAAGGCCGGTAAGGCCATTCGAAACTGGGCCATACGAAACTAGGCCATACGGAGAGCTGCATGAAACTGGTGCACTGGATTTCGACGGGGGGCCTTGCCGCATTGGCTGCCGCCACGGCCTATGCCCAGCAGGCGCAGCCGCGTCCGCAGGTCAGCCCGCAGGCTCGGCCGACGCCGCGGATGACGATCCCGGTCAATGCGCTGCTGCCTGCCACGTCCGCGCTGTTCGACAGCTATGTCGCGCAGAACAAGATGCCCGGGATCGTTGGCGCGTTCGGGGCTGGCGACGGGCCGACGCTGTTTCCGTCGGCGGGCAAGATCAGCGACGCCCCCAATGCTCCGGCGGCAGGCCCCGATTCGCTGTGGCGCGTCTATTCGATGTCCAAGCCGATCACCGGCATGTCGGCGATGATGCTGGTCGAGGACGGCAAGCTCAACCTCGACGATCCGGTCAGCAAATACATCCCCGCGTTCAAGGACATGAGGGTCGCGACCAGCCCCGACACGTCGCTCGCCACGCGGCCGGCGACGCGGCCGATCACGATCCGCAACCTGCTGACGCATACGGCTGGGCTCGGCTACACGATCGTCACCAAGGGGCCACTGCTCAAGGAATATGAGCGGCTCGGCATCCTGCCGCTGTCGGTCAGCGCGGCGATGGAAGAGAAGATGCGGCCCGTCCGGCCGAAATCGCTCGAGGAGTTCGCGAACCGCGTCGCGACGCTGCCGCTGATCGCCGAGCCGGGGACGAAGTGGAGCTATTCGATCGGGCTCGACGTGATGGGCCGCGTGATCGAGGTCGCTAGCGGTATGAGCTTCGAGCGGTTCGTGCAGACGCGGCTGTTCGATCCGCTCAAGATGAAGTCGAGCTTCTGGCAGGTGCCGCAGAGCGAGGTCGGGCGGCTGGCGACCAACTATGCGTTCGTCGGCGACACGCGGACGCCGCTCGATCCGGCGGCGACGTCGGTGTTCCTACAGAAGCCGAGCTTCCCGTATGGCGGTGCCGGCCTCGTGATGTCGGCGCGCGATTACGACCGGTTCCTGCATATGATCCAGGACGGCGGCACGCTCGACGGCGTCCGCGTGATGAAGCCCGAGACGATCGCGCTGGCGACATCGAACCTGCTGCCGGCGGGCGTCGTGTTCGGCGGAGTCGGTGGCGGCACCGGGGGAACGCAGGGGAGCAACATGGGCTTCGGCGCGGGCGGCTCCGTGGTCCTCGTGGATACGCCGAACGGGCCGGGCAAGGGCACCTATGCCTGGGGTGGTGCGGCGGGCACGATCGCATGGGTCGATCCGTCGAAGCATTCGCGCGGCAACGTGATGGTCAATTACTTCCCGGCGGACCGGATACCGCTCCGCCAGCAGGTGGTCGCGGCGCTGCTCCAGGATGCGGCGAGGTTGCGCCGATGAGCGTGATGGAGGCCCCTGGGTTCACGGGTGGGACGCTCGACCGGTCGGATGCGCTGCGCCACGATCCGGAAGGGCTGGCGGCGGCGCAGCGCGATTGGCGTGCGCGGTTGCTGGTGCTTGACGGGTTGCTGCCGGGCACGACCGACGACGGGCATCTTGCCTGGACGTCGATGGCGGATATGCCCGACGATGCCGAGCCGATCCTACTTGGGCTCGACGAGACCGGGCGGCCGCATTTCGCGGCGCTGCTGGCGGGCATGCGCGTCGACAACGCGCCGGCGATGCGGTCGCCTGCGCTGATGGCGGTGCTGGCCGCGCTCGCGCCGGGTGAGGCGGCGACGTACGCTGGTGCGCGGAGTGTGATCGACTGGCATGTGCGTCATAGCTTCTGCGCTAAGTGCGGATCGCCGACCGAAATGTTCCGCGCCGGGTGGGCGCGGAAATGTCCGAACTGCGGGACCGAGCATTTCCCGCGGGTCGATCCGGTGGTGATCATGATCGCGGAGCATGATGGGCGTGCGCTGCTCGGGCGGGGCAAGGGGTGGCCGCCGGGGCGGTATTCCGCCTTGGCCGGTTTCGTCGAGCCGGCCGAGTCGATCGAGGAAGCCGTCGCGCGCGAGATCCTCGAGGAATCGGGCGTGCGGGTCGGGAAGGTGCGCTATGTCGCGAGCCAGCCCTGGCCGTTTCCGTCTTCGCTGATGATGGCGTGTGTCGCCGAGGCCGAGGATGATGCAATCACGCTCGACGTGAACGAGCTCGAGGATGCGATGTGGGTGCCGCGCGAGATGGTGCGTGCGGTATTGCGCGGGGAGGACGGGCCGTTCGTGGCGCCGCCGCCTTATGCGATCGCGTACACGCTGCTGAAGGAATGGGCGGGGGAATAGGCGCTGCGTCAGCTTCGGATGGACGGCGCGGGGTATAGTCTCGTAACGGCGATGCATGACTCCGCTGACCTTTGATCGCCCGGACGAGCAGACTCGCGCTCGTCCCGATTGCCACCAGGCGATCAGCATCCTCGACCTGTTCACGATCGGGATCGGGCCGTCGAGTTCGCATACCGTCGGGCCAATGCGCGCGGCGTGGCTGTTCGCGGATCTGGTCGCGGACGAGAAGCCAGTGGCGGTACGCGTAGACCTGTTTGGTTCGCTGGCGTTGACCGGGCGGGGGCATGCGACCGACAGTGCGGTGATGCTGGGCCTGAGTGGCGCGCAGCCCGAGACGATCGATCCCGACCTGATCCCGGTGCGGCTCGCGGCGATCCGGTCGAGCGGGCGGCTGATGCTGGCCGAGCGGGTGGAGATCGGGTTCGAGGAGAGCCAGCACCTCCTGTTTCATGCGCAGACGTTCCTGCCGGGACATCCCAACGCGGTGACGTTCACCGCCTCGCTCGGCGACGGGCGCACTGTCGAGCGGACCTATTTCTCGATCGGTGGCGGCGCGATCGTCGAGGCTGGCTCGGGGCCGGTGAAGGCGAACATCCTGTTGCCGCGACCGTTCTCGTCGGGGGCGGAACTGCTTGCGACCGGCGATGCGACGGGTATGACGATCGCCGACATCGTCCGCGAGAACGAGATCGCGTGGCGGCCGGAGAGCGAGACCGATGCGTTCCTCGATGCGGTGCGTGGCGCCATGTTCGCGTCGATCGATCGCGGGTGTCGGCAGGGCGGTATCCTGCCTGGTGGGCTGAAGGTGCCGCGGCGGGCGAAGGCGCTATTCGAGGGGTTGCAGGCACGCGATACCGCGGCGGATCCTTCTGCGGTGTTCGAGTGGGTGAGCCTGTATGCGCTCGCGGTGAACGAGGAGAATGCCGCGGGTGGCCGCGTCGTCACCGCGCCGACCAATGGCGCGGCGGGCGTGCTGCCGGCGGTGCTGCGCTTCTACGAGACGTTCACCAAGGACCCGACGGCGAAGGGCGCACACGATTTCCTGCTGACCGCGGCGGCGATCGGGTTCCTCTACAAGAAGCGCGCCTCGATCTCCGCGGCGGAAATGGGCTGCCAGGGTGAAGTGGGCGTGGCGTGCTCGATGGCGGCGGGCGCGCTGGTCGCCGCGCTCGGCGGGACCAATGCGCAGATCGAGAATGCGGCGGAGATCGGCATGGAGCATAACCTCGGCCTCACCTGCGATCCGATCGGCGGGCTGGTCCAGATCCCGTGTATCGAGCGCAATACGATGGGTGCGATCAAGGCGATCAACGCCGCGTATCTGGCGCTGCGGGGGGACGGTCGCCATATCGTCAGCCTTGATGCGGTGATCGAGACGATGCGCCAGACCGGTGAGGACATGCGCTCGCAATATAAGGAGACGTCGCTTGGTGGCCTGGCCGTCAACGTCGTCGAATGCTGAAGGATTTCCCATGACTGCCCCGACGAACCCGCTTCTCGATACGCTGTCGCTGCCCCGTTTCGCCGAACTGTCGCCCGACCAGATCGCGCCTGCGCTCGACGAGGCGATCGCGCGGCACGAGGCGATGGTCGAAGCGCTGACGTCCGCGCGGCCGACCGATTTCGCGGGCGCGTGGCTGCCGTACGAGCGGGCGAATACCGAGATCGGCGCGATCTGGTCGGCGGTGTCGCATCTGCACGGCGTCGCGGACACGCCCGAACTGCGCGCGGCGTATTCGGAGGGGCAGAAGCGGCTCGTCGAGAACGACATGAAGGTCGGGCAGAACCGCGATTTGTACGAGGTGTTCGTGGCGCTGAGCGTGTCGCCCGAGTTTGCCGACTTGGCCGTCGAGGATCGGGTAGCGGTCGAGCAGGCGATCCGCGACTTCACGCTGTCGGGCGTGGCGCTGGAGCCCGAGGCGCGCGACCGGTTCAGCGAGATTTCGGTCGAGCTGTCGGGATTGTCGAACGAGTTCGGCAGCGCGGTGCTGGATGCGACCGACGCGTGGTCGGAGCTGGTGACGGACGAGGCCGATCTTGCCGGCATCTCGGATGCGGACAAGGCGATGTTCGCGGATGCCGCCAAGGCGAAGGGGCAGGAAGGCTGGCTGGTCACGCTGCAACAGCCGAGCGTCAACGCGGTGCTGACCTTCGCCGAGAACCGTGAGTTGCGCGCCCGCATGTACCGCGCGTTCGCGACGCGCGCGTCGGATCAGGGGCCGAACGCGGGCGAGTTCGATAACAGCGCCCGGATCGCGCGGATCCTCGAACTGCGGCATGAGGGTGCGAAGCTGCTCGGCTTCACCGATCCGGTCGCGTGGTCGCTGGAGACCAAGATGGCTCCGAACGGCGCCGAAGTGATCGCGTTCCTGCGCGATCTGGCGCGGCGCGCGAAGCCGGCGGCGGAGCGCGACCTTGCCGAGCTCAAGACGTTTGCGGCCGAGCAGCTCGGGATCGCCGATTTCGAGCCTTGGGATGCGGGCTTCGTGTCGAACCGGTTGCGGCAGGATCGCTATGCGGTCGATGCGCAGGTGGTAAAGGCGTATTTCCCGGTCGAGCGCGTGATGGAGGGCTGGCAGACGCTGATGCAGCGGCTATTCGGCATCAAGCTCGTCGAGCGCGACGACGTGTCGCTGTATCATGACGATGCGCGGTTCTTCGACGTGGTGGACGAGAGCGGGACGGTGTTTGCCGGGCTCTACCTCGACCTGCACGCGCGTACCGGCAAGCGTGGTGGCGCGTGGATGGCGCAGGCGCGGCCACGGCTGCACGACGGCAACACCGTGACGGTGCCGGTCGCGTATCTCGTCTGCAATTTTGCGCCGGATGGGGGCGAGACGCCGTCGCTGCTGAGCCACAACGACGTGACCACGCTGCTGCACGAGACCGGCCACTGCATCCACCTCCTCTTCACCAAGGTGAACCGGCCGAGCATCGCCGGCACCAACGGCTTCGAGTGGGACGCGATCGAGCTGCCGAGCCAGCTGATGGAAGATTTCGCCTGGGACAAGGACGTGCTGACCGGCATGTCCGGCCACTACAAGACCGGTGAGACGCTCCCCGCCGACCTGTTCGAGCGGATGGTGAAGGCGCGGCATTTCCAGGCGGGGATGTTCATCCTGCGCCAGGTCGAGTTCGCGCTGTTCGACTTGCTGCTGCATCTGGGCACGATGGGCAGCGATCCGATCGAGGTGATCGAGGCGGTGCGCGACGAGGTGGCGGTAATCCGCCCGCCAGCATGGCACCGCTTCCCGCACGCGTTCAGCCACATCTTCGCTGGCGGCTATGCGTCGGGCTATTACAGCTATCTCTACGCAGAGTTGCTGGCGGCCGATGGCTTCGAGGCGTTCGCCGAGGCCGGCCTGGTCGATCGCAAGACCGGCGACCGGTTCCGCGAGGAAGTGCTCACGCGAGGGGCAACGCGTCCGGCGGCGGACAGCTTCCGTGCATTCCGTGGGCGTGACCCAGAGCCGACCGCGATGCTGGTCCGTCACGGGCTGCAATGACGCCTGCAATGACGGGGAAACGCGTCGACCGGCGCTGGTTGTCGGAGGCGGTGCGGCGGATCGAGGCAGACTATAACCGGTCCGCCGACACGCACCTGATCCGCGTCGATTTGCCGCGCTACCCCGGTATCGTCCTCTACCTGAAGGACGAGAGTTCGCATCCGACCGGCAGCCTCAAGCACCGGCTCGCGCGCTCGCTGTTCCTGTACGCGCTGTGCAACGAATGGATCGGGCCGGAGACGACGGTGATCGAATCCTCGTCGGGATCGACCGCGGTGTCGGAGGCGTATTTCGCCAGGATGCTGGGGCTGCGGTTCATCGCAGTGATGCCCGCGACGACCGCCAAGCCCAAGCTCGACGCGATCCGCTTCCACGGCGGCGAGATCCACATGGTCGACGATCCGCGCACCGTCTACGCGGTCTCGCACCGCTTGGCGGCGGAGACCGGCGGGCATTATCTCGATCAGTTCACCTATGCCGAGCGCGCGACCGACTGGCGCGGCAACAATAACATCGCCGAAAGCATTTTCGCGCAGATGGCCGAGGAGGAGCATCCGTGTCCGTCCTGGATCGTCTGCGGCGCGGGCACCGGTGGCACGTCGGCGACGATCGGGCGCTTCATCCGCTATTGCCGGCACGACACCAGATTGTGCGTCGCGGACCCGGTGCACTCGGTGTTCCATCGCCATTTCGAGGACCGCTCGGTGGTCGCGTTGCCCGAAGGGTGCGCGTCGCGGATCGAGGGGATCGGGCGGCCGCGCGTCGAGCCGAGCTTCGTGCCGAGCGTCATCGACCGGATGATCGCGGTCGAGGATGCCGACAGCATCGGGGCGATGCGCGCGCTGTCCGACCGGCTCGGGCGGCGCGTCGGCGGCTCGACCGGGACCAACCTCTGGGCCTGCGCGCAGATCGTCGAGGAGATGGCCGCGGCGGGCGAGACGGGCAGCATCGTCACGCTGTTGTGCGATGGCGGCGACCGCTATGGCTGCACTTATTACAACGATGCATGGCTCGACGAGCGCCAGGTGGCGTGGACCGATGCCGCCGCACGGATGACCGCTTTTCTGGGCTGAGTAACCGATGACCGCATGGCAGTTCTGGATCGACCGCGGCGGCACGTTCACCGATGTGGTCGCGCGGCGACCGGACGGGCGGATCGTCACCGCCAAGCTGCTGTCGGAAGATCCCGAACGCTACGGTGATGCGGCGGTCGAGGCGATTCGGCGGCTGACCAACGGGGCGGATGTAACCCTAGAACTGCGGATCGGGACGACGGTCGCGACCAACGCGCTGCTCGAGCGCAAGGGCGAGCCGACGTGCCTCGCGATCACCCGCGGGTTCGGCGATGCGCTGCTGATCGGTCATCAAGAGCGGTCCGATATTTTCGCGCGCGACGTGAACCGGCCGCCGCCGCTGTTCGCGCATGTCGTGGAGATCGACGAGCGGGTCGGGGCCGAGGGCGACGTGCTCCGTCCGCTCGACGTCGATGCGGCGCGCGTGGGATTGCAGGCGGCATTCGATAGCGGCTTGCGCGCTGTCGCAATTGTTCTTGTGCACGGCTATCGCTTCACCGCGCACGAGGAAGCGCTGGCGGCAATCGCGGCCGAGATCGGCTTCACGCAAATCTCGGTCAGTCACCGTGTCGCGCCGTTGATCAAGCTGATCGGGCGTGGCGATACGACCGTCGTCGATGCGTATCTGTCGCCGGTCGTCGATCGCTATGTCGCAGGCTTGAGCGACGCGCTGGGGCAGGGCGCGCTGTTCATGCAGTCGTCGGGCGGACTGGTCGACGGCGCAGGCTTTCGCGGCAAGGACGCCATCCTGTCGGGGCCGGCGGGCGGCATCGTCGGCATGGCCGCGACCGCGCGCGAGGCCGGGTTCGAGCACGTCATTGGCTTCGACATGGGCGGCACCTCGACCGATGTCTCGCACTACGCCGGGACGTACGAGCGCGACACCGAGACGCTGATTGCAGGCGCCCGCATCCGGGCGCCGATGCTGCGGATCCACACGGTTGCGGCAGGCGGCGGCTCGATCTGCCGGTTCGATGGCGAGCGGCTGATCGTCGGCCCCGAGAGCGCGGGCGCGGTGCCGGGGCCGGCGTGTTATCGCCGCGGCGGGCCGCTGACGGTGACCGACTGCAACGTGATGCTCGGCAAAGTGCGCCCCGAATTCTTCCCGGCGCTGTTTGGGCCGGCAGGCGACCAGCCGCTCGATGCCGAGGCGGTAGCGGCGCGGTTCGCGGAATTGCCACTCGATCCGCACATCGCGGCCGAAGGGTTCGTCGCGGTCGCGGTGGCGAACATGGCGAATGCGATCCGGACGATTTCCGTCGCGCGCGGGCATGATGTGACGCGTTATACGCTCGCCTGCTTCGGTGGAGCCGGGGGGCAGCATGCGTGCCTCGTCGCCGATGCGTTGGCGATGGGCCGCGTGATGATCCACCCGCTGGCCGGGGTGCTGTCGGCGTACGGCATGGGGCTGGCCGATCGCCGGATCCTTCGCGAGGCTACGTCGGGTGCGTCGTTCGCGAATTACGCTGAGATCGTCAAAGCGTTGGACGGGCTAGCGGAGGCTGCGCGCGAAGCACTGGTAGCCCAGGGCGTCACGGCGGACGACGTCCGGATCGAACGCCGCGTGCATCTGCGCCGAGGCCAGACCGACCACACCATCGAACTCGATCTCGACGAACCGGCAGCGATGATCGCCGCGTTCGATGCCGCACATATCGCCCAGTTCGGGTTCGCCAGCGAAGCACCGCTGATCGCCGACCGTATCGTTGCCGAAGCCATCGCCGAGAGTCCGCCGATTGCCGCCGCGCTCGTCGCGCTCCCCGAAGAGCCAGCCGCGCCCCTGTCCGTCGCCCCCGTCTATATGGCCGGTGTATGGCACGACACGCCCGTCCTTGCCCGCGAAGGCCTGCCCACCGGACACGCCATCGACGGACCTGCGCTGATCCTCGACAGCGTCTCGACCACCATCGTCGAGCCGGGCTGGCGCGCGCGCGTCGACCCGATCGGCAACCTGATCCTCGACCGCATCGCGCCCCGTGTCGGCGCGAGTATCGGCACCGAATCCGATCCGGTGCGCCTCGCGATTTTCGCCGGGCTGTTCATGAGCATCGCCGAGGAGATGGGCGCCGCACTCCAGCGCTCCGCCGCATCGGTCAACATCCGCGAGCGCCTCGACTTTAGCTGCGCGCTGTTCGACGCGCACGGTAACCTCGTTGCCAACGCACCACACATCCCGGTCCATTTGGGGTCGATGGGCGAAAGCATCCGCACGATCATCGACGCACGCGGCGGCGGCGCAGACGGCCGCGGTATCCGCCGCGGCGACGCCTATGCGCTCAACGCGCCGTATCGTGGCGGCACGCATCTCCCCGACATCACCGTGATCATGCCGGTCTTCGCAGGCGACGACGATGCGCCCGCGTTCTTCGTCGCAGCCCGCGGTCATCATGCGGACGTCGGCGGCATCACCCCAGGATCAATGCCGCCCGAAAGCCGCTCGGTCGAGGAAGAGGGCGTGCTGCTCGACGACGTGCTGGTGGTCGACGAAGGACGTTTCCTCGAAGCCGACATGCGCGCGGTGTTCGCGTCCGGCCCCTATCCCGCGCGCAATATCGACCAGAACATAGCCGATCTCGCCGCGCAGTTGGCGGCCTGCACGCGCGGTGCGACCGGCCTCACGCGATTGGCCGACGAGTACGGCACCGACGTCGTCGCGGCCTACATGGAACACGTCCAGGCCAATGCCGACGCCGCCGTCCGGCGCCTGATAGCAACGCTCGATGACGGCGCGTTTGCCTACGAGATGGACGACGGCGCAGTCGTGCGCGTGGCGGTCCGCGTCGACCGGGAAGCTGCGACCATGGAGGTCGACTTCGCCGGCACCAGCGATCAGCGCCCGACCAACTTCAACGCCCCCGTCTCGATCGTCCGTGCCGCCGTCCTCTATGTCGTCCGTGCGCTGATCGACGAGGCCGTGCCGCTCAACGACGGCTGCCTGCGGGGCGTGACGATCCGCGTGCCCGAGGGCTCGATGCTCAACCCGCGCTATCCCGCCGCGGTCGTCGCCGGCAACGTCGAGACAAGCCAGGTCGTCACCGACGCGCTGTTCGGCGCGCTCGGTGCGATGGCGGCGAGCCAGGGGACGATGAACAACTTCACCTTCGGCAACGACACGCACCAATATTACGAGACTATTGCGGGAGGAGCAGGTGCTGGCCCCGGCTTCGACGGCGCGTCGGTGATCCAGACGCACATGACCAACAGCCGCCTCACCGACCCCGAAATCTTTGAGACGCGCTTCCCGGTGTTGCTGGAGGAATTCTCGATCCGCCGCGGCTCGGGCGGGGCAGGCGCGCACCACGGCGGCGACGGCGCGACGCGACGAGTCCGGTTCCTCAAGGACATGACTGCCTGCATCCTCGCCAACCGCCGTCGCGTAGCCCCGTTCGGGATGGCGGGCGGCAAAGACGGTGGGCTGGGTTCTGCCACCGTCGAGCGAGCTGACGGCCACGTCGAGCACCTTGGCTCCACCGCCAAGGTCGATATGCGGCCGGGCGACGTGTTCGTGATCGAAACACCCGGTGGCGGTGGTTTCGGACCCATTTGATCCGTCGCCCGATACGACGACTGGTTGCAGCGACGGGACGGACGCGTCACACACGGTCCGCACAAGATCACCGTGAAAGTGAAGCCATGACCGCATTTCGTTCCCGCGCCCTGTTCGTCCGTTTGCTCGCGGGATCGGTGCTGGCGATCGCTGCGCCCGCCGTGGCGCAGACGACCAACAACGCACCCGGTGCGGCGGCGGCGCGGACCGAGGCTCCCAAGGCGCGGCCGTGGATGAACACTGCGCTGGGGGCCGATGCGCGCGTCGACCTGTTGCTCAAGGAGATGACGCTCGACGAGAAGCTGCAGCTCACCTTTGGTTACTTTGCGACCAATGCAGACTGGCTGAAAACGCCGATCAAGAACTGGGTCTATCCGAAGGACGGGCTGGCCGCGTCCGCCGGGATCGTGCCGGGTATCCCGCGGCTCGGCATCCCCAGCCAGTGGCAGACCGATGCTGGCGTCGGTGTCGCCAGCCAGCGCGGGCCGACGCCGCGCCTGCGCACCTCGCTGCCCTCGGGGATCGCTACCGCGGCGACCTGGAACCCCGAACTCGCGCAGGCCGGTGGCGCGATGATCGGCAACGAGGCGTTCCTGTCGGGCTTCAACGTGCAGCTTGCGGGCGGGATGAACCTGACGCGCGAGCCGCGCAACGGCCGCAATTTCGAATATGGCGGTGAGGATCCGTTGCTGGCGGGCGTCATTACCGGGCACGAGATCAAGGGGATCCAGTCGCAGCACGTCGTCTCGACGATGAAGCATTACGCGTTCAACGGGCAGGAGACGAACCGCAACAACATCGATCACAAGATCGGCGAACAGGCTGCGCGCCAGTCCGACCTGCTCGCGTTCGAGATCGCCAACGAAGTCGGCCAGCCCGGCTCGGTGATGTGCTCGTACAACCGCGTGAACAGCCATTATGCGTGCGAGAACGACTGGCTGCTCAACACGGTGCTGAAGCGCGACTGGGGCTTCAAGGGCTATGTCATGTCCGACTGGGGCGCGACGCATTCGACCAGCGAGGCGGCCAATGCCGGGCTCGACCAGCAATCGGGCTGGGCGTTCGATCGCTCGGCTTATTTTGCGGATGCGCTGCGCGAGGCGGTCAACAATGGACACGTGACCGAGGCGCGCGCGAGCGACATGGCGCGGCGCGTCCTGTGGGGGATGGTCTCGGTCGGCGCGTTCGACACCGTCGTGAACGGCGACCAGGCGACGAAGATCGACTACGCCGCCCATGCCGCGGTGACGCGCGCGGATGCGGAGGAGGGCATCGTCCTGCTCAAGAACACCGCGGGGCTGTTGCCGATCGCCAAGACGGCCAAGTCGATCCTGTTGATCGGCGCGCACGCGGATGTCGGCGTGCTGTCGGGTGGTGGGTCTTCGCAGGTCTATTCGCATAATGCCCCGACCAATGGCCTGATCGTGGCAGACGAGTTCCCGAGCGGGTTCCCGGGGCCGAAGACGTATCACGCGTCGTCGCCGATGAAGGCGTTGCAGGCGCGGACCGGCGCGACGGTGACGTATCTCGACGGCAAGGACGTCAAGGCGGCTGCCGCGGCGGCGCGGAAAGCGGACGTCGTCGTGGTGTTCGGTGAGCAGTGGACCGGCGAGTCGTTCGACGTGCCTGACCTGAACCTGCCGGCTGGCCAGAACGCGCTGATCGATGCGGTTGCGCGCGCGAACACCAAGACGGTGGTGGTGCTCGAAACCGGCGGGCCGGTGGTGATGCCCTGGCTGGGCAAGGTCGGGGCGGTGCTGGAGGCGTGGTATCCGGGTACGGCTGGCGGCGAGGCGATCGCGCGCGTGCTGACCGGCGAGGTCAACCCGTCGGGGCATCTGCCCGCGACCTTCCCGGCGTCGCTCGCGCAGATCCCGCGCCCGAAGCTCGAAGGTGATCCCAAGCTCGACCGCGATTCGCATCCGATGGGCAATTACGACATCGAGGGTGCGGCAGTCGGTTATAAGTGGTTCGACAAGACCGGCGCGAAGCCGCTGTTTCCGTTCGGCTACGGGCTTTCCTATACGAATTTCGCGATGGGTGGTTTGACCGCCGCGCCGCAGGGCAAGGGGATCAAGGCCGGGTTCTCGGTGAACAATATTGGTGCGGTGCAGGGCAAGGCGGTTGCGCAGGTCTATGTGTCGGGTGCTGGCTGGGAGGCGCCGAAGCGGCTCGGGGCTTTCCGCAAGGTCGATCTCGCGCCGGGTTCCGAGCAGGTTGTTTCGGTGACGATCGATCCGCGATTGTTGGCGACGTTCGATGTCGCGAGCGGTGGGTGGAAGATCGCTGGTGGGGATTACAAGGTGATGTTGGCGACGTCGGCGGCGGATGTCGTGAAGACGGTGACGGTGCGGGTTGCGGCGCAGACGCTGGATCGTGGGGGGACGTGAGGGCTCGTCGTTTCCTCCTGAGCAGGCGGCGAGTAGCTTCATAGGAGCGTATCGAGACGGCGTATCGAAGGACGGGGTGTCGCGCGGAACCTGTACCTCGATACGAGCCCTCGATACGCCCAAGGGGGCTACTCGGTCTCTACTCGGCACGAACGGTGTGGGGCAGGGTGCATGACTCGACGCAGATCGGGTGAGGCGACGCTGCCGGAAAGCGGCATAGGTTGAAGGGTCCGTCGCCGGGCGAAGACCCCCCTTACGTCGTACCGTATTCGTCCCCTCTCTCGTTGGGAGAGGGAAGGGTCGAAGCGATCCCGATCGATCCACCTGATCCTCCCCCGCCAGGGGGAGGTGGCTGGCGCTTGCCAGACGGAGGGGGAGGTAAGGAATCACCGGGGTTGCGTGTCCTCCCCCTCCGTCACCTTCAGCGATACCTCCCCCTGGAGGGGGAGGATCAACCGACAGATGTCAAGCCCGCCCTCGGAGCGCCGCGATCCGCTCGTCGACGCGGCGTTCCAGGATCGTGAGCGGCATTGCGCCTTCCTTCAGGATGTCGTGGAACTGCTTCAGGTCGAACTTGTCGCCCAGCGCCGCCTTTGCCTTCATCCGTGCGCGCGTCCAGGCCATGTGGCCGACCTTGTAGCTGCAGGCCTGGCCTGCCTGCGTGCAGTAGCGTTCCACTTCCCGTTGCGTGCGGGGCCGGGCGAAGCCGGTCGTCGCGACCATGTAGTCGGTCGCCTTCTCGCGGCTCCAGCGTTTCGCGTGAATGCCGGTATCGACCACCAGACGCGTTGCGCGGAACAGGAACGACTGGAGATAGCCGGCGCGTTCCAGCGGCGACGCATAGGCACCGAGTTCGTCGGCGAGTTGCTCCGCATACAGCGCCCAGCCTTCCGAATAGGCCGAGAAGAAGCCGATCTTCCGAAGCGTCGGGATGTCCTTCGATTCCTGCGCGAGGCTGATCTGGAGGTGATGCCCCGGTACGCCCTCGTGATAGGTCAGCGATGGGAGCGTGTATTTCGGCCAGTCGCCGACGTCCTTCAAATTGACGAAGTAGATCGCCGGACGGCTGCCATCGAGCGAGGCGCGGTTGTAATAGCCGTTCGATGCGCCGTCCTGGATCTCGACCGGGACAGCGCGGATCTCGAGCGGCTGCGTCGGCACTTCGGAGAAGGCCTGGGGCAGCTTGGCGTACATCGCCTTGATGCCGTCGTTCAGGCCGGCGATCAGTTCGATGCGGCCCTCCGCGGTGTTCGCGTAGAGCTGGTCCGGCGTGACGTTCAGTTTCGCGAGCCGCTCACCGACCGTGCCGGTCGTGAAGCCCTGCGACTTCAGGATGGTGTCGAGCTGCGCGGTGATCTCCGCCACCTGCGCTAGGCCGATGCGGTGGACCTCGTCGGGGCTCATCGTCGTGGTGGTCGCCTGGTTGAGCGCCATCGCGTAGATCGCGTCGCCGTTGGGCACGCGCCAGATGCCGTCGCCGGGCTTGGTAATCGGTTTCAGCCGCTCGATCAGCGCGATCTGGCGATCGAGCGCGGGATACACTTTCGCGTCGACGATCTTGGCGGCGCGCGCCTGCCAGTCGCCGGTCAGGCCCTTCGCCGCCGCGCGCTTTACCAGCGACTGGACGATGCTCGACGTCGCCGCCGGCTGGCCGCGCAGTTTTCGCATCTGGCCCAGCGTCAGGTCGAGCGACCAGCCGGGTGCGAGCAAGCCGCGTGCCGCCTCTGCCTGCTGCATCGCGCTCTCCTGATCGAGCACCGTGCCGAACTGGTCGAGCCGCGACAGATACGCCTCGGCATCCGGGGTGGCGTTGATCGTGTGCGCGGTGTTGAGGAAGTCGGGCACCTGGAAATAGGCGCCGCCCTGCTGGAAGATCCGGTAGGGACGGATCGGGCTGTCCATGCCGAATTTCTCGGGCGCGGCGATCTGCGTATTGAGCGAATAGCGCACGACTTCGAGGTTGAGCTTGGCGGCAGGTGACAGGCCTGTGCCGTCGTAGCGAGCGAGACTGGCAAGCGCGGCCTTGGTCTCGGCGACGTCGCGCGCGCGCTTGTCGGGTGTGCGTGGCGACAATTGCCCCTTCAGCGATGCTAGCGGTCCCTTGTCGAGGCCAAGCGACGTCGCGAGTTCGGGCGAGCGCGCGACGCTCGCCTGGAAGATTCGCTCGAAATCGGCGTTGAGCGCGGTGTCGCCGCTCGACTGCGCGAAGGCCGACGACGGCAGCAGCGTTGTGGCGAGCGCGGCGACGCCCCCCGATGCGAGGAACTGGCGACGATCCATGACGAATTCTCCCGTGAACTTTCGCGCATCTAAGCCGATCTCCGCCCGGATCGCCAGCGCTTCGGAAACTGGAATTTCGACGCGTCTGCGGCCGGAACATGCGCATATGGCAAAACCGCGGGAAACTGCCGGAACAAGCGCGGATATCGTCGGTTTGACCCGAGAGCCCGGCGGTGTCCTTACCCCCCGAAGGATGCCGTCGGGTGTATGCGTAGGTGAGGTAGACGTGCGAGACGAGACATCCAGGCGTGAAGCCGGCAGGCGTGAAGCCGGCGCACGATTGCATGATGTCGGCGAAAGATTGCGCTCGTCCTGGCAGACTCCCACGGACACGATGATCACCGAGGACATCCCGACGCTGCTGACGCGCCTGTCGCAGGTGCCGAAGACCCGCAAGAAACCGTAATATGATCGGCCCGGCGTGCAGCCGGACCGATCCTGTATCCTGACCTCAGTTGGTCGGCGCGGCGTTCTTCGCAGCGGTTTTCATCGCCTCGATGAGCTTCTTCACTTCCTGGCTGCGGCCGCGTGGCATGATCAGCACGTCATTGCCGCTCGCGACCACGATCAGGTCCTCGACGCCGACCAGCGAGACGCGGACGCCGTCGCTGCGGACGAAGCAGTTCTTCGTGTCGATCGCGAGCACATCGCCGTCGCCGTGGCTGCGGTGCGCGTTGCCGTCGCCGTCCGTGTCACTGATCGCGTGGAGCGCGTCCCAGCTGCCGACGTCGTTCCAGCCCATCGCGACCGGCACGACCGCGACCCGGTCGGCCTTTTCCATCACTGCGTAATCGATCGAGTCGTCGGGCGAGGCGGCGAAGGCGGCTGCGTCGGGATAGATGCGCGTGCCCTGCGTGCGTGCCTTGTCCATCGCCTCCTGCGTGGCGGTGAGGATGCCCGGATCGAACTGTGCGAGCGCCTCGAGGTAGGCGTCGGCGAGGAACAGGAAGATCCCACCGTTCCAGGCGTGATCGCCACTGGCGAGCATTGACTGCGCCTTGTCGAGCGGGGGCTTCTCGACGAACCGCGCGACGCGGTTGACGCCGGGCTGAAGCTCGTCGCCGATCTGGATCCAGCCATAGCCGGTTTCGGGCGCATCGGGTGCGATCCCGAACGTGACGAGCCACCCTTGCGTGACGAGCGGCATCGCCGCCTCGATCGCTGCGTGGAAGGCCGCGACATCGCCGATGACGTGATCCGACGGCATCACCAGCAGCGCGTCGCCGCCGCCACCGGCGGCAATCGCGGCGAGCGCGATGGCGGGCGCGGTGTTGCGGCCGATCGGCTCGAGGATCAACGCCTGTGGGGTCGCGCCGGCATTGGCCAACTGCTGCTCGACGAGGTCCGCGTGACGCGCATTGGCGACGACGATCGGTGCGGCGAAGCGCTCGCCGAACGCGCGGCCCGCGGTCAGCTGCAGCATCGTTTCGTCCGCGGTCAGCGCCAGCATCTGCTTGGGCATCTCAGGGCGCGACATCGGCCAAAGGCGCGTGCCCGAACCGCCTGAAAGAATAACGGGAACGATCTTACGTGCGGTCATGAAGCCTCCTGCTGGCGCCGAGCTATAACGTGGCAATTTCGCACGCCAATCGCCGAATGATCGGATTGCTATGCTGTCTTCAGGCTTTTTTGGTGTTTTACTGCGAAACGTGGCGTTCAGGTGTCGGAAGCGTTTACACTGGTGCGTCGGGATAGCGGACGATGATACGGCTCTTCAAGCATTACGTACCCTATGCGGTCCTCCTGCTCGGCCTTGTCGATGCGGTGTTGTTGATCGCGTCTGCGGAGATCGGCTGGATCGTCCGCGCGCATCAGATCGGCATGGAGGTCGGGCCGATCCACACCCGGATCGCGCAGTTGCTGACGTTCGCGCTCGCATTGCAGGTCTCGCTGGTCGCGGTCGGGGCGTACGGCGTCGCATCGTTCCTGTCGCTACGCTTTGCCGCTGCGCGGCTTGCGGTGGCGCTGTCGCTGGGCGTGATGTTCCTGTCGCTGATCTTCTTCCTCGTCCCCCCGCTCGCGTTGTGGCGATCGAACCTGTTGTACGCGACGGTGATCGCCACCGTCCTGCTCGTCACGGTTCGTGCGGTGCTTGGCAAGACGCTCGGCGGCGAGACGTTCAAGCGGCGGATCGTCGTGCTCGGCGCCGGCACGCGCGCCGCGCGGATCGAGACGCTGGCCGCACAACCCGGCGTGAACTTCGTCGTCGCCGGCTTCGTCCGCATGGGTGAGGTCGAGCCGGTCGTCCAGAATGCGATGCCGCGGGCCGACATCCCCAATCTTGCCGCGCATATCGTCGACCAGAATGCGAGCGAGGTCGTGCTGGCGCTCGACGAACGCCGCAACGCCCTGCCGATGAAGGATCTGCTCCGGGTTCGCACCACCGGCGTGCAGGTCAGCGAGATATCGAGCTTCCTCGAACGCGAGACGGGACGCATCGACCTGAAGAGCGTCAACCCGTCCTGGCTGATCTTCTCCGATGGGTTCGCCTCCAGCCGAATGCTGTCGAGCGTGTTCAAGCGCGCGTTCGACATCGTCGCCAGCGGACTGCTGCTGGTGGTCACGCTGCCGATCATCCTGCTCACCGCGATCGCGATCAAGCTCGAGTCGAAGGGTCCCGCTTTCTATCGCCAGCGTCGCGTCGGGCTCTACAATGAGGGCTTCGATATCCTGAAGCTGCGGTCGATGCGGCAGGATGCGGAGGTCGCGGGCAAGGCGGTCTGGGCGGCGGAGGACGATCCGCGGATCACGCGCATCGGTCGCTTCATCCGCAAGGTGCGGATCGACGAACTGCCGCAGACCTGGACCGTGCTGAAGGGCGAGATGAGCTTCGTCGGCCCACGTCCGGAACGGCCGCAGTTCGTCCAGCAGCTGGAGGAGCAACTGCCGTTCTACGCCGAGCGGCATATGGTGAAGCCGGGGATCACCGGCTGGGCGCAGATCAATTATCCGTATGGCGCGTCGATCGAGGATGCGCGCCACAAGCTCGAATACGACCTGTATTACGCGAAGAATTATTCGCCGTTCCTCGACATGCTGATCCTGTTGCAGACGCTCCGCGTGGTGTTGTGGCCGGCAGGCGCGCGGTGATCTTTGTAGCTGACCGCGCGTGATCGCGACCCTGGTCCTGTGGAGCCATGCGCTTGCCGCGTTGCTGTTCGGCGCGGTGGCGCTTGGGCAGATGCGGCGGCCGAGCGGGCATTGGCCGCATCGCGCGTTGCTGGTGGCGCTGGTCGCGACCAGCCTGTGGGCGCTCGCGGTCGCGGGGATCGGGGCGCAGGACATCGCGACTCGCGTCGCGGCGAGCGTTCGCGATGTCGCCTGGCTCGGGTTCATGCTGGCAATGGTGCGGCGCGATCATACGGGCAACCGGGCGCTAGACGCGGTGTATCTGGTGGTGATGACGCTCGCCGGTGCGGCGGCGCTGCTCGCCTTCGTGGAAGTTGCCGTCCTACACGACGAGGCGTTCGCTGCGGTCGCGTCCGCGCGCGCGATGCTCGGCATGATGGGGGCGGTGAGCGCGCTGGTCCTCACGCATCACCTGTATCAGGCCGCGCCGGCATCGCGGGGCGGCGTCCGGCTGGTGATGCTGGCGCTTGCGGCGATGTGGGGCGTCGACCTGTTGGTGGCGGCGTTGGCCTATGCCTCGACGGTGGCGGCGCCGACCGCGTTCGTCGCGCGGGGTGTCGTGATGATCGGCGTCGCGGCTATGCTCGTCGTCGGCGTGCATCGCAGCGGCGAGTGGACGCTCGCCTTGTCGCGGCCGATCGCGGTGCGTGCATTGTCGGCGATCGCGCTGGTCCTCTACGCGGGCATCACCGCGCTTGCGACCGCCATCGTCGCCAGCCTTGCCGGGCCCTATGCGCGGGTGGCGCAGACGGCGATCGTGTTCGGCGCGACGGCGATGGTGGTGGCGCTGCTGTCGACGCCCTGGTTGCGGGCATGGGCTAAGGTAAAGGTGGCGAAGCATCTGTTTCGCCATCGCTATGACTACCGCGCCGAGTGGCAGCGCTTCACCGATACGCTGGGCCGACCCGATTCCGGTGCGGAGTCGCTCGACTGTCGCGTGGTAAAGTCGATCGCCGACCTGACCGACTCGCCCGGGGGGCTGTTGCTGGTGCCCGACGGGGCATCGTTGGGGCCAGGCGCGACGTGGAACTGGGCGGGAGCCGCCGATGGTCCACGCGATGAGACGTTGGCGCGGTATCTCGCGCAGGACGCGCGGATCGTCGAACTGGACCGCGTCCGCGCCGGCACCGCGCCAGGCGGCGACGTGACGAGCGTTCCCGATTGGCTCCGCGACTGTCCCGAGGCGTGGGCGATCGTGCCGCTGGTGCACGGCGGCGCGCTGGTTGGCGCGATCGTGCTGGCGCGCCCACCGGTCGACCGGGCGCTCGACTGGGAGGATTTCGACCTGCTTCGGGTCGCGGGTCGGCAGGCGGCGAGTTACCTTGCCGAGGATCGCGCGCATGCGGCGTTGGCGGATGCAGCGCGGTTCGATGAGTTCAATCGACGGTTCGCGTTCATCCTGCACGACATCAAGAACCTCGTCAGCCAGTTGACGCTGGTTGCACGCAACACAGAGCGGCACGCCGACAATCCGGATTTCCGCGTCGACATGGTCGCCACCCTCAAGGACTCGTCCGATCGCATGAACGCGTTGCTCGCCCGCCTTTCGCAGCACGGACCCGTCCGGGGCGAACCGCTTCAGCCGATCGACGTCGCCACCATCGTCGAGCGAGTCGCGGCTGATCGCAAGTCGCAGCACCCCATTGTCGCGCGCGGCGGTCCGGCCTGCGCGCTGGGGCACGCGGCCCGACTCGAACAGGTGTTGGGACAGCTCGTCCAGAACGCGGTCGAGGCTAGCGCTGCGGATGCGCCCATCCTGTTGGCAGTCGAGACGATCGGCGAGCAGGTGGCGATCGACGTGATCGACCATGGCTGTGGCATGACGCCGGGCTTTGTCCGCGACCAGCTGTTCAAGCCGTTCGTGTCGTCCAAGCCCGCTGGCTTCGGGATCGGCGCGTTCGAGGCACGACAATTGGTGCACGCGATGGGTGGCGCGCTCGACGTCGCCAGCCGGGAGGGAGAGGGCACGCGCTTCCGCATCCTGCTGCCCGCGGTCGCGGCGCTGGAGGTGGCGGCGTGAGCGGAAACGAGCGCCCCGTCCTGCTGATCGTCGAGGACGACCTCGGTCTGCAGCGGCAATTGCGCTGGGCGTATGAGGGCTATGAGATCGTCGTCGCGAGCGATCGGGCGCAGGCGCTCGACGCGGTGCGCGCGCATGAGCCTGCGGTCGTCACGCTGGACCTCGGCCTGCCGCCCGATCCGGACGGAGTCACCGAAGGGTTTGCCACCCTGCGCGACATCCTCGCGATGAAGCCGGATACCAAGGTGATCGTCGCCTCCGGGCACGGCGCGCGCGAAAGTGCGTTGCAGGCGATCGCGGATGGCGCCTGGGACTTCTATGCCAAGCCGATCGACATCGATGCGCTCGGGATGATCGTCAGCCGTGCGTTTCATGTCCATGCGCTGGCGACCGAGAACCGCAGGCTTGCCGCGCGGATCGACGCGGGCGGGTTCGGCGGGTTGATCAGCGCTTCGCCCGAGATGGCGGTGGTCACGCGCACGCTGGAGCGAGTCGCGCCCGCCAACGTCTCGGTGATGCTGCTCGGCGCGAGCGGTACCGGCAAGGAGCTGCTCGCGCGTGGGCTGCATGACGCGTCGCCACGGTCGCGGGGGAATTTCGTCGCGATCAACTGCGCCGCGATCCCCGAGACGCTGCTCGAAAGCGAGCTGTTCGGTCATGAGAAGGGCGCGTTCACCGGCGCGGTGAAGACAACCGAGGGCAAGATCGAGCAGGCCGCCAGCGGCACGCTTTTCCTCGACGAGATCGGCGACGTGCCGCTTGCGCTCCAGGTGAAGCTGTTGCGGTTCCTCCAGGAGCGCGTGATCGAGCGGGTCGGCGGGCGCAAAGCGATCCCGGTCGATACGCGGATCGTCTGCGCGACTCACCAGAATGTCGACGCGATGGTCGCGGACGGGCGGTTCCGCGAGGATCTGTATTACCGGCTCGCGGAGATCGTCGTGCGGATACCGGCATTGGCCGCGCGGACCGGCGACGCGGTGCTGCTCGCGCGGCACTTCGTCACGCGCTATGCTCGCACGATGAACCCCGTCGTCACCGGCCTGGCCCCCGATGCGCGTGCCGCGATCGACGGCTGGGGTTGGCCGGGCAACGTCCGCGAGCTGGAGAACCGGATCAAGCGCGCGGTCATCATGGCCGATGGCAAGCTCGTCACGGCGGCCGATCTCGACCTCGACGGCAAGGGCGAGGAGGCCGCCGCGCTCAACCTGCGCGCCGCCCGCGAACTCGCCGACCGGAAGGCGATCCGCCAGGCGCTGGCGAGGGCCAACGGCAATATCTCCGGCGCATCGCGGTTGCTCGGGATCAGCCGTCCAACCTTGTACGACCTCCTGAAAAGCTATGATCTCCATGCCTGAGACCGGATCCGCGGCGACGCACACGCATCGTTATCCGTTGCTGAGCCGGGGCCGGCGTCGGCGCCTGAAAATGCGCGGCGTCGTTACCGCGAGATATACACGCTTGGTTGCGATCGGCGTCCTGTGTCTGCTGATCGTCGGTATCGCGATCGCCCTCGCGACTCGTCCGCCGCGGCCAGATGCCCGTCGGTCGCTAGTCGACAGCCTGACGACGCTGGCAGCAGGAAACTACAGTGCCGCCCGCACCAACGCGCAGGCCGCGATCAAGGCTGCCCCGACGTTGGGGATCGCGCATGCGGTACTGGCGCGCGCGTATCTCGAACTGGGCGACGGGCTTGCGGCGGAGGCGGAACTGGCGCGGGCGACCGACGCGGGGTTGCCCGCGGATCGCCTGCATCAGCTTCAGGCACATGCGCGATTGCTGCAGGGCGACCCCGATGGCGCGATCGACGAGGCGGCGCAGGCGCAACCGCGGTATGCTGGGTACGCTGCGCGAATTCAGGCACGGGCGCTGGCGTCGCAAGGCAAGCCGGTAGAGGCGCAGGCGGTGCTTCGGGCGCTGCTCGAGCAGGCGCCTACCGATGGCGCGGCGTGGACGGATCTCGGCCGTATCCGGTTGACGGCGGGCGATGTCGGCGGCGCGTCGGTCGCGGCGGCGCGCGCGGTGACGCTGGCGCGGGGCGAACCTGCGGCGCTGACGTTGCAGGGGGAGGTCATTCGCAGCCGCTACGGCCTGGTTGCCGCGCTGCCGTGGTTCGAGGCGGCGTTGCAGCGCGACGCGTATTATCACCCCGCGCTGATCGAATATGCGGCGACGCTGGGCGAGGCGGGTCGGAATGCCGACATGCTGGCGGCGACGCGTCGCGCGCTGTTGGCGCGGCCGGGCAGCCCGCAGGCGTTGTACCTCCAGGCGGTATTGGCGGCGCGCGCCGGACGAATCGATCTGGCGCGCGGGCTGCTGCAACGAACCGGTAGCGCGGTTGCCGGCCTGCCGGGTGCGATGCTGCTGTCGGGCAGTCTCGACTATGCGGAAGGCAAGTTCGAACAGGCGGCGGTCACGTGGCGACAGTTGGTCGCTATCCAGCCACTCAACGTGACCGCGCGCCGACTGCTGTGCGCGGCGCTGCTTCGGTCTGGGGACGCGCAGGCCGCGCTAGGCGTGCTGAGGCCGATCGGGCTGCGCGCCGACGCGGACAGTTACGCGCTGACGACGATCGCGCGGGCGTTTGACGCGACCGGGGATACCTCGACCGCGGCGCAATTCCTTGATCGTGAAGCGGGGGGGCGGACGGCGCCCAGTGGGATCTTCGGTACGGACGATTCGGTCGGCGCATTGTTGGCCGTTGCCGATGCTGCGTCGAACGACCCGACCTATGTGCTGGGGGTGATCCGCGGCCAGATCGCGCGTGGGGATACTGCCGGCGCGATTGCTCGGGCGCGTGCGCTCGTCACGGCGAGCCCCGGCGCACCTGCCGCGCAACTGGCACTTGGGGACGCACTGGTTGTTGCCGGGCGCTATCCCGAGGCGGCTGGCGTCTATGCGCGTGCAGCGGATCTATCGTTCGACGAACCGACGATGTTGCGTCTGGTCGATGCGCTTGGTCGAGCCGGGCGCACGCAGGACGCTGCGGCTTCGCTGGCGCTGTATCTGTCGCAGAACCCGCAAAGCCTGACCGGGCTCCGTCTCCTGGGCCACTGGCAGGTCGCGTCCGGGGATTGGGACAAGGCTATCGAGACGCTGGAGGGGGTGCGGCGAAGGGTCGGCAACCGGGATGGTGGCATATTAAGCGACCTTGCGCTCGCCTATGCGGGTAGCGACGACGGCGCCATTGCGGCTCGCTACGGTAACGCTGCGTATAGTCTCGCGCCGATGAATGCAGCTGCGGCGGATGCCTACGGTATCGCCTTGGCGGCGAGCGGGAACGTCGGTGGCGCGCGCCAGTTGCTCGACAAGGCGGTCCGACTCGCCCCGGGTGATGCGGTGATTGCAGGCCACCGCCGCCAGCTTGGCTGAACGCTACCGGTCCTGCCTTCGGAACCCTTGCCTCTGGGAAGGCGTGTCGTCAGAAGCCGCGCATGACCGATCCGCTGGACCGCATCGCCGCCGCACTCGAGCGCCTGTCGCCACCCCCGCCGCCGGCCGCCGATCCGCGCGCGCATCCTGCGTATGTGTGGCGTGGTGGGGTGCTCCAGCCCGCGCGCGGGTTTGCGCCGTTGCCGCTCGATATGCTGATCGGTGTCGATCGCCAGAAGGCGTCGCTGCTGGCCAATCTGCGCCACCTCGCGGCGGGTCATGCCGCGCAGGACGTCCTGCTGTGGGGCGCACGGGGAACCGGCAAGTCGGCGCTTGTCAAAAGTGCGGTGGCGGACGTCCAGGGTTCGGGCGGCGATATCGCGTTGGTCGAGGTCACCGAGC
The DNA here is from genome assembly GCF_004795835.1 of Sphingomonas sp. PAMC26645. Taxonomy (NCBI): domain Bacteria; kingdom Pseudomonadati; phylum Pseudomonadota; class Alphaproteobacteria; order Sphingomonadales; family Sphingomonadaceae; genus Sphingomonas; species Sphingomonas sp. PAMC26645. Next base: position 1,128,433 of record NZ_CP039249.1, read on the forward strand.
TTGCCGGGTTGCCGACGCTGTTCGCGGCCTTGACGCAGGTGAGGCGCGCGTTCGTCGTATTCGTCGACGATCTTGGGTTCGACGTTCCGGCCGAGGCGCGGGCGCTTCGGTCGATGCTGGAGGGTGGGGCGGAACCCCGGCCTGCCAATGTCCGATTGCTGGTGACCGCCAATCGACGGCATCTGGCGCCGCGGGACATCGCCGAACAGGAAAGTGCGATCAATCCGCGCGATGCGGCGGACGATCATCTGGCGCTGTCGGATCGCTTTGGCCTCAGCCTTGGCTTTCATGCACTTGATCAGGAAGGGTATCTTGCGATCGTTGCGGCCTATGCGGTGACACATGATCTGGAGTTCGAACCGGGCGAGGCCATCGGTTGGGCTACACGTCGGGGCAGCCGATCGGGCCGCGTCGCGTGGCAATATATAGTCGATCTAGCCGGTCGGGCCGGCAAGGCGTTGTAATCTCAAAAACGGTGGGCCGGTGCCGAAGCACCGGCCCGGCAACATCAGTTGCTGTCCGAATCGTCGTTGTTGTCGTTGACGATGGCGATAACGCCGATCGCTGCAACGCCAGCTACGATCAGGAGGGCGAAGATGCCGCCGCCGCCTGCGAGCTCGTTCTTGCCGGACGTTGCCGAGCCAACGCGTGCGTTCGCAACCGACAGGCTGGCAGGAGCAGCCGACGCTGCAACCGAGGTGGTCATCATTGCAACGGCAAGTGCGCCGCCGGTAAGGGCCTTGAGCTTCATATACATCTCCGCATTAAACAAACAGAACTGCCGCAACGCAGCAATTGCACGGTGGTTCCCGTATTGACCTAAGACAGAAACGTCCAGCGAAATATAGTTCAAGATGTGCCTTCAACCATTTCTGCAAGCTCGAGCCAACGCAGCTCGGCGGCCTCCTTTTCGGCGCGGGCAGCATCCATCGCCTTGGTCAGCTTCGCGAACGTCGCATTGTCGCGCATGTAGAGGTCGGGCTTCGCCAGCTTGACCGCATCGGCTGCCATCTGCGCGTCGAGTTCCTCGATTCGCTTCGGCAGCATTTCATAGTCGCGCTGGTCCTTGTAGGTCAGTTTCGCGCGGGGGGCGGCAGCGACAGGGGCGGTCGCCGCGACCTTCTTCGAAGCGCGCTTGCCTGTGGTCGTCGACACGCGACGCTTTTCCCAATCCTCGTAGCCGCCCGCGACCACGTCGACCGTGCCCGAACCGTCGAGACCGAGCGTGATCGTCACGGTGCGGTCAAGGAAGTCGCGGTCATGGCTGACGATCAGCACGGTGCCGTCGTAATCGCCGATCACTTCTTGCAACAGGTCGAGCGTCTCGAGATCGAGATCGTTGGTCGGCTCGTCGAGCACCAGCAGGTTGGACGGCTTGGCGAACTCGCGTGCCAGCAGCAGGCGCGAGCGTTCGCCACCCGACAGCGAGCCGATCTTCGCGTCGACCATGTTCGGGTCGAACAGGAAGTCCTTCAGATAGCCGTGGATGTGCTTGCGCACGCCGAGCACGTCGATCCATTCGCCGCCGTCGACGACGACTTCGCGCACCGTCTTCTCGGGCGCCATCAGGCTGCGTTGCTGGTCGATCACGACCGCATCCAGGGTTTGGGCCAGCTTAATCGAGCCGCTGTCGGGCTGGATCTCGCCGGTCAGCAGCTTGAGCAAGGTCGACTTGCCCGCGCCGTTACGGCCTACGATGCCGATGCGGTCGCCCCGCGTTACACGGAGCGTCAGGTCGCCGATGATCGTGCGGTCGCCGTAGACCTTGGTGACGTTCTTGGCGTCAATCACGACCTTCGACTTCGTGTCGTCGCTGGCGGTCGTCAGGTTCGCCGAGCCCTGCGGCCCGATCATCGAGGCGCGTTCGGCGCGCATCTCGTGCAGCTTGGTGAGGCGGCCCTGATTGCGCTTGCGCCGCCCGGTGACGCCGCGAAGCAGCCAATGCTCCTCCAGCTTGAGCCGCGCGTCGAGCTTCTCGGCCTGGCGCTGTTCCTCGGCATAGACCTGCTCGGTCCAGGCCTCGAACCCGCCGAAACCGATTTCCGCGCGCCGGATCGCACCGCGATCGAGCCACAGCGTCTGCTTGGTGAGCCGAGTCAGGAAGGTGCGGTCATGGCTGATCACGACGAACGCACCGCGGAAGCGCTTGAGCCAGTCCTCGATCCATTCGATCGCACCGATGTCGAGATGGTTGGTCGGCTCGTCGAGCAGCAGCACGTCGGGGTCCTGCGACAGCGCGCGGACGATCGCCGCGCGACGCCGCTCGCCGCCCGACGCGGAAGCCGCCTCGCGCGACAGGTCGATGCCGAGCTGGTCGGCGATCGAATCCGCTTCGTAGTTCACCGGCGCATCGTCGCCCGCCATCACGTAATCGCGCAACGTCGCGAAGCCGCGCAGATCGGGCTCTTGTTCGAGGATGACGACGCGGGTGCCGGGGACGATCGTCCTGCGTCCCTCGTCCGCCTGGACGCTGCCGCCGAGCAGTTTGAGCAAGGTCGTCTTGCCGGCGCCGTTGCGGCCGATCAGCGCGAGCCGGTCGCGCGGTCCGATATGGATGTCGAGATTGCGAAAGAGCCATCCCGAGCCCTGGACGAGTCCGAGGCCTTCGAATGCTAAGATTGGTGCTGCCATGTCCGCGCCACGTAGGGGGGCGAAGTGATGCAGGCAAGTTACACCGCGCGGGCTTCGTGCTGTCCGCGGCCTGTCGCGATCATTCACAGGCTGTTCAATGCGGGAGGCCTATGCCACCGCCATGAAGATGCTGCTTTTCCTTGCAACCCTGGCCGCTGCGCCGTTCCTGATGGGTGCCGCACCCATGCTGGCGGGTGAGCCCCCGCAGCGTCGCAGCGACCAGATGTCGGCGTTGCAGGCGCGCAAGACCGGAGCGCCGTCTTTGCGCGAGATCGAGTCCCGTGTGATCCCGACGATGCGGGGCGCGCAGTATCTCGGCTCGGACTATGATTCGGGCAGCGCCATTTACACGCTGAAATTCCTGCGCGATGGAACCGTCATCTGGGTCGACGTCGATGGTCGTAACGGCCAGATCGTCGGCCGCACGGGTCGCTGAACACTGTAATCGAGAGGATTGTCATGCGCGTTCTGATCGTCGAGGACGAGCCGAATCTCGGCCAGCAATTGAAGAATACTCTGGAAGGGGCCGGCTATGCGATCGACCTCGCGGTCGATGGCGAGGAAGGGCATTTCCTTGGCTCCACCGAGAATTACGACGCGGTCGTGCTCGATCTCGGGCTGCCCGAGATCGACGGGCTGACCGTGCTCGATCGGTGGCGCAAGGAGGGCAAGACGATGCCCGTGCTGGTGCTGACCGCGCGCGACAGCTGGTCGGACAAGGTCGCGGGCCTAGATGCGGGCGCGGACGATTACGTCGCCAAGCCGTTCCAGAGCGAGGAGCTGATCGCGCGTCTTCGTGCGCTGATCCGTCGTGCTTCGGGCAATGCTTCGTCCGAGCTGACTGCGGGTGACATTCGCCTCGACACGCGCAGCGGCAAGGTGACGCGCGCCGGCGAGCCGGTGAAGCTGACCGCGCAGGAATACAAGCTGCTGAGCTACCTGCTGCATCACAAGGGCAAGGTCGTCAGCCGTACCGAGCTGATCGAGCATATCTACGACCAGGATTTCGATCGCGATTCGAACACGATCGAGGTCTTCGTGACGCGGATCCGCAAGAAGCTTGGCCAGGACGTGATCACGACGATCCGCGGGCTCGGCTATAGCCTCGAAGATCCGGACGCCTGATCGGCTGACGATGGACAGCGCGCCGGTCACAGACACGCCGATAGCGGACGGGCCGATCCGCGTGCCCGCCGCGGTCAAGGGATCGCTGTCGCGGCGGATGATCCTGATCGCGGCGGTGTGGATCGGCGTGCTGCTCAGCGGCGGCGGGTTCGCGCTCGACCGGGTGCTGTCGGCGGCGGTGACGCGTAATTTCGACGACCAGCTGGAATATGTGCTGCGGTCGCTGCTCAATTCGTCCGAGATCGGCCCCGACGGCGAAGTGATCTTCTCGCGCGAGGCGGCGGCCGACCAGCGGTTCGTCGAGCCGTATTCAGGGCTTTACTGGCAGGTGTCGGGCAAGGGTCGCGAGGATTTCCCGTCGCGTTCGCTATGGGATCGGCGGCTCGCGTTCGGCGGAACGCATGACGACCGCAACGCGCATTTCTACGACAGCACGCAGTTTCCGGACGAGAAGCTTCGCGTCGTCGAGCGGGACGCGGTGATCCCCGGGTCGAAGGTGCATTGGCGGTTCCAGGTGGCGCAGAGCCGCGACGGGCTCGATGCGCAGATCACGACGTTGCGGCGGACGCTGGTGCGCAGTTTCGCGCTACTCGCGCTCGGTCTGATCGTGATGGCGGCGCTGCAGACGTTCTACGGGCTGTGGCCGCTGCGGCGGGTGCGCGAGGAGATCGCGCGGATGCGGGCGGGTCAGTCGAACCGCGTGTCGAGCGCGATGCCGGTCGAGGTCGCGCCGATGGTCGAGGAACTGAACGCGCTGATCGAGCATAACGAGCGGCAGGCGGAGGAGGCGCGGCGGCATGCTGGCAACCTCGCGCACGCGCTGAAGACGCCGCTGACGGTGATCATGAACGCGGCGACGGCGCAGTCGGACGACCTCGCCGACACGGTCATCCGCGAGGCGCGGACGATGCGGCGGCAGGTCGACCATCACCTTGCGCGGGCGCGGGCGGTCGGGCGGCGTGGGTCGGCGCACAGCCGCGCCGACGTGTGGCCGAGCCTGGAGTCGGTCGAGCGCGCAGTCGGTCGGCTGTATCGGCACGTCCGGATCGACGTGACCGGGCCGCGTGGGTTGCAGGTCCATGTCGAGCGGCAGGATCTCGACGAGATGCTCGGCAATTTGATCGAGAACGCCGCGAAATATGGTGGCGGTAGCGTGTTCGTGACGGTCGGCGCGCAGTCGGGCTTCGTCGAGTTTTTGGTCGAGGACGACGGGGTCGGCATTCCGGAAGAGGAGCGGGTGAGGATCTTCGATCGGGGTGTGCGGCTGGATACGGGCAAGCCGGGGACGGGGCTCGGGCTGGCGATCGTGCGTGATGTGGCGGAGATCTACGAGGGGACGGTTGCGCTCGAGGAGAGCGAGGATCTTGGTGGGTTGCTGGTGCGGTTGCGGTTGCCGGCTGCTAACTGACGCCGTTTCGATCCTCCCCCGCAAGGGGGAGGTGGCGCGAAGCGACGGAGGGGGAGGACACGGAACACACGTTGTCCTCTGCCTCCCCCTCCGTCTGGCAAGGGCCAGCCACCTCCCCCTTGCGGGGGAGGATCAGTGTCACATCACCCCCGCGATCTCGCCTGCCGATACGTCCCCAGCACGCGCAGCCATTTCGAATGGAACCCCAGTTCCTCCAGCGCATGGTCGAGGTTAGCGTCGCCCGGCTTGCCGACCACGTCCGCATAGAATTCCGTCGCGGAGAAGCTGCCGTTGCGCTGATAGCTTTCGAGCTTGGTGATGTTCACGCCGTTGGTCGCGAAGCCGCCGACCGCCTTGTAGAGTGCGGCGGGGACGTTCTTCACTTCGAAGATCAGCGTGGTCATCCACTCGCCGCCGACCGGCTCCTGCGCCGCGGGAGGCTTGCCGCCGCGTGCCAGCACGACGAACCGCGTCGTGTTGTGATCCGCATCGGCGATGTCGGTCGCGAGCAGATCGAGACCATATAGCGCGGCCGCGGCAGGCGGTGCGAGTGCGGCGATCGCCGGGTCGCCCAACTCCGCCACCACTGCCGCCGCGCCCGCGGTATCGGGATAGCTCACCGGCTCGATCCCGTGTGCCTTCAGCCAATGGCGGCACTGCCCGAGCGCCTGCGGATGGCTCATCGCCTTGCGGATGCCGTCGCGTGGGCCGCAGGCCATCAGCGCGTGGCGGATCGGCAGGAAATGCTCGCCGGTGATGACGAGGCCCGATTCGGGGAGCAGGAAATGGATGTCGGCGACGCGGCCATGGAGCGAATTCTCGATCGGGATGATCGCGCAATCGGCGCGGCCGTCCTTCACCGCGTCGATCGCGTCGGAGAAATCGAAACAGGGCAGGGGCAGGCCATCGGGGAACGCCTCGACCGCGGCGACATGGCTGTTCGCGCCTGGCGCGCCCTGGAACGCGACGGCGCGCGCAGGGTCGGCGACGGCGGCCTCGGTCATCCGCGCGACGATCGGGCGGGCGGGTGCGGCGAAGTTTTCCATGCGTCCGGCGCCTAAAGCGCGCTGCCTGCCTGTTCAAGCCGCGTAAAGCGCCGCCGCCCGCCATACACCCGCCCTTCAAGCGCGGCTTGCGGTGCGCGCTCGCGTTTTCTATGGCTATCCCAAACAGAACAGGGCGGATGCACAAGATGGACAATCGGACCAATACGATCGCCGGCTGGGTGCTCGCAGGCTGTGGTGCGGCGCTCGGGCTGTCGATCGTCGGCGGGATGATGTTCCACGGCGAGCGTCCCGAGAAGATGGGCTATGCGATCGAGGGCGTCGTCGCGGAGGGCGGCGAAGGTGCCGCCGCCGAAGTGCCGATCGCCTCGTTGCTGCCGACCGCCGACGCCGCCAAGGGCGCCGAAGTGTTCAAGAAGTGCGCCGCCTGCCACACGATCAACCAGGGTGGCGCGAACGGCGTCGGCCCGAACCTGTACGGCACGGTCGGCGAGGAGATCGCCAAGGGCAAGGCCGGGTACGCTTTCTCGTCGGCGCTGGCCGGGATCGGCGGCAAGTGGGACTTCGACAAGCTGAACGCGTGGCTGACCTCGCCGCGCAAGTTCGCGCCGGGGACGAAGATGACGTTCGCCGGGCTCGGCAATGCGCAGGACCGGGCGAACGTGATCCTGTATCTGAACCAGCAGGGTTCGAACCTGCCGTTGCCGGCGGCGCCTGCGGCTGGCGCTGCTCCGGCGGCTGGCAAGGATGCTGCGGCGAAGGATCAGCCGGCGACGGCGAATGCGGCGGAAGCGGCGGCTACAGAAGGTGCGCCGACTGCGGACATCGCCAACACCGGAACGCCCGCTTCGGGTGCGCCGTCGGTCGATCCGGAAGCAGCCCGCAAGGGCGCCCGCTCGGAAAAGTAGGGCGACCAACTCCCTCTCCCCTGCGGGGAGAGGGTCGGGGTGAGGGGCTGCCAAGCAGTGCAGCGCCTGGAACAGCCCCTCACCCCGACCCTCTCCCCGGAAGGGGGAGAGGGAGCAGAAGGTTCAGCCCTCGGCGGCTTCCTTCTCCGCCCGCTCGCGGTAGAACGACTGCACCGCGTCCCAGGCCTCGTCGGCGGTCTCGACGTAGCGGAAGATCCCCAGGTCCTTCTCGCTGACGACGCCTTCCTCGACCAGCGCGTCGAAGTTCACGACCCGCTCCCAGAATTGACGCCCGAACAGCAGCACCGGGATCGGCTGAATCTTGCCCGTCTGGATCAGCGTCAGCAGCTCGAACAGCTCGTCGAACGTCCCGAACCCACCCGGAAACGCAGCGAGCGCGCGGGCGTGGAGCAGGAAGTGCATCTTGCGCAGCGCGAAATAGTGGAACTGCACCGACAGCGACGGCGTGACGTACGGGTTCGGCGCCTGCTCGTGCGGCAGGACGATGTTCAGCCCGATCGACTCGGCCCCGACGTCGTCAGCCCCGCGGTTGGCGGCTTCCATGATCGACGGACCGCCGCCCGAACATACCACGAACTGCCGCCAGCCACGCTCGTCGCGCGGCAACACGCTGACCTTGGCGGCCAACTCACGCGCGACGTCGTAATATTTCGACTTCTCGACCAGCCGCTCGGCGATCTTCTTCGACTTCTCATCGGTGGCGAGCTTCAACAACGCCTGCGCCTTCGACGGCTCGGGAATACGCGCGGAGCCGTAGAACACGAAGGTCGAGCCGATCTTCGCCTCGTCGAGGACGAGTTCGGTCTTCAGCAGTTCGAGCTGGAACCGCACCGGCCGCAGGTCTTCGCGCAACAGGAAATCCATGTCCTGGAAGGCGAGCCGGTAATGCGGGTGCTGCGTCTGGGGTGTGGAAACGGAGTCGCGGGCGGACTCGGCATCCTGGCTGGCGTTCGGAAAAACGCGCGATGGTACTCGTGTATCGGTCATTCAGGCGCGATTAGAGGAAACGCGGGGGGAGGGCTAGAGCGGTGCGCTAGCGGCAGAAATTGGCGTGATCGTCTTCGAGATGGAGGTGGTTGCGATGCGCGGCGTTGTAGTCGGGGCTAAGCACCGTGCCGAACCGCTTGCAGGCCGACGCGCGGATCGTCTGGAGGAATTGCCGAACCTGCGGATCGGCCGAGTTCCAGTCGTTCAGCACGGTGATTCGCCGTCCGTCCTTCAGTACGAACCCGCCGATATCGATCGCGTTGGCGATCGCGTGGCCCGAGCGGCGGGTGGGACCGCGCGTCGAGCCGACCACGTTGCGGCACGCGTAGCTTCCCATGCTGTCGACCCTCGCGAGTTCGCTGCCAAGCATCTGGTACGCGGCCGGCGCGACCGCATTGCGCGTCCAGCCGATGAACGCCCGCGCGGCACCGCAACGTACCGCGGTGAGATTGGCAACAGGTACGCCGATATCGACGAGCTTCACGGTGCCATTGAGCCCACAACCAGGGCCGATCTCGCGGTCGGGCAGGACCTGGAAGGACACGTGCAACTCGCGCAGGTCGGCGAGACACTGCGCGGTTTCGCGGTTGCTCGGGACGGACAGATTGGGGCGAGTCTTGGTCGGTGCCGTGGGGCGGTCGGCGCGTCCGCAGCCGGCTAAAGTCAGTGCGAGAGTCGCTACTACCACCCACTCCGTCATGCCGGGCCTGTTCCGGCATCCCCTTATCGTCTTGTCCCCCATGCCTAAGGCCGTGCGGCACGGTGGACCCCCGGACAAGCCGGGGGTGACGGAGCGAGTTTGGCGCACGGTAGGGCGAGTCTCGCCGCCACGCGCTCGCGGTCGAACGCGGTTGACACCCCCGCTAACACCGTTAGGGCCGGCGACGGGCCACGCGGTCCCAACGCCGCGCGTGCTCTCTGTGAGGAGAGATACATGACTGATACGACCTACGCACCCGCTACAAATGCGCCTGCACTGCCCGCTACGAAGCCGGCACGTCCCTTTTTCAGCTCCGGTCCCTGTGCGAAACCTCCGGGTTGGTCCGCGGACAAGCTCGCCACCGCCTCGCTCGGTCGCTCGCATCGCTCGAAGATCGGCAAGACCCGTCTGCAGTACAGCATCGACCTGATGCGCGAACTGCTGAATCTCCCCGACACGCACCGCATCGGCATCGTCCCCGGCTCCGACACCGGCGCGTACGAGATGGCGATGTGGACGATGCTGGGCGCCAAGCCCGTCACCGCGCTCGCGTGGGAAAGCTTCGGCGAGGGCTGGGTCACGGATGCCGTGAAGCAGCTCAAGATCGATCCGACCGTCGTACGCGCCGATTACGGCCAGCTGCCCGATCTGGACGCGGTCGACTGGTCGAACGACGTGCTGTTCACGTGGAACGGCACCACCAGCGGCGTGCGCGTGCCGAACGCGGACTGGATCCCGGACGACCGCGAGGGTCTCTCGTTCGCCGATGCGACGTCGGGCGTATTTGCGTACGATATCGACTGGACGAAGATCGATGTGGCCACCTTCTCGTGGCAGAAGGTGCTCGGAGGCGAGGGCGCACACGGGGTGCTGATCCTCGGGCCGCGCGCGGTCGAGCGGCTCGGGATGTACACTCCCGCCTGGCCTTTGCCGAAGGTGTTCCGCCTCGTCTCGAAGGGCAAGCTCACCGAGGGCGTGTTCAAGGGCGAGACGATCAACACGCCGTCGATGCTGGCCGTAGAGGATGCGATCTTCAGCCTCGAATGGGCGAAGTCGCTTGGCGAAGACGGCTTGATCAAGCGGTCGGACGCGAATGCTGCGGCTTTGGACAAGATCGTGGCGGAGCGCGATTGGCTCGGCCATCTGGCGGTCGATCCGGCGACGCGGTCGAAGACCAGCGTGTGCCTCACGGTCGAGGGTGCGGACGAGGCGCTGATCAAGGCGATGGCGTCGGCGCTCGAAAAGGCCGGCGCGGCGTATGACGTGGCGGGTTACCGCGACGCGCCTCCGGGCTTGCGGATCTGGTGCGGCGCGACCGTTGATACCGCCGATATCGAGGCGCTCGGCCCCTGGCTCGACTGGGCCTACGCGACTGCCAAGGTCGCTTAACCAGCTACCGCGTCTTTTCCGCCCTTCTTCCACAACCACCCCATCCGTCATCCCGGCGCACGCCGGGACCCATGGACACGGAGCGCCCGCTCATGATGCGGACCGCAACCGTGGGTCCCGGCTTCCGCCGGGATGACGGGGGGCAGGATCGGAACGGAACGCGGCATCCCAATTCACCGAAATTCCCAGGAGCAATCCCATGCCAAAAGTCCTCATTTCCGACAAAATGGATCCCCGTGCGGCGCAGATCTTCCGCGAGCGCGGGGTCGAGGTCGACGAGATCACCGGCAAGACGCCCGCCGAGCTGATGGCGATCATCGGCGAGTATGACGGCCTCGCGATCCGCAGCTCAACCAAGGTGACCAAGGAAATCCTCGAGCACGCCACCAACCTCAAGGTCGTCGGCCGCGCAGGCATCGGCGTCGACAACGTCGACATTCCCGCCGCGTCGGCGAAGGGCGTGGTCGTGATGAACACGCCGTTCGGCAACTCGATCACTACCGCCGAGCACGCGATCGCGCTGATGTTCGCGCTCGCCCGGCAACTCCCGGAAGCCGACGCCTCGACGCAGGCCGGCAAGTGGGAGAAGAACCGCTTCATGGGCGTCGAGCTGACGTCGAAGACGCTCGGCCTGATCGGCGCGGGCAATATTGGTTCGATCGTCGCCGACCGTGCACGTGGCCTCAAGATGAAGGTCGTCGCGTTCGATCCGTTCCTGACGCCCGAGCGCGCGATCGAGATCGGCGTCGAGAAGGTCACGCTCGACGAGCTGCTCGCGCGCGCCGACTTCATCACGCTGCACACGCCACTGACCGACCAGACGCGCAACATCCTGTCGGCCGAGGCGCTCGCCAAGACCAAGAAGGGGGTGCGCATCATCAACTGCGCACGCGGCGGCCTGATCGACGAGGTCGCGCTGAAGGCGGCGCTCGATTCGGGGCAGGTCGGCGGCGCCGCACTCGACGTGTTCGTCGAGGAACCCGCCAAGGCATCGCCGCTGTTCAACACGCCCAACTTCGTCAGCACGCCGCATCTCGGCGCGTCGACGACCGAAGCGCAGGTCAACGTCGCGATCCAGGTTGCCGAGCAGATGGCCGATTTCCTGATGTCGGGCGGCGTCACGAATGCGCTCAACATGCCTTCGCTGTCGGCCGAGGAGGCGCCGAAGCTGAAGCCGTACATGGCGCTGGCGGAGAAGCTTGGGTCGCTGGTCGGTCAGTTGACGACGGGCGCGGTGTCGCGGATCTCGGTGCATACCGAAGGTGCTGCGGCGGATCTGAACGCGAAGCCGATCGTGAGCGCGGTGCTCGCCGGCTATCTCCAGACGCAGACCGCGACCGTCAACATGGTCAACGCGCCGGTGCTGGCGCGGGAGCGTGGTCTTGAGGTGCGTGAGGTCCGCACCGAGCGTGAGGCGGATTACCACACGCTGCTGCGCGTTTCGGTGAAGACCGAGGATGGCGAGCGGTCTGTTGCCGGCACGTTGTTTGGCGATTCGGCGCCGCGGTTGGTGGAACTGCTGGGGATCAAGATCGAGGCCGATCTGGCGGGGCCGATGCTGTACGTCGTCAACGAGGATGCGCCGGGGTTCATCGGTCGTCTCGGGACGGCGCTTGGCGAGGCTGGGGTGAATATCGGGACGTTCCACCTCGGGCGTCGGTCGGCGGGCGGCGAGGCTGTGCTGCTCCTCTCGGTCGACGAAGCCGTGACGCCCGACCTGCTCACCAAGGTCCGCGCGCTGCCAGGCGTGAAGACCGCAATGGGCCTCAACTTCTAACCCTGCTACGCTCTTCTAAAGCCCTCTCCCCCCCCGGGGAGAGGGTTGGGTGAGGGGCAGTTGGGAAGGAGAGCGCCCGCGGCGCCCCTCACCCCGACCTTCTCCCCGGAAGGGGGAGAGGGAGCAGTGAAGGTTGACGACCTATTGCTGGATCGCGCCAAGCGGATGCGGCGCAAGCCTACTCTGGCAGAGGCGAAACTCTGGCGCCACCTCCGTGACCGGCAGATCGCCAACACTAAATTCACCCGCCAGTTCGTCATCGGCCCCTACGTCGCCGACTTTGCCGCCCGCGACGCGAAACTCGTCATCGAGGTTGACGGCGATACGCATAGTGACCAAGCGCGCGACGCAAGCCGAACGGATTGGCTCCAACGACAGGGATATCGCGTGATACGGTTCAGCAACGCCGACATCATGTCCGGGATGGACGGGGTCTGGCACGTTATATCGGCAGCTCTCACAGCGGAGTCTGCAAAGTGACCGCACTCCTCCCCGAAGGTTTCCGAGATCGCCTCCCCCCGTTTGCCGATTCGGCCGCGGCACTGGAAGCCCGCGTGCTCGAAGCGGCGCGTCTCCACGGCTATGAGCGCGTCGATCCGCCGCTCGCCGAATTCGCTGACGGGCTGGAGATGCGCCTGAAGGCCGGCGGGCTGCACGACGCGGTGCGCTTCGTCGATCCGGTGTCGCAGCGCACGCTCGCGATCCGGCCGGACATTACCGCACAGGTCGCGCGGATCGCTGCCACGCGGATGGGGCACCACCCTCGGCCGGTTCGGCTGAGCTATGCTGGCTCCGTGCTGAAACTGCGCGCGTCGCAGCTCGCGCCCGCGCGCGAGACCCGGCAGATTGGGTGTGAGTTGATCGGGCTCGACTCGGTTGCCGCCGCGCAGGAACTGGTCGCGGTCGCGGTCGACATGATCGCCGCCGCCGATGTCACCGGCGCGTCGATCGACTTCACGCTCCCTGACCTCGTGCCGACGCTGGCCGCCGGACCTCTCCCCGTGGCGGATGACCTCGTCGCAACCTTGCGCGATCGGCTCGATGCGAAGGACGCCGGTGCCGTCGCTGCGCTCGCCCCCGCCTATCTTCCGTTGATCGAGGCCGCCGGACCGTTCGACCAGGCGATGGACCGCCTCCGCGCCTTCGATACCACCGGCGCACTCGCTTCGCGCCTCGACGGCCTCGCGCGCATCGCCGAGGCGCTCGATGGCCGCGTCGCGCTCACGCTCGATCCGACCGAGCGGCATGGCTTCGAATACCAGACATGGCTCGGCTTCTCGCTTTTCGCCGACGGTAGCGCGCGCGAAGTCGGCCGCGGCGGCACCTACACCGTCGTTCATGAAAATGGCGCCGAGGAAGCCGCGACCGGTTTTTCGTTGTTCGCCGATGCGCTCGTCGAACGCGTCGCTACTGTCGATCGCCGCCGCCTCTTCCTGCCGTTCGGTACGCCCGCCATCGAAGGCGCAGCAATGCGCGCGAAAGGCTGGGTTACCGTCGCCGCACTCGACGCCGGCGACACCCCCGAAGCACAAGTCTGCACGCATCTATGGGTGGCGGGCGAGCCCCGCGCGCTGTAGGCGCTGCGCGTAATCCTCAGGAGATAGAGTTTGGCCAACGTAGCAGTCATCGGCGCGCAATGGGGCGACGAAGGCAAGGGCAAGATCGTCGACTGGCTCGCCGAGCGTGCCGACATGGTCGTGCGGTTCCAGGGCGGGCATAACGCCGGCCACACGCTGGTCGTCGGCGATAACGTATATAAGTTGTCGCTGCTGCCGTCGGGTATCGTCCGCGGGACGCCGTCGTTCATCGGGAATGGCGTGGTGCTCGATCCTTGGGCGCTGAAGGACGAGATCGCGCGGTTGGGTGCACAGGGCGTCGTCGCGACCCCGGAGACGCTGCGGATCGCCGATACCTGTGCGCTGATCCTGCCGTTCCACCGCGATCTCGACGGCCTGCGCGAGGATGCCAGCGGCGCTGGCAAGATCGGTACCACGCGTCGGGGCATTGGGCCTGCGTATGAGGACAAGGTCGGCCGTCGCGCGATCCGCGTGTGCGATCTCGCGCATCTCGACGATCTCGGCCCGCAGCTCGATCGCCTCACCGCACATCACGATGCGCTGCGTGCCGGCTTCGGCGAGCCGCCGATCGACCGCGCCCGCCTGATTGCCGAGCTGCGCGAGATTGCCGGCTTCGTCCTCCCGTTCGCCAAGCCTGTGTGGCGCGACCTCAACGCCGCGCGCTCGGCGGGCAAGCGCATCCTGTTCGAGGGCGCGCAGGGCGTGCTGCTCGATGTCGACCACGGCACCTATCCGTTCGTCACCTCGTCGAACACCATTGCAGGCGCTGCGGCCGGCGGTTCGGGCCTTGGCCCATCGGCAGTCGGCTTCGTGCTCGGCATCGCCAAGGCATACACTACCCGCGTCGGCTCCGGGCCGTTCCCGACCGAACTCGAGAACGAGACCGGCGAGCGACTCGGCGTACGCGGGCATGAGTTCGGTACCGTGACCGGGCGTAAGCGCCGCTGCGGCTGGTTCGACGCGGTGCTGGTGCGTCAGGCGGTGGCGGTCGGGGGCATCACCGGGATCGCGCTGACCAAGATCGATGTGCTCGACGGGTTCGAGACCGTATCGATCTGCACCGGCTACAGCTTGCGCGGCGAGACGCTCGATTATTTCCCGGCGCATGCGGCGGACCAGGCGCTGGTCGAGCCGATCTACGAGACGATGGAAGGCTGGCAGGAAACGACTGCCGGTGCACGCAGCTGGGCCGACCTGCCGGCGCAGGCGATCAAGTATATTCGCCGAATCGAAGAGCTGATCCGCTGCCCGGTGACGTTGGTGTCGACCAGCCCGCAGCGTGCCGACACGATCCTCGTCCGCGATCCGTTCTCGGACTGATACGAAAAAAGCCGGGCGATCGCTCGCCCGGCTTTTCAGTTACTCTAAGACGGAGGGATCAGCGCGGGCTGGTCGTGCCGGTCTTCCCGCCCGTGGTCGAACCCATCGTCCCAGTGGTCGTGCCACCCATCGTGCCGGTGGTGCCGCCCATGGTACCCGTAGTACCACCCATCGTGTCGGCACCCATCGTGCTGCCCGTCGTGCCCGACATCGTGCTGCCCGTCGTACCGGTGCCGCTCATCGTGCCCGACGTCGTGCCGTGCGTACGGCTGCGGGCCTTGGTGCCACGCTGGGTGCGCGTCGTCGTGGTCGATTGGGTGCTGGTCGAAGGGCTGGCCTGATCCATCGTGCCCGTCGACATTCCGCCGGTCGTGCTGCCTGCGGTCGAACCGCCCATGGTGCCGCCGCTCATCGTGCCACCCGTGGTGCCGCCCATCGAGCCGCCGGTGCTCGTCTGTGCCACTGCCACGCCCGGAATGATTAGCGCTGCCGCTGCGATCGAAGTCAGAATACGCATTTCGCTCTCCTATGTTATTGAAGAGCAAGCGCTTCAGTCCTGCATAGGTTCCGACGTCAGCCGCACTGGCCCCGATGCAGCAGCGCCTGGTCGGCCAGCACGAGAGCGACCATCGCCTCGACCACGGGGACTCCGCGGATGCCCACGCACGGGTCGTGACGCCCCTTGGTGGCGATCGTCGCGGCCTCACCGGTCGGGCTGATCGTCTCGACCGGGGTGAGGATCGAGCTGGTCGGCTTGAACGCGACGCGGAGGCGTATCGGCTGGCCGGTTGCGATGCCCCCAGCGATCCCACCTGCGTGGTTGGCGAGAAACTCTGGGCCATCGACGCCCGGTCGCATCGGATCGGCGTTCGCCTCGCCCGACAATTCGGCGGCGGCGAATCCGTCGCCGATCTCGATGCCCTTGACCGCGTTGATGCTCATGCAGGCCGACGCGAGTTCGGAATCGAGCTTGGCGTAGAGCGGCGTCCCCCAGCCTGCCGGCACGCCGGTCGCCTCACACGCGATCACCGCGCCGAGTGACGAGCCGGATTTCCGCGCTCCGTCGACGAGCGCTTCCCAGCGGAGCGCTGCCTCGGCATCGGGGCAGAAGAACGGGTTCTGGTCGATCTGCGTATCGTCGAAATTTGCCGGATCGATCGCATCGCCACCGATCGCCTCGACCCATGCGCGGACGCGGACCTGCGGCACGACGAGCCGCGCGACCGCACCGGCGGCGACGCGTGCGGCGGTTTCGCGCGCGGAGGAGCGCCCGCCGCCCCGGAAATCACGGAACCCGTATTTGGCGTCATAGGCATAGTCGGCGTGGCCGGGGCGATAGGCCTTGGCGACGTCGGAATAATCCTTCGAGCGCTGGTCGACATTCTCGATCATCAGGCTGATCGGCGTGCCGGTGGTGCGCCCCTCGAACACGCCCGAGAGAATACGGACCGTATCCGGCTCGCGCCGCTGCGTGGTGAAGCGCGAGGTGCCGGGGCGACGCTTATCGAGCCAGGGCTGGATGTCCGCCTCGGTCAGCGAGATGCCAGGCGGGCACCCGTCGACGATCGCCCCCAGCGCCGGCCCATGCGACTCGCCCCAGGTGGTGAAGCGGAACAGCCGTCCAAATGTATTGAAGCTCACTGGCCCCTCTCCCGGACGGGGAGAGGGAGGGGCCCGTGCGAAGCATGGGAGGGTGAGGGCACGCACGTAAGTCCATCAAGGATCGCGGCGAGCACACCGTCCATCCGCTGCATCACGTCGTTGTTCCAGACACGGATCACACGATATCCCTTGGTCGCGAGGAAGGCGGTTCGATTGTCGTCGTACGCCGCTTCGTCGATGTGTTGGCTACCGTCTACCTCGACGACCAGCATGGCGTCCATGCAGAGGAAGTCGGCGATGAAGGGGCCGATCCATACTTGGCGGCGGAACTTGAAGTTGCCGAGACGACGACTGCGGAGGCGGTACCACAGCCGGTCCTCCGCTTTGGTCGCGTTCCGACGCAAACCTCGGGCTCGATCCAGTGGTTCGGTGCCGTCGTGTTGCCTCACCTTGCCCTCACCCTCCCATGCTTCGCATGGGCCCCTCCCTCTCCCCGGAGGGGGAGAGGGGTTATGCCAGTGCGATATCGGGGGCGTCTTCGGCTTTCATACCGATCACGTTGTAGCCGGCGTCGACGTGGTGCGTCTCGCCGGTCACGCCCGAAGCCAGGTCGCTCAGCAGATACAGCCCCGCGCCGCCGACGTCGTCGATCGTCACGTTGCGCTTCAGCGGTGAGTTCAGCTCGTTCCACTTCAAAATCAGGCGGAAATCGCCGATGCCGCTTGCGGCCAGCGTCTTGATCGGCCCCGCCGAGATCGCGTTAACGCGGATATTGTCGCGGCCGAGGTCGACCGCGAGATACTGCACGCTCGTCTCCAGCGCCGCCTTCGCCACGCCCATGACGTTGTAATGCGGAATGACCTTCTCCGCGCCGTAATAGCTGAGCGTCAGCATCGCGCCGCCCTCGGTCATCATCTTGGCCGCCCGCTGCGCCACCGCGACGAACGAATAGACCGAGATGTTCATCGTCATCAGGAAATTGTCGAGGCTGGTATCGACGAACCGCCCACGCAGCTCGTTCTTGTCCGAAAAGCCGATCGCGTGAACGACGAAGTCGATCGTCGGCCATTCCTCCGCCAGCTTGTCGAAGGTCGCATCGAGCGCGCCCATGTCCGACACATCGCAATCGAAGAGCCGCGCCACGCCCAATTGCTCGGCGAGCGGGCGGACGCGCTTCTCCATCGTCTCGCCCTGGTAGCTGAACGCGAGGTCCGCGCCCGCCTCGGACAGCTTCTTGGCAATCCCCCAGGCCAGCGACTTGTCGTTCGCCAAGCCCATGATCAGCCCACGCTTGCCCGCCATCAAACCGTTCACGCCGTCCCCGCCTATACCTGCATATCCGTAGCAGGCTGCTCTAGCGTTGTTTCGGGTGGTTCCGCCAGTGCTGCGTTGAGATGCGCGCCAAATACGAGACCGAGCCCGATGACATAGAAAAATAACAGCATGATGACGACACCCGCCAGACTGCCATAGGTGAGGTCGTAACCACCGAGACGCGACAGGATCACCGGCAGCAACGCGGTCGCGCTGACCCACCAGGCGGTGGTGAACAGCGCGCCCGGCCATTTGCGGCACTTCGAATAACGATAGCGCGAGGGCGTCACCGAATAGAACAGCAGGTACAGCGCGCCGAACATGAGCAGGCCGGGGATAAGACGGGAGAGACCGACCCAGCCGGCGGCGTCCTGCGCGAAGGGGAGGAGGCGATAAATGAACTGCTCGGCTGCGGTGAGGATGCCCTGCACCAGGAACGACAGCAACGCGATTACCACCGACAGAATGATCACCGCCGACGAGCCGAGCCGCGATTTCCAGAACGGCGCGGTCGCCTTGATCCCATAGGCGCGGTGGAAGATGTCGCGGATCGTCTCGACGAAGCTGCCGACCGTCCAAAGCCCGACGAGCGCACCAAGCCACAACAGCGACCCGGTCCGCGCGGCGAGCACGTCGGCGATCGGCTTGCGCAACAGGTCGCCGACGTTCGGCGGCAGGACGTTGAGGAACGATTCGACCGCGCGCACTGTCTCGACGCTCTGTCCGAAGATCGACAGGATCGCGGCGGCGACGATGAAGAACGGGAACACCGTCATCAATGCGAGATAGGCGAGGTTCCCCGCGTGGATGAAGCCGTCGTTGAACACGCCGACGGCCGCCCGCTTGACGATCTCGAACGCGTAACTGCCTGGCCTGACCTTCGCCATGCCGCGGGTGAGACGGGCGCGCGTCGCACCATGATCGTGCGCGCGCGCTTCGGGCGTTAGGGTATTGTCATTCACAACGGGTTCAGACGCCCATGGCCCCCCGCGGGTTCCCGGCTTCGCGACCTTCCCAACTCTCGACGAACGCGGTCAGCGCCGCATCGCTGGCGGGAATGTCGATCATGAGGGTGACCAACTGATCGCCTCGCATGCCGCCCTTCTTGTGGAAACCCTTGCCCTTCAGGCGCAACGTCTTGCCCGACGTCGTACCCTTGGGGATCGTCAGCATCACCGGTTTGTCGACCGTCGGCGCCTTGACCGAGCCACCCAGCACCGCCTCTGCGAGCGTGATCGGCAGGTCGAGGCGGACATCGTCGCCGTCGCGCGTGAAGAACTTGTGCGGCTGGACCTCGATCGTCAGGATCGCATCGCCCGCGCCGCCCGGACCCTGCTCGCCCTTGCCGGCGAGCTTCATCTGCGTGCCGGTCTCGACCCCGGCGGGGAGCTTCAAGTCGAGCGTCTTGCCGTCCGCCAGCGTCACGCGCTGCGGCTCCAGCGTCGCCGCCTCGACGAACGGGACTTGCAGACGATACGCGGCATTCTCGCCCTTGGGCTGCGGGCGCCGACCGAAGCCGCCGGAGAACCCGCCGCCGCCACCACGCTGCGCGCCGCCGAACAGCCCTTCGAAGATGTCGCTCATGTCGGCACCGCCGGCGCCGCTCTCATAGCCCTCGCTGCGGAAGCCGCCGCCGGGCTGGGGTCGCCCGCCACCACCGCCGCCGAACCCGAACGGCGACGCCGGGTTGCCGTCGCCGTCGATCTCGCCGCGATCGAACCGCGCGCGCTTGTCCTTGTCGTTCAGCAGGTCGTACGCGTTGGTGACGGTGCTGAACCGCTCCGACGCCTTCGGATTGTCCTTGTTGCGATCGGGATGAAGCTCCTTTGCGAGCTTGCGGTACGCCTTCTTGATGTCGGCTTCGGTCGCGTCGCGCGCTACACCCAGAGTCTTGTACGGATCGGCCACTTACGTCCCCATGCTAACTTGCGCGTCTATGTGGGGCGGTGCGCAGCGCAACGCAATTGCGCGCGGGGTGTTTGGTTGCACGAGAGGAACGATCATGACCGACAAGCAACCAATGCAGGGCGTGCCGAAGAACGACGACGGCGCGAAGGAGAAGGACGGCGTCAACAACGCGCCGGCCAAGGACAAGGGCGGCGAGAGTGGCGGCGGCTCGTATCCGAACCCGCACGACGACGAGAATTAAGACAGCTACAATCCAGATCCACCGTGTTCTCCCGCGAAAGCGGGAGCCCAGGGTAACGATGGATCACGTTCGTGGCCCTGGACTCCCGCCTTCGCGGGAGAACAGATTTCGGAAGTTTACGCCTTAACTGTCTCATCCAGCGGCGCGACATCGACGCTGACATCCATATTCTGCGCCCCCGACCCGAGCACCACCCCGTCGACCGGCGCAATCTCCGCATAGTCCCGCCCGACCGCCATCACGATGTGATCGCTCGCCATCCAGATCCCGTTGGTCGGATCGACTCCGACCCAGCCACGCACCGGCCCGCACCACAGCAGCACCCACGCATGCGTCGCATCCGCCCCGACCAGCCGCGGCTGGCCCTCGGGCGGGATCGTCCGGATATAGCCCGACGCATACGCCGCTGGCAGCCCCGTCGCGCGCAAGCCGGTGATCATGATCTGCGCGAAATCCTGGCACACGCCCTTGCGCTGGAGGAACGCCTCGTGCGGCGGTGTATCGACCAGCGTCGCGTCGGCGTCGAATTCGAACTCCACCTGAATCCGCCGCGCGAGCGCGATTCCGGCCTCCAGCGCTCCCCGCGAAGGATCGAGATCCACCGCGCAATAGTCTGCGATCGCTTGGTCAAGCGGGATCAGCGGCGAGGGATAGATATAATTCGCCGGGCTTGCCGCGGAGAGATCGGTGCTCGCTCGCGCCATCGCCGCGATCTCGCCCAGCGTCGGATCGCTCGCGTCGGGGACGGGCACGAGGCGATCCACCGTCATCCGCGACTGACTCTCGATCGTTAGGTGGCGAACTGGGCTGTCGACGACCAATCGCGTCACGTTGGCCAGCCCCGCCTCCGCCCGCGCCGCGCTGGTACGCCCGGCCGGATGCACCGACAGCGCATAGCTATCCAGATGCTGCCCCGGCCAGTCGATCGGTTTTAGGCGGAGGTTGCAGCGCGCGAACTTGACGCTCGCGCCGTAATCGAACGTCGTGACGTGGCGAATGTCGTAGATCATGAAAATCCTCCCCGGCACGGGGAGGGGGACCGCCAGCTTGCTGGTGGTGGAGGGGGGGCGCCACGAACGGTGCGCTGGTGGAGAGCCCCCTCCACCATGCGCTGCATGGTCCCCCTCCCCGTACCGGGGAGGATTTGCACGGTCATGCCCCTCACGCCAAAGTCAGCCCGCTAGTCCGCAACGGCTCCGCACCCTGCAAAAAATACCGCCGCGCCAGCGCATCAGACACCGCGCCGAGACGCCGCTCGATATCCCCCAGCGTTTCCGCATCCAACTCCGCGGCCGTCGCGGTCATCACGATCGCCTGCAACCCGGTCGCTTGAGCCTGTTGCGGCTCCGCCATCTCGTCGTCGCTGAGCACCGGCAACTCCGCCAACCGCGCCGCGATCCGCTCCGCTGAAAACGCCAACGACCGAGGATTGCCCGGATCGAGCGCCACCAGATCCATCACCGGCACGCGCGCGATCCCGGTCGGATAGCGCTGCCGATAACTGATCTGGCTATCCGCCAGGTCGAGCAGCACCGACAGGTCATCCGGCGACGCTCCCGGCATCCCGAACAACCGGATCGCGCGGGCCATCGCCATGGCGCGCTCGATCCTGCGCCCGAGATCGTGAAAGCGCCACGCCGCTGTCCGCCCCATATGCTCGGCCGACAGCCCCGCGATCGCCGCGTACCGCCGTTGCAATGAACCGGCGCGCTCCAGCATCCCGCGGTGCGTAGGGAAGGGCGCTTCGAGCAGCCGTACCATGTCCGCCGACAACCGGTCGCGCGAGCCTTCGCCGATCTCGCGCGCATGGCGGTTGAGCGTGAGGATCGACTGCCAGCGTTCGTCTTCCATCGCCGTGCGGGCGAGCGCGGTCAAATCGGCGCGGCGCAGCGATGGCGGGTGCGGCGCACTGCCAGCACCGACGATCAGCCCGACCAGCTTGCCGACCGTGGTAGGGGACAAAACAGCGCCGCCGTCGACGTCGATCGAATTGCCCAGCATCACGCGGATCGCGCCGAGCAGCGCTTCGCCGCGCTCCAGATAGCGCCCGAGCCAGTAGAAATTGTCCGCCACCCGGCTTGGCAACGTCCCCGGATTGCGCCGCACCTGGAGCGAGTCCGCGGCGGTGAGCAGCGACACGGGCGCGACTGGCTCGGCGCCATAGATGCAGACGTCGGCGGACCAGATGCCTTCGCCCATCACCGCCGCCCGCGCATCGGGATGCTCGCCGATCCGCGCGAAGCCGCCGGGGAGGACGGTCCATTCGCCGTCGCCGCCACGCGCCGCGAACACGCGCAGGGTGAAGGGGCGGGGGACGAGCGCATCGCCGACCACGACCGGCATCGTCGAGAGCTGGACCAGCTCCTGCCCCACGTAATCCTGCGGCCGATTCGCCATGTCGGTGAGCAGGCGCGCCCGGTCTTCACCGGTGATGTCGGCCCCCGTAACCGGGCCGCCGGTCATGCCGAGAGGTCGCGAATGGAACGCCGGACCGATCAGCAGACGGTCGAAATTCGCCTCGACCTGCGCCCGCGCGCCGTCCTGCCCGCACCACCACGTCGCGATGTTGGGGAGGAGCAGGTCTTCACCAAGCAGCGACTTCGCAAGCTGCGGCAGGAACGCCGAGAACGCCGGCGCCTCCAGCACGGCCGAGCCCGGCGCGTTCGACAGCACGACGTTGCCGGCGGCGTACGCGTCGATCAGCCCGGGTACGCCGATCTGGGAATGCGTGTCGAACGCCAGCGGGTCGAGCAGCCGCGGGTCGAGCCGCCGCCACAGCGCATCGATCCGCTTGAGCCCACCGATCGTGCGGACATAGACCTTGTCCTCGAGCGCGGCGAGATCGGCGCCCTCAACCAGCAGCAGCCCCAGATAGCGCGCGAGGTGCGCTTGCTCGGGATAGCTCGGGTTGAACCGGCCGGGGGTGAGCAGCCCGATCCGCGGGTCGGTCCGCTTGCACATCGCCGCAATCCCGGCGCGAAACGCGGCGAAGAACGGCGCATGCCGCTGGACGTTGAGCCGATCCTGCAACCCGCCGAGCGTACGGCTGACCGCGATACGGTTCTCCAGCGCATACCCGGCGCCGGCGGGCGCCCGCAGGTGATCGGCGAGCACGCGCCATTCGCCGGTCGGCCCGCGGCCGAGGTCGATCGCGATGAAATCGAGATGGCGGCCGCCGGGCGGGTCGAGCCCGACCATCGGCCGCAGGAAGAATGGGCTGCCGGTGACGAGCGCGGCGGGGATATGGCCGTCGGCGACCAGCTTGCCCGCGCCATAGAGGTCGGCGATCACCGTCTCCATCAACGTCGCGCGCTGGATCACGCCGCGCTCGATCCCCGCCCATTCGCCGGCCTCGATCAGCAGCGGGACGGGCGAGACGGGCCAGGGGCGCTCGTCGGGTTCGTCGGCGATGCGGAATCCGGTGCCGATGTCGACCGCATGCCGCTGGACGCGTTCGCGGATGTGGCCGAGGTCGTCCGAGGCGACCATCGCGAGCTCGGCGAACATCGCCGCCCAGGCGGGGTCGGCGCTACCGTCTTCAGCGGGGCACAGCACGTCGACGCCGGTGGTGCGCGCGCAATAGTCGGCGATCCAGCGCTCGGCATGGATCATCGCGTCGAAAAGGGGCGCGGTTTGCGTCGCCGTGTCCAATGCCTTAAGCCCCCGAATACAGGTGGCGGTGTTTCACCTTTCGACGCGGCGGTGCAACATAAATTGTCGCGGGGGCGATACCTTACTCTTGTTCCCTCGCGAACGCGGGGGCCCAGGAATCCAAGGCGCTGCGTGCAGTTACCCTGGACCCCCGCGTTCGCGAGGGAACAGTCAGGCGCGCGCGGCCCCATCATTACCACCACCCCGGCGAAGGCCGGGGCCCAGTTGGAAAGGTGGTCGTAACGGAGCGTTACCCTTCGTTAGCAACGTTCCCCAACTGGGCCCCGGCCTCCGCCGGGGGGGTGCCAGTGAACGGGGGAAGGCTCAAAGATCCGGCAACACCTGATCGGCCACTCCCCAACCCGCCAGCGCCCGCGACCCGGCCCTCTCAATCAACTCGGCCCCATCCTTCACGCCCCACCGCGCCGCAGTCTCGATATCCCGCAGCTCGGTCCAAGACACCGGTGCCGCAACCGGCGCCCCCGCCCGAGCCCGCGCCGAGTACGGCATCACCGCAGTCGCGCCGCGCTGGTTGCGGAGCCAGTCGATAAAGATCCGCCCCTTGCGCTTCGCCTTGGCCATGGTCGCAACGAACCGCTCGGGATCAGCCCCCGCCATCGCCCTAGCGAACCGATCCGCAAAGTCCTTCACCGCCGGCCATTCCGCCTCCGGGGTCAGCGGCACCACCACGTGCACGCCCTTGCCTCCCGACAGCATCGGGAAGCTGACCAGCCCCAGTTCCGCCAACTGGTTCTTCAAATGCTCGGCAGCCTTCTTGGTGTCGCCGAAGTCGAGCCCCTCGTCCGGGTCGAGATCGAATATCAGCCGGTCCGGCTTCTCCAAGGTCGCGTTCGACGAGCCCCAGCCGTGGAACTCGATAGTCCCCATCTGCACGCACGCGACCAGCCCGTCGGCATCGTCGACGTACAGATAGTCCTCGGTCGAGCCGTCCTTCTCGCGGATCGGCACTTTGTGGACAGCGTCGCCGAAGCTCCCGGCATCGTGTTTCTGGAAGAAGCACGCGCGCGATCGACCTTGCGGACACCGCACGAGGCTGATCGGGCGGTTGCCCGCGACCGGCAGCATGATGCCCGAGACCGCGACGTAATAGTCCGCGAGATCGCCCTTCGTGACGTCCGACTTGTCGAAGATCACGCGGTCGCGGCTGCTGACCTTTATGCTGGTCGCAGGCGCCGCGGGTTCCTCCACATCGGGCAGCGGCGCGGGCGTCTCGGCGACGACGTCCTGCGCCGCCTTGTCCTCGCGCAGGCCGATGAAGCTCGAATGGCGGAGCACGCCGTCGGGCGTGACCTCGGCGAACGCGACCTCCGCGACCAGTTTCGGCGTCACCCATTTCGCGCCGCGGACCGCCGCCTTGGGCGCCTCGACGGTCGGCGTCTTGCGATCGAGCGCGTCGAGCTTGTCCCGGATCTCGTCCATCAGCGCCTGGTCGAACCCGGTGCCGACCTTACCTGCATACCGATAGCCCTTGCCCTCGCGGACGCCGAGCAACAGCGACTTGAACCCGCGTTTCTTGGTCGAGGGCAGCCAGCCGACGATCACGAATTCCTGGCGGTGCGTGCATTTCACCTTGAGCCACGCCTTTGTCCGTTTGCCCGCATAGGGAGCGTCGGCGCGTTTCGAGACGATGCCTTCGAGGCCTTCGCGGCACATCGTCTCGAACAATTGCTCGCCCGCGCCGATGACGTGGTCGGAGTAGCGGAGGCGGTCCTCGTTCTCGGGGATGAGCGGTTGCAGGCGCGCTTTGCGGTCGAGATTGGAGAGGCCGGTCAAATCTTCGCCGTCGAGTGCGAGCAGGTCGAACGCGAACAGCGTCATGTCGCCGCCGGCGGAGATCGCGTCCTTCAGCGTCGAGAAATCGGGGTGGCCGTCCTTGAACGCGACGATCTCGCCGTCGATCAGCGCGGATTTTATCGGCAGTTTGGCGGCGGCGTCGGCGATCGCGGCGAACTTGTCGGTCCAGTCGAGGCCGGTGCGGGTGAAGACCTTGGCCTTGCCGTTGGCGACGGAAATTAAAGCGCGGTAGCCGTCATATTTGACTTCGTGGAGCCAGGCGGAGCCGGTGGGGACGGCGTCGACGAGGGTGCAGAGTTGCAGGTCCTGAAAATCCTCCCCGGCACGGGGAGGGGGACCGCCGTTAGCTTTTGCGGTGGTGGAGGGGGGCTTGGCGCTGGCGATGGCTTTACGGCTGGCGGTACTCTTGCGGGCCGCCCCCTCCACCAGCTTCGCTGGTCCCCCTCCCCGTGCCGGGGAGGATTTGCCTTCCTCGATCTCCGCCATCGTGCGGCCGGTCGAGACGCTCGTCAGCGCCTCCTCGACTAGCGTGTCCGTGCCGCCGGCCGCGGCATCGTCGATCTTCCTGAGCAGCCAGTTCTCGCGCTTTTCCTTTGCGCGCGGCTTCAGGCGGATCAGCAGCCATTCGCCCTTCATCCGCTCGCCGTCGAGGACGAAGTGGAGATGGCCCTTGTCGAGGTCCTTCGCCGACTTGCCCATGATCGGCGACCACGTGCCGCGGTCCCACAGCATCACCGTGCCGCCGCCATATTCGCCGGCGGGGATCGTGCCTTCGAATGTGGCGTAGCTGAGCGGGTGATCTTCGGTGCGGACTGCGAGACGTTTTTCGTTGGGGTCGAGGCTGGGGCCGCGGGTGACTGCCCAGCTTTTCAGGACGCCGTCGATTTCGAGGCGGAAATCCCAGTGGAGGCGGGTGGCGTCGTGCTTCTGGACCATGAAGCTGTTGCCGTTGCCGGGGTCCAGCGTGCCCGCGGGTTCGGCGGTTTTCGTGAAGTTCCGCTTGGCATTGTATAGGGCGAGGGGATCGTCGACCATCTTCACCCCTCCCTGGAAGGGAGGGGTCGGGGGTGGGGCGGCCGCTTGGCGGGCGGGGCGCTATTACGGTGAGCGACCCACCCCCAACCCCTCCCTTCCAGGGATGGGAGCTTATGCACGTTTTTTGGCTGGCGCTTTGGCCGCCGTTTTTGCCGGCGCGCGCTTGGCGGGAGCTTTCTTCGCCGGCGTCTTCTCTGTCGCGCCCCCACTCTTCTCCATCGACTTTTTCAACGCCGCCATCAAATCGACCACGTTCGAGCCGGTCTTTCCGCCCGTATCCTTGTCCTCGATGATCTTCTTCCCGTTCGACTTCCGCTTGCGCTCGATCAAATCCTTCAGCGCGTCGACGTAGCGATCATGGAATTCCTGCGGATGGAAGTCCGCGCTGCGCTTCTCGATCAGCGCCTCGGCGAGTTCGAGCAGTTCCTCGGACGGCTTGTCGTCGGGTATCTCGCGAAAATACCCCTGCGCCTTGTGCACCTCGTCGGCATAGCGAAGCGTCTCCAGCACCATCCCGCGCCCGCACGGCTTCAGGCTTACGACATATTCGCGCCCGCGCATCGCGAGCTGGCCGAGCCCGACCTTCTTCGTCCGCTTCAATGCCTCGCGCAGAACGATGAACGCCTCCTCCGCGAGATCATCCGCCGGCACCACGAAATACGGCTTCTCGTAATAGAGCACGTCGATCTCGCTCGCGTCGACGAACTGCGTCAGTTCGAGCGTCTTCTTCGACTCGAGCTTCACCGCATCGATCTCGTCCTGCTCCAACAGGACGTATTCGCCCTTCGAGACCTCATACCCCTTCATGATCTCGTCGGCATCGACCGGGCCGACGCCGGTGACGACCTTGTCGTAATGGATCGGCTGACCGGAGGGTTCGTGGATCTGCTTGAACGACACCGCCGCGCCGGATTTCGTCGCGGAATAGATCTCGACCGGGATCGAGACGAGGGCGAGACGGATCTGCCCCTGCCAATACGCGCGCGCTGCCACCTTGCGTGTTCCTTCGTTGCGGAAACGATTCGATTACCTGGGTCAATCATCGGCACGGTAGAGTCGTTCCAAAGTTTCGTTCCGCCTCAAATCCCGCTATGGCGCGCGGCATGTCAGACGATCCCTTCACGCTGTTCGATAGCTGGTACGCCGAAGCCAAGCAGTCCGAGCCGAACGACCCGAACGCGGTCGCGCTCGCGACTGCCGATGCCGAGGGGCGGCCGTCAGTGCGCATGGTGCTGTTGAAGGGCCACGGCCCCGATGGTTTCGTGATCTACACCAACCGCGAAAGCCGCAAGGCGGGCGAACTCGCCGCCAATCCGCAGGGCGCGCTGCTGTTCCACTGGAAGTCGCTGCGCCGTCAGATCCGGATCGAGGGTCCGGTATCATGGGCGACGGACGAAGAGTCGGACGCCTATTTTGCCTCGCGTGGTCGTGATTCGCAGCTTGGCGCCTGGGCGTCGGAGCAGTCCCGGCCGCTCGACAGCCGCGAGACGTTCGAGCAGCGCTTTGCCGAAATGACCGCGAAGTTCGAAGGCCAGGACGTGCCGAGGCCGCCGCATTGGGGTGGCTACCGTGTTACGCCGACGCGGATCGAGTTCTGGCAGGATCGCGCGCATCGTCTCCACGAACGGCGGCTGTTCACGCGCGAAGACGGCAATTGGAGCGAGGGGCTGTTGTTCCCATGACGCAGGACGAACGCCGCAAGGTCATACCCCTGGCAACCCGGGCGGCGCTCGCCAGCGTTGCGATGGCGTGTTTCCTGCTGCTGCTGAAGGGCTTTGCGGCATGGTCGACGGGCTCGGTGGCGATGCTTGGGTCGCTTGCCGATACCGCGCTCGACCTGCTCGCGTCGCTGGTCACGCTGTACGGCGTGCGGCTGGCGGCGACGCCGGCGGATCACGACCACCGCTTCGGCCACGGCAAGGCGGAGGCGCTCGCCGCGCTGTTCCAGGTCATGCTGATCACCGCGTCGGCGGTCGGCATCGCGTGGCGCGCGATCCTCGCATTCGGTGATCCGCAGCCGACCACCGGCGCCGAGTTCGGCATTGGCGTGTCGGTGATCGCGATCGCGGCGACGGTGTTCCTGCTCGCCTATCAGCGCAAGATCATCCGTCAGACGGGCTCGGTCGCGATCCTCGCGGACAACGTCCATTACCAGTCCGACGTGCTGCTCAACGGATCGGTGATCGTTGCGCTGGTGCTCGATCAATATGTCGGGTGGAGCGGTGCGGATCCGATCTTCGGCATCGTCATCGCGCTGTGGCTCGCCTGGGGCGCGTTCCAGGCGTCGTCGAACGCGATCGACCAGTTAATGGACAAGGAATGGCCGGAGGATTTCCGCGCGCAATTCCTCGACGTCGCCGCGCGCCAGCCCGGCATTCGCGGCATCCACGATTTCCGCACGCGGCGCTCGGGCAGCCACGACTTCGCGCAGTTCCACATGGAGGTCGCGCGCGACCTGACCGTCGAACACGCGCACGACATCGTCGAGGCGGTCGAGCGGAACCTGCGCACCGCGTTCCCCAAGGTGGAGGTATTGATTCACCTCGATCCGGAGGGGCATGTCGACACCGACAATCCGCTGGTCGAGGCGGATGTGACGCCGCATTGGTTCGGCAAGCGGGTATAGTCCGTTCGAGATTCGGCAAACGCGTTTGAGGATTCAGGCATGAGAATACCGTTCGCGCAGATCGATGCGTTTTCCGACACGCCGTTCGGCGGCAACCAGGCCGCGGTGATGCCGCTGTCGGTCTGGCTCGACGACGCCGTGCTGCTGGACATCGCGCAGGAGAACAACCTGAGCGAGACCGCGTTCATCGTCGCGTCGGACGACGAGGGTGTCGATTTCGATCTTCGCTGGTTCACGCCGGGTGCGGAGGTTGCGCTGTGCGGGCACGCGACGCTCGCGAGCGGGCATTTCGTGCTGTCGTCGGATACCGCGCTCGATCGGGTGCGCTTCCGGACGCGGCAGGCGGGTATGCTCGAGGTTGCTCGGGCGGATAGCGGATACACGCTGGAACTGCCCGCATGGGGACCGAGCCCGAAGGCGATCCCGGAGATCGTCGCGGCTCTGAACATCGAGGCGCCCGTCGAGACGCTGTGGCACGAGAAGGGCTATGCGCTCGTGATCGTCGAGGACGAGGCCGTGGTGCGCGAGTTGAAGCCGGACTTCGCGGCGTTGGCGAAGTTCCCGATCGTCGCGATCGTCGCGGCTCAGGGCGAGGCGGCCGATATCGTCAGCCGCGTGTTCACGCCGTATTACGCGATCAATGAGGATCCGGTGACGGGCTCGGCGCATGCGGTGATGGTGCCGTATTGGGCGCCGACCTTGGGGAACAGCTTTACGGCCTATCAGGCGAGTTCGCGCGGCGGGAAGCTGACGTGCCGTCTTGATGGCGACCGCGTGGTGCTGGGTGGATCGTGCGTGACGACGATCGAAGGCACGTTCCTCCTGCCTTGAGCGTGCCGGAGTTCGCACGCGCAGCCAACACTTCCGTCATCCTGGCGAAAGCCAGGATCCAGAGCCACGAACGTCGTCGGTTGTTACCCTGGGTCCTGACTTTCGTCAGGATGACGTCGGGGAGGGGACCCTACCGCTTCCGCCCCTTGGTCATCGGATCGGGCTTCTTCGGTTTCACCCAACCCGGCGGCGGGGTCATGCGTTGTTGGCTGGTGCCGAGACCCATTGCGCCGGGCTGCTGGCGAGTCAGTCCCGCGGTGTCCGCCACCTCACCACCACCGCGCAGCACGCTGATCTGATCGCGCAACTTGCCTGCGGTCTCGAAATCCATCGCCGCGGCGGCGGCTTCCATCTGGCGGCGTAGATCTTCGATATCCATTCGCCCTGAACGCGTCAGGCGGCGACGAGTGCCGCTTCGGTGTCCGCAATCCAGCCGCCGCCGAGCACGCGCTCGCCCGCATAGAGCACCGCGGCCTGGCCCGGTGCGACGCCGTATTCGGGCGCGTCGAATACCACGCGGTCGCCGACCAGACGGGCAGGGACGGGCTTTGCCATCGACCGAACCTTCGCCGTCAGCGGCCCGGTGAAGTCGCCGCCCAACCAATTGATGTCGGTCATCCGCGCAGCCTCGACCGCCAGCGCGCGACGGGGGCCAACGACGACCCGCTTCGTCGCCGGTTCGACTCGCACGACATAGAGCGGCTCCGGACTGCCGCCGATCTCCAACCCGCGACGCTGTCCCACTGTAAAGTGGATCAACCCGCGATGCTCGCCGAGCTTAGTGCCGCCGAGATCGACGATATCGCCGGCCGTCTCCGCCGCCTCGGGCCGCAGCTTCTTCACCAAGCCTGCGTAATCGCCATCGGGGACGAAGCAGATGTCCTGGCTGTCGGGCTTGGCCGCGACGCCGAGCCCGAGTTCGGCAGCGATCTCGCGCACCCGCGCTTTGGGCAGACCGCCCAACGGAAACCGCAGATAGTCGAGCTGCGCCTGCGTGGTCGCGAACAGGAAATAGCTCTGGTCGCGCGCCGGATCGGCGCCGCGGTGGAGTTCTGCACCGTTGATGCCCTCGACTCGCCGGACATAATGCCCCGTCGCCAGGCAGTCTGCGCCGAGATCGCGCGCGAGCTTCAGCAGGTCGGTGAACTTCGGCCCCATGTTGCACTGGACGCACGGGATCGGCGTGCGGCCTGCCAGATACTCGTCGGCGAACTTGTCGACGACCTGCTCGCGGAAGCTGGTTTCGTGATCGAACACATAATGCGCGATGCCGAGGCGATCGCAGACCGCGCGGGCGTCGCGGATATCGCGGCCGGCGCAGCATGAGCCCGCGCGGCCGACCGCCTCGCCGTGATCGTAGAGCTGGAGCGTCACGCCGATGGTCTCGGCGCCGGTGGCGTGCGCGAGCGCGGCGACGACCGAACTGTCGACGCCGCCCGACATCGCCACGACGATGCGCTTTCCGGCCATGCCCGTATCGGCGCCGGCCCCGAGCTGAAAATCGGTCTGATCCATGCGGCGCTACATAAGCGCGGAGGCACCGCGTTGCAAAAAGATGCGTCGATTAACCTCGATCAGGCCGAAGCGAGTGAAAAATGCGACCGGCGAACGTCGCAATGCAACAAATCGGCCACTGCGCGGCGGGTGTTTTACGCAGTCTTCATCCCCTTGCCCTAGACAGGGGCTTCCGAGAGTGAAGCGAGTATCCCGTTGGACCTGAGTTTTCCCCGTTTCGATCGCGACGCAGAGGTCACCGTTCTTCCGGGTGACCTGGCCGTCCTGATCGTCGGTATCGCCGCCCGACAGGCGGCGAGCCCGACAGCGGCGGTGCAGGCGGGATTTGCTCGCGCCACGATCGATCCGAAGTTGTTTGCGCCGCTCCACGGTGCGTTCAACGGGCCGATGGCCGCGGCGTTGACCCGTTGGAAGGAGGAATGAAGATGCTGTTTACCGCGGCGTTTCAGCCGATCTTCAAGACCTGCGATTACAGGTCGTGTGTGCGTATCGAGAGGGGGCCCCCCGCCCCGATCAGAGGTTTCAAATGATCGAGAACCAGAAAATCCGTCCCGGCAAGGTCATCGGGCCATTGGGCGAGCAGCTGACGCTGGACAGCCTGCCACCGCCCAGCACCACGCGCTGGGTCGTGCGGCGTAAGGCCGAAGTTGTCGCCGCGGTGAATGGCGGACTGTTGAGCGTCGACGATGTCTGTGCGCGCTACGGCCTGACGGTCGAGGAGTTCGCCGGATGGCAGCGGGCGATCGATCGGTCGGGAATGCCCGGACTGCGCGTGACGCGGATCCAGCACTATAAGTCGCTGTACGAGCGCCAACAAAAGTATTGAGCGGCAAAACTCAAAACGCGAGCGGAACAAAAAACGTCGTTCGCACGTCTTTCCGCCATCGCCCGGATACGGGTTCAACGGAGGGAAAATATCATGGGTCTCATTCTTTGGCTGATCATCGGCGGCGTCATCGGCTGGATCGCTAGCATGATCATGCGCACCGATGCGCAGCAGGGCATCTTCCTGAACATCATCGTCGGCATCGTCGGCGCGTTCATCGGTGGCCTGATCCTGTCGGGTGGCTCGATCAACAACGCACCGCTCACGCTGACCTCGTTCATCGTGTCGCTGCTGGGCGCCATCGTCCTGCTCGCGATCGTGAACCTCGTGCGTCGCGGTAGCGTCCGCTAAGAGTTCGCTTCGTCACGCGAAGTTGAAGAAGGGCCGTCCGGGCAACCGGGCGGCCCTTTTTTCGTGCGTGGCCGTGTTAGTGAATTCCGACGGTCTCCCCTCCCTGAAAGGGAGAGGTTGGGGGTGGGTCGGGTTCCCTGTGTCGAAACGGTCGCGGCATGAGCGAGCCTACCCACCCCCGGCCCCTCCCTTCCAGGGAGGGGAGCAGTAGAGAGGGTCAGTTCAGCAGGAAGCGTACCGACAGCGTGACCGTCACGTCCTTCTCGCCGGGTGCGATCTGCGTGCTGTCCTTGGCCATCGCCGCGCGCGCCATGAACATCGGCTGCGGCGAACCACCCGTATCCTGGCCCGATTCCGCGATCGACACGATCCGCGACACGCGCAGCCCCGCCGCCTTGGCGTAGAGATCCGCGCGACGCTTGGCCTGCGCGATCGCGTCGGCCCGCGCCTCGTCGAGCGCCGCGTCGGGCTTGTCGATCGACAGGTTCGGCCCGTCGATCTGGTTCGCACCCTGCGCCACCAGCGCGTCGAGGATCGTCCCAGACTTGGCGACGTCGCGGAAGCGGATCGAGACGGTGTTGGTCGCCTGATACCCGGTGATCACCGGCGGCTGGTTGTCGGCGTAGCGATATTGCGGCGACAGCTGGACGTTCGAGGTAGCGACGTCGCGCGGTGCGACGCCCGCCCGCTTGAGTGCGTCGAGCACCTTGGCCATCCGCTGCGCATTGTCGGTGAGCGCCGCGGCGGCAGTCGGCGACTGAGACACGACCCCCGCGCGAATCGTCGCGAGATCGGGCACGCGCGTCGTGCGGCCCTCGGCGGTCACGTCCAGCACGGTCCCGGCGGCGGGCACCATCGGCTCGACCGTGGTCGGCGCGGCCTGGGCATTGGCGGCGGCGGGAAGAATCGCGGTGGCGCTCGCCAGGATGGTGAGGAACGATGCGGTCTTCATAATGGTGTCTCCCGTTGAACTGTCCGTGCGTGTCGCCCGGATCGGCTCAACACAAGCTGAACGTCTTCCAACTCTTCGAAGCTTATTGCGAATAGATCGAAATCGAAGCATGTCTGCGTCCTGCGCTCGTCGAGGGGCTTGAGCACGGTGACTTATTCAGATAATACAGCTTGCGAATGGCGAAGCGGGTCGAGACAAGACCGGTCGAAATTGGGATTGTGACGCGCATGAACTACGAGACGAAAACCGTCGGCCAGATTGACGGTGGCGAGCACGAAGACCAGCTCGTGCTCCCCGATTACACCGCGCCGTCGCACCGCCGCCGCAACATCATCATCGCGGTCGTCGTCGTGCTGGCGATTCTCGGCGCCGTCTTCGCGTTCAAGGGCGGCAAGAAGGACGCCGCCGCCGGTCCGGTCGTCGAACAGGTGCCGACCGTCTCGGTCATGGTACCGGGGCGCAAGACCGTCGACCGCACGATTTCCGCGACCGGCACGATCGCCGCGCGGCGCGAAATGCCGGTCGGCGTCGCAGGCGAGGGCGGGATGATCACGCGCGTGCTGGTCGAGCCGGGCCAGTGGGTCGCCGCGGGTCAGGTGCTCGCGACGGTCGATCGCTCGGTGCAGACCGAGACCGCCGCCTCGCTCGCCGCCTCGGTCAGCGTAGCCCGTTCCGACGAGACGATCGCGCAAGCCGAACTCGATCGCGCCAAGCAGCTCGTCGATCGCGGCTTCATCTCGAAGGCCGATCTCCAGCGCAAGGCCGCGACGCGCGACGCCGCCGCCGCGCGCGTGAAGGTGGCGCAGGCGACGCTCGGCGAGGCGCGCGCGCGCAACGGTCGTCTCGATATCCGTGCGCCCGCCGCCGGCCTCGTGCTGACGCGCGGCGTCGAATCGGGTCAGGTCGTCGGCGCGGGTACCGGCGTGCTGTTCCGCATGGCCGCGGACGGCCAGATGGAAATGCGCGCACAGTTGAGCGAAGCTGATCTCGCCGGGCTCCACGCCGGCGCGCGCGCGACGGTCGTTCCGGTCGGCACGACTCAGGGCTTCCCGGGCCAGGTGTGGCAGGTTTCGCCGGTGATCGACCCGCAGAGCCGGCAGGGCATTGCGCGGATCGCGGTCGCCTATGACCCCGCGCTGCGGCCGGGCGGTTTCGCTGCGGCGACGATCGTCGGCGGTGCGACCCAGGCACCGCTGCTCCCTGATTCGGCGCTTCAGAGCGACGAGAAGGGTAGCTTCGTCTATATCATCGGCGCCGATAACAAGGCGGTGCGCCGCGATATCAAGATCGGCCAGGTCTCCGACGCGGGCGTGACGATCCTCAGCGGACTCGACGGGACCGAGCGAGTAGTGTTGTCTGCAGGCGGGTTCCTGGCGCCCGGGCAGAAGGTGAAGCCGGTCACGAAGAAAGCGAGCTGAGCTCATGAACTTTCGCAACATCTCGGCCTGGGCGATCCGCAACCCGGTGCCGCCGATCGTGCTGTTCATCGCACTGACGCTGGCGGGCATCGTCAGCTTCATGCGGATGGACGTGAACAACGATCCGGACATCGATTTTCCGATCGCGATCGTCGTCATCAACCAGCCGGGTGCTGCGCCGACCGAGCTCGAGACGCAGGTCACGCAGCGCGTCGAGGCCGCGGTGCGTTCGCTCCAGGGCATCGACGAGATCACCTCGACCGTGACCGAGGGCCAGTCGCAGACCGTCGTCCAGCTTAGCATCGGCACGCCGATCGACCGTGCCGTCACCGACGTCCGCGACGCGATCGCGCAGATCCGCAGCGACCTGCCCGAGGGTATCCTTGAGCCGCAGGTGTTCCGCGCCAACACCACCGACAACGATCTCGCCAGCTATTCCGTGATCGCCAAGGACATGACGGTCGAACAGCTGAGCTGGTACATCGACAACAACGTCGCGAAGGAGTTGCTGTCGGTCCCCGGCATGGCTGCGGTCAATCGCAACGGCGGCGTCAGTCGCGAAATCCGGATCATCCTCGATCCGCTCAAGCTGCAAAGCCAGGGGCTGACCGCGAGCCAGGTCAACGCCCAGCTCCGGCAGGTCAATCTGAATGCGGCGGGTGGTCGCGCCGAGATCGCCGGGTCCGAACAGTCGGTCCGCGTGCTCGGCAACGCGAAGGACGCGGTCGCACTCGCCCAGACTCAGATCAGCGTTGGCAACGGCCGCACCGTGCGCCTTGCCGACATCGCACAGGTGCGCGATCTCTATGCCGAACAGCGCAGCCGTGCCGCGATCGACGGCCGCCAGACGATCAGCTTCGATTTCCAGCGCTCCAAGGGTTCGTCCGACGTCACCGTCTTCAACGAGGCGGTGAAGAAGCTCGCGGCGATGGAAAAGCGCAATCCGAACGTGCATTTCGTGCTGCGCTCGAACAGCGTCAAATACACCGAGATGCAGTATGAGAGCGCGATCCACGCGATGATCGAGGGCGCAGTGCTCGCGGTGATCGTGGTATTCCTGTTCCTGCGCGACTGGCGCGCGACGGTGATCTCGTCGCTGGCGATCCCGCTGTCGGCGATCCCGGCCTTCTGGTTCATGGACCTGCTCGGTTTCAACCTGAACCAGATGACGCTGCTCGCGCTCAGCCTCGTCGCGGGCGTGCTGGTCGACGACGCGATCGTCGAGATCGAGAACATCGTCCGGCACATGCGGATGGGCAAATCCGCCTATCAGGCCTCGATCGACGCCGCCGACGAGATCGGTCTTGCCGTGCTGGCGACGACGATGGCGATCGTCGCGGTGTTCCTGCCGGTTGGCCTGATGCCGGGTATATCGGGGCAGTTCTTCAAGAATTTCGGCCTGACGGTCGTCGCCTCGGTGTTGATGAGCCTCGCGGTCGCGCGTCTCGTCACGCCGATGCTCGCAGCGTATTTCCTCAAGTCCGCCGGCCCCGCCGTGCACGGTGAGGGAGTCCTGATGGACGGCTATATGGCGACGCTGAAATGGACGCTGGAGACCGGCAAGGCAAAGGCGTCGGCGGCACGCGGCGGGTTCCACCGCCTGACCAGCCGCTTCCGCGATCACCGCTTCTGGGTGCTCGGGCTCGGCGTGTTCGCGTTCCTGATGACTATCGTGATGTTCGCGGTCTTGCCGATGACGTTCCAGCCCGCGCAGGACAACGACACCTCGATGGCGGTGATCGACATGGTGCCGGGCACGACGCTGGCGCAGACCGAAGCCGTCGTGACCAAGGTCGCGGCGCTGATCGGATCGCAGCCCGACGTTCAGTCGGTCTATGCGCGCAGCGGGGCCAACGGTTCGGTCAACGCCGGCCGCGTCACCGCGACGCTCAAGGACGATCGAAAGATGAAGAGCACGGAGTTCGAACGTAGTCTCGCGCCCCAGCTCGCGGCGATCCCCGATGCGCGTGTCTCGTTCCGCTCGCAGAATGGCTGGGGTGGCAGCACGCGCGACATGAGCGTGACGCTCGGCGGCGACGATCCCAAGCTGCTCGATGCGACCGCGCAGAAGATCGTGACCGAGATGTCGCGCCTGCCGACGCTGGTCGCGCCGCGTGTCGCCGGCAACATGCAGCGCCCGGAAATCGTCATCAAGCCGCGCTTCGATCTCGCCGCAAATCTCGGCGTGACGACGCAGGCGCTGTCGTCGGCGATCCGGATCGCGACGCTCGGCGATATCGACCAGAACTCGGCGCGCTTCTCGCTGTCCGATCGCCAGATCCCGATCCGCGTGGCACTCGACCAGGGCGCACGTAGCGAGCTCTCGACGATCCAGAACCTGCCGGTGGCGACCGCGTCGGGTGGTTCGGTGCCGCTCAACTTGGTGGCGGAGATCACGCTCGGCTCCGGCCCGACCAAGATCGACCGCGTCAATCAACAGCGTCAGCTGACGATCGGCGCCGATCTCGCGCCCGGTATCGTCTCCGGCGTCGCGCAGAAGCAGATCGACGCGCTGCCGACGATGGCGAACCTGCCGACAGGCGTGAACAAACTCGTGTTGGGGCAGTCGAAGTTCCAGGCGGAGATGATCAACAACTTCATCCTGGCGGTGATAGCGGGGACGTTCCTGGTGTTTGCGGTGCTGGTGCTGTTGTACCGCCGCGCGCTGCCGCCGTTCGTCAACATGGGGTCGCTGTTGCTCGCGCCGCTGGGCGGGTTGATCGCGTTGTGGGCGACGGGCAACCCGGTATCGATGCCGGTGTTCATTGGTATCCTGATGCTGCTCGGCATCGTCGCGAAGAACTCGATCCTGCTGATCGACTTCGCGCTGGAGGAGATGGGCAAGGGCGTCGACGTGTGGACCGCGGTGGTCGATGCCGGCCACAAGCGCGCGCAGCCGATCGTGATGACCACGGTCGCAATGGTCGCGGGCATGATCCCGACCGCGCTGTCGCTCGGCGGCGACGGATCGTGGCGCGCGCCGATGGGCATCGTCGTGATCGGCGGGCTCGTCCTGTCGACCATCCTGACGCTGTTGATCGTCCCCGCGGCGTTCAGCCTCGCAGTCGGGATCGAGCGGTATATCGGCCCACGCCTCGGCCGCAGCCTGCTCACCTATCGCCCCGGCGACGACGGCAGCGAAGTGATTGGGCTCGCTGGACCGTCGGGGCCACGGCTCGGACCGGCAACCCCCAAGCTCGGCGATGGCACACAGCCAGCCGAGTGACGCCATCGCGCCCCTCGTGTTAAGCGACGTTGGAGCTCCGCGCGATGGCGGGGCGTCGCGGAATACGGCACGAACGGCGCACGTGCCGTCGAGTCGAGCATGGGGAGGTCGAGCGCGTGCCGGTCGAGCGCAGACCGGTCATGCCGGAGTCAGTCGAAAGTCGGCCGGTCGAGCATGGGCCAGTCGAGCGCGGGCGGGCCAAAAGCATCGCGCGTCGGCCTGGCGTCGAGGAATACGGCACGAACGTCACCAGCGCGAGCCGTCTGGTCGAGCACGGGCGAGTCAGACACGCGGCGGTTGAGCGTGGGCTGGTCATGCCGGCATCGGTCGCAAGCCGGGTGGCAGTCTAGCGCGGACCGCTCGCGATCCAGCCAATCACGCGCGGGGGTGGCAAAATTCCACCAGCCGAGCGCATCTGAATCGAGCGCACGTCAGGCGAAAGCCGGATCGTCCGCCCCGCTCGTGAACTATCCCCGCGCTGGGGGATTGTTTCGGGCATGACAGTTTCAACCCGCACGCGCCCGGCGAGCGAAGCAACGCCGCCCGCCCTCGTCCGCATGCGGATCGTCGCGACCGGGCTGCTCGTGTTCATGGCCGCGACCTTCTTCGTCAGTCGCGCGCTGGTCCCCGTCCACCCCGCCTTCGCGTTCGTCCGCGCGTTCGCCGAGGCGGCGATGGTCGGCGGCCTCGCGGACTGGTTCGCGGTGACCGCACTGTTCCGCCATCCGCTCGGCCTGCCGATCCCGCACACAGCCATAGTGCCGCGCAACAAGGACCGGATCGGCGACACGCTCGCGCAGTTCCTCCGCGCGAATTTCCTGATCCCCGTCGTCATCGCCAGGCGAACCCGCCGCCTCGACGTGGCGGGCGCGATCGCACGCTGGCTGACCGATCCACCCGAGGGGGCAGGGGGGCGCTTTCGCCAGGGCGCGTCGAAGCTGGTCGCGCAGGTTCTCGAGGGGCTCGATCCGGCGCGGCTCGGCGGGATGGTCAAGGCCGGGATCGGCGCCCGCCTGCGCGCGACGGAGGTGTCGCCGATCCTCGGCCAGTTGCTCAAGGCCGCGATCGCCGAGCGCCGCCACGCGCCGCTGCTCGAAAGCGCGATCCGCTGGGCGGCAAAGACGCTGGCGGCGAACGACCACCTCGTCCGCGCGATGGTCCACGACAAGGCCGGTTCGATCCTGCGCTGGACCGGGCTCGACACGACCGTCGCGGACAAGCTGATCAACGGCTTCGACAAGCTGCTCGCCGAGATGGCGGAGGACCCCGAGCATCCGTTGCGCCTGAAGGCGGAGGAGGGCCTCGATCGGCTCGCCTGGGATCTGCAATATGACCGCCGGATGCGCGAGCGCGTCGAGACGATGAAGAACGACCTGCTCGACAATCCGGCAATGCAGCGCTGGCTCGACGGCCTGTGGGAGCAGGCACGCGGCGCGCTCCTCGCGATCGCGCGCGACCCCGAGCGGGCAATGGCCGGCAAGCTCGGCGACATCCTGCGCCAGCTCGGCGAGACGTTGCAGCACGATCCGCGCATGTCGCGGACGATCAACCGGTTCGTGAGGCGCGCGGCGGTCGGCGCGGCGGCGGATTACGGCGACGGCATCGTCAAGCTGGTCTCGGAAACGGTCCGTAG
Organism: Sphingomonas sp. PAMC26645; assembly: GCF_004795835.1. Lineage (NCBI taxonomy): Bacteria > Pseudomonadati > Pseudomonadota > Alphaproteobacteria > Sphingomonadales > Sphingomonadaceae > Sphingomonas > Sphingomonas sp. PAMC26645. The sequence continues at coordinate 1,168,224 of NZ_CP039249.1, forward strand.
CTGGGACGCCGACACGATCACCCGCCGCCTGGAAAACGCCGTCGGCCGCGACCTGCAATATATCCGCGTGAACGGCACGATCGTCGGCGGGCTGGTCGGGCTGGTGATCCACAGCGTCGATGTTTTGCTATGATGGGTAGAGCATAGGATCTTTTAGATCGCACGCGGAACGGCAGTTTTACAGGTATAGTCCGGTCGTTTGTGGCTGTCTGAGTTTAGCAAGACCTGGAGGGGTTGGGTTCGAAAACAGATCGAGATGCAATGGCGCTTGCCGACATCGAGTGTCTGGTTTGAGAAGGGAAGGCCGACAGGCCGCCTTTGATAGGCGACGGCCCATCAGAAGCCGCTCGTTCAGTGGTAGCGCCAGGTATCGTCCGCTATCATCAGGCCATGAGTGAATCGGCAGACACGACCGCGCGGCCACCGTGGCAACTCGAGCTGCCCGATCGCGCGTCGATCATGGTCGGTGAGCTGGCGAAACGGGGACACTGGATCGTCGCCACGTTGGCGACCGGCATACCATGGCCGGTAAAGACGCACAAAGTCGTATATCTGGGGCAGGATTTTTGGATTATTCCCCCGACGCAGAATGCAAGTCCTGCAGTCGCTATGCGTATGGAGCGCGATGCGACCAGCGATCATCGAACGAAGATGATGCGGTTTCTGAGTGCGCTGTCCTGGACGCAGGGATACGGGGTCAGGGTCAGCGGTTTCGGCGGCGGGAGTATGCCGTTCCTGTCCTCGGGTAGAGGAACGGGCGGTCACACGCTCACAGCCGACTTTGTTGTGCGCGACCTGCCGGAACCGGATGCGTCTGGTCAGCTCGCACTCGCTCTCATGCGAGAGGCCCGCGGACTTGACCATTCGGCTTATTCGTTTCTGACCTTCTACCGCGTGTTGGAAGCGGCATTGCCCCAGGGTCAGGCGCGGGGCGCCTGGATTACTGATGCGCTCGATAAACTAGAGGGGCAAGCCAAAGAGGCGCTGGCCAAGGTCAGGGCGCGCGGCGTTAATGATGTCGGCGTACATATCCAGCTCGCCCGGCGGCAGGCGATTGCGCATGCCGCCAAGCAGCCGATTATGGATCCTGACGACTACAGCGTCGTGCACGAACTTTATGAAGAGCGGCCCCTCATCCAGGGACTGGCCGAACGGGCGATTGAGGAAATCTTTGGCATTCCGACACCGTCGTCGATTTACCGAGCACACCTCTACGAGTTGGCCGGATTTCGCCTCATCATGCCGCCGGACCTCATGACACAAATCATGGAGGGACCATGGGAAGGTATCAGCGGCACAATCGATGTACCGCTGCTCGATATCGAGTTGCGCCGGAGTGAGCCGTTCTCGGCGCTGCGCGGTATGCTCCCCGTTGCCGTCGACATCGCGGAAGCAACGTTGAAGCTGCTCTATCGTTCACCTGACAACCTCATCGACTTCGAGTTTGAGCTGCACTTTGACAGTGAACGGCTTGTGTTCGACCTCGACTGTGGACTGACAATTCGGGACGACGGGTCGGCGCACTCCGCGCGCAACATTGCCGACCTGCGGCGGTTCCAGCTCGATTATTTAGGCAATGGGGAGCTGCACGTTTATGATACTGACACGAGGGCGCTGCTCTCCCGCGTTGATGCTTTTATACCGGTGAATTGGGGCAATCACGAGTGGTTTGAGTCTGAGATCGCCAAATGGCTCAAAGCCGCGGAGCATCGTGCCAACCTAACCCCGCAAAATTAATTTGCCTTAGATCGACCGTTAAAATCGCACATGAAGCAGCGGCCGATTTCGGACACCGCTAAAGCTGAAGTTACTGCCGCCATTTTGGGCGTAGGTTGAATAGCTGGGATGGGTGGAAAGCGGTCGTTCACGAGATGATCCATACCGAAGTATGATGTCATCCGCGTTACCGATCCGTATCATGCGCATCACTAGCTGCGGATGACAACTACATGGGCTACCTAATTGTGTTCTTCGGGGCTGGAGTGGGAGGGGTCTTTCGGCAAGCTTTAGGATCGACTGTCACGAAAGCGCTCGGGCCAGATTTTCCGTACGGCACGCTGCTAATCAATGTGACTGGATCTGCCATAATGGGTCTCGTAATTGGCGTTTTCGAGGCCCGGAATATTCAAAGCAATGACCTCCGTCTTTTCCTTACTACGGGTATACTGGGAGGTTACACAACATTCTCTACCTTCTCTCTGGACTCGGTGATGCTTTGGGAGCGTGGGCAATACGTCGAGTCACTTGCCTATGTGAGCACGAGTTTGATCCTGTCTCTCTCGGTGCTTGCATTGACGATGATGCTCGTCCGACGGTGGGCCTGAGTGCGTCTAATCAAAGACTTCAGCACTTCAACGATGCGGTCCTATTTTGAGCGATAGTGATTAAGTAGGTTTCGGCCGCTGTCACCGATGGCGCAACGGAGCTACCGCTCCCAATCCGGCATTGCCCAGCCCTTGGCCTTCGCCAACAACCGCAGCGGCCCATGCGCATTCACCGCGAAGGGTTCGTCGGCCCATTCGAAGGTCGGGGCGTCCGAGACGTGGTCGGAATAGAAGCGGATGTGGGCGTGGTCTCGGGGGATGCCTTCGCGGTCCATCCAGGCCTGGATCATTCGCAGTTTGGCCGGGCCGTAGCAATTCTCGCCTTCGATGCCGGCGAGCAGTACGCCGTCGCGGTCGCGCAGGCTCTCGGTGCCGATCACCGCGTCGAAGCCCAGTCGCCGCGCGATCGCCTCGACGTAGAATCGGTACGATGCGGTCGCCATCACCAGTCGGTAGCCTGCGGCGCGGTCGGCCTCGATCTGCGCGCGGGCGCTGGCGAAGACTCCATCGCGCATCACGCGGTCGGCAAAGGCTTCGGCTGCTCGGCGTTCTTCGGCGGGCGTCATGCGCTTGCCGAGCATCATGCGCTGCATCAGGTATTTGAGCCGGCCGCGGCTGATCAGCTTGCCGACATAGCCGAGTGCTGCGACTCCGGCGAACGGGACGAGCGCCAACCGCCACGGCGCGCCGCCTTTCTTCGCGGTGTGGAGCAGGAACGGCGTCCAGGTCGGCGCGTGCGTGATCGTCTTGTCCATGTCGTAGATCGCGAGACGGACGGACGGGGAGGCGGAAGGCATTTCGATCATCGTCGTCGCTTACGCCGCATTCATCTTGCCGATCCAGTCACTTTGCCGCAAAGGTGCCCCCGATGAGCGCGATGGCCGATTTCCAGCAGGACGGTGCCGATACCGGCACGCTTCGCTTTACCGGCGATCTGTCGCTCGCGAAGATCGGCAATCTGCCCGATCGGCTCGAGGCGATCGATGCGGCTTCGGTGAAGCATGTCGATCTGAGCGGGGTCGACCGGATCGACACGATCGGCGCGTGGGTCGTCCACCGGTTCGCGGCGCGCAACGACGCGACGATCGACGGGCTCGACGAGAACGACCAGGCGTTGTTCGACCAGGTCGTCGCTTCCGATCAGCCGATCGCGGCGCGGCCTGCGAAGGTCGGCGCGCTGTCCCGCGTGGTCGGCGAGATCGGCGACGCGGTGGTGCTGTCGGGCAAGACGATGCTAGGCCTGCTCGGGTTTCTCGGCGCGACGACGATCGCGTTCGGCAGCGTCATCCGGCACCCGCGCCGCTTCCGGTTCAACGCCGTGGTCCAGCGGTTCGAGGTCGTCGGCGTCGCCGCGCTCGGCATCGTCGGGCTGATGAGCTTCCTGATCGGCATGGTCATCGCGCAACAGGGCGCGGTCCAGCTGCGGCAGTTCGGCGCGGAAGTGTTCACGATCAACCTCGTTGGTCGCCTGACGATCCGCGAACTTGGCCTGCTGATGACCGCGATCATGGTCGCCGGCCGCTCTGGCTCGGCGTTCGCGGCGCAGTTGGGCACGATGAAGCTCACCGAAGAGATCGACGCGATGCGGACGATCGGCGTGTCGCCGATGGAGGCGCTCGTGCTGCCCCGCGTGCTCGCGGCGATCGTGATGATGCCGTTGCTCGGCTTCTATGCGTCGATCATCGCGATCATCGGCGGTGGGCTGCTGTGCTGGGTGCAGCTCGGTATTCCGCCGGTGACGTTCATCGCGCGCATCCGCGAAGTGGTGCCGATCACGGATCTGTATATCTCGCTGATCAAGGCACCGGTGTTCGGCGCGATCATCGCGATCGCCGGCTGCTTCCAGGGGATGCAGGTCGAATCGGATGCCGAGCAGGTCGGGCTGCGCACCACGTCGGCCGTCGTTCAGGGTATCTTCCTGGTGATCGTGCTCGACGCGTTCTTCGCGGTGTTCTTCACCTGGTTGGGTTGGGACTGATGCCCCGCAAGACGGACAACAAGACAGACGATTTCATCATCTCCGTGAAGGGGCTGAAGAACGCGTTCGGCGATTCGGTGGTGCACGAGGGGCTCGACCTCGACGTGCGGCGCGGCGAGATCCTCGGCGTGGTCGGCGGGTCGGGTACCGGCAAGTCGGTGCTGATGCGCTCGATCATCGGGCTGCAGACGCCGGTCGCGGGTGAGATCACGGTGTTCGGCGAACCCAATATCGGCCGTGAGGAAACCGAGGCGACCGAGATCCGCAAGCGCTGGGGCGTGCTGTTCCAGGGTGGCGCGCTGTTCTCGACGCTGACCGTGGCCGAGAACGTCGAAGTGCCGTTGCGCGAATTCTATCCGGATCTGTCGCCGGCGCTGCTCGCGGAGATCGCGTCTTACAAGGTGGTGATGACGGGCCTGCCCGCCGATGCCGCGAACAAGTTTCCCGCCGAGCTGTCGGGTGGCATGAAGAAGCGTGCGGGTCTTGCTCGCGCGCTGGCGCTTGACCCGGAACTGCTGTTCCTCGACGAGCCGACCGCGGGTCTGGATCCGATCGGGGCGGCGGCGTTCGACGGGCTGACCCAGTCGTTGCAGAAGACGCTGGGGCTGACCGTGTTCCTGATCACGCATGATCTCGATACGCTGTATGCGATCTGCGACCGGGTTGCGGTGCTGGCCGACAAGAAGGTCATCGCGGTAGGGACGATCGACGAGCTGATCGCGCTCGATCATCCGTGGATCGAAGAGTATTTCAAGGGGCCACGCGGCCGTGCCGCGGTCGCGACGCAGGAGGCGCACGAGCGCGCCGACGAGCAAGCTGCCCGACATCCTACCCCCGAGAAGAGGGGCGAAGTCCAGTCCAAGCAGTCCGCGCCGGACGACGCCGACGCGACATACGCCGAGAAAGAAGCAAGGACGCGCTGATGGAAACCCGTTCGAACCACGTCCTAGTCGGCGCCGTCGTGCTGATCCTGCTGGCCCTGCTAGCGCTGTTCACCGTGTGGATCGCGCGGATCGGCGGCAAGGAAGAGAAGGAATACGACATCTTCTTCCGCCAGTCGGTCGACGGGCTCGCGCGCGGCTCTGCCGTCGTGTTCTCGGGCGTGCCGTCGGGTCAGGTGAAGACGATCTCGCTGTGGAAGAACGATCCGCAGTTCGTCCGCGTCCGGATCAGCGTCAACGACGAGACGCCCGTGCTGCAGGGCACGACCGCGTCGATCTCGGGCGTCGGCTTCACGGGCGTCAGCCAGATCTCGCTCGACGGCGCGCGCAAGGGTGCGCCGGCGATCGGCTGCCCCGACACGAAGACGCCGACCGAATGCCCGTACGGCGTGCCGGTGATCCCGACCAAGCTCGGTGGCCTGGGCGCGATCCTGAACTCGGCACCGCAGTTGCTTGAGCGTCTGTCGACGCTGACCGAGCGCCTGACGGGCTTGCTGACCGATCGTAACCAGGCGTCGATCGCGGGTATCCTCGAGAACACCAACCGCCTGACCGATGCGCTCGCCGATCGCGGGCCGGAGATTGCCGCGACGCTCGCGCAGACACGGGTCGCGATCCAGCAGGCTGGCGATGCCGCGCAGCAGTTCGGTGTGCTCGCCAAGACGACCAACGGCGTTCTGTCCGAGGACGTGAAGCCGGCGATGGCGAACCTGAACAAGGCGATCACCTCCGCACAGCAGAGCGCGGAGACGTTGAACGCCGCGATCGGCGATGCACGGCCAGGCTTGCAGGCCTTCTCCAAGACGACGATCCCGGAGGCGAACCGCCTGGTCCGCGACCTCCGCACGACCGCCGCGGCGCTGTCGTCGGTCGCCGAGAAGGTCGACCAGCAGGGTGCGAGTTCGCTGATCGGGCAGCAGAAGCTCCCGGATTACAAGGGTAAGTGAGGCACGCCATGAAGACACCGCTCATCCTGATCGCGATGCTGCCACTCGCCGGGTGCATCAGCTTCGGCGCGAAACCGCCCCCCACATTGCTGACGCTGACGAGTGCATCGTCGGTGCCGGTCGGCCAGAACCAGGATTCGGCGACCGCGAAGTCGATCACGATCCAGGTTCCGGTCGTGCCGCAGTCGCTGGCGACCGCGCGCGTGCCCGTGCAGGCGACGCCGACCTCGATCGCGTACGTCACCGACGCGCAGTGGGCCGAGCCCCCGGCGCGTCTGTTCTCGCGGCTGGTGTCGGATACCGTCGCGGCGCGCACCGGGCTGGTGGTGCTGTCGACCGCGCAGTCGGTCGGCGATCCCGGCGGGTTGCTCGGTGGTGAGCTGCGGTCGTTCGGTCTCGATGCGACGACGCGCGAGGCGGTCGTGACGTTCGATGCGTCGCTGACCCGCGTCGGCAAGACGACGGTCGAGAAGCATCGCTTCGAAGCGCGCGTGCCGGTGTCGGCGATCGACGCACCTTCGGCAGCGGCCGGGATCAACCAGGCAGCGAACCAGGTCGCGACGCAGGTGGCGGACTGGATCGGTCGGTGAACGCCCCTTCGTTCTGAACGCGGCGTCGACCTGAGCGTTGACGGTCTCTGACGAGGAGAGCGACGATGCCACAGGGCGACAAGAGCGCGTATACCGACAAGCAGAAGCGCAAGGCCGCGCATATCGCGGATGGCTATGAAGAGCGCGGCGTTCCCGAGAAGGAAGCCGAGGCGCGGGCCTGGGCTGCGGTGAACAAGGATTCTGGCGGGGGTAACCTGTCCGGCTCGGGTCGCGGCAAGCCTGATACGCATGCGTCTTCGCATGAGGGCGGGAAGCAGGCGGCTGGGCGTAGCGCGGCGGCGAAGTCTGCGGCTGCGAAGAAGGGTTGGGAGACCCGGCGGAAGAAGGCGGGGTAAAGCCGCAGGACGTCATCGAAGCGGTCCGTCATCCTGACGAAAGTCAGGGTACAGAGTTACTTGCGGTGCGCTTCATGGCTCTGGATCCTGACTTTCGTCAGGATGACGGACGGTGTTTCCGACTGTGCTTGTCGAAGTTTCAGTCGGCGAGAGAGGCTTCTGCTTTGGCTAGATGCAGTCGTGCCTCTGCCTTTCTCTCAAGGGGAGAGGGATTTAGAGGGCTAGCATCGCTTCCGCTTCAGCCAAATGGAGACGCTCGACCATCTGGCCATCCAGGCGGATCGCGCCTTTGTCAGCATTTTCGGGATCCTGGAACGCTGCCACGACCTGGCGCGCCCATGCCAACTCCTCCTCGCTGGGGCCAAAACCGGCGTTGGCCGCATCGATCTGGGAGGGGTGGATCAGCGTCTTGCCGTCGAACCCGAGCGTCGCGCCTTGCGCGCACTCGGCGGTGAAGCGGGGCGGGTCGTCGAGGGCGTTGCAGACGCCGTCCAGCGCCACGATCCCGGCAGCACGGGCGGCCATGATCGTTGCGGTGAGAGCAGGGATCAGCGGCATGCGATCGGCGCCGAGCCGGCAGCGCATCTCCTTGGCGAGATCGTTGGTGCCGGCGATCAGCGCGGTGAGGCGCGTTTCGGCTGCTGCTGCGGATAGGGCGGGGAGGGCGAGGATCGCGGCGCAGGTCTCGATCATTGCCCAGATTGGTGGGCCGTCCTCGCCGAGCGATGCGCGGACTGTGAGCAGGTCGGCGACCGACGAGACCTTGGGGACGAGCACCGCGTCGACGCCGGTTGCGCGGATCGCGGCGATGTCGTTGGCATACCAGGGGGTGTCGAGGCCGTTGACCCTGACTACCAGTTCGCGCTCGCCGAAGCCGCCTTCGCGGACCGCCTCGATGACGCGGTCCCGTGCTGCGGCCTTCTCGTTGGGGGCGACGGCGTCTTCCAGGTCGAGGATGACGACGTCGCAATCGAGCGTCCGCGCCTTGGCGATGGCGCGGGCGTTCGAGGCGGGCATGTAGAGCGCGCTGCGGCGGCGTCTGGTCGTCATCCTATCGGCCGTTGCGGGTCAGGTGACGACGTCGGGGGCGGTGCGGCCGGTGTGCTGGGCGATCCCCGCGATCGACTCCGCGGCGGCGACGATGCTGGCGAGCATCTCGCCGGTGTCGCGGTCGAGGTTGCCGCCGACGGGTTCGTAGCGTTCGAGGTACACGCGCAACGTCGCGCCGGTGGTGCCGGTCCCCGACAGGCGGAACACGACTCGGCTGCCGCCCTCGAACAGGATGCGGACGCCTTGGTTGCGGCTGATCGAGCCGTCGGTTGGGTCGGTATAGGCGAACTCGTCCGCGGTCTCGACGGTGAGGTCGCCGAACTGCTGGCCGGGGAGGGTGCAGAGGCTGGCGCGCAACGCCGCCATCAACGCGTCGGCGCGCGGGGTCTCGACGCCTTCGTAATCGTGGCGGGCATAGTAGTTGCGGCCGAACTTCGCCCAGTGATCGCGCGCGATCGTGTCGACGCTTTCACCGCGCACCGCAAGGATGTTGAGCCACAGGAGGACCGCCCACAGGCCGTCCTTTTCGCGGACATGGTCGGAGCCGGTGCCGGCGCTTTCCTCGCCGCAGATCGTCGCCATGCCGGCGTCGAGCAGATTGCCAAAGAACTTCCACCCGGTCGGGGTCTCGTAGGCGGGAATGCCGAGCGCTTCGGCCACGCGGTCGGCGGCGGCGCTGGTCGGCATCGAGCGGGCGATGCCCTTGAGGCCGGCTGCGTAGCCGGGCGCGAGGTGAGCGTTGGCAGCCAGCATCGCAAGGCTGTCCGAGGGGGTGACGAAGCGGTGCTTGCCGATGATCAGGTTGCGGTCACCGTCGCCGTCCGACGCTGCGCCGAAATCGGGTGCGTCGGGCGCCATCATCGTCTCGTAGAGCGCGTGCGCGTGGACGAGGTTGGGGTCGGGATGGTGACCGCCGAAGTCGGGAAGCGGTTCGCCGTTGCGGACGGTGCCGGGCGCGAAGCCGAGGCGACGTTCGAGGATCTCGGTCGCATACGGCCCGGTGACCGCGCTCATAGCGTCGAACGCCATCGTCAGTTTCGCGGCGCGGATCGCGTCGAAGTCGAACAGCGTTTCCATAAGCGCGGCGTAATCTTCGACCGGGTCGACGACCTCGACCGGCATATCGCCGACCGTGACCTCGCCGTCGGTATCGAGGTCGATATCGTCGGCGTCGACGGTCAGCCAGCGATCGATCTCGAGCGTGCGTGCGTTGATCGCGTCGGTCACGGACTCGGGCGCGGGACCGCCATTGGCGATGTTGTACTTGATCCCGAAATCCTCGTCGGGACCGCCGGGGTTGTGGCTTGCCGAGAGGACGAGGCCACCGATCGCGCCACGCTTGCGGATCATGTGGCTGGCGGCGGGGGTCGAGAGGATACCGCTGCGGCCGACGATCACGCGTCCGAAGCCGTTCGCGGCCGCCATGCGAATCGCGACCTGGATGACTTCGCGGTTGAGGAAGCGACCATCGCCGCCGATGACCAGGGTCGCGCCGGCCTTGTCCGCGACCACGTCGAACACGCTCTGGACGAAGTTCTCAGCGTAGTTCGACTGCTGGAAGATCTTCACCTTCTTGCGCAGGCCTGAGGTACCGGGCTTCTGGTCGGTGTACGGCGTGGTCGATACGGTGCGGATCATGCGGTCCCCGTCAGGCTTGCGTAAAGGTCTGCGTAGCGGCGGCCGCTCTCGTCCCATGAGAAGTCCGCGCGCATCGCGTTGCGCTGCAACATGGCCCAGCGATCGGGGCGTGCATAGAGGGCCATCGTTCGGCGCAACGCGTGGCTGAGCGCTTCGGGCGTGACGCCGTCGTGCTGGACGCCGGTGGCGACCCCCGCGGCGATCGCGGCTTCGTTGGCGTCGATCACGGTGTCGGCAAGTCCACCGGTGCGCGCGACGACCGGAATGCAGCCGTATGCGAGGCCGTAGAGCTGCGTCAGGCCGCAGGGTTCGAACCGCGACGGGATCAGGATCGCATCGGCGGCGCCCTGGAGCAGGTGCGAGACAGGTTCATCATAGCCGATTTGGACACCGATCCGGCCGGGGTGGCGTTCGGCGGCGGCGAGGAAGGCGAGTTCGAGCGCGGTATCGCCCGAGCCGAGCAGCGCAAGACGGCCGCCAAGCGCAACGAGTTCGTCGAGCGCGCCAGCGAGGACGTCCATGCCCTTCTGCCAGGTGAGGCGGCTGATGACGGTGAAGATCGGGCCGTCGCTGGTGTCGAGGCCGAACAGGGTTTCGACCGCGCGCTTGTTGGTGCGGCGGCGGGCAAGCGTTCGCGCGGTGTAGCGGGCGGGGAGGGACGCGTCGGTTTCCGGGTTCCAGACGGCGGGGTCGATGCCGTTGACGATCCCGGTGACGCGGCCGGCGCGGTCGTTGATGAGGCCTTCGAGACCCATGCCGAATTCGCCGCGGCGGATTTCTGCGGCGTAGGTCGGGCTGACGGTGGTGATCGCGTCGGCGGCTTCGAGACCGGCTTTCAGGAAACCGACGCCGCCGTAATATTCGACGCCGTCGAGCGCGAACGCTCCGTCGGGGAGTGCGAGGTCGGCGAAGATGTCGTGGCCGTAGCGTCCCTGGAACGCGATGTTGTGGATCGTGACGACCGTCTTCGCGGGGGCGCCGGGGCCGGGGGCGTAGCGCAGGTAGGCGGGGGCCATCGCCGCCTGCCAGTCGTGCGCGTGGAGGATGTCGAAGTCGTAGCCGGGGACCGCGCCCGAAGCGAGATCGGCGGCTGCGCGGCTGAATGCGGCGAAGCGGCGCCAGTTGTCGGACCAGTCTGCGCCGGTCGCATCGCCGTAGGGGCCGCCGCCTCGGGCGAATAACGTCGGGGCGTCGAGGACCAGCAGCGGGAGGTCGCCGATCTTCGTCTTGAGGATGCGGGCTTCGGTGCCGAGCAGGTCGGTGTAGCGGTGGACGACTTTCGCGCGCTTGGTGACGGCGGCGAGCGCGGGGTAGCCGGGGAGGAAGGTTGTGAGCGCGACGTTGTGCGGCGCGAGCGCGGCCGGGAGCGCGCCGACGACGTCTGCGAGACCGCCGGTTTTTATGAGGGGGTAGGCTTCGGAGGCGACGGAGAGGACGCGCATCAAATCCTCCCCGGCACGGGGAGGGGGACCATGCATCGCATGGTGGAGGGGGGCTTCCTCAGGCGGTTTGCCTGCGATCGCAGACGATATGCTCGAAGGCGGCACGCCCGCGGTCGCAGGCGGTACGCTTGCGGTGAGCCCCCTCCACCCTTCGCCGATGGCGAACGGTCCCCCTCCCCGTGCCGGGGAGGATTTGCGTTGGTCATCACGCCGTCAGCCGGTCGATCATGGATTTGGTCACCAGCACGACGCCGTTGTCGGTGCGGCGGAAGCGTTGGGCGTCGGATTCCGCGTCTTCGCCTACGATCAGGCCGTCGGGGATTTCGACGCCGCGATCCACCACCACCTTCGACAGGCGCGCGCCGCGGCCGATCACGCAGTGCGGGAGGATCACCGCCTGGTCGAGCATCGAATAGCTGTGCGCGCGCGTGCCGGTGAAGATCAGGCTACGGTGGATCGACGAGCCGGAGATTATGCAGTCGCCCGACACGAGGCTCGATACCGCCTCGCCGCGACGACCATCGTCCGCATGGACGAACTTCGCGGGTGGCGTGACCTCCGAATAGGTCCAGAGCGGCCAGCTGCGGTCGTAGAGGTCGAGCTTGGGCACGACGTCGGTGAGGTCGATATTCGCCTCCCAATAGGCGTCGACCGTGCCGACGTCGCGCCAATAGGCCTCGACCTCGAGCCCCGAGCGGACGCAGCTGTCGGAGAAGCGATGCGCGACCGCCTTGCCGTTTTTCACGAGGTACGGGATGATGTCCTTGCCGAAATCGCGCGAGGAACCGGGGGTTGCGGCGTCGCGACGAAGCTCCTCGAACAGCAGCTTGGTCGTGAAGACGTAGATCCCCATCGATGCCAGCGCGATGTCCGGGTTGCCGGGGATCGCGGGTGGATCGGCAGGCTTCTCGACGAACGCGGTGACGTTGTCGTGCTCGTCCACGGCCATCACGCCGAAGCCGACCGCCTCCATCCGCGGCACTTCGAGGCAGGCGATGGTGACGTCCGCGCCGGTCTCGCAATGCTGTTGCAGGATCAGCTCGTAATCCATCTTGTAGATGTGGTCGCCGGCCAGGATGACCATGTATTCGGGCGCGTGGCTCTCGATGATGTCGATGTTCTGGTACACGGCATCGGCGGTGCCCTCGTACCATTGAAACTCGCTGATCCGCTGCGACGCGGGCAGGATGTCGAAGCTCTCGTTGCGTTCCGAGCGCAGGAAGTTCCAGCCGCTCTGGAGATGGCGGATCAGCGAATGCGCCTTGTACTGCGTCGCGACGCCGATCCGGCGGATGCCCGAGTTGATCGCGTTGGACAGCGCGAAATCGATGATGCGCGCCTTGCCGCCGAAATACACCGCGGGTTTCGCGCGCGTATCGGTCAGCTCCATCAGGCGACTGCCGCGGCCGCCGGCCAGCACATACGCCATCGCGTCGCGCGCCAATGGCTGTCCCCGCCGTTCCACCATGTCCGTCTCTCCCTAATAGTCAGCAGTATAACGCGCCGTCACCCGCCGGTTGTTCCGTCGTTGCGCCGGATCGGTCTTCGAACTCGATCAGCCTTCGTATTCGAGCATGATCGTCGCGAGCGGGGGCAGCGTGACCCAGGCCGCACCGTCCTTCGCGACGACGCCACCGAGATTGCCGAGCCCGCTGCCCCAATAGTCGTGCGCGTCGCTGTTGATGATCTCGCACCAGCGGCCGTCGAGCGGCAGCGGTACGCGGTAGGGCGCGCGGGCGATCGGCGTCATGTTGGCGACGATCGCGATCGGCTTGGCGCCGGGGGCCTTGCGCAACCAGGCGAACACCGAATTGGCGGCATCGTCGGCGACCAGCCATTCGAAGCCCTCCGCCTCGCAGTCGCGCGCGTGCAGCGCCGGCTTCTCGCGGTAGACGGTGTTCAGGTCGCGGACGAGGTTGCGGATGCCTTCATGGCTGCGCGCGTTGCGCAGATCCCAGTCGAGCGCGCGCGCTTCCGACCATTCGCGACGCTGCGCGAATTCCTGCCCCATGAAGAGCAGCTTCTTGCCCGGATAGCCCCACATGAACGCGTAATAGGCGCGCAGATTGGCGAATTGCTGCCAGTCGTCGCCGGGCATCTTGGTCAGCAGCGAGCCCTTGCCGTGGACGACCTCGTCATGGCTGAGCGGCAGGACGAAATTCTCGCTGAACGCGTAGACGAGGCCGAAATTGATCTCGCCGTGATGGTGTTTCCGGTGCAGCGGATCGCGCGCCATGTACTGGAGCGTGTCGTGCATGAAGCCCATGTTCCACTTGAACCCGAAGCCCAAGCCACCGCTCTTGCCATCGTCGCTCACCGGCGCGGAGACGCCCGGCCACGAGGTCGATTCCTCGGCGATCGTGAAGACGCCGGGGTGCTGGCCGTAGATCTCGCGGTTCATGTCGCGGAGAAACGCTACGGCTTCCCAATTCTCGCGGCCACCGTCCTCGTTGGGGATCCATTCGCCGCTTTTGCGCGAGTAATCGCGGTACAGCATCGACGCGACCGCATCCACGCGCAGGCCGTCGATATGATAGCGCTCGGCCCAGAACAGCGCGTTGTTGACGAGGAACGACGTCACTTCGCGCCGCCCGAAATTGTAGATTGCGGTGTTCCAGTCGGGGTGGAAGCCGAGCCGTGGATCTTCGTGCTCGTACAGCGCGGTGCCGTCGAACTTGGCGAGGCCGAACGCGTCGGTCGGGAAATGCGCCGGCACCCAGTCGAGCAGCACGCCGATCCCGGCGAGATGCGCGCCATCGACGAACCGCGCGAAACCTTCGACGTCGCCGAAGCGCGCGGACGGCGCGTAGAGGCCAGTGGTCTGGTAGCCCCAGCTCGGATCGTACGGGTGTTCGCTGATCGGCAGGAATTCGATGTGCGTGAAGCCCATCTCGACCACGTAAGGTATCAGGCGGTCGGCGAGCGCGTCCCAGGTCAGGAACCAGCCGTCGGCGTCGCGGTCCCACGATCCGGCGTGCACCTCGTAGATGCTGATCGGCACGCGGCGTGGATCGACCGAGGCCCAATGCTTGCGGTGATCGGTATCGGCCCACTCGTGCGCAAGTTTCCGCGTGATCGAGGCGTTGGCGGGGCGGAGTTCGGCCGCGAACGCGAACGGGTCGGCCTTGAGCGGTTGCAACTGGCCGTCGGGACCGACGATCTCGAATTTGTAGGCGCGGTATTCGGCGATGTCGGGGATGAAGATCTCCCACACGCCGACGTCGCCGCGCTTGCGCATCGCGTGGCGGCGGCCGTCCCAGTCGTTGAAGTCGCCGACCACCGATACGCGCTGCGCATTGGGGGCCCATAGCGCGAAGTGGACGCCGTGCGCGCCTTCGTGCTCGATGAGGTGCGCGCCCATCTTGTCGTGAAGGCGGCGGTGCGTTCCCTCCGCCATCAGCAGGTCGTCGCTCGGGCCGAGTACGGGGCCGAAGCTATAGGGGTCGGTGACCCACCACGAGATGTCGCCCGCCTCCGCATGATACTTCACCGGCTGTTGCGTGCCGTCGATCGGGCCCTCGAACAGGCCGCGATCGTCGATGCGGGGGAGCGTGCCGAGCGCGGTGCCGTCGAGTGCGTGCGCCTCGGCCTTATCCGCGCCGGGCAGCCAGACGCGTGCGAACACGCCGGTCGGGCCGCTGTGGACGCCGAGCAGCGAGAACGGATCGTCGTGACGCCCTTCCAACAGGGCTACGATGGCGCCTTCGGGTGGCTTCACATCACCGTCCAGATCTCGCGCGCGTACTCGCGAATCGTGCGGTCGGACGAGAACCAGCCGACCCGCGCGACGTTGCGGACGGTCGAGGCGACCCACGCATCGCGGTCGTTCCAGCGCGTGTCGACAGCGCGCTGGGCGGTGGCATAGCTATCGAAATCGGCGGCAAGCATGAACCAGTCGCCGTCGTACAGCCCGCCCATCAAGCCGGCGTAGCGCGTCTTGTCGTCGGGCGAGAACACACCGGACGCGATCGCGTAGACCGCCTGGCGCAGTTCGTTAGAGCCGTCGATGACGCTGCGCGGATCATAGCCGTTGGCGCGCTTCGCCTCGACCTCGTCCGCGGTCATGCCGAAGATGAAGATGTTGTCGTCGCCGACGCGGTCCTTGATCTCGATGTTCGCGCCGTCGAGCGTGCCGATCGTCAGCGCGCCGTTCATCGCGAACTTCATGTTGCCGGTGCCCGACGCCTCGAGGCCGGCGGTCGAGATCTGTTCGCTGAGGTCGGCGGCGGGGATGATCTTCTCCGCCAGCGACACGTTGTAATTGGGCAGGAACGCCACCTTGAGCAGGCCACCGACCGACGGGTCAGCGTTGATCCGGCGCGCGACGTCGTTCGCCAGTTTGATGACGAGTTTGGCGTTGTGATAGCTCGACGCCGCCTTGCCTGCGAACAGCTTGACCCTCGGGGTCCAGTCCCGTTCCGGATGGCTGCGGATCTGGTCGTAGAGCGCGACCGTCTCGATGATGTTGAGCAGCTGGCGCTTATACTCGTGGATGCGCTTGATCTGGACGTCGAACATCGCATCCGGATCGACGCGGAGCCCCATCGTCTCCTTGATGTGATTAGCCAGTGCCACCTTGTTCGAACGCTTCACGCTCGAAAAGCGCTCCCTGAAACCGGAATCGTCCGCGAAAACATCCAGATCGACGAGCTTTTCGGCATCGTCCAGGAAGCCGTCGCCGATCGCATCGCGGATCAGCGCGGTGAGGCCGGGGTTGCACTGCTGCAACCAGCGACGCGGCGTGATGCCGTTGGTCTTGTTGTTGATCCGCGTCGGGTAGAGCTTGTGCAGATCGGCGAAGACCGTCTTCTTCATCAGCTGCGTATGCAGCGCGGCGACGCCGTTGACGCTGTGCGACCCGGCAAAGGCGAGGTTCGCCATCCGCACGCGCCGCTCGCCGCCCTCGTCGATCAGGCTGATCGCCGAGATCGCGCGGTCGTCGATACCCTCGGTGCCGCGCGCCTCCCGCAGCAGCTTGGCGTTGATCGCGTAGACGATCTGCATGTGCCGCGGGAGCAGGCGTTCGAACAGCGGCAGCGGCCAGATCTCCAGCGCCTCGGGCAACAGCGTGTGGTTGGTGTAGCCGAAGGTGGCGCGCGTGATCTTCCACGCCTCGTCGAACGCGAATTCGTGGTGGTCGATCAGCAGCCGCATGAGTTCTGCGACCGATACCGCGGGGTGCGTGTCGTTGAGTTGGATGGCGGCCTTGTCGGGTAGCGTGCGGATGTCGCCGAAATACTGGATGTGGCGGCGGACGATGTCCTGGATCGACGCGGACGAGAAGAAATACTCCTGCCGCAACCGGAGTTCCTGGCCGGCGGCGGTTGAGTCGTTGGGATAGAGGACGCGGGTGAGCGTTTCGGCGCGCGTCTGATCGGCAAGCGCGCCCGAGAAATCGCCGGCGTTGAAGCGGTCGAGCTTGATCGGATCGAACGCGCTGGCAGTCCAGAGGCGGAGCGTGTTGACGTGCTTGCCGCGCCAGCCGACCACAGGGGTATCGACGGCCGTCGCCTCGACCGCCTCGGAGGGGCTCCAATGGACCTGACCGTTATCTGCGACCGTCACTTCGCCGCCGAAGCCGACGAAATACGCGCTCTCGCGGCGTTCGAACTCCCAGGGGTTACCGTGCGCGAGCCAGTTCTCGGGCATCTCGACCTGCCAGCCATCGTCGATCCGCTGGCGGAACATGCCGTTCACATAGCGGATGCCGTAGCCGTAGGCGGGCAGCGCGAGGCTCGCCATGCTTTCCATGAAACAGGCGGCGAGCCGGCCCAGTCCACCGTTGCCGAGCGCCGCGTCGGGCTCGATCTCCTCTAGTTCGGCGAGGTCGACGCCGTGGAGCTTCAGCGCCTGCGTGACCTCGTCGTTGCGCTGGAGGTTGGTCACCGCGTCGCGTAGCAGCCGGCCGATGAGGAATTCGAGGCTGAGATAATAGACGCGCTTGGCGCCGGCCGCGTGTGCCGCCTTGGTCGACGCCATCCAGCGTTCGACGATGTCGTTGCGGACGGTGAGGATCGTCGCGGCGAGCCAGTCGTGCGGGCGGGCGGCCTGCGCATCCTTGCCGATGCGGTGGACCAGCGTGTCGAGGATCGAGTCGGCCAGATCCTGGATGACGGGTGCTTGAACGGGCGGCTGTACGGCAGGATCTGAGGTCACGCGGTTTCCGAAATCGTTACGGTCGCGGCGATCCTAGCCTCCCGCGAGCCGATGTCACGCGGACTTCCTTCCCGTGATGGAAAAGAAGGTTGTCGATCAATGCTTTGAATTTGGGATGATCCATCACCGCGCTGGGGCGGTGGTGGACAGGGTAGGGTTCGAACCTACGTAGGAGAAACTCCGGCAGATTTACAGTCTGCTGCCTTTAACCACTCGGCCACCTGTCCAGGCCGCTTTTGCAAGCGCCGCTCTTTCAAGCGAGGCGGCTCAATGGCGAAGCGCGCTCGGTGTGTCAACGCAGGTTTTGCGAAGTTTCGTGGTTCGGTGTTGCCGCAGAGGACGAATGCCGACAAGGACGCCGCATACACAGACACGATAGAGAGCGAATATGGCACGCAAGGGACACAGGCCGAGCAAGGCACCGGCAGGCCGCCCCCGCTTCTGGGGCAAGCACGCGGTAGGGGCGGCGCTCGCCAATCCGGAGCGCACGGTGCGCAAAATCCTCGGCACGCGCGAGGCGCTGGCCGGGTTCGACCTGCCGGCCGACGTGCCGGTGACCTATGCCGAGGCGATGGATCTGGCGCGGCTGGTGCCGGGCGACGCGCCGCACCAGGGCGTGGTGATCGAGGTCGAGCCGCTCGAGGACATGTGGCTCGCCGACCTGCTCGAGCACGGCAAGGACGACAATCGCCCGCTGGTGATCCTCGACGGCGTGACCGATCCGCATAACGTCGGCGCGATCTTGCGCTCGGCGGCGGCGTTCGATGCGCTGGGGATCATCACGCCGGATCGCAATGCGCCGCCGGAATCGGGGACGATCGCTCGGGCGGCGTCCGGGGCGCTTGAGAGCGTGCCTTGGATTCGGGTGGTGAACCTGGCACGCGCTCTGGAGGAGATTGCGGCGGCGGGGTTCTGGAGGATCGGGCTGACCGGCCATGCGACGCAGACGCTGTCGGAAGCGATGGGGACGCAGCGGATCGCGATCGTGCTTGGCGCCGAGGGCGAGGGCATGCGGCAGAATACCGAGCAGCATTGCGACGAGCTGGCGAAACTGCCGATCTCGGAGAAGGTGGAGAGCCTGAACGTGTCGAATGCGGCGGCGATCGCGTTGTATGCGATAACGACGCGGTAAGTCATTCCCTCGCCCCTACGGGGAGAGGGAAGGGGCCCGCCGCACTTGCGGTGGGAAGGAAGAGGGGAGTGAGGCTCGGGACGGTTCATCCCAACGCCCCTCTCCCTTCCGTCGCCTAAGGCTCCTCCCTCCCTCTCCCCGGAGGGGCGAGGGACAGGGGGAATCAGTCCTCCGCTGCGATCTTTACCTTCAGGCCATCCAACCCTTCGGTCAGCTCGATCTGGCACGACAGGCGTGAAAACTCATCCCGATCACTCGTCGAATCGAGCAGGTCATCCTCGTCAGGCCCCATCGGCTTCAATTTGGCCGCAAAGTCCGGGTCGACATGGATGTGGCAGGTGGCGCACGAGCAGCAGCCGCCGCACAGCGCCAGGATCTCGTCGATCCCGGCGTCGCGGATGACTTCCATCACCGATAGGCCCGCCTCGCCGATGATCTCGCGTTCTTCCCCTTCGCGCGTCACGACGATAAGCTTGGGCATGTCATTCTCCGAAAAACTTCTGTGCGTTCATGCCGTTGCGCGCGCCAGGGATCAAGCATCATGGGCCTGAGCGCAGAGCAACTCGAAACCGCGATGGCGGCGTTGTGCGAAATCGAGCCGGCGTTCGCGGTCGCGGTCGGCAATGCCGGCCACCCCGCACGGCGGATCAGCGAGCGCGGCTTCGCGACGTTGCTGCGCACGATCGTCGGGCAGCAGGTGAGCGTCGCCTCGGCCGCGGCGGTCTGGAACAAGCTCGACGCGGTGGTCGGCGGCGCAGGCGACCCCGCAAAGATCGCCGCCGCCAGCGACGAGTTGCTGAAGAGTGCCGGCCTGTCGCGCCAGAAGCTCGGCTATGCCCGCAGCCTCGCCGACGAGGTGACGAGCGGGCGGCTCGACCTCACCAACCTGCCCGAGGACGACGAGGAGGCGATCGCGGCGCTGGTCCGCGTGAAGGGGATCGGCCGCTGGTCGGCGGAGATCTATCTGCTGTTCGCGGAAGGGCGGACGGACATCTGGCCGGCGGGCGACCTTGCGATCCAGATCGAGGTCGGGCGGATATTGGGTCACGAGACTCGGCCGAGCGAGAAACTGACGCGCGAGGTGGCGGAGGCTTGGCGCCCTCACCGTGGAGCTGCGGCGATCTTCGCTTGGCATCATTATCAGGCGGACATGAAGGTCATCTGACTTCCTTGCTCCCCACCCTGGAAGGGAGGGGGCGGGGGTGGGTCGGTTTCCACGTGTTCGACGGGTTGGGGCTCGAGCGGGCCTACCCACCCCCAGCCCCTCCCTTTCAGGGAGGGGAGACGCTTCCCATATATTCGTTGTGTGCGCACGCACACGTCGGCTCGGCGAAAGCCGGCATCTCTCCATTCGAATGGCTACACCCGCCAACCGGAATACCCCAGTTATCCCTGGAGTGACGGGACGGAGGTGAACGCGTTGTCGCCCGACTCGCCAGCCATGCCTTGTCCCCTTCCCCTCGTTCCGGCAAAGCACCCCCCGATGTCAGCCCCCAATCTCCCCGCGTCCGGCTTCGCCAACTCGCTCGCCGAGAGCCACCGCACCGTCGTCGTCCCCGAAGGCGCGTCGTTCTGGCGGCGGCTGTTCGCATTCGTCGGGCCGGGGTATCTCGTCGCGGTCGGCTATATGGACCCCGGCAACTGGGCGACCGACATCGCCGGCGGCTCCGCGTTCGGCTACACGTTGCTGTCGGTCGTGCTGCTGTCGAACCTCATGGCGATGGTGCTGCAAGCCCTCTCCGCGCGCCTCGGCATCGTGGCCGGGCTCGACCTCGCCCAGGCCTGCCGCGCGCATTATTCGAAGCCGGTCTCGGTCGCGCTCTGGTTTCTGTGCGAGATCGCGATCATCGCTTGCGACCTCGCCGAGGTGCTCGGCACCGCGATCGCGCTGAAGCTGCTGTTCGGGCTGCCTTTGGTCTACGGCGTCGTCCTCACCGCGCTCGACGTGTTCCTGATCCTCGCGCTGCAACGCTTCGGGTTCCGCAAGCTTGAGGCGTTCGTCGTCGCCTTGCTCGTGATCATCGCTGGCTGCTTCGTCTTCGAGCTGTTCCTGGCGCGGCCCGAATGGGCGGGCGTGCTCGGCGGGCTCGTCCCGACGACGCAGATCGTGACCAACCCGGCGATGCTCTACATCGCGATCGGCATCCTCGGCGCGACCGTGATGCCGCACAATCTGTATCTCCACTCGTCGATCGTCCAGACGCGTGCGTTCGCCAAGGACACGGCGGGCAAGCGCGACGCGATCACGATGGCGACGATCGACGGCACCGTGGCGCTGGGGCTGGCGTTCTTCATCAACGCGGCGATCCTGATCCTCGCGGCGGCGACCTTCCACGTCGCAGGGCGCACCGACGTTGCCGAGATCGACCAGGCATACCAGCTGCTAGCCCCGATGCTCGGCATGGGCGCGGCGAGTGTGCTCTTCGCGGTTGCGCTGCTGGCGTCGGGCCAGAACTCGACGGTGACGGGAACGCTTGCCGGCCAGATCGTGATGGAGGGGTTCCTCAACCTGCGCATGCCGGTCTGGGCGCGGCGGCTGGTGACGCGGTTGCTCGCGATCGTGCCCGCGGTATTCGTGGTCGGTGCGTCGGGCGATGCGGGGGCGACCAAGCTGCTGGTGCTGAGCCAGGTCGTGCTGAGCCTGCAACTTCCGTTCGCGGTGGTGCCACTGGTCAAGTTCACCGGCGACCGCACGATCATGGGCGATCTGGTCAGCCCGGCCTGGCTGAAGATCCTCGCCTGGGTGATCGCCGCGGTGATCATCGGGCTTAACGGCACGCTTCTGTACGGCATGCTGTAGATACGAAAACGGCGGCCGATCGCTCGGCCGCCGCTTCCTTGTTCGCTAGCTTCGGCTGAAGCTCAGCGGCACTTCACGTTGCCGCGGTCGACCGAGCGGCCGAGCAAGGCGCCGCCACCGGCACCCGCCAGCGTTCCGAGCGTGCCGCCACCGATCAGGTTCGCCAGCGCGCCGCCGCCGAGGGCGCCGATCACCAGGCCGGTCGTACCGTCGTTGCGCTTGCAATAGGCGCGGCCGTCGCGACCACGATAGATGCGGTCATTGCGGCTGAGGCGGCGCTCGCGGTACTTGCCGTCACGATAGCTGTTCGACGGATCCCAGTTGCGGTCGTCGCCACGCCAGTTGCGATCGTTGCCGCGGCGATCGTTGTTGAAACGGCGATCGTCACGATCGCGACGGTCGTTGTTGTCGCGGCGATCGTCGTAACGCTGTGCGGTCGCGGCGGTCGGCAGCATGGCCGGCGCTGCGACGGCGACCGACATCAATGCTGCGATAAGATGCTTCTTCATGGGATAATCTCCTGATGCGTGACACGGTAACCCGTGCCGCACCGGAAAAGTTCAAACGGCCAAGTTCAGACTGTAGCCTTATCCGCCATCGAGCAGTCGTGGCCGTTGCCGGTCTCAACCTGCAACGTGGCGTGGCCGATCCCGAATTTGTCGTGGAGCATCGTCCTGGCGTTGCTGAGGAATTGGTCGCCGGGGTGGCCGGCGGGCATTACGAGATGCGCGGTGAGGACGGGTTCGGTGGTGCTCATCGGCCAGATGTGTAGATCGTGGATCTCGGTGACGCCGGGCAGGCTGCACAGCGCCTCGTCGACATGGTCAAATTCGATCCCGCGGGGGACGGCGGACAGCGACATCTCGACGGTTTCGCGGAGCAGGCCCCAGGTCTGCCAGAAGATCAGGATCGCGATGACGATGCTCACTGCGGGGTCGATCCAGGTGAGGCCGGTGCGCCAGATCACGAAGCCGGCGATCACCACGCCCGCGGACACGAGCGCGTCCGCGGCCATGTGGAGGTACGCGCCGCGGATGTTGACGTCTCCCTTGCGGCCGCGCGCGAACATCCACGCGGTGAACGCGTTGACGGCGATGCCGATGCCGGCGACCATCGACACGGTGAGGCCGGCGGTCGGGGCGGGGTCAGAGAAGCGCTGCGACGCCTCCAGCACGATCGCGCCGAGCGCGACCAGCAACAGCAATGCATTGGCCAGCGCGGCGAGGATCGTCGAGCCCTTCAGCCCGTAGGTGTAGCGCTTGGTCGGCGCCGTGCGCGCGAGCATCGTGCCGCCCCATGCCACGACCAAGCCGAGCACGTCGCATAGGTTGTGGCCGGCGTCGGCGAGCAGCGCGACCGAGTCGATCCGCAGGCCGACGATCGCCTCGACGACGACGAAGACGATGTTGAGACCGATGCCGATCGCAAAGGCGCGGTCGAACGAGGCCGGGGCGTGGCTGTGGCCGCCGTGCGAATGGCCGGCATGCCCGCTGGAATGCGAATGCCCATGATCGTGCCCGTGATGATGTCCGCCCAAAGCCCGCGCTCCGCTAAATCCGGCCGCCGCCTAGCATTGACGTATCGTGAGATACTAGGACGCGAGAGACATTCTCGCACGTCGCCAATCCCGAAACAGTCTCCCCTCCCTGGAAGGGAGGGGCAGGGGGTGGGTCGGCCGGTTTATGTCGCAACCGCAAGGACATGCGGAACCCGACCCACCCCCAACCCCTCCCTTCCAGGGAGGGGAGCAGCTTACCTTGCCACCAACCCACTCTGTCACCTGGCGGAGGCCGGGGCCCACCGTCCCGCGCACGCAATTCTCTCGAATGTGCGGAACGGTGGATGCCGGAACGAGCCCGGCATGACGGAGAGTTAGCCCTCGTTCGCCAAGGCCTTCAACCGGTACAGCGCGTCCAGCGCATCGCGCGGGCTCATCGCGTCGATATCGAGTTTCGCCAGATCCTCGCGAAGCACGTCGCACGCCGCTTCCTCGACCTGTGCCGCCGCGGCGAACAACGGCAGGTCGTCCAGCCCGGCCGCGAGCCCACCAGTCTTCGCGCGTCCCGCCTCGAGTTTCGCTAGCACCGCCTTCGCGCGCGCCACCGTCACCGGCGACATCCCCGCAAGCCGCGCGACGGCGAGCCCGTAACTCCGATCCGCCGGGCCGTCGGCGAGTTCGTGGAGCAGCACCAGATCGCCCTTCCACTCGCGCGCGCGGACGTGGTGTAGCGACAGCGCCTCGCACCGCTCCGCCAACCGCGTCAGTTCGTGGTAATGTGTCGCGAACAGGCAGCGGCAGCGATTGTCCTCGTGGATCGCCTCGACCACCGCCCAGGCGATCGCGAGGCCGTCATAGGTCGACGTGCCGCGCCCGACCTCGTCGAGGATCACGAACGAGCGCGGCGTCGCCTGCGCGAGGATCGCCGCGGTCTCGACCATCTCAACCATGAAGGTGGAGCGGCCGCGGGCGAGGTTGTCCGACGCGCCGACGCGGCTGAACAGGCGATCGACCAGCCCCAGCGTGGCCTTGGTCGCGGGCACGTACGACCCGGCCTGCGCGAGCACCGCGATCAGCGCGTTCTGGCGGAGGAAGGTCGATTTACCGCCCATGTTCGGGCCGGTGACGAGCCACAGTCGCGAGCTTTCCGACAGATTGCAGTCGTTGGCGACGAACCGATCGCCCGACTTCGCCACCGCCGCCTCGACCACCGGATGCCGGCCGCCCTCGATCTCGAAACACGCATGATCGACCAGCGACGGCCGCGCCCAGGCGCCTTCCGCCGCGCGCTCGGCTAGCCCCGCTGCGACGTCGAGCCGCGCGAGCGCATCCGCGGTCGCGGCAATCGCATCGCGCCCGGCGAGAGCCTGCGCGGTGAGTTCCTCGAGATGCGCTGCCTCCGCCGCCAGTGCATGCGCGCCGGCCTGCGACACCTTCGCCGCGACCTCGTGCAGCGCAGGGGTATTGAAGCGGACCACGCCGGCGAGAGTCTGGCGATGCGTGAAGCCGCTCTCGGGCTTCATCAACGGATCCGCGGCCCGCGCCGGCACTTCGACATGATAGCCGAGCACGCCGTTGTGGCGGATCTTCAGCGCGGTAACGCCGGTCGCGGTGCGGAACTCCGCCTCCAGCGCGGCGATCGCGCGCCGTCCGCCAGCGCCGGCATCGCGTAGGTCGTCGAGCGCGGCGTCATAGCCTGCCGCGATATAGCCGCCGTCCGATGCCTCGATCGGCGGCGACGGCACCAGCGCGCGCTTGAGCAGGTCGATCAGCGCGCCGTGCCCGCGCAATCTTGGCGCGATGTCCCGGAGCAGCACCGGCGGATCGACGATCGCATCCATCCGCTCGCCTAGGCTCCAGGCGCCGTCGAGCCCGTCGCGCAACTGCCCGAGATCGCGTGGGCCGCCACGCCCTGCCGCCAGCCGTCCGAGCGCGCGGCCGATGTCAGGCAGCGCGCGCAAGGTCGACCGCAATCGCTCGCGCGCCGCCTGGTCGTCATGGAACAGCCGCACCAGATCGAGCCGCGCATCGATCGCTGCCTTGTCCATCAACGGCGCGCCGAGGTCCGCGCCGAGCAACCGCGCGCCGGCCCCGGTGACGGTCCGGTCGACCGCGTCGAGCAGGCTCCCCTTGCGTACGCCACCGGTGGTGCAGGTCAGCTCGAGGCTCTCGCGGGTGGCGGCGTCGATCGCCATCGTCTCCGCCGCTCGGCCGATCCGCGGGGGGCGGAGGAAGGGCATCGTGCCCTTCGCATTATGCTCCAGATACGCGACCAGGCCTCCGGCTGCGGCGAGCCCTGCGCGGCCGAACTGCCCGAACCCGTCGAGCGTCGCCACGCCGTATAGCCGCTTCAACCGAGCCTCGCCCGCGCCGCTGTCGAAGTCGATCTTCGGGCGCAGCGTCGTCGCTGCCTCCTCGAAAGCGCTAGCCTCCGACGCAACAACCTCGGCCGCACCGAGCCTTGCGAGTTCCGCCTCGACCGCGTCACCCGCAACCTCGACGATCTCGAAGCGCCCGGTCGACACGTCTGCGGCGGCGATCGCCACCAACCCGCCCGCCTCGCCGATCGCCACGCACCAATTGTCCGAGCGCGCGTCGAGCAGCGCTTCCTCGGTCAGCGTGCCCGCCGTCACGACCCGCACGATCGCGCGTGCGACGAGCGCCTTCGATCCGCCGCGCGCCTTGGCTTCCGCCGGGCTCTCGACCTGCTCGGCGATCGCAACCCGGTGGCCGGCCTTGATCAGCCGTTGCAGATACACCGTCGCCGCATGCACCGGCACGCCGCACATCGGGATCGGCTTGCCCTCATGCTCGCCGCGCGCGGTCAGCGCGATGTCGAGCACGCCGGCTGCGACCCGCGCATCATCCATGAACAGTTCGAAGAAATCGCCCATCCGGTAGAACAGCAGGCAATCCTGCGCCTCCGCCTTCAGGCCGAGATACTGCGTCATCATGGGGGTAGGGGCGGGGTGCGACATCGGCGGCGATCTAGCGGGAGTTTGTCGCCGCGTCATCCGGTGCCGTTCTCCTGCGAACGCAGGAGTCCAGGGTTCGAGGGGACAGCGCTGCTTGATCCTGGGCTCCTGCGTTCGCAGGAGAACATGGGCGAAGTGTCCGGGGTGACGAAGCGGCATCGTCTGCGTAAAGACACAGGCAACAGAGAGAGGCCCCGCCCATGTCCGACGAAACGCTGCAATTCTCCGAACGCGAAGCCTTGCTCTTCCACTCGGAAGGCCGCCCGGGGAAGATCGAGATCATCGCGTCGAAGCCGATGGCGACGCAGCGCGATCTCGCGCTCGCCTATTCGCCCGGCGTCGCGGTGCCGGTGCAGGCGATCTATGACGATCCCGCGACCGTCTACGATTACACCGCGAAGGGAAACCTCGTCGCGGTGATCTCGAACGGTACCGCGATCCTCGGCATGGGCAATCTCGGTCCGCTCGCCAGCAAGCCGGTGATGGAAGGCAAGGCCGTCCTCTTCAAGCGCTTCGCCGACGTCGACGCGATCGACATCGAGCTGAAGACCGAGGACGTGAACCGCTTCATCGACGCGGTCGAGCTGATGGAGCCGACCTTCGGCGGGATCAACCTCGAGGATATCAAGGCGCCCGAATGCTTCATCATCGAGCAGGCCCTGCGCGAGCGGATGAACATCCCCGTCTTCCATGACGACCAGCACGGCACTGCGATCATCACCGCCGCCGGCCTGATCAACGCGTGCCTGCTGACCGGGCGGAAACTCTCCGAGGTCAAGATCGTCGTCAACGGCGCCGGTGCCGCGGCGATCGCCTGCACCGAGCTCGTCAAGGCGATGGGCGTGCGGGGCGACAACGTGATCCTGTGCGATCGCAAGGGCGTGATCTACCAGGGGCGCGAGGGCGTCGACCAGTGGAAGTCCGCGCACGCTGCGGTGACTGAAACGCGCACGCTGACCGAGGCGCTGGTCGGCGCCGACGTGTTCCTGGGGCTCTCTGCGGCGGGCTCGCTGACGCCGGAGATGGTCAAGGACATGGCCCCCGCGCCGATCATCTTCGCGATGGCCAATCCCGAGCCGGAGATCCGCCCCGAACTCGCGATGGCCGCGCGCCCCGACGCGATCGTCGCGACCGGCCGCTCGGATTATCCGAACCAGGTCAACAACGTGCTCGGCTTCCCGTTCATCTTCCGCGGAGCGCTCGACGTCCGCGCGACCGGCATCAACGACGCGATGAAGATCGCCGCGGCCAACGCGATTGCCGAACTCGCGCGTGAACGCGTGCCCGAGGAAGTCGCGGCGGCGTACGGCGTCAGCCACAGCTTCGGCCCGGCGTACATCATCCCCGCGCCGTTCGATCCGCGGCTGATGGAAGTCGTCCCCGTCGCGGTCGCCAAGGCGGCGATGGCGTCTGGCGTCGCGACCAAGCCGATCCTCGACATCGAAGCGTATCGCCATTCGTTGCGCGCGCGCCTCAACCCGACCACCTCGGTCCTGTCGATGGCGTACGAAGGCGCCCGCGCGCACCCGAAGCGCGTGATCTTCGCGGAGGGCGAGGAAGAAGTCGTCCTGCGCGCGGCAATCGCGTTCAAGGAAGGCGGCTACGGCACCCCGGTCCTGGTCGGCCGCGACGACGTGCCCGACCGGTTGCGCGCGCTTGGCGTCACCGATCCCGAGAGCTTCGAACTCCACAACAGCCGCGTCTCGCCGCTCGTGCCCCGGATGGTCGACTTTCTGTATTCGCGGCTCCAGCGGCGCGGCTATCTGCGCCGCGATTGCGAGCGGATGGTCAACCAGGACCGCAACATCTTCGGCGCGCTGCTGCTCCAGCTCGGTGAGGGCGACGCGCTGATTACCGGCATCACGCGCACCTATGGCGAGACGATGCGCCAGATTTATCGCGTGATCGATCCGGCGGCGGGGAAGACGCCGTTCGGTATTCATCTGCTGGTAGGGCAGAGCCACACGGTGTTTATTGCCGACACCACGGTCAACGAGCGCCCGACCGCCGAGCAACTCGCCGACTTTGCCGAGCAGACCGCGGCGGTTGCGCGGCGGATGGGGCATGAGCCTCGCGTGGCGTTCCTGAGCTATTCGAACTTCGGCAATCCGAAGGGCGAATGGCTCAACAACATCCGTGACGCGGTGACGGTGCTCGACGGGCGGAAGGTCGGGTTCGAGTATGAGGGCGAGATGGCGCCCGACGTAGCGCTGAACCCGAAGCAGCTGGCAAACTATCCGTTTGCGCGGCTGTCCGGGCCGGCGAATGTGCTGATCATGCCGGGGCTTCAGTCCGCCCACATCTCGGCGAAACTGTTGCGGGAGCTGGGCGGGGACTCGGTTATCGGGCCAATGCTGATCGGGATGGAAAAGCCGGTACAGGTTGCGCCGATGACGAGCACGGCCAGCGAGTTAGTAACCCTGGCCGTTCTCGCTGCCGGCGGCATAGCGCGTTAACTAAAGGTCCCTCGCCCCCCCGGGGAGAGGGAAGGGGCCCGCGGTACTTGCCGTGGGAAGGGAGAGGGGAGTGAGGCTCGGGACGGTTCGTCCCAACGCCCCTCTCCCTTCCGTCGCAAGCGCTCCTCCCTCCCTCTCCCCGGAGGGGCGAGGGAATTGGCTCACGCGTCGATGCTTGTGCCTAGCGACGCGTGCACCAGCCCGCCGTCCACCGTGATCGTCTCCCCAATCACATAATCCCCCGCGCGGCTCGCCAGGTAGATCGCCGCGCCCGCCATATCCTCGTCCACCCCGACCCGTTTCGCCGGAATCCCCTGCGCCACCGCGTCCCCATGATCGCGCGCCGCCTTGTTCATGTCGCTCGCAAACGCCCCCGGTGCGATCGAGGTGACGTTGATCGAGTCCGTCACCAGCCGCGCCGCCATCCGCTTCGTCAGATAGATCAGCGCCGACTTCGACGCATGATAGCTGTACGTCTCCCAAGGGTTCAGCCGCTGGCCGTCGATCGACGTGATGTTGATCACCTTCGCCGGCCGCTCTCGCGAGCCCGACGCCTTCAGCGCCGCATGCAGCGCCTGCGTCAGGAAGAACGGCGACTTCACATTCAGGTCCATGACCTTGTCCCAGCCGACCTCCGAAAACTCCTCGAACGGCACGCCCCATGCCGCCCCCGCGTTGTTGACGAGGATATCGAGCTTCGACTCATGCTCGGCGAACTGCGCGGCCAGCGCCTTGCACCCTGCCACCGTCGAGACGTCCTGCGGCAACGCGATGCAGTTCGGTCCGAGCTCCGCCGCCGCGGCCTCGCACACATCGGCTTTCCGCGACGAGATGTACACCTTGGCCCCCTGCGCGATGAAGCCGGCGGCGATCATCTTGCCGATCCCGCGGCTGCCGCCGGTGATCAGCGCGACGCGGCCGTCGAGCCGGAACAGGTTGGTCGTATCCATCACGCATCCTCCGAATGTTTGCCCGCTTGGTATCGCCGAGCGCTGCCCGCCGCAAACCCGTTTTTCGAACGAGGCGTCATTGACGAGTGCAAAGCCCGTACTATGCTCGCAAAAAAGAGCAGGAGAGAGCGTGTGAGGTTTTCAGGCAAGCGTGCCGTTGTGACCGGCGGCGCGTCCGGCATCGGCCGAGCGACCGCACTGCGACTCGCCGACGAAGGCGCCACCGTCCTGATCGGCGACATCGACGAGGCCGGCGGCCACGCGCTCGCCGACGCCTCCGGCGGCCGCATCCTGTTCCAGCGCACCGACGTGCTCCAGGCGGGCGATATTGAGGCGCTGATGCAGACCGCCGATGATGCGGGCGGGCTCGACATCCTGTTCAACAACGCCGGCGCGGGCGGCTCGCGCGACCCGATCGGCGAGATTTCGCCCGAGGACTGGGACCGCACGCAGGCGCTCCTCCTCCGCTCGGTCGCGCTCGGCATCCGCTACGCAGCACCCTTGATGGCGAAACGCGGCGGCGGCGCGATCGTCAACACCTCGTCGGTGTCCGCGCTCGGCACCGGTTACGCGCCGACCGCCTATTCCACCGCCAAGGCCGGCGTGCTCCACCTCACCAAGCAAGCCGCCGCCGATCTCGCGCAGCACAAGATCCGCGTGAACGCGGTCGTTCCCGGCTTCATCGTCACCAATATCTTCACGCGCACGCTCGAACTCGACGCCGCCAAGACGACGCAGGCCGATGCGATGATCGCGCATATCGCCGCCGACGCGCAGCCGATCCGTCGCCCCGGCACCAGCGAGGACATCGCCGCCGCGGTCGCGTTCCTCGCGAGCGGCGATGCCAGCTTCATCACCGGCACGCACATCCTCGTCGATGGCGGTATGACGATCGGCACGCGGCCGAGCTGGGACCCCGCCCAACCCTCGCTGTTCGCGCTGCTCGACAAACTGAAATGACCGCACCCGCCCGCCGCCTCTCGACCGGAACGATGGCGAGTTACGGCTTCGGCGCGGTCGCGTACGGAGTGAAGGATGCCGGGTTCGGCACGTTCCTGCTGCTGTTCTACAACCAGGTCGTCGGGCTCCCGTCCGCCACCGTCGGGCTCGTCATCATGATGGCGCTGCTGATCGATGCGTTCGTCGATCCGGCGGTGGGCTTCTTCTCCGATCGCACGCGGACCAGATGGGGCCGTCGGCACCCGTGGATGTACGCGTCCGCGCTGCCGATCATGATCGGCTGGCTGCTGCTGTGGAACCCGCCCTCGGTGATGTCGGAGCCGCAGACGCTCGTCTGGCTGTTCGTCATGGCGGTGATCGTGCGCAGCGCGGTGAGTTGCTACGAAGTGCCGTCGGTCGCGCTGACGCCCGAGCTCACGTCGGGCTATGACGAGCGCACGCGGATCATGGCGTATCGCTATCTGTTCGGCTGGGTCGGCGGGTTGCTGATGCTGCTGTCGGCGTACCAGTATTTCCTCGCGCCCACCGCGGCGTTCCCGAACGGCCTGCTCAACCGCGCCGGCTATGGCGGCTTCGCGCTGGCGGGGGCGATCTTCATCGGCGTCGCGATCCTCGTCTCCGCGCTCGGCACGCATCACGAGATCAGGCATCTGCCGAACCCGCCGATCGCCAAGCAGACCTTGCGCGAGTCCTTCGCCGAACTCCGCCAGACCGTTAAGAATCGCGCATTCGCGATCCTGATGGCGGCGGGCGTCTGCGCGTACACGATCCAGGGCATCAGCTATGCGATGTCGAACTACCTCTACACCTATGTGTGGGGCTTCAAGGGGCCGGTGTTCGTCTACCTGACGATCGCGTTGTTCTCGGGTGTGTTTCTCGCGTTCCTCGCCGCGCCCCGGCTCGGCAGGACGGGCAGCAAGCCCAAGGCGGCGATGGGCGCGGTGCTGCTGGGCGCGGCGCTCAACACGTCGCCCTATTGGTTGCGGATGCTCGGCGTGTTTCCGGAGGTTGGCGAGCCCACGCTGCTGCCGATGCTGTTCGGGTTCTTCATCCTCGGCACCGCGTCGAACGTCACCGGGTTCATCCTCGGCGCGTCGATGATGGCCGACGTGGTCGAGGATTCGGAGGCGAAGACGGGTAGGCGGTCGGAAGGGGTGTTCTTCGCGGGGTCGTTCTTCGTGCAGAAATGCACCAGCGGGATCGGGATATTCTTCGCGGGGATGATCCTCGCGGTGGCGGGGTTCCCGGCCAAGGCGACGCCGGGGACGGTGCCGGTGGAGACGATCGACCGGCTGACGCTGATTTACGCGGGCCTTTATATCGTGCTGGCGTGCGTCTCGGCGTTCTTCTTCTCGCGGTTTCCGTTCGGGCGAGTGGAGCATGAGGCGCGGTTGGCGCGATTGGCAACGAACACAGTTCACGAGAGCTAGGAGCCACGGCTTCCAATGATCCTCCCCCGCCAGGGGGAGGTGGCTGGCCCTTGCCAGACGGAGGGGGCGGCATGCGAAACGTGCGTTCCGTGTCCTCCCCCTCCGTCACCTTCGGCGACACCTCCCCCTTGCGGGGGAGGATCGAGAGGTCGCGCTAACCCTACTCTTCCAGCAAGGGGACCCGCGCGGTAGGACCGACGCATGGCCGTCCCGATATCGAGGAACGGCGACATCGGAGTTCCCATGCGTATCCCCGCTCTAGCCACTGCCCTCGGCCTCGTCCTCGCATCCCCCGCCGTCGCGCAGACGGTCGCACCGGTCCTCACCACCCCCGACGCGCACGACCCGCACAGCTACGCCCGCCCCGCCGAGGCGCGCGTCACGCATGTCGCGCTCGATCTCGCCGCAGACTTCGACACCCACGTCATCCGCGGCATCGCCACGCTCGACGTCCTGGCGAAACCGGGCGCGAAACTTGTCCTCGACGACAACGGGCTGAAGATCGTCAACATCACCGACGCCGTCGGCAAGCCGCTCCCCTACTCGGTCGGCGCGGTCGACAAGATTCATGGCGCGCCGCTGACCGTCACGCTCAACGGCGCGAAGACAATCCGCATCGCCTACGCGTCGTCGCCCGACGCGAAGGCGCTGCAATGGCTCACCCCCGCGCAGACCGCGGGCAAAAAGCAGCCGTTCCTGTTCAGCCAGGGCGAGGCGATCCTCAACCGCAGCTGGATCCCGACGCAGGACTCCCCCGGTATCCGCCAGACCTGGGAAGCGAAGATCGCGGTCCCCAAGCAGCTCACCGCGGTGATGAGCGGGCTCGCGACCGGCAAGCCAGCGTGCGTCGCCGATCGCTGCACGTTCCAGTACAAGATGGACAAGCCCGTCGCGCCCTACCTGATCGCGCTCGCGGTGGGCGACATCGCGTTCAAGTCGACCGGGCCCCGCACCGGCATCTGGGCCGAGCCCGCGACGCTGCCCAAGGCCGCGTACGAGTTCGGCGAGCTTGAGAAGTTCGTCGCCGCCGCCGAGGGGCTGTACGGCCCGTATCGCTGGGGCCGCTACGACGTGCTGGTCCTGCCGCCGTCGTTCCCGTTCGGCGGCATGGAGAACCCGACGCTCACCTTCGCGACGCCGACCGCGATCGCCGGCGACCGCAGCCTCGTCTCGCTGATCGCGCACGAACTCGCGCACAGCTGGTCGGGCAACCTCGTGACGAACGCGACGTGGGACGATTTTTGGCTTAACGAAGGCTTTACCAGCTATTTCGAGAACCGGATCATGGAGGCGCTCTACGGCAAGCGCCGCGCCGACATGGAGGCCGACCTCGCCTGGACCGACATGCTCGCCGCGGTGAAGGACGCCGGTGGCCCCGCCGCGAAGGACACGCAGCTCCACCTCGATCTCGACGCGGCGCGCGATCCCGACGACGGCATGACGCAGATCGCCTACGACAAGGGCGCGGCGTTCCTCCGCACGATCGAGAAGCAGGTCGGCCGTGCGCGCTGGGACGCGTATCTCCGCAGCTATTTCGACCGCCACGCCTTCCAGCCGCAGACCAGTGCGGGCTTCCTCGCCGATCTCAAGTCGAAGCTGCTGACTCCCGCCGAAGCCAGGACGATCGGCGTCGATGCGTGGGTCTACCAACCCGGTATCCCGGCGAACGCAGTCCATGTCACGTCGGCTGCGTTCCCCGCTGTCGATGCGGCGGCGAAGGCGTATGCGGCCGGCGGTCCCGTCTCGGGCGTGCCCGGCAAGGCCACGACGCAGGAGATCACGCGGTTCATCACGCAGCTCCCGCGCAAACTCTCGGCCGAGCGGTTGAAGACGCTCGACGACGCGTTCGGCTGGAACACCACGGGCAATGCGGAAATCCGCTTCGCCTGGCTGCAACTCGCGCTCGCCAATCACTATGCGCCCGCCGACGCCTCGGCGGAGCAGTTCCTGACCTCGCAGGGCCGGCGGAAGTTCGTCGCGCCGCTGTTCCAGCAGATGATGGACTCGGGCGACTGGGGCCACAAGCTGGCGATGGACATCTACGGCAAGGCGCGGCCGGGCTATCATGCGGTCACGCAGGTCACCGTGGACCGCATAACCGGTTGGAAACTCATGAACTGAGCCGCCCTGAGCGCCCATTCGGGGCGTTGGTCGGCGCGGTAACACGCTTCGTCGGATATGGTTCCCGCACGGGTTTCAATTAAATCGAACCTCCCGTAGCCAGAATGCGACAAACGGGTTTTGGCCGGGGGGTCTCGATGAATTTCAAGGCGTTAGCAGCGCGTTTTGCGCTGGTGGTATCGTGCGGCCTGATGACGGCCACCCCTGCTGCGGCTCAGTTCTGGCAGTGCGTGACGTTCGCCCGCTCGGTGTCGGGCATCGAAATCCGCGGCAACGCCAACACCTGGTGGAGCCAGGCCGAGGGTCGCTACGAGCGTGGCCACACCCCGAAGGCCGGCTCGGTCCTCGCCTTCTCGCCGACCTCGCGGATGCGCGTCGGCCATGTCGCGATGGTCTCGAAGGTCGTCAGCGACCGCGAAGTTCTCCTTACGCATGCCAACTGGTCACGCCCTGGTGCGATCGAGACGAACGTCCGTGCGGTCGACGTCTCGGCGGCCGGTGACTGGAGCATGGTCAAGGTCTGGTACGGTCCGCAGGGCGACCTCGGCACTTCGGCCTATCCGACCAAGGGCTTCATCTATTCGGGCCACGCGCCTGCTGGCGATAATTTTGATGCGCCGGTGCAGCCTTCGTACCAGATGGCGAGCGCGACCCACACCGTGTCTGCAACGCAGCGCGCCAATGCTGCGCAGCTTGCGACGATCCAGCACGGCCCGACTGACCCCCGCGGCATCTTCACGCTGGTGAACGAGGCGAACTGAGGTTTTCACTTCCGCGTGATGCCTGACGTCCGCGACAGTTTACGCGCTACATCCAACGTTTCGCTACTGATAGCTCCCCGACCGTCCCGTTAGGCGACCTCCCCGGCGAAGGCCGGGGCCCAGTTGGAAAGGTCGCGGTAACAGACCGCCACCTCCGTCGACGACGTCCCCCAACTGGACCCCGGCCTTCGCCGGGGAGGTGGCATAAGGCGAACACTGCTCTGCTAGCTTCTTGTTCTCCCGCGAAGGCGGGAGCCCAGTCTGGACCCCCGCCTTCGCGGGGGAACACTCTATTTGCTCAACAGTGTCACGCGTCGAACACCTTCAAATGAACGCCCTCACGCCGCCTTGAACGTTAGCGCATCGCCGTTCATGCAATAGCGCTTCCCCGTCGGCTTAGGTCCATCATCGAAAACGTGCCCGAGATGCCCGCCGCACCGGCGGCAGTGCACCTCGGTCCGCCCCATCCCCATCGTCGAATCCACCCGCGTCCGCACCGCGTTCGGCAATGGCTGCCAGAAGCTCGGCCACCCCGTCCCGCTTTCGAACTTCGTCTTCGACGAGAAGTTCGGCAGCGCGCACCCGCCGCACGAGAAGATACCCGCGCGATGCTCCGCGTTGAGCGGGCTCGAATACGGGACTTCGGTACCATCCTTGCGGAGCACGTTATACGCGTCCGGCGACAGCTTCTTGCGCCACTGCGCGTCGGTCAGCGTGACCTCGAACCGCTCGGCGGCCTGCGCGGGTTGTGACGTGCATCCCCAGAGTGCGAAGCCGGCGACGCCTGCTCCGGCAAGCGTGAGGAAAGCGCGGCGGTCCTGGGTCATGTTCGTCTCCATGGTTCGGATATAGGTACGGCCGAACCACCCGATAAGGTTACGCTCGCCGTCAGTATTTGCTGATTTCCACCGGCAGCGTGCGATAGCCGTGGACGAAGCACGCCGCGACCCGCGTCGGTTCGGCGAGCACGTTGATCCGCATCCGCCGCGCGGCCATCTCCTCCAGGAGGATCGCGATCTGCATCTCCGCCAGCCGTGCGCCGACGCAGCGGTGGATGCCGTGGCCGAACGCCAGATGCCGCCGCGCGTTCGGGCGATCCACCACGATGGCGTCCGCATCGTCGCCGAACACGCCCTCGTCGCGGTTCGCCGAGATATACCAGAGCGCGAGCTTGTCGCCGGCCTTGATCTGCTGGCCCATCAATTCCGCGTCCGCGGTCGCGGTGCGGCGCATGTGCGCGAGCGGGGTCTGCCAGCGCAGGATCTCGCTCACGGCGTTGGGAATCAGCGTCGGGTCCGCCTCCAGCTTCGCGCGCGACTCCGGAAACTTGTCGAGGCCATAGGCGAGCGCGGACATCGAATTGCGCGTCGTGTCGTTGCCGCCGACGATCAGCAGGATGAGGTTCCCGATGAACTCGTTGTGATCCATGTGGCTCATCGCGTCCGAATGGATCATCATCGAGATCAGGTCGGGCGTCGGATTCTTGTCGATCTTTGCGTCCCACAAGCCTTTGAAATACGACCCGCATTCGAACATGTACGCGAGCCGCTGACCGCGGAGTTCCTCGTTCTTGACGATCTCGATATCGCCTGCCCAGTCCGACCATAGGGTCAGCTTCCGTCGGTCCGCCCAGGGAAAGTCGAACAGGATCGCGAGCATCTGCGTGGTGAGTTCGATCGCGACGGTATCGACCCAGTCGAAAGGCGTGTTCCACGGCAGGCTGTCGAGCATGTCGGCGGTCCGCCTCCGGATATCGCCCGACATCCGGGTCATCTCGCTGGGGGTGAAGGCGGGTGCGACGGTGCGGCGCTGGCCGGTATGCACGGGGCGATCGCGCGCGATGAACATCGGCATGCGGACGTCGCGCTCGGCGACGAAATCGGCGATCGTAATCCCGCCGGCCTCGGAGGAATAGAGATCGGGGAGAGATTCGACCTCGACGATGCCCTTGTAGGTGGAGACCGACCAATAGGGGCCGTAGTCGGAGTGCTCGACGTAATGGACGGGGGACTCGGCGCGGAGTTGCGCGAACGGCGCCTGCCAGAGGTCGTCGCGGTAGAGTTCGGCGCGGCTCACGTCGAGCGGATCGACTATTTGTTGCGCCACGTCTCTTACCAGAGTCGCCATCGTTTCTCTCCCCTGTTTTGCCGCAGGAGAGGCTTTGCTGACACTTATGTCAATAGAGTAGGGATCGTAACCGAATGATCCTCCCCCGCCAGGGGGAGGTGGTGCCGAAGGCGACGGAGGGGGAGGACACGGAGCAGAGGTAATCCCTTTCCTCCCCCTCCGTCTGGCAAGAGCCAGCCACCTCCCCCTGGCGGGGGAGGATCGTAAACGCCTACGCTGCCGCCTTGGCCTTGCGCCGCCAGAACGGCCTAGCACTCCCCGATTGCAGCACCCCACGGCGGAAGAGGCGGGCCCCAACCGTTATAAAAATCGTCACCCAAAGCGCCTGCCATGCCAGCGCCGCGACATGCGGCCACAGTTCGGGCGAGTTTGCCGCGCGGCCGGCCATTGCGAATGGCGAGGAGAGGGGGAACAGTTCGGCGGCGGTGGCGAGCCAGCTGCCGGGGTGGGAAACCGCGGCCGACGACAGCCCGAACATCGCGACCTGCAGGATGGTGATCGGTAGCGACAGCATCTGGATTTCGCGCATCGTCGTCGCCTGTGCGCCCACGCCGAGGAACACCGAGCCGAGCAACAGGTAGGCCATGCTGAAATATGCCGCGAACAGCAGCGCGAACATCGGCGCGCCGACCGCGGGCGTCAGGTCGCCCAGCGCCACCGCCGCGCCCGCGGGCATCAGCGACGTGATCTGCGTGACGACGGTGCCCCAGAACGCGACGAAGAGTACCGCGACTCCGAACATCCCGATCAGCTTGCCGAAGAACACCGATTCGAGCGGCACGGCGGCGGCGAGCACCTCGATCACCTTGTTGTTGCGCTCCTCGGCCATCGTGCCCACGACCTGCCCCGACAGGAACAGCGTCAGGAAGAAGATCCCGAACACCGCGAAGAAGGCCGACTGGTGCTGCCCACCGACCGAGGTGGTCGAACGCTTGATCTGCGTCTTGGTCGCGGCGATCGTCGGCAGTGTACCGCCAAGCTTCTCCGCCGCCAGCGTCGTCTGCGCGAGCAACCCGAGGTAATCGGCCGAGCGTTTGCCGCGCGGTCCGTAAAGGATCTGCGGCGCGTCGAGCGGGCCGTACAGCACCGCGGAGGCGTCGACGTCCTTGG
This sequence comes from Sphingomonas sp. PAMC26645, assembly GCF_004795835.1. Taxonomy (NCBI): domain Bacteria; kingdom Pseudomonadati; phylum Pseudomonadota; class Alphaproteobacteria; order Sphingomonadales; family Sphingomonadaceae; genus Sphingomonas; species Sphingomonas sp. PAMC26645. The sequence continues at coordinate 1,205,966 of NZ_CP039249.1, forward strand.
TCTCGAACGCCGCGCGCGCCTGGGCACCTGGATCGGCGGTCGGCGCGACGATCGACAGTTCGGGGGGCGCTTCGTCGCTGCGGAACATGCCGCGCAGACGCTCGTCGGCCTCGTCGATCGGTCGCGCGGTGGAGGCAGGGACGATCGCGATGATCCGCGTCTTGTCCTGGGCACCATCAGTGACGCTCGCCGCGCCCAGTCCGCCGATCGCGCCGAACGATCCCATGATCAGGGGCGCGAACAAAAACAGCAGGAAGATCGGGGTGAACACCGTGGCGATGAAGTCGCGTCGCGCGATCGTGAACGTCTGGCGAAGGGTGCGACGGAACCGGCTCATGCCGCGTCCTCCTTCGCGACGTCGGCATGCTGCCCAACGATCCTTACGAACGCCTCGTGCAGGCCGGGCCGCTCGATCGACAACCCTGAAATCCCGTATCCCGCGTCGATCAGTCTCACGAGCAAGCTCTCGATTCCCTCGTTCGGTAGCTCGAACCGCCAGCTGTCCCCGTCCGCTACCGCGTCCGATGGGAGCACGCCGCGGATCGCCAGATCGGGGCGGTGCGGCGTGTAGTGGACGCGTTGCGGCAATATCCCCCGCGCATCGGCCACGGTGCCTTCGAAGCGCCGCTTGCCGCCGGCGATGATCGCCAGCCGGTCGCACAGGCGTTCGGCATGGCTCATGATATGCGTCGAGAACAGGATCGTCGCGCCGCGATCGCGCTCGTTGAGGATCAGCTTCTCGAGCCGCTCCTGGTTGACCGGATCGAGCCCTGAAAACGGCTCGTCGAGCACCAGCAGGTCAGGCTGGTGCACCACCGAGCCGAGCAACTGCACCAATTGCGCCATGCCCTTCGACAGTTTCCGAATCTTCTCGTCGACCGCATGGCCAAGGCCGGCGGCTTCCATCAGCACCACGGCACGCTCGCGGCCGGTCTTCCAGTCGAGCCCGCGCAACGCCCCCAGGAACGCGATCGCCTCGCGCGCCTTCATCGCCGGATACAGTCCGCGCTCCTCGGGAAGATAGCCGACCCGGTCGCTCGCATCGCGCGGATTGTCGTAGCCGAGCAGCGTGCGGCTACCCTCGTCGGGCTCGATGATCCCGAGCAGCATGCGCAGCGTGGTCGTCTTGCCCGCGCCGTTGGGCCCGAGCACGCCGTACACCGAGCCGCGCGGCACCATCATGTCCACCCCGTCGACCACGCGCCGATCGCCGAACCGCTTCACGATCCCGTTCGCGGTGACCGCCCATTCATCGTTCACGCGCAATCTTCCTCCCGAGGGTGGCGTCGTGGTAGCGGGCGGACGTGGCGCAAGACAAGCTGGAACACAGGCTCAAGGCCAAAGCGGCGGAACTGGGCTTCGTCGCTTGCGGGATCGCGCATGCGGGGGCGGCGCCGCGCGCGGGCGAACGCCTCCACCAATGGCTTGCCGACGGCCGCCACGGCGACATGATCTGGATGGAGGAGCGCAAGCACCACCGCGAGAGTCCCGCCGGCCTGTGGCCCGAGGTGCGCAGCGTCATCGCGCTCGGCATGAGTTATGCGCCGAAGGACGATCCGTTGCGCTTGGCGGACGAGGGCGGGGTGGGCCGGATCTCGGTCTATGCACAGGGGCCGGATTATCACGATGTCGTGAAGCGGCAGTTGAAGGCGCTGGGGCGGTGGTTGGCGGCGGAGGCGGGGCGGGACTTGCCGCCGTTCGACCTGAAGGTGTTCGTCGACACTGCGCCGGTGATGGAGAAGCCGCTTGCCGAAGCCGCCGGGCTTGGCTGGCAGGGCAAGCACACCAATCTCGTCAGTCGCGAGCATGGCAGCTGGCTGTTCCTCGGCGCGATCTACACGACGCTCGATCTTGAACCCGATAAGGGCGGCGTCGACACCTGCGGCAGTTGCGACGCGTGCCAGACCGCGTGCCCGACCGCGGCCTTCCCGCGGCCTTACCAGCTCGATGCCCGCCGCTGCATTTCCTACCTGACGATCGAGCATGCCGGCCCGATCCCGCACGAGTTCCGCACCGCGATCGGCAACCGCATCTACGGCTGCGACGACTGCCTGGCGGTGTGCCCCTGGAACAAGTTTGCCGCCGCTGCGAACGCGAACCTGGCCTTTCATCCCCGGGCGGAGCTGATCGCGCCCGAACTCGCAGACATCTTAGCGCTCGACGACGCCAGCTTCCGCCAAGTCTTCGCCGGCTCTCCGATCAAGCGCATCGGCCGCGCCAAGATGATCCGCAATGCCTTGATGGCGGCGGGGAACAGTAGCGATCCTGGCCTCGTCGAGGCCGTCGTCGGACTGTTGGGCGACGACTCGCCGGTCGTCCGGGGCGCGGCGATATGGGCATTGCGGCGACTGGATAGCGCGCGCTGGGGCAGCGAGCGCGGACGTCGGTTGGCGGACGAGGGCGATCAGAGCGTGCTGGATGAATGGGGGGCGGCCGCGGTCGATCGTGTCGTGCCTCTGGTCGATCCACCCGCGGGTGAGTAACCAAACGGGTTAATTACCTTGACATCGTCACGCTCATCTGGCACATAACGGGAACATCGAAAACTAGCGAGTCGGGCCGGACGGTCTGGCTCTCGGGGAAGCCGGGACGATCGGGGCGGGAGCCTTTGCCGTCGCCGGCTTTCTGCGTTTGGCGGTGCGGTGCAGGCAAGCGGGGGCGCGGCATGGGAATCAAGAGCAAGGCGGCCGGGAACGCGAAGGTCGGCAGGATGGTCATCACGGGTGGGAAGAACCGGGTTCTTGTGGCCCGGAAACCCCGGGCGAAGGAATGGACACTCGAGCGGCAAGCCACGTTTCTCGAGGAATTGGCGATGACCGGCAACGTGACCACGTCTGTCGTCGTGGTGGGGATGTCGCTCGGCGGAGCCTATCACCGCCGCTCGCACGATCCTGCGTTTGCCGCAGCATGGCAGGCGGCGTTGTCGCGCGGGTAAGCTGGGGTTTGCTGCGTGGTTGAAGTGACGCCCGGCGCGGTGGCGTTCGCGGGGTATGCGGCGGTGTTCGATGTTGTGGATCGGGCTGGGGATGTGATGCGGCGGGGGGCTTTTGCCGGGGCTGGGGTGGTGCCTTTGTTGTGGCAGCATCGCGGGGGGGCGGTTGGGTCTTTGTCCGTCGTTGCGGAGGATGCGCGGGGGTTGCGGGTCGAGGGGGTGGTTTCCGATTTGGAGCTGGCTCGGCTGGTGCGGTGGCTGGGTTGTCGGTTGGGTATCGGGCGACGTCCGTGCGGCAGGGGGTTCGGCGGGAGTTGCTGGAGGTCAAGTTGGTGGAGGTTAGTCTGGTGGCCGTGCCTATGCAGGTTTTGGCTCGGGTTGAGGTGGTGCCTTAGCGGCTTGTCCCTCTCCCTGTCGGGGAGAGGGAGGGAGGAGCCGCTTGCCGACGGAAGAGTGAGGGGCTTTGGCGCGGGCGTTCCTAGCCTCACGCCCCTCACCCTCCCACACGCAAGCGCGTGCGGGTCCCTCCCTCTCCCCGGAGGGGCGAGGGTTTTCAGAGAGTTTCATTGGGCGTCCTGCGGGGCGCCTTTTTTCGTTTCATGCGAGGAGATGGATATGAGTGTTGTTGACCGGCCGGTTTTGGCGGGGGCTTCCCCCTTGGCGCAGAATGCGGCGTTTGCGGGGTTCGTTCGGACTGGCGCCACGCTGGAGATGAAGGCTTTTACCGGGGTTACGGGGGATGCCGGCGGGTTTGCGGTGCCGCGGGAGATCGATGCTCAGATCGATACTTTGCTGAAGGCGGTGTCGCCGATCCGGTCGATCGCCAATGTCGTGAAGGTGGGGTCGGCGGGGTATCGCAAGCTGGTTACGACCGGGGGTACGCCGTCCGGTTGGGCGGCGGAGAATGCGGCGCGGCCGGAGACGGCTTCGCCGGTGTTCGTCGAGATCGCGCCGCCTACGGGGGAGCTGTATGCCAATCCTTCGGCCAGCCAGGCGATGCTCGATGACGCGGCGTTCGATGTCGAGGAGTGGCTGGCGGGCGAGATCGCGATGGAGTTTGCTAAGGCCGAGGGGGCGGCGTTCGTGTCGGGGTCGGGCGTGTCGCGGCCGAAGGGGTTTTTGACTTCGGCTACTGCGGCGACTGCGGATGGGGTTCGGGCTTTCGGGACTTTGCAGTATCTGGCTAGCGGTACGGCTGGGGACTTTTCGGCGAACCCGCAGGAGCGGTTGATCGATCTGGTTCAGTCCTTGCGCGGGCCTTATCGACAGGGGGCCAGCTTTGTCATGAATGCGGCTACCTTGGCGCGGATCCGGAAGTTCAAGACGACGGATGGCGCGTTCGTCTGGGCGCCTTCGCTGGCGGCCGGGGTGCCGGCTACGCTGCTCGGGTATCCGGTGGTGGAGGCTGAGGACATGCCGGATATCGCGGCGAATGCGCTGGCGATCGCGTTCGGGAATTTCCGCGCGGGGTATATCATCGCCGAGCGGACCGAGACGGGGATCCTGCGCGATCCGTATTCGAACAAGCCTTTCGTCAACTTTTACGCGACCAAGCGGGTCGGTGGGTGCGTGACGAATTCCGAGGCTATCAAGTTGCTGAAGTTCTCGGTGGCTTGAGTTTCGGCGGGAGGGTTTGGGACGAGGGGTGTTTGTCCCAACACCCCTCTCCCTCCCACGCGCAAGGGCGCGCGGGCCCCTCCCTCTCCCCGGAGGGGCGAGGGAAGTTTTGGAGACATCGTTATGACGGGGTCGGCAATTTCTGCCGGAGTGATCGCTGAGGTGGTCGTCGCGGCTAGGGCTTTGTTGCGGGTGGAGACGGGGGAGGATTTGGTGCTCTCGCGGTTGGCGTCGACGGCTTTGCTGCTGGGGGAGGCGTTCCTGGGGGCGGCGGTGATTGTGCGGCCGTTCGAGGATGTGGTGACCAGTGCGGCGGGGTGGCGGCGGTTGCTGGTCGCGCCCGTCACCGTGATTTCTGGACTGACCGGGTTGCCTGGCGAGGGAGCGCCCTTCGTGTTGGCGGTCGGGGCGTATGCGGTCGATATCGATGCGGATGGGGTCGGGTGGGTTCGGGTTCTTGCCGCGGGATCGGCTGGGCGGGTGGCGGTGGCGTATTCGGCTGGGCTGGCCTTGAGTTTCGAGGCGGTGCCGGCGCCGATCGCGCAGGGGGTGGCGATGCTGGTCGCGCATCTGTTCGATCATCGGGAGAGCGATGTCGCGCCGCCGGCTGCGGTGGCGGCTTTGTGGCGTCCTTATAGGCGGATGCGGTTGGGTTTTGAGGTGCATTCGTGAGTGGGCGGGTGGTCTTGCAAGCCGCGGTCGTGGCTCGGCTAAATACCGTGCTGGATGTTAGCGTGTTTGATGCGCCGCCGGTGCGCGGGGGGCTGCCTTATGCGGTGGTCGACGAGCCGGTGTTGTCGGACTGGAGCACTAAGACCTGGGTCGGGCGGGAAGGACGCGTCCTGGTGACGCTATTCGATGGGGGGGAGCGGCCGGTTCGGTTGCGGGCTCTGTTGGCGGTGGGGGAGGAGGGGTTGGAGGCGCTGCCGCCTGACCTTGGTGAGGGGTGGCGGGTGGTTCGGCTGGCGCTGGTGCGGTCTCGGGTGCTGCGGGTCGGGGATCGGTGGCGCGGGACGTCGGAGTTTCTGGTGCGGATGTACCGCGAGAGCTGAGTGGCGCGGTTTTGGGGGAGACGGACATGGCGGTGGAGAAGGGGAGTGCGTTCCTGCTGAAGGTGGGGAACGGGGCGGTGCCTGTGGTCTACGCGACGGTGGCGGGGCTGCGGACGACGCAGATGTCGGTGAATGGGGAGGCTATCGTTGTCACGACGAAGGACTCTGGCGGGTGATTTGGGCGACCGATCTGATCGAGACTCGGGCTTCGTCTCGCAGTGGGAAGGGGCAGCCGAGTACGTCAACTTACTCTTATGCGGCGTCGTTCGCGGTGCTGTTGTCGGCTCGGGCTATCCTTGGCGTGGGGCGGATCTGGGCGGAGGGGAAGCTGCTGCGGGGGGCGGCAGGGGACTTCAAGACGGCGGCCGGGTTTCGGTTGCACCTTGGGGGTGAGGACCAGGCGGTGGATCCTTTGATCGCATCTGCGGAGGGGCTGGCGACGCCGGCGTATCGGGGGGCGGCCTATGCCGTGTTCGAGATGTTGCAGCTGGCGGATTTCGGGAATCGGATTCCTTCGCTGACGTTCGAGGTGATTGCGGACGAGGGTTCGGTGCTGGTGTCGACGATCGCGAAGGTGCTCGCGGGGGAAGTTTCGGGGACGGCGGCGCTGGCGGTCGGCGGGTTCGCGGCGTCGGGCGGGAGCGTTCGCGCGGTGCTGGAGATTTTGGGGCAGGCTGGCGGGGCGTGGTTTGCGCCTTCCGGGGCGGGGTTGGTGATGCGCGATGTCGCGGGCGCTACCGTCGTTGTGGCGGACGAGGGGTTCGCTGTCGAAGGGAAGGGTGTTCGGCGGACTCGGGCTGTCGCGGCGATCGAGACGGTGCCGCGGACCGTGACGGTCGGATATTATGATGCGGCGCGCGATTACCAGGCTGGCGTGCAGCGGGCGCGGCGGCCGGGGGCTGGTGTGCGTGACGATCGCGTCGAGGTGCCGGCGGTGCTGGAGGCGGGCGCGGCGAAGACTGTGGCGGAGGCGATGCTCGCGCGGGCGGAGGCTGGGCGGGTGCGGCGGACGATTGCCGCCGGGTTCGGGGCGATGGTGATTGCGCCGGGAGCTTGCGTGACGATTGCGGGCGAGGGTGGCGTCTGGCGGGTGTCCGATGGCAGCATCGAGGGGATGGTGACGACGCTGGGCCTCGTGCCGCTGGTGGCGGCTTCGTTGCCGGCGACTGCGACGAGCGGGCGGGTTTCGGGAGCTGTGGATGCGGTCGTCGGGGCTACGATCGTGCGCGCGTTCGAGGTTCCTGGGTTGGAGGAGGCTCCGTTGAGTGCGCCGCGGATGACGGTGGTTGCGGGCGGTACGGGGGCGGCGTGGCGGCAGGCGGCCTTGCTTTACAGCGTTGATGATGGGGTGAGTTGGGTGGCGGCCGGAGTGACGGCTGCGCCTGGGGTGCTTGGGACGATCGCGGTTGTTGCACCGGGGGCGCCGGCGACGCTTGTTGATCTGCGCGGGGCGTTCGAGGTGGTTCTTGCGCATGCGGGAATGGAGCTGGGCGATGCGGATGCGGCGGCGCTCGACCGGGGCGTGAATTTGGCTCTGCTGGGCGACGAGCTGATGCAGTTCGGGCGGGCGGAACCGCTGGGTGGCGCGCGGTGGCGGTTGAGCCAGTTGCTGCGTGGGCGGCGGGGAACCGAGGCGGCGGCTGGCGTGCAAACGGTTGGGGATCGGTTCGTATTGCTTGAGGCGGGGGCGGCTCGGGCGTTCGACCTACCGGTGTCGGTGCTGGGGCGCGAGGTTCGCGTGATCGCGTCCGGAGTCGGCGATGATGCGCCGGTCGAGACGCGGTGCGTGATGCGCGGGGCGTCGGTGGTTCCGCCTTCGCCGGTGCATCTGCGATTTGCGACCGAAGCCGATGGTAGTGCGACAGTGCGGTGGACGCGGCGGAGCAGGGCGGGGTGGCGCTGGATAGACGGGGTCGATGCGCCGCTGGCCGAGGAGGTCGAGGCGTACCGGGTGACCGTGACGGACGGCGGAACCTCGCGCGATGTCGATGTGGCGGAACCCTTTGCATCGATCACGGCGGCGGAACGCACTGGTTCCGTGGGCATCGCAGTCCGGCAGCGCGGCGTGTTCGGGGAGTCGCTCGCGGCCAACCTGATCATACCGGAACTGATCGTACCGGCGTGATTCACCAACGGGGGAACGAATTATGAGCGACGACCGCACAGCACGTCTGGCACTGCCGTTGTTGCAGCCTGGGCAGGCGCAAAAGGAAGCGACGCATAACGAGGCGCTGACATTGTTGGATCTCGCGGTGCTGGCGAGCGTGACGGCAGTGGGAACCAACGTGCCGCCGGTCGCGCCGACCGCGGGCAGCGCGTGGATCGTCGGGACTGCGCCCACCGGTGGTTGGGCGGGGCAGGCGCGAGCGATCGCCGGGTGGACGGCAAGCGGGTGGCGGTTCCTGGTGCCGCTCGAGGGCATGACGGTGTGGAGCATTGCCGATGGACAGTCGGCGCGGTTCGGTGCGGGCGCGTGGACGCTGGGGGTACTGGCTGGAACCAAGGTCTCGATCGGCGGAGTCGACGTGGTGGGTTCGCGTCGTCCGGCGGTTCCCGACCCGACCGGCGGCACCGTCGTCGACGTGCAGTCGAGAGCGACGATTGGTGCCATATTGGCAGCATTGCGGGGGCACGGATTGATTTCCGTCTAGAACAGCCTGAAAACTGTGTCGTTCCAGCAACACTTCTAACTTTTGTCAGCTTGCGTGGAAACAAGCCCGAGGATAGGGAGTTTGCGATGTCCGTGTGACACTCATGAAAGGGGATTTATATGCGGAAGCTTGCCGTCGTTCTGGCACTCGCCTCCACCGCACTTGCCACTCCCGCCCTCGCCCGCGACAAGTCGTGGTACGTTGGCGTCGAAGGCGGTGCGATGATCGTTGAAGATATCGATTATGATATCGGCAACCTGAATAAGGCCGGTTCGGTCGATCATGACTATGGTTATGACGTCGATGCGGTTATGGGCTATGACTTTGGTGGTTTCCGTCTGGAAACCGAAGTTGGCTACCGCAAGGCAACCGTGGACGGCTACTCGTCGTCGACGACCACGCCTGTGTTCGGTGCAACCGGCGTTCGCGGCGACGCGGGTGCAGGTAATTACGACTACGCTGGTGGTTCGTCGTCGGCGCTCAGCTTCATGCTGAACGGCCTTCTGGACTTCGGTCCGGACGATGGCATCCAGGGCTTCGTCGGCGGTGGTGTTGGTGTTGCTCGCGTCAAGGCGCAGTACGCTCTCAACAACAACGGCGACTTCCTGAACGACTCGGACACCGTGTTCGCGTATCAGGGCCTGGCCGGTATCCGCGCACCGCTGACCGACCACATCGACGCGACGCTGAAGTATCGTTTCTTCAACGCCGAGAACGTCAAGCTGGTCGACGTTTCGAACCGCGTGTTCGACGGTCGCTATCGTTCGCACAGCATCCTTGGTGGTGTGACGTACAACTTCGGCGAGCCTGCTGCTCCGCCGCCGCCGCCGCCGCCGCCGCCGCCTGAGCCAGTCGCTCCTCCTCCGCCGCCTGCGCCGGTCGAAGTCGTCTGCTCGCCTGGTCCGTTCATCGTGTTCTTCGAATGGGACAAGTCGGACATCACGCCTGAGGCAGCGTCGATCCTCGACAACGCCGTCACGCAGTACCAGTCGTGCGGCAACGCACAGGTCATGCTGGCAGGTCACGCCGATAAGTCGGGTTCGGCATCGTACAACGTCGGTCTGTCGCAGCGCCGCGCAGATGGCGTGAAGGCATACCTGTCTTCGCATGCCATCCCGGACAGCGTCATCTCGACGGAAGCATTCGGCGAGAGCCGTCCGCGCGTCGAGACCGCCGATGGCGTTCGCGAAGTGCAGAACCGTCGTGTGGAAGTCACCTACGGTCCGGGTTCGGGCCAGTAAGACTTTCGCCAACCGGCTCTCGGGTCGGTTACGGAATGAAGATCGGGGAGGTCGGCGCAAGCTGGCCTCCCTTTTCTTTTGTGCTTTGCGGGGGGGGGCAATCACGAAAGTTCGTGGATTGAGCGAGTGTCGATTTTGTTCGCGCGGAGGCGCGGAGCCGCGGAGAGTAAGGGCGGAGATGAATCGTTCCGGGTAAGCGCATCCGCGGATGCGGCTTTGGATGATCGGCTTCGCCAAGGCGGGGCGATGGCGGAACGCGCTAACCAAGCCGGCTTCTTACTCTCCGCGGCTCCGCGCCTCCGCGCGAACAAAACCAACGCCTGGGCCTTTCGCGACGGCGGTGTTTGGCGGAACGTCGATGTATTCACGCGAAGGCGCAAAGGCGCGAAGAGGGTTTGCCGGTGGCGGCGTTGGTCGCCTTCTCATGGGATTTTTCAGTACTGTCGCGAGGGCGGCAGGCGCCGCACTTGGCTGGGGCCGACATCTTTGCTCCTTCGCGCCTTCGCGTAAACGCATCTATCGACGCTTCACCGTGGCGGCTCGCGACTATAGTGAGAGCGGACTTAGCAAGGAGATGCAGATGAAACCGCTGATCGGACGGGACACGCGGCTGTGCATGTCGTTGTCGGCGCGGCCGGGGAATTTCGGGTCGCGGTTCCATAACCGGCTCTATGACCTCGTTGGGCTCGATTTCGTCTACAAGTCGTTCTCGACCACCGACCTGGAAGCGGCGATCGGCGGGATCAGGGCGCTCGACATTCGCGGGTGCGCGATCTCGATGCCGTTCAAGGAGGCGGTGATTCCGCTGCTCGACGGGTTGGCGCAGTCGGCGAGCGCGATCGACAGCGTGAACACGATCGTCAACGACGGCGGCGTGCTGACCGGGCACAACACCGATTATGGCGCGGTCGTCGATCTGGTCGCGGATCTCGATCGGGCGATGTCGTTCGTGGTGCAGGGATCCGGCGGGATGGCAAAGGCGGTCGTGGCGGCGCTCGGCGACAGCGGATTTCGGGGTGGCACCATCGTCGCGCGGAACGAAGCGGCCGGGCGCGCGATCGCGGATCGCTACGGTTTTGCCTGGGCGGCGGAACCGGAGGGTAAGGGGGCGTTGCTCGTCAATGCCACACCGCGCGGGATGACCGGGCCGGATGCCGACGTACTGGCCTTTCCGCAGGCGATGATCGCAGCCTGCACCGTGGCGTTCGAGGTGGTGCAATATCCCGTCGTGACGCCGTTTCTGAAAGCTGCGGCCGAGGCCGGCAAGCGTTGCATCACCGGGGCGGAGGTAGCCACGCTCCAGGCGTTGCAGCAGTTCGTGCTGTATACGGGCGTGACGCCGTCATTCGAGCAGGTGGCCGACGCAGCCGACTGCGCGCGCGCGCATCCGTGAGCGAGTCAGTCGGTGGGCGTTCCAGTTAGCGCCGTGGCCAGCCAAGGCGGAACGATGGCGTCACCAAGCGACTCGATGCGGCGATGCTCTACCATCAGGCCGAGTTCGGGATAGGTCACGCGTGTCCGTCCGCTCGGTTCGGTGAACGGCGCGACGATCAGCCGGCGATTGACCTTTGAGCGGTGGTGCATCCGCGCGGTGTTCTCCTGGCCGACGTAACACCCCTTGGTGAAGCTGACGCCGTTCAGTTCGCGCGCGTTGCATTCGAGCCAGAGTGTTTCGCCCGCCCCGAGTTCGCCGACGCCTTCAGTCACGCCGAGCGACAGTCGGTGCGCGTGCCAGTCGGTTGCCGGCTCGGCGGGCGGTCCCAGCCAACGGCGGCCCAGGTCCGCAAGGCGAGGATCGGGAACGCCGCGGTCACCTTTCGGCGCCCAATGGACTGCAAGATCGTCGGGAACGAGTGTGATCGCACGGCGCAGGCGGTAGAGCGAGAGACGCTTGGTCAACGCTTCGGCTTGCGCGGCCTCGACGTCGATCAGCACGTCGGTACCGTCCGCCCACAGGATGAAGTCGAACAGCACCTTGCCTTGCGGCGACAGCAACGCCGCCCAGGCGGGTGCGCCCGGCGTCAGCAGCGCCGTATCGGCGGTGACCAGCCCCTGCAGGAAGCCGCGTACGTCTTCGCCGGCGACGCGGATCACGCTGCGGTCGGCGAGCATCGTTCCGGGGGGATCAGTGTTCATCCGTACCACCTAGTGCGTGCGGGGCGATTTCCAACCAAGGGATGGTTTCACCCCTAGCGCGCATCGGTCGACGCGACGAAAACCTGGGCTGGTCCGTCTGGCGTCGGGGCACGTGCGCCGATAGGAAGGCGGTATGACCGACCGCCTCACGATCCGCCGCCCCGATGACTGGCACGTCCACCTGCGCGATGGCGCGATGCTGGAGGCGGTCGCGGGGTATACCGCACGGCAGTTTGCGCGGGCCATTATCATGCCGAACCTGACCCCGCCGGTGACCTCGATTGAGGCCGCCAAGGCGTATCGGGGTCGGATTATGGCGGCGGTTGGCGATGCCGCGTTCACGCCGCTGATGACGTGCTACCTCACCGACGGTACCGATCCGGCCGAGCTCGAACGTGGCTATGTCGAGGGCGTGTTCACCGCGTGCAAGCTGTACCCCGCGCATGCGACGACCAACTCCGCGCACGGCGTCACCGATATTCGTGCGCTGACGGCTGTGCTGGAGACGTTGCAGCGGATCGGCATGCCGCTGCTGATCCACGGCGAGGTGACCGACAAGTCGATCGACATCTTCGACCGCGAGGCGGTGTTCGTCGAGCGCGTGCTGACGCCGCTGGTGCGCGATTATCCGGGGCTGAAGATCGTGCTGGAGCATATCACGACCGCGGAGGCGGCTTCGTTCGTGGCCGAGGCGGATCATCCGATCGCGGCGACGATCACGCCGCAGCATCTGTTGATCAACCGCAACGCGCTGTTCGACGGGGGGCTGCGGCCGCATGCGTATTGCCTGCCGGTGCTGAAGCGCGAGACGCATCGATTGGCGGTACGCGCAGCGGCGGTGTCGGGGTCGCCGCGGTTCTTCCTTGGCACGGACAGCGCGCCGCATGTCGTCGGGGCGAAGGAGTCCGGGTGCGGGTGCGCGGGGATCTTCAACGCACCGTTTGCGCTGGAGGCGTATCTGCGCGTGTTCGACGAGGAGGGCGCGCTCGACAAGTTCGAGGGGTTCGCGTCGGAGCATGGTGCGCGGTTCTATGGGTTGCCGTTGAACGAGGGCACCGTGACTCTGGTGCGCGGCGATGCCGAGGTGCCGGCTTCGATCGGGACGGGGGAGACGGCGGTCGTGCCGTTCCTTGCCGGGACCAATGTCGGGTGGCGGTTCGAGGGGTAGGGCGCGCCTAGACATCCGTCATCCTGGGCTCGACCCAGGATCCAGAGCCATGAGTACAGGTCAATTTGGCTCTGGATCCTGACTTTCGTCAGGATGACGGACGGTTGAGATTTATGGTCGTGGGTCTGCCGTGAGCCGATCGAGCCACAGCCGCGCTTCCTTCTGCTCGCCGACTGCGCTGGCGCTTACCGGGCCTCGGGCGGCGAAGAAGTCGCGGTGGAGGGCGAAGGGTTCGAGCATCAGGCGTTCGCGCATCGAATCGATGTCGCTGCCCATCTCGGTGAGCGCGTCGATCGTTGGAGCGATCGCGGCGCGGACGCGGCGGTCCGGGGTGCGGTCGAACAGGCCCAGCGAACCGGCGGCGGTCTTCTCGAGCGCTGCGAGGAGGGTATCGCGGTAGTCGGTTTCGAGGTCTTCGCGCTGGGCGTCTAAACGGGCGAGGCGGTCTGGTTTTGCCATCTGTTGGGCGTAGCGTGCCTGGTGGGGGCGTCAACTTTTGGGCTTGGCTTTGGCGTTGTGCCACGAGCGATGTCGTTGTTTGGGCGCGCGCCGTGGGCAAAGCCCATGTCGTCGGACGGGGCCTTGCCCCGCCGGCCGGGCTTGTCGGAATCAGCCGGGGGTGGCCGGCTGCCCGACTGCGCCTAAAACGGCAGCCACCTGCTTTTGTGCGTGATATTCATATACCCAACGTTCACCCCCGCGCGCCAGCCTACGCCGAGGCGGATCGGAATGAGGACGACGTTGCCGCGGCGGAGATAGGTCGCGGCGAAACCGCCGACCAAGTACAGGCGGCCTTCGACTGCTGGGAAGCGCTTGTAGAGTTCCTCGGTGTCGTACAGGTTATAGACCAGCACGAAGACCTTGTTCGCGTCGCCGCCGACGTCGAAGCCGACCGACGGACCGGTCCAGTAGACTGGCTGCTGCCCCTCGACCTTGTGGCTCATGATCCCCGAGCCGTAGCGGACGCCGAGGATGAAAGCGCCCGACGCCTCTCGCCCGGCGATGTACGCGTTGGGCCGGCCCTGGTCCTTGAGGATCTTTTCGAGGAGGCCGCCCAGCCCGGCGGCGCCCTTGCCGAACACGCCTTCGCCTGCCGCGAGCAGATCGTCGCGCTCATAGGTGTCGGCGGCCTGCATCGTCGCCTCGGCCCGCGTTTCCGGGGGGCGTGCGGTGGTCGTCGTGACGGGCGGCGCGGAGTCCTGGACCGGGGTCTCCGGATAGGCGGGGTCAGGCGCGGCCGGGCGGGACGGCTGCGTGGTCGCCTGCGGACGCGAGGGAGGCTGATAGGCGCGCGGCGCGAGATCGCCATCGATCGCCTGGTTCGGATCGATCGTGCGGACCTGCGCGGACGCGCTCGCCGCGCCACCCACGGCACTCCCGCAAACGGCCGTCGCAATGGCACCAAGGCCAAGCCAGAAGCTACGCATGTCGATCCCCAAACCCATCGCAAACACAGAAGGCGCCCCGAAGCAGGGCCGTCAACCGCTGCGCCACGGGTTAACCCCTAAGCAACGAGTTAACCAGCGCAGGGCTTGCCGTGCAATGAACGATGGGCGCGAGCCTGTCGAATTCGAGCTAATTCGAGTGAATGGCCGGGTAGGCCGGGACGAAGAGCTGCGTGAATCCAGAGAATGACGAATAACGCGCTGGACGCTATTACAGGCGTTGCCCCTTCCGCCCAGCCTCGCTATAGCCCCGCATCTGCTGCAGCCGGAGACGTGGGTGAGTGGCTGAAACCAGCGGTTTGCTAAACCGCCGTACCGGGTTTACTGGTACCGAGGGTTCGAATCCCTCCGTCTCCGCCATTTTTGCCAACGCATCGACCCTGCTAGCTGGCGATCTCGCCGAGCCTCGAATGCTGCGGTGGCGGCTATTGGTAACGCCACGTATTGCGGGGCTGTGATCGTTTTGCGGCGTACACCTATTACTGGTCCACTCCGTTTTCTGACGTTGCATGTCCGTAACTGGATCGACTTATTGCCGAGGACAGATGGCGGATGTCGGTCAGGTACGTTTGTCGGCGCTGGTGATCAGACGGCGGCCATTGGCTGACTCGCTCTTTTGAACGTTTTCGCGCCATTCGTTGGCGATGCTGCCTCGTCGAGGGATTGGCACTGCCGGACGGTTCCAGACGCGGATTTCTTCGAACCATGCATCGTTGTGAGGGAACGACGCTGCGGCAAATCAGCGCGTTAAATCTAACCGAAAATAAAAACTGGTAGCTCCCGCAAATCCCTTACCCACCGGAAACGTTCGGTCCGGGAAAGACGTGGCTGGACGAACGTTCGCAGGAACCTAGGGTGGCGGCAGCCGGGGGACTGAATTTGACCGTTGTACCAACACTCGAGCCGCTTGCGTATCATCGTGCGGTCGTCGGATACCTGACCACGTCGGAGCCTGAGATCTGGGCTTGGGCGATGGCGCAGGAGGCGCGTGGGGAACAGGTCGAAGAGGTGCGGGCGACGCTGTTGCGGCAGAATTACCGGCTCGACGCCGCGGCGCATCCTGAGATCTACGAGGATTGTCGCGCCGTGCTGGCAGTGCTGGCGGTCGAGGCGCCGGTGACGATCTATCAGGCACCCGACAGCACGATGAACGCGGCGCTCTGGTATGTGCCCGGTGAAATCCACCTCGTGCTGTACGGCCCCGTGCTGGAAAAACTGTCGCGCGCGGAACGTGTCGCGTTGTTCGGTCACGAACTGGCGCACTACAAGCTTTGGTCGATCGAGGGCGGGATCTATCACGTCGCCACCACGGTTCTCGATCATGTGCTGGCCTATCCGAACGCGGCCCCCAGCCATGCGGAGACAGCGCGAATCTACCGGCTGACCACCGAGCTCTATGCCGATCGCGGCGGAGCGGTTGCCGCAAACGCGACTGCGCCGGCGATCGCGACGTTGGTCAAGACGATGACCGGCTTGCTGAGCGTCGACGCCGAGGCGTATCTGCGACAGGCGGCCGAACTCGAGGCGACCAAGCCGGTGGCGGAGGGCGTCACGCATCCGGAGATATTTCTGCGCGCGCAGGCGCTCGACAAATGGTGGCGGGCGGACGTCGACCTGGAGGATTGGCTGACCGATCGTATCCGCGGGCCGCTGTCGATCGCGACGCTGGACCTGCTGCGACAGCAGGACATGACCGCGATGACGCGCGCCGTCCTCGCCAGGCTTGCCAAGGACCCGGCGGCGAGGGGCGAGGCGGTAGCGGCGCAGCTGCGGCGCTATTTTCCAGACTGGGGACCCGACGAGACACCGATCGACGCCGCCGCGCTGGCACCGGCTAGGATCGATGCGGCAACGCGCGAGTATCTGATCGCGCTCAGCTTCGATCTGGCGATGGCCGATCCCGACGACCGCGATGCGATGCTCGTGACCGGTGCCCGGCTCGCCCAGGACTATGACGGGCTGGCTGCGTTTCGCGAGGCGCTCAAGCGCGATCTCAAGATGAACCGGCAAGCGATCACCCGCCTCCTCGCGCCGCTCGACAAGGTTTCCGCATGACCCAGCCCGTCTCGATGCAGCCCGTCGTTACGCTGTGCCAGCGTCTGGCCGCCGATGGCGGTAACGTGCCGTCCGAGGATCTGTTGCGCGCGGTGCTGCCGTTGATGCGCGAGGTCGGCGCGCTGCACGCGCGCGGACTGGTCGCGGAGCTTGGCGACGAGGCGGTGGTCGATCGCGATGGCGAACTCGCGCTCGCCCGTCCCGATGGGCGCCCGCCGCAACTGAACGAAGCGGGCATCCGTGCTGCGCAGCCACGCGTCTCGTCGGCGTTGCGGGTGGTCGGCGAATACCGCGTGACCACCGACATCGATACGGGATCGCAGGTCAACGATCTGCGCGCCGGCAGCCCGGATAGGGAAAGGCCGGATGCCGACCTGCGGGAAGCGGTGAACCCCGCATACCGGGTCGGCTATCGGAGCTGGGAGGACCAGGTCGGCCATCACGACGAGCAGACCGATATCTTCTCGATCGGACTGATTCTCGCCAGCCTCGCATGCGGGCTCGACTTCAACGACGAGACCGACGTCAGGCGCTTCTCCGCCGACCAGGGCAATCTGTTCAGGCTCAACGGCGCGTTGCATCCGGTGATCGCGTCGCTGATCGGCGAGATGACCGCGCTCAACCGGCACGAACGCGCCAGCGACCTGATGGCGGCGGCAAGCCGGTTGGAAGACTATCGCGATCAGCCGGTCGGGCTGGATGTGAACCGCGTTCTGGCGGGGGCGACCGGCGTGCCGAGCCGCCGCGCGGCGGTCCTCTCGCATCTGCGCGATCGGCTGTTCGACCTTTCGCGTCGCAACCGGCTGATCCATTTCCGCCCGACCCAGGCGACGGTGAACCTGACCGTCGCCAGCGTACCGATGGTGATACGCCTCGAATCGATTCGTGCCGAACAGCTCTGCACCTGGGATGGCAAGTTCGCCGCCGAGGTGCTGGGCGGCGGCAAGATCAGCCTCGCGAAATGGTTGCGGTTCGAGGACCAGCCCTATCTGCCGGCGGCGTTCGAGCGAGTCATTCAGGAGACGCGACGCGACCGCGCCGAATATGGTTTCAGCCATCTTAGGCTCGTCGTCGCCTATCTGCATTGGCACAATCTGAAGGAGTCGCCGGACGAGCGCATCCAGTCGCCGTTGCTGTGGCTGCCGGTCGAGGTCGCCAAGCAGAAGGGCGTTCGCGATCAATATTCGCTGCAGATTGCCGACACCGAGGCCGAGTTCAACCCCGCGCTTCGCCATTACCTGCGGCAGCTCTACGACATCCAGCTGCCCGAGCGGGTCGACCTGTCGCAGACGTCGATTGCCGAAATCCAGGCGGACCTGCTCGCGCAGATCCAGCGCACCGAGCCCGGCGTGGCGCTCGCGTTGAAGACCAAGCCGGAAATTCAGCTGATCCACCAGAAGGCCGTCCAGCGGTTGCGTGTGTTCCAGCGTCGTCGCGGCGCAACGTCCGGCAGCGAGGGGATCACGCGACCCGAGTTCAGCTACGATCGCGACGATTACCGGCCGCTCGGGCTCGCCTTGTTCGAGAAATACGTGAAGCCGAGCCCGCTGCCCCAACGGATTGCGGTGGGGGCGGCGATGCCGCCACGGCCCGATCGCATGGCGGCGGAGGCCGAAGCGACGTCCTTCGCGCTGGCCGGCGGCGAGGGTCACCGGTTCTCGTGGGAGATCGACCTGACGCAGGTCACGCTAGCGAATTTCAACTACAAGAAGATGTCGCTGGTGCGCGACTATACCCAGTTGATCGACGACCGGGTCACGCCGCCGTCGTTCGACACGGTGTTCTCGATCGAGCCGCGCCCGATCGAGGCATCGCCACCGCTCGCACCATCCGACCTGTGGAGCGTGGTGCCTGCCGATGCGACGCAGGAGGCGGCCATCTCGATGGCGCGGACCGGGCGCAGTTTCATCATCCAGGGGCCGCCCGGCACCGGCAAGTCTCAGACCATCACCAACCTGATCGCGGACTATGCCGCGCGCGGCAAACGCGTGCTGTTCGTGTGCGAGAAGCGCGCCGCGCTCGACGTGGTGTTCAACCGGTTGAAACAGGCCGGGCTCGACCGGTTGGCGTGCCTGATCCACGATTCGCAGGAGGACAAGAAGAGCTTCGTCCTCGATCTGAAGGATTGCTACGAAAGCTGGAACAAGGCCGACGATGCGATCGATCGTCATCGCGCCACCCGCGATCGGACGGTCGCGGCGCTGTCGCAGCATCTCGGCCGGATTGCAGCGTTCGATCGGGCGATGGCGCAACTGCCGACGGACTCGACGGTCACGTTGCGGGCGACGATCCGACGAATGCTCGCGCTACCCGAGCCGACCGAGGCCGATCCCGTGACCCGCGAGCGCCTGCCGACATTGGCGGGATGGGACGCACATCGTGCGTTGGCGGATCGCATCCACCGGACGGTCAGCGACGCGTTTGGTCTCGACAGCCTCGCCGAGCATCCGTTCGCCAGACTGTCCCCGGCGACGGTCGCCGACGAGCGATGCTATGCGCAGGTGTCGGCGATGGTCGCGGACGGCGAGCAGCTGTTCGACCGGATCGATCCGATGCTGGAGGACGACGGCACCCTGGTGTCGGGGGATACCAGCCTGGCAGATGCGCTCGTCGTGGTGCAATCGGCATCGGCGGCGGTGCAGACGAACCTTGCGGGCAACCTCGATCTGCTCGACCCGACCTCGGCCGCGTCGCGCGAGTTTCGCGACGCCAGCGCCGCGTGTGCCGCAGCTGCGTCGAAACATGCCGCGGCGGCGGACGCGGCAGGGCATTGGACCGATCCGCTATTCCCCGAGGACGCGGATGCCGCGCTCGATCAGGCGCGTCGACAGGAGCCGGGCTTTTTCAAGTTCCTGAGCGGAAGCTGGAACCGCCTCAAGCGCACGATCCACGATCGCTACGATTTCTCGGCGCATGCCGTCGAACCCAGCATCACCGTCGTGCTCGAACGGCTGGTGGCACGCCAAGCCGCGGCGGCGGAGGACGCCGCTGCGCGCACGGCGCTGAACGCGCGGTTCGGAACCGACGATGCCGATGCGCTGGCCGCACTGCGTGACAGGTGGTCCGACGATGCGGCGCCGGTGCTCGTCCGCCGCCTGGTCGCTAATGCGCAGGCTTCCGCGGATCCGGCCGCAACTCTCTTACGGGAAGCGCGCGCTACCACCGCTATCGAAGCGCTCGCCGCGCTATGCGATCGTCATCTCGTCGATGGCCAGGCCATGACGTTGAGCGCGCTGGCCGAGGCGATGCGCGACATGCGCGAGGGCCTCGACGACCTGCCCGACCTGTTGCCACTGCTACGGGCGGCGGACCAGGCGGGGCCGCGGGTGGCCTTCGCCTTGCGAACGATGACGCTCGATCCGGCGCGTATCGAAGCGCTCGTGCTCGACGAGGCGATCACCCGCGCGTTGCGAGCCGAGCCGGCTCTGCACCGGTTCGACGCCGCGCAACTCGCGTCGAGCGCGCGCCGGGCTGCGCGTGCCGGCGAGATCCTCCAGGACGACAACGCCGCCTGCATCCGCGCCACCGCGCAGCGCAAGTTCCGCGATCACGTCCGCCAATCGACGCTGTCGGTGACGCAGCTCGATGGCGCCGGGCGCGAGGCGAAAAAGATATACGCGACCGGGCGGCGCGAGCTGGAACACGAGTTCGGCAAGACCATGCGCTATCGTTCGATCCGCGACCTGTCCGATGACGAGACCGGCGTGGTGGTCAACGACTTGAAGCCGGTATGGCTGATGAGTCCGCTATCGGTATCGGACACGCTGCCGCTCCAGGCGGACCTGTTCGACGTCGTGATCTTCGACGAAGCCAGCCAGATCCCGATCGAGGAGGCGGTGCCGGCGCTCAGTCGCGCGCCGCAGATCGTCGTCGTCGGCGACGAGATGCAGCTGCCGCCCACCAGCTTCTTCGCCGCCGCGCGCGACGAGGACGAGATGCAGGTCACGGCGGAAGAAGACGGCCAGACGATGGCGATCCTGCTCGATGCCGCCAGCCTGCTCGCCCAGGCCGCGCGAAGCCTGCCGGCGACGTTGCTTGCCTGGCATTATCGCAGCCGCTCCGAAGCGCTCATCAGCTTTTCCAATGCGGCGTTCTACGATGGCCGGCTGGTCACCATTCCCGACCGGACGATCGCCGAGACCGGCGCGTCGCCGACGGCAGTGCGATCGGACGACGAGAGCGCGCCGGTCGATAGCGTCGATCGACTGCTGGCGCGCGCGATCAGTTATCACCCGGTCGCCGACGGGCTGTACGACAAGCGCGCGAACCTTCCCGAGGCGCGCTTGATCGCGGCGATGGTCCGTGCCCTGCTCGGCCGCGAAACCGGACTGAGCATCGGCATCGTCGCGTTTTCCGAGGCGCAGCAGACCGAAATCGAGAATGCGCTCGATGCGCTTGCCGCGGAGGATCCGGCGTTCGCCGCGCTGATCGAGGCGGAATATGTCCGGGAAGACGACGGCCAGGTGAACGGGCTGTTCGTGAAGAATCTGGAAAACGTCCAGGGAGACGAGCGCGACGTGATCCTGCTGAGCATCTGCTACGCGCCCGATCGCGCTGGGCGGATGGCGATGAACTTCGGCCCGATCAACCAGCGCGGCGGCGAAAAGCGCCTCAACGTCATCTTCAGCCGTGCGCGGCATCACATGGCGATCGTGTCCACCATCCGCGCCGAGGCGATCACGAACACGCACAACGACGGCGCGCGTGCGCTCCGGACGTTCCTGTCGTTCGCCGAAGCGCAGGCGCGGGGCGACGGACCGCACGGCCAGGCCATTCTCGCCACGCTCAATCCCGAAGCGCAGCGCGTCTTTTCCCGCGCGCCGGCGCCGGACCCGCTGCGCGATGCCCTTGCCGCGGCGCTGCGCGCGCGTGGCCATGTCGTCCAGGAATATGTCGGCAGCGCCAGCTTCCGCTGCGACCTCGCGATCGTCGCGCCGGACGGCAGGAGCCACGCGCTCGCCATCCTGCTCGATGGAGACGCCGGCGATGCGATCGCCGATCGCTACGTGTTCCAGCCGACGATCCTGCGGCGCTTCGGCTGGCGGGTGATCGATATTCCCTCGCATGCCTGGCTCCGCCAACCCGAGGCGGTGATCGCGCAGATCGAGGCCGCGTTGCGCGGCGACGAGAACGCCGTCGATGACGATCCGTTCGAGCCGGGGTCGGCATTGCCGCTACCCGTCGTACCGGTACCGTCCATTGTCCCGGAAGCGCCTGCGGCAGAGACGTCGGCGGAGGGCTTCACCACGTTCGAGTTCACGCAAGGGTCGTCCGACAAGTTCTGGAAGATCGCGGTGAACGGCGCCGAAGTCACCGTCGTCTACGGCCGGCGCGGCACCAAGGGCAGTTCTGTCGTCAAGACCTACGAGACGCCCGAACGCGCCGCCCGCGAAGCGAACAAGCTGACGCTGGAAAAGACGCGCAAGGGGTATGTCGAGACCTCTTGAGGCCTTTTGCCTGATGCTGTTTGAACCGGGCCGTCACGGCGAACGCAATGTTGCGGCAATACACGGGGACCATATCGGAGGTTGATGCGCCATCTTCTGGTGGGAACGCGTAGAGCGGCGGTTCGGCGTCGCAGCCCGTCTTCATAAGGTCCCTTGGTGAGAATCCTGATCGTCGAAGACGAAGTCGAATTCGCTGCGGCATTGTGTCGCTCTCTCACCCGAGAACGCTTTGTCGTCGATCACGTCGATCGGTTGACGATGGCCCGGGAGGCGGCGCGGTCGGTGGCCTATGATCTCGTCCTGCTGGACAGGACCCTGCCGGACGGCGACGGGCTCTCGCTGGTCCCGTCGCTGCGAGCCGGCAATCCCAGACTTCCCATTATCGTGCTGAGCGCGCGCGGGGAAATATCGGACCGCGTTGCCGGACTGGACGAGGGCGCCGACGACTACCTCATCAAGCCGTTCGCGCTTGAGGAAATGTTCGCCCGCATTCGCGCGGTCAGGCGTCGCCCCGCGGACTTGGCCGTCGAGCAAATCCGGGTGGGCGCGCTCGTCTTCGATGTCGCCAACGACGAGGCCGTTGTTGCAGGCGTCAGGCTCGACCTCGTCCGGCGCGAACTTCGCGTCCTTGCGACCTTGGTCAAGCGTCGCGGCAGAACGGTGCTGCGGGAGTCGCTCGAGCAGGGGGTCTACGGGTTCGATGACGAGGTACAGTCGAACACGCTCGACTCCCACAATCGCGTCTTCGTCGAAAGCTGGCCGAAGCGGGTGCGGGAGTCGAGATCCACGCGATCAGAGGCGTCGGCTATTTGTTGAAGGCGTCGTCGTGAACGCGCGGCCACCGTCGCTGAAGCGCGCGCTGATCGTCAAGCCGATGCTGATCCAGTTCGCGACGCTGACCATCATGCTCTCGGTGATCATCCTCGTGTTCATGCGGATGAGCAGCAACGTCGCGTATACCGAGAAGACGATCACCGGCGTAATCGCGCAGTCGATCGTTCGCCACGCCGATGGCCGAATGACGTTGCGCCCGACACCGGAACTGGCGCGACTGCGCGTGGAGACGCCCGGTCTCTGGTTCGTCGCGGAAGACGATCGCGGGCGCAACGTCACCCTTGGCCAGGTACCGCCGCCATACGCGCATTTCGGTGGTGCGCTGCACCGGCTTTCCTACATGCAGATCCGGGACCGGGCGCCACCCTATGGCTTGTCCGCGGTCATTCGACAGGAGGTTTCGCCGGTGGGCAAGCTGACGATCCTTGCGCACGGCAAGCTGGCCGAACTGACGGTCTCGATACTCATCGCGTCCAATCTCTTCAGCATCATGGTCATCGTCCTGCTGGCGCTGGTCTCGCTGGTGGTCACGCCGTGGATCGTCAGGCGATCGCTCGCGGGGGTGAACCGGATCGCGGAGGAGGCGGGACGGATCGATGCCCATCGTCGCTGCTGGACGCGGCCGTACAGCAGTATCTGTGGTTCGACGAGTAATCCTGCACGGCTCGAAACATCGAGCGACCAG
Source organism: Sphingomonas sp. PAMC26645 (assembly GCF_004795835.1). Lineage (NCBI taxonomy): Bacteria > Pseudomonadati > Pseudomonadota > Alphaproteobacteria > Sphingomonadales > Sphingomonadaceae > Sphingomonas > Sphingomonas sp. PAMC26645. Next base: position 1,229,229 of record NZ_CP039249.1, read on the forward strand.
CGCGGTTTCAGCGTGTAGACGCCCAATGCCTCGTCGGCCGAGAGATTGGTATCGCTGCGTCCAATCGCAACTTCGGACCCTATGACGAAGCTTTGGCCCACTTGGTTATCGTAGCCCAAATGCAGGCTATACCCAATGCCGTCTTTCCTGCGATCGATGACAGAGGATAGGTGTGGCAGGTCATAGTGAACCGTTGTTCGTCTCCAGTCGGTATCAGCACCGATCTTGAAGCCGCTGAATCTCGGCTCAGCAGGCGTGTCCTGGGACTCCATCTGTGTTGGTTCCGGTGCGTGCTGCTGGACTTGCGCCACGGCAGGTAGAGATATCGCCGCGCATATACTCGTGACCAGGTATGTGATCTTCATCGAACGCCTTCCATTTGGTCTGGATCAGACCGCACGAAGACTTTGTCCGCCGAGAATTGCGCAGGCATTGTGCGTTGGCCAGGCGCGCGAGTGCGGACGGTACTTTACACGCTGGAGCGCGGCAGTGACGTCGTGCCAGTGTCGGGAACAGGCGCAGTTCGGCGTCTACCGCGATCTCGTCGTCGCCGAGCCCGACCTCATCCCGCAACTCGGCGACTAGATTGCGAGCAGAGCTATCCCGATGATGTCTGTGTTCGCACCGTCGGAGCATCCGAACCTTCTAGTCTCGCCGTCCAGCCGCCGAAGCGGGCATAGAGCGTCGGCAGGACGAACAGCGTCAGCAGCGTGGCCGAGATCAGGCCGCCGATCACTACGGTCGCGAGCGGCTTCTGCACCTCGGCGCCAGCTCCATGTCCCAGAGCCATCGGTACGAAGCCGAGGCTGGCGACCAGTGCCGTCATCGCCACCGGTCGCAGTCGTGCCAAGGCGCCGTCGTGCGCGGCGCGTGCCCTGTCGATGCCGCGCGCCATCAGGTCGTGGATCGACGACACCATCACCAGACCGTTGAGCACGGCAATCCCCGACAGTGCGATGAACCCGACCGCAGCAGAGACGGAGAACGGCATGCCGCGAACCACGAGCGCGAGCACACCGCCGACCAGCGCGAGCGGCACGCCGGTGAACACGATCGCAGCGTCGCGGACCGAGCCGAGCGCGCCGTACAGCAGCAGCATGATGACCGCGAAGCAGACTGGCACGACGAGCATAAGGCGGTCGCGCGCGGAGGCGAGGTTCTCGAACTGCCCGCCCCATTCGACATAGGTACCGGGCGGCATCGTCACCAGCGCGTCGATCGCGGCGCGCGCGTCGGCGACTACGCCGGCGACGTCGCGGTCGCGGACGTTGGCCTGGACGACCACGCGGCGCTTGCCGTTCTCGCGGCTGATCTGGTTGGGTCCATCGACGACTGCGATGTCGGCGACGGTCGACAGCGGCACGAACCCACCTGCCGACGTCGGGACGGGGATCTGCGCGACCTGGGTAAGGTCCGATCGCGACGCTTCGGACAGGCGGATCACGACGGGGAAACGTCGATCGCCCTCGAAGATCATGCCGGCCTCGCGTCCACCGATCGCGGCGGCCAAGGTGTCCTGCACATCGCCCGCGGTGACGCCGATGCGTGACATCGCCATGCGGTTCGGGCGAATGTCGAGCATCGGCAGGCCTTCTGTTTGCTCGACGCGCACGTCGACCGCGCCGCGGGTCTTGCGCAGGATGTCGGCGATACGGTCGGCGGCGGCGTTCATGCCGCCGAAGTCGTCGCCGAAGATTTTCACCGCGATGTCGCCGCGCACGCCGGCGATCAGTTCGTTGAAACGCATCTGGATCGGCTGGGTAATCTCGTACGCGTTGCCCGGTAGCGCCGAGAGTTGCCGCTCCATTCGCGCGACGAGCGCTTCCTTGGCGAGGCTCGGGTCTGGCCATTCCGCCTTGGGTTTCAGGATGACGAAGGTGTCGGTGGCGTTCGGCGGCATCGGATCGCTCGCGATCTCGGACGTGCCGGTGCGCGAGAAGGCGAAGCGGACCTCGGGCTGGCGCGCGAGCAGCTTCTCGACCTGGAACTGCATCGCCTGGCTCTGGTCGACCGAGGTGCCGGGGATGCGGACCGCCTGGACGAGGATGTTGCCCTCGTCGAGCTGCGGCAGGAACTCCTGGCCGAGCGTGGTGAAGGCGACACCCGCCAGCGCCAGCGCGCCGACGGCGATGCCCAATGTGATATTCGGGCGGCGCATCGCCTTGCCGAGACCCGGTTCGTAGCGGCGACGCAGCCAGCCGATGATCCGGCTCTCTTTCTCGTCGACGGGCCGGCTGAGCGCTATCGCGATCGCCGCGGGGACGAACGTCATCGACAGGATGAAGGCGAAGACGAGCGCGATGATGACGGTCAGCGCCATCGGCTCGAACATCTTGCCCTCGACGCCGGTGAAGGTGAGCAGCGGCGCATAGACGAGAATGATGATCGCCTGCCCGTAGACCGAGGGGCGGATCATCTCGCGCGCCGATGCCGCGACCAGATCGAGCCTTTGTCGCAGAGGCAGTGGCTCGCTGCGGCCGTGCTGCGCGTCGCCCAAACGGCGGAGTGCGTTCTCGACGATGATGACGGCGCCGTCGACGATCAGCCCGAAATCGAGCGCGCCCAGACTCATCAGGTTCGCCGACACGCCGGCCTTCAGCATGCCGGTGCTTGTCAGCAGCATCGTGATCGGGATCACCAGCGCGGCGATCAGCGCGGCGCGGAAATTGCCGAGCAGCACGAACAGCACGACGATGACCAGCACCGCGCCCTCGGCGAGGTTGCGGGCGACGGTCGCGATCGTCGAATTGACGAGGTCGGTGCGGTTAAGCACCGGCTTCACCACGACGTCGACGGGCAGGGCCCGGCCGATCTCTTGTAGCCGCGTGCCGACGCCGGTCGAGACGGTGCGGCTGTTCTCGCCGATCCGCATGACTGCGGTGCCGACGACGACCTCGTGGCCGTTCTCCGACGCCGAGCCCATCCGCAATGCCTGGCCTGTGCGGACGGTGGCGATCTGGCTGAGCAGGATCGGCACGCTCTCGCGCGTCGCGACCACGGTGCGGGCGAGCTCGTCGGCGTTGCGGATCCGACCGTCGGCGCGGACGGCGAGACCCTCGCCGTTACGGTCAACGACCCCCGCACCCGCGCTGGTGTTGTTGCGTTCGAGCGCAATCGCGAGGTCGTTCAGCGTGATCTTCATCGCCGCCATCCGCTGGATATCGGGGACGACGAGATACTGCTTGGTATAGCCGCCGAGGCTGTCGACCCCCGCAAGGCCCGCGCTGCTCTTCAGCTGCGGGGTGACGATCCAGTCCTGCACGGTGCGCAGATACGTCGCCTTGTCGGGTTCGCTGACGAGGTGGTCGCCTTCGGGCGTGATGTAGCTGCCGTCCTTCTGCAGGCCGGGCTCGCCGTTGCGGTGGCGGACCTGATCGAGCTCGCGGTATTCGACGGTCCACATGAAGATATCGCCGAGACCGGTGGCGATCGGTCCCATCTCGGGCACCACGTCGTCCGGCAGGTCCTCCTCGGCGGTCCGCAGCCGCTCCGCCACCTGCGACCGCGCGAAGTAGATATCGGTCTTTTCGTCGAACACCGCAGTGACCTGCGCGAAGCCGTTGCGGCTCAAGGACCGCGTGTAGTCTAGGCCGGGGATGCCGGCGAGCGCGGTCTCGACGGTGAAGGCGACCTGTTTTTCGATCTGGTCGGGCGACAGTGCGGGTGCGCGGATGTTGATCTGGACCTGGTTGTTGGTGATGTCGGGGACGGCGTCGATCGGCAGCCGCTGGATGGCGAACATTCCGGCGAGCGCGGCGGCGAGCGTCAGCAGGAGGACGAGCCAGCGCTTCTCGACGGCGAGCGTTACGATACGCGAGAGCATGGTCTAGTCCTCGTCCTTCGCCGCGCCCTTGCCGAGTTCGGCCTTGAGCGTGAACGAGTTGGTCGAGGCGATGCGCTCCTCGCCGGTCAGGCCCGCGGTCACGGTAACCGCGCCGCCATTGGTGCGGCCGAGCGTCACCCGCGTCGCCCGGAAGCCGGTCGCGGTGCGGACGAAGACGTGTGGCCGGTCACCGATCATCTGCACGGCGGCCGAGGGCACGACGATGCTGCGGTCCCCGCTAGCGGGGAGAAGCACCGACACGCCGACATTCTCGCCGACGCGCCAGAGGCCGCCTGCATTGTCGATCGTCGCGATCACGGGGACGAGGCGCGTGGTTTCGTCGAGGATCGGCGAGACGAAGGTCACGCGTCCATCCTGGCGGCGGCCGGCGGACGTGACTTCCACACGTGCACCCGGCTTCACGCGGCCGGCATCAGCGGGCATGAGCGACATCGTCACCGACACCTTGGCGAGGTTGGCGACGCGGAAGATTTCGGCGTCGGCCGCGACCTGTTGCCCGAGCGTGGCCGACCGGGCGATCACCTGGCCGGCGATCGGCGAGCGTACCGCAATGCGGTTGAGTGCGCCGCCTCCGCCACCCGTGGCCGACAGCTGCTGCCGCGCGAGTCGGAGCGCGATGTTGGCTTCGGTTGCGGCGGTGCGGGCGGCGACGAGATCCTGCCCAGGTGACACGCGTTCGGCGAACAACCGTTGTTCGCGGCGTAGGTTCGACTGGGCAAGCGCGGACCGCGCACCGGCCGCCTCGACCTCGGCGTTGAGCGAGGCTGCCTCGCGGCTCTCGATGATCGCCAGTGTCCCGCCGCGGCCGATGGACTGACCGAGGTTGCGGGTGAGCGAGACCAGCCTGCCGCCGATCGGCGCGGCCACGACCTGAACGCCCTGCGGATCGGCCTCGATCGTCGCGGGCAGTTCGATCGCGCCGGCGACGCCGCCGACGGTCGGGCGCGTGACCTCGATACCGGCGTCGGCGATCTGCTGTGCCGACAGGGTCGCGACCGTGGGATCGCCGGAAGCCTTCTCTCGATCCTCGCCTGCCACCGCGTTGGCAGAGGGCGCCGGGTCGGGGGAGGGGCCACAGCCTGCGAATGCCAAGGCGGCAGCGGCAGGCGCGATCGCGCGCAAAATGGTGCGGTTCATCGGTCGGTGTCCTTGGCAATCGGCGCTTCGGCAGTCAGCCGTTCGAGGCGCGCACGTGCGTCGTGATAGGCGGCAAGCGCGTCGATCGCGGCCGTCCGTGTGTCGAGAAGCGTCCGCTCCGCGTCGAGCAGGTCGAGCTGCCCGAACTTGCCTTCGCGGTAGCCGATGCGCGCGATCCGCACAGCTTCCACGGCGGCTGTGAGCGCCGGCCCGGTCGCGTTGCGCGCCGTAGTCGCGGCGTTCGCGGCCTCAGCCTGCGTGGTGGCGATGTCCTGCTCGGCATCGAGCAACGCCACGCGGCGCAGCGCGTCCGACTGGTCGCGTTGCGCGTCTGCGACCACAACCGCAGATCGGCCGCCGTTGAAGACGGTTAGCGGAATCGAGACGCCGAAGACGGCGGCGGTGTCGTTGGTCTGTTCGAGCCGTCGGGCGCTGGCGCTGAGCGTCAGGTCCGGCACCCGCTGGCTGCGCGCGAGCCGCACCTGCGCGGTCGCGGTGTCGAGATCCGCGCGGGCTGCCGCGGCGATGAGTGTGCCCGTCGAACGGGATGGCTGGAGGGGGCCCAGCGCGTCCACCAGCTGGAACCAGGAGTCGTCGAGCGCGCCGACCGGCATTCCAATAAGCCGGGCAAGGTTCGTCCCGGCAACGGCGGCTGAACGGTCCGCCCGTTCCAAAACGCCCTCGGCCGCAAGGCGCGCTACGTCTGCGCGCTGTTCCTCCAGTGGTGAGGCGCGCCCCGCCTGCACCCGCACCTTGGCGGCGCGGAGCACTTCGGCGGCAATCCCGATCTGATCGCGCGCGACCGCTACACGACGTTGCGCGGTTACCCCGACGACATACGCCTGCGTGACCCGCAGTCGGAGGTCGGCGCGCGCGATCGCTGCTGCGATACCTGCGCGGCCGATCTGCGCGTCGGCGAGTGCCATCCGCGCCTGCCGCTTGCCGCCGCGTTCCAGGGGCAACGCCAACCCCAGCGTCGTTTCGGACGAGCGCAGGCCCCGATAGATCCCGGACCCCGCGACGTTCTCGGTCTCGGCGACGATCGACGGGTTCGGCCGAAGCGCAGCGACCCGGCGCTGCGCTTCGGCCGCGCGAACGCCGGCGGATGCGGCATCCTGGAAGGGCGACGACGCGCCTGCGCGGTCAAGCGCCTCGGCGAGCGTAAGGACCGGTTCCGCCAAAACCGGCGGACGGGTCTGGGCCTGCAGCGACGATGCGCAGGCGCCTGCGGCCACGATAGCCGCGAGAATACGATGCATGGGAATGCTCCTGACGAAGTAGACGCGGGCGCGCATCGCGCACCTGATCGACGTGTCAGGCCCGGGGCGGTCTCAGCGCGGTGTCGGCGTTCCGCCCGACCAGCGCCGCGCCGTCGGAGGACGCGAGCGTGGCGCCGGTTGGACCGGTTATGCCGTCCAATGCGTCGGAGTCCGGCGCGCTCATATGGTGCGCGTGGCAACTGCCGTGATGATGCGGATAGCCCTTGTCGGCATCGGCCGCGACCTGATCGCCATCGCTATCGATATGCAAAGCAGCTTCGTACTGGCTGGTCTCGATGCAACCGCCAACCTCGGCCGCATGCGCCACCCCGACCCATGTGGTCAGTACGAGCATCAGACAGGCAAGGAAGGGCAGGAGCCTACGCATCGCCGACCGAATAGCAGATGCCTGCGCCGCTGTAACGGGCGTCGTGGTGAAGCGGTGGCGGAGCAGGCGTTACGCCTGGACACGAGATGCGTGGCATAGTTGCTGCAGATTTCGAATTCGGCTCTTCTGGTGCCGTGATGGGTATCGACGAGACCCATCTCGCCAAATTCCGGTCGAAGCATCGACACCGGCCGCGTGCATTGGCGGCGTACGCCGGATTTCCCGTGAACGAGCCCCGGCGATGCGGTAGCGCGGCTGGGCAGCTCTATCGGGATACCGCGCCATGATCATCTCCAGCGACGAATTCGTCGATCTGCCCTCAGCCGATGGCGGCGTGATGCGGGTTCATGTGTTTCGCCCGGCGATCGAGGGGCGGTTTCCCGGGGTTTTGCTGTTCTCGGAAATCTATCAGGTGACGGCGCCGATCCGGCGACTGGCGGCGTATATCGCGGGGCACGGCTACTGTGTCGCGGTCCCCGAGGTGTATCACGAGTATGAAGCGCCCGGGACCGTGCTGGCGTACGACACCGCCGGTACGGATCGCGGCAACGCGCTGAAGATCGCCAAGCCGGTTGCGGCGTTCGATGCCGATGCGACCGCCGGACTGGATTTTCTGGCCGGACACGCGGCCTGCACGGGACGGCTCGCGACGGTGGGCGTCTGTCTGGGCGGGCATCTGGCGTACCGCGGGGCGCTCGATCCACGGGTGAAGGCGGCGGCATGCTTTTATCCGACCGATATCCATGCGGGATCGCTCGGGCTCGGCAAGGATGACGACAGCCTAGCGCGGATGGCGGACCTGAAGGCGGAGACGCTGTTCGTCTTCGGTCGCGCCGATCCGCATGTGCCGTTTGCCGGCCGGGCACTCATCCGTGCGCGCTTGGAAGAGGTCGGTGCGCGCTATGAATGGCATGAGGTCAACGCCGCGCACGCGTTCCTGCGCGACGAGGGACCACGGTACGACGCGGCGCTGTTCGCGCAGGCGACCGGCTGGATGTTCGCATTGTTCCAGCGGGTTCTGTCTGCCTCCTACTGAGGGTCCAGCGCCTTGTGTACCGGTAGCGATCGCGTGATTTCGCTATTGAAAGACGGCTGTCTGCCGGGTGTGCCCCAGTTGGACTGAGCCGTTCTCTGCGACGCTTCGTCCGTAAACCGTCGATGGAGCGATTTATGAATTTGCGACACGATGACGATGCGCGTTCGGCGGTCGTACCACGACTTAACCCGCTGAAAAGTCGCTGAAGACTGTCCAAGGCCTCGAACCGGTAGAGCCGACCCCGTAATATTGGCAAAACCGAACCATCTTGACTCGTCGACCAATAGCAGTGAGATAGCGCTATCAACGGACCCGCACAGACGGGCGTGACGAGGAATGGGGATGGCTTTTAACGCTATTGATGTCGCATGCCCGTCGGCCAGTTGGTCGAGCCGGTGGAGTACGTCGCGCAGTACCTAGCGCCCGGCACCTGACGTTTTTCAAGCTTTCATAACAACGAGACGCTTCCTGCCGCCAGTCGGACAGCGAGGTTCCAAGAGGATCCTGAACATGACGCCTTTCAAAATGGCCCCTCGTCTTACGCGCGCTGCGCTCTTGTGCGCGACGACGATGGTAGCGCTGTCGGCGACCGTTGCGGCGGCGCAGACCATTCCGCCAACGCAGGACCCTGCACCCGCGGCGTCGCAAGGTGCCGCGCCCGCCGCCGCCGGGCCGACCGCGCCTGCCGCGTCGCCAGCAGCGGCCCTGCCGAACTCCGACCAGACCCCCGGCACGATCGATGCGGCCGATAGCGGCGACATCGTCGTCACCGGCTATCGTTCGAGCCTGGCCAAGTCGACGAACGCGAAGCGCGCAGCGACCGGCTTCACGGATTCGATCTTCGCCGAGGACATCGGCAAGTTCCCCGACACCAACATCGCCGAATCCTTCAACCGGATCCCCGGCATCACCATCACGCGCGACGTGACCGGCGAAGGTACGAACGTCGCGATCCGTGGCCTCGGATCGAACTTCACGAACGTCACGCTCAACGGCGCGACGATCGCGGTGGCGTCGTCGGGCGCGACCGATGCGCAGGGCACCGATCGCTCGGTCGATCTCAGCTTCTTCCCGACCGACCTGTTCACCAAGCTGACGGTCAACAAGAGCTATACCGCGGACCTGCTCGAAGGTGGTGCGGCGGGTAACATCGACCTCCGTTCGGCGCGGCCGTTCGATCGCGCGACCTCGTTCCTGGCGTATAACGTGCAGGGTACGAAGCAGTCGCCCGAGGACCGGATCGGTGCTCGCGGCTCGCTGATCGGCAGCTGGCGCGGTGACAAGGTCGGTATCCTCGCAGGCGTGTCCGCCCAGCGCCTGTTCACCGACACGCGCGGGTTCGAGACGATTGGCTATACCAATCCAGCGCTGACGACGCCCAACGGCATCGCCGGTACGACCAACGGCGTGCAGAACACGCCAACCGCTGCACAAACACTTGCTGCCCAGTGCCGTGCCAACAATGCGAGCTGCAACGGCACCGGCGGGGGCAACTGGACCATCCCCGGGTTGGTCCCGGCCGGCGCTGGCGCCGGGTTGGTCGCTGGCACGGTGATTAATCAGGATTTCCTGCTCGCGAACAACCCAGGTGCGACGATCCAACAGATTGACAACGCGTTGCTGCCGCGGCTCGGGCGTTCGACCAGCATTCGCGGTCCGCGTGACCGTATCAACGCGATTCTCAGTGCGGAATGGCAGCCGTCCGATACGCTGCATTTCTACGTGGATGGCCTGTACGGCTACAAGAAGAACGACCTGACGCGCGAGAACATGGCGTGGATCGTCCGCAACGGCGCGATTATCCCGACCAACCTGACGTTCGACAAGGCCGACTGCACGATCGGCTGCGTCGTCACCGGCGGGACGTTCGCCAACGCGCAGTTCTTCAACGAATTCCGTCCTTACACCGAGACGACGAAGCTCTTCAGTATCAACCCCGGCGGCGAGTGGGAAATCTCCGACACGCTCAAGCTGAACCTGCAGGGCAACTACGCGCGCTCGACCTTCCACCGCGAGAATCCATCGGTCGGCCTGACGACCCCGCTGGGTATCGGCAACACCGTGACCTATTCCAACGACGGCAGCGGCATCCCGACGATCCAGAGCGCGCTGGACCTGAACGATCCGGCGAATTTCGGCTGGAATCCCGGTAGCCGCGTCAACATCTCCGACGAACGCCGGCTCAACAAGAGCAAGGGCGCGCGCGGCGACCTGACCTGGGGCAAGCCGGCCCTCAACCTGAAGGTCGGCGGCGCGTTCGACGACGTGTCGCGCCGGATCAGCAGCAACGACAACAGCCAGGCGTACCAGAACGCGGTTTGCGGCAATAATCCCAGCGTGTTCGTAGCCTCGCCGAATTCGCAGCCGCCCTGCGAAGGCCTGAATGCGCCGGGCGTGATCCCAGCCGGCTACCCGACCTATCCGGGCTTAGGCACCGGATCGACCGCGGGCATGACCGGCCCGGTAACCTATGGTGGTTCGCTCGTTCCCAACTCGGCGGCCCCAAGCTACCTGACACCAGGGCCGGCCGGTTTCGTGACGGTCGACTGGCCGAAGTTCGCAGCCGCGACCAACTATGACTTCTACCACGACAATTCGCCGGAAAGCGGCGCGTCCACCACGGGCGCAAGCGGCGGCGGCATTCGCGAAGTGGTGAAGTCTGCGTTCGCCACGGTGAACGGCGAACAGGACCTTGGCGGCAACATGCTGCGGTTCAACGTCGGCGTGCGCTACGTCAACACGATCCAGACGATCACGGGTCGCGTGTCGTTGCCCGATCCCCGCAATACGACCGCGACCGGCGTCGCGTTGCCGGACGGTAGCCGCTATCCGAACCTCGTCAGCATCGTGTCGACGCGCAACGTCTATTCGAAGTGGCTGCCCGCCGCGACCTTCGCTTACGACGTCAGCGAGCACGCGGTGGTGCGCGTCGCCGGATCGCGTACCATGACGCGTCCCGATCCGTCGGCGCAGTTGCCGGGCGTGAACTTCGGCGCACCGTCGGCGGATCAGGCGTCGATCGGCAACCCGGCGCTCGAGCCGTACATGTCGACGAACATCGATCTGGGCTTCGAATATTATACCGGCCGCGAAGGCGTGGTCAGCTTCAATGCGTTCCGCAAGTCGATCAAGGGCTTCACGAACACCGCGATCAGCACGGTTCCGTTCTCGAACCTGTCGCAATACGGGATCACCTACGATACGCTGAACCCGACGCAGCAGATCGCGATCAACTCGCGCGGCGGCCCCGGCACGGCGCAGGTCCAGGTCACGTCGCAGGTCAACGTGGCGGACAAGCTGACCATCAACGGGCTCGAATTCCAGTGGGTCCAGCCACTCGACTTCCTGACCAAGAATATCGGCATTACCGGGTTCGGCTTCAACGCCAATGCGACGGTCGTCGACCAGACCAGCAAGGGTGCGGCAACCGCGTTTGGTGTGGCGCCGTTTACCTACAACATCACGGGCTATTACGAAAAGCACGGTGTGATGCTGCGGGTGTCGACCACCTCGCGCGAGGGCTCGCAGAACAGCGGCGCGGCGCAGAACGGCATTCCGGCAGCGGCATTGTTCGGTACGGACTATACGACGTATGATTTCTCATCGTCGTTCGACTTGGACAAGATCTTCGGTTTTGCCGGGGCGCCTCAGCTGACGGTCAATGTCGCGAACTTCACCAATGCGACGTTGCGGTCGTACTTCCAGTTCGAGAATGCGACCTTCACGCAGTACAAGCCGGGTCGTCAGTTCCTGGTCGGTCTGCGCGGGACCTTCTAGTAGACCGGACGGTGCGGTCGTGATGCGATCGCACCGTTAGTATTTACCTCAAGACGTGGTCGCGACCGGGTCTACGATCGCACCTATGATCGACAAGATCGGTTCGACGATACTAGCGCAGCCGGCGAGATTTAGCAGGTAAGACCCGACGGGGGCGCGGTCGGGCTACGGATAGCCGATGCGAGGTCCGCCAAGCGCAGTCAGCGGGTTTCACATGGGGCTGTCCGCCTGCTCACGACAGGAGAGACGACGATGTCACAGGCCGTATCACGCCGTACGCTGATGGGTGGTGCCGCATGTGGCGCTGCGCTGGCGACGCTGCCCTTGCTCGCTGTCGAGGCACATGCGGCGCCCGACCCACGGACCGCGTTTGCCTTGATCGAAAAGGGCATTCCGGCGACAGTCATGATCGATGCCGACGCCGACAGTGCGGTTCGGCACGTCGCGACCAATTTTGCGGCAGATTTGGAGAGGGTCAGCGGCACTGCTGCGCGATTGATTGAAGGCACGAGCGGAGCAGTGCGAGGACCCGTCGTCGTGATAGGCGTGCTGGGCCACAGCGCTTTGATCGATCGTCTCGTGGCGGCGGGCAAGATCGCGGCTGCCGACCTGCACGGCGAATGGGAAGCGTTTCGGCAGATCGTGGTCGACGACCCGATGCCGGGCGTGTCGCGTGCGCTGGTGATCGTCGGGTCCGACCGGCGGGGCGCGGTGTACGGTACCTACGACGTATCCGAGCGGATCGGCGTTTCGCCGTGGTACTGGTTCGCCGACGTGCCCGTCCGTCGTCAGCGCGACGTGCTGATCCCTGCCGGCTCGAGGCGTGACCAGCCCAAGGTCCGCTATCGCGGGTTCTTCATCAACGACGAAGATCCTTGCCTCAGCGGATGGGCGAAGAAGGCGTTCGGTGGCGTGAACGCAGCGATGTACGTGCACGTCTTCGAACTGCTGTTGCGGATGAAGGGCAATTATCTGTGGCCCGCCATGTGGGGCAAGGCGTTCGCCGACGACGACCCCGCGAGCATGGTGCTGGCCGACGCGATGGGCGTGGTGATGGGCAATTCGCACCACGAGCCGATGCTGCGCGCGCAGGCCGAATGGCATCGTCACGAAGATGGCGGCGTCACCGGCGGTGCGTGGGATTACGACAGGAACGGCGCCAACCTGCGAAAATTCTGGCGCGGCGGGATCGAGCGCATGATGGCGAAGGGCGGCGGCCAGCATTACGACTCCGTCGTGACCGTCGGCATGCGCGGTGATGGCGACGAGGCGATGGCCGAGGGCACCGCGACCGGGCTGCTCGAACGCGTCGTCGCCGACCAGCGCAAGATCATCGCCAACGTGACCGGCAAACCGGCGACCGAGACGCCTCAGGTCTGGGCGCTCTACAAGGAAGTGCAGGACTATTACGATCACGGCATGAAGGTGCCGGACGACGTCACGTTGTTGTTCTCGGACGATAATTGGGGTCAGATCCGCCGCCTGCCCGATCCTGCTGCGCGCCCGCGCGAGGGTGGCTACGGTGTCTATTACCACTTCGATTATGTCGGCGGTCCGCGCAACTACAAGTGGATCAATACCAACCAGATCGAGAAGACCTGGCAGCAGATGGACCTCGCGTACCGGCGTGGTGCGGCGCAGATCTGGATCGTCAACGTCGGCGATATCAAGCCGATGGAATATCCGCTGAGCTTCTTCCTGGCGCAGGCCTGGAACCCGGATGCGATGACCCCCGCTGCGGTTGCCGACTATCCGCGCGCATGGGCGACGGCGACGTTCGGCCCCGAACAGGCGCGCGCGATCGGCGAGATCGTCACGCAGTACAGCCAGTATGTCGCACGCCGAAAGCCCGAACTGATCGACCAGGACAGTTTCCCGCTAGGCGGAGTCACCCCCAAGGGCCTCGATGGCGGCGAGTTCGGCGCGATGGTTGAAGGGTGGGACGCGCTGGAGGCACGGATGATCACAGTTCGCACCACGCTGCGGCCGGATCAGCGTGATGCCTATTACCAGTTGGTCGAGTTTCCCGTGGCGGCGGTCGCGAACCTGTACCGGATGTATTACGGCACCGCGTGGAACCGGCTGCTGGCCTCGAAGAACGACGCCCGCGCCAATTATTTTGCCGACCAGGTCGAAACCGCTTTCCGCCGCGACGGCGAACTGACGCAGCGGTATCACGCTATCAACGGCGGCAAGTGGGATGGCATGATGGCGCAGGTCCATATGAGCTATGTCATCTGGAACGATCCCACCAAACAGACCATGCCGAGCATCATCCGGGTCGGTGCCGATACGCCTGAGGCAAAGCGTCGGCAGCAGCCGGTCTTCGTTCCGACGCCCGCGACGCAGGCCGGTATCGTCGCCCTCGAAGCACCCGCGTTCAGTCGCGCACGCGACGGCAAGGGGCTGCGCTGGACGACGATCCCGCATCTGGGTCGTACGGCAGGGGCGATGATCGCGATGCCGCAAGGTCGACCTGCAACGCTGGCGAGTGACGGCGTCTGTCTGGAATACGATGTCGCCGTGGCGAAGGCGGGACGAGCTACCGTGACGCTGTACCTCGTACCGACGCTCGACACGTTCGGTCATGACGGATCGCGCATCGGCGTGTCGATCGACGGCGGTGCGGTTCAGATCCTGCGCGCGGTGCTCGAGCCGACCGGAGGCGATACGGACAATGCCGCCAAGGAGCGCTGGGCGGATGCGGTGCGTGACAATGGCGTACGATTGTCGACAGCCCTTGGTGATGTCGCTAGCGGCCGTCACACGATCAAGATCTGGCGGCTGGACGACAATATGGTGCTCCAGAAGCTGGTACTTGCGGCCATCCCGGTACCGATGTCCTATCTCGGTGCGGTTCCCGTCGCCTGACGGAACGCGCCGCGCGCCTATCCCTCAGGGTATTCGACGATGCCTGTTTCCTTGGGAAGGGCGACGTAGTAGCATCAAATACGCAGACATTAGATTGGTAAGTCCAGTGGCAAAGCCCGCCTCCCAGAACGCGCTGTTCGCGGTCGGAAAATACGACGCTCCCGCGAACGATCGCTTGTATCAGCGGCTGGCGCGGCGGCTGTTCGAGGAACTGGTCGCCGGCACCTATGCGATCGGCGATCGGCTGCCCGCCGAACGCGAGCTGGCGATCGATTACGGCGCCAGTCGCCCGGCGGTGCGTGAAGCTCTCATCGCGCTGGAAGTGCAAGGTTTTATCGAAGTCCGTGTCGGCTCCGGGGCGTATGTCTGCCGGCTGCCGGGGCAGGGCGAAGAGCCGGGTTTCGCGATCACCGCGTTCGAACTGACCGAAGCGCGGATCATGTTCGAGGGTGAGGCGGCAGCGCTCGCAGCAGTCCAGATCACCGATGCCGAGATCGACCTACTCGACGGACTGGTCGAGGCGATGACGACCGAGAATTTGCTGACCGAAGTCACCGAGATCGCCGATCGCGATTTCCACATGGCAATCGCCAAGGCGACGCGGAATTCGGGCGTTGTCCGGACGATCGAGGATCTGTGGCATTTACGCTCGACGTCGCCCGAATGCGCGCTTCTCCATGCCAAGGCGCGCAACGCCAAGGTGCGCCCGGTCGTCGCCGAACATGCTGCAATCGTTGATGCTTTGCGCGCGCGCGATGCGGCGGCAGCGCGGGGCGCGATGCGCGCGCACCTGACGTCGGTGATGGACCACCTCCTGTTCCAGACCGAAGAGATGGCGATGGAACAGGCTCGACTAGCGCTTGCGACGACTCGCCAGCGTTACGGCGGCGTCCCGACCATTTGATCCAGATGGCGACCGCGCGCTTATAGGTTGTCAGACCAATTCGATCGTTGCTATCGACATCGAGAGCATGTGGCTGCATCGCCATGGGAAAACGGGGATGAGCGGCTGATGAAGATGACCCAGACCATGCGATGGTTTGGCCCGAACGACCCGGTGCCGCTAAACGCCATCCGTCAGGCCGGCGCGACCGGGATCGTCACGGCGCTGCACAAGGTCGCCAATGGCGACGTGTGGACCGTCGATGCCATCGCCGCGCGTCGCGTGATGATCGAGGACGCCGGGCTCGACTGGAAAGTGGTCGAGAGCCTGCCCGTCGTCGAGGATCTGAAGCGGCGCTCGGGCGACTGGGATCGGCTGATCGAGGCCTATGTCGCCAGCCTGCGGAATCTGGCGGGGCAGGGCATCGAGGTGGTAACCTATAATTTCATGCCGTTGCTCGACTGGACGCGGACCGACCTGAGCTGGGCGTTGCCGGACGGCGCGCGGGCGTTGCGGTTCGAGCTGCATACGCTCGCCGCCTACGACATCCACATCCTGCGTCGCCCGGGCGCCGAGCAGGACTACGCCCCCGATATCGTCGCTATCGCCGCCGAGCGGTTCGCGGCGATGGACGATGCCGCGCGCGCGACGCTGGAGCGGACGATCATCGCCGGGCTGCCGGGTAGCGAGGAGAGCTTCAGTTCGCCGCAGTTGCTCGAACAGATCGGAACCTATGCCGACATCGACGCAGGCCGGTTGCGCGCGAACCATGTCGCGTTCCTCGAGGCGGTGTGTCCGGTCGCCGAGGCGGAGGGCATCCGGCTGGTGGTGCACCCCGACGATCCGCCGTTCCCGATCTTCGGCCTGCCGCGCGTGGTGAGCACCGAGGCGGACGTCAGCGCGCTGTTCGCCGCGGTGCCGTCGGCCGCCAACGGACTGTGCTTTTGCAGCGGATCGTTCGGCGTGCGCGCGGACAACGACCTGCCGGGGATGGTCCGGCGGCTCGGCGAGCGCATCGGCTTCGTGCATCTGCGATCGGTGCAGCGTGAACCCGGTGGCGCGTTTCACGAGGCGGCGCATCTGGAGGGCGATGCGAACATGCCCGCGATCATGACCGAGCTGGTCGCGTTGCAGGCACGCACCGGACGGTCGCTGCCGATGCGTCCCGACCACGGGCACCAGATGGTGGACGACCTCAACAAGCGGACCAACCCCGGCTATTCACTGATCGGCCGGCTGCGCGGGCTGGCGGAACTGCGCGGACTGGAAACGGGTATCGCGCATGGCCGGGGCGCCGCGTAGGAACCGAGCCTACCGCGTCATCGCCAGCTGCGTATCGTCGAGCGCCAGGTCCACCAGCTTGCGCATCGCCGCGTTGGCGGCCGCTGGGTCGCTCGCGGCGATCGCCTCGTACACGCGGACGTGGTCGGGGATCGGGTTGCGCGGCAGCGACCGGGTGCGCTGCTTGAACTGCGTCGTCCAGCTGACCGCCGCGCCGATGCTGGCGCTGAGCACGACGAGCGCGTCGTTGCGGGTCGCCTGCAACACGGCGTTGTGGAACTCGCGGTCGGCAGCGCGGCCGGCTTCGGTGGCCAGCGTGTGGCGGCGCATCGCGGCGAGCGATTCCTTCATCACGGCAAGGTCGGCACGATCGCGTCGCTCCGCGGCCAGCGCGGCGGCGGCGGGCTCGACGATCGCCCGCAGCTCGAACAGTCCACGGACGAAGTCGATGTCGGGTTCGCCCGCAAACGCCCAGGCGAGCACGTCCGGATCGAGCAGGTTCCAGCGACTGCGCGGCAGCACGCGGGTACCGGTTTTGGGTCGACTTTCGACCAATCCCTTCGCCATCAGCACCTGGACCGCCTCGCGGTAGGCGCTGCGCGACACGTCCAGCGCCTCCGAAAACGCGACTTCGCCCGACAATGTGTCGCCCGGCAGATACTCGCCCGACAGGATCGCGGTGCCCAGCTTGTGCGCGATCGCGCCGTGCAGCCGCCGTCCCGTACCGCGTGGCGGGCGTGGCGGCGTAGCGCTTTCCGACGGTATCGCCGCGTCCGACGCGATTGGCGTATCCGACGACGGGCTCGTCTGATCGGGATTGAAGTTCGTCATTGGTAAGCTCCCATCACCGGGGTGATAGCCGCGTGACAATCGCGAGACGATAAGAGATTTTCTGTCCTGGGGCCCAGAAGGCGCGGATTCGGGCCGAAATCGATACATCGCGGCATAGTGCGACCCGCGTGGGTGGCCGCGATCGTCAGGGCTGTTTGTCCACCGGCTGGACGCCGCTGTGGTCGATCACGCTGCGCGCGGCGGCTGGCCAGGCATCGCCCTCGACCTTGATATTGTCGACCGCCCGGTTGTTCAGATAGTCGGTCCACGACCCCTGCAGCCGGCCGGAATTGTACCAGTTGCCGATCGCCAGATTGTCCAGCGCGGTGCGTTTCGGCGCGATGAAATCCTGTGAGTTGAGGTTCAGCCAGACGCCGCCGACGCGGTCGATCACGTTGTTGCGGATCGTGACGTAGCGCGATCCCTCGTCGAGGTAGACCGCGATCCCGCCAGCACCCGCGACGTCGGCGATGTAGTTGTCGGCGATCAGCGCGCCCGGATCGGCGGACAGATGATAGATCGCGCCGCCATCGGGAAACCACTGCTTGACCCGGGTCACACGGTTGCCGACTACGACCGTGTCGCGCAGCGTCGTCGGCGTGTCGTAGACCAGATTGCCCGGCTGGTCGTAATAGCCGCGCTGCTGCCGCCAATATTCCGCGCTGCCGCCGGGGTCGTTCGTGCCCCATCCCCAGCCGATGTCGATCCCGTCATACGGCGCGTCCGACACGTCGTTGTTCGCGATCACCGTCCCCGATGCATAGGTGACGAGGATAGCCGACTGCTCCTTGTAGTCGCGCGATACGCCGGCGATCCGGTTGTCGCGGATCAGGATGTCGCGCAGGCCCATTTCGGGGCGCGAGGGATGGTGCGCGTCGGGACGGATGCCGCCGACCATGATCGCACCGCCGGCGAGGTCGCTGAAGCCGTTGCGCGTCACCTCGATCGCCGCGGCGCCGAGCCCGACGTCGCCGTCGTTCGCGTCGGGATTGTTGCCGATGCCGAGCGCGACCTGCCCAAGTTGCGAGAACTGGTCGTCGTCGAACACGATACGGGTCGCAGCAGCCACCTGCACTGCGGCGGGCTGCTGGTTCCAGCGGTTGCGCATCGCCTCGAACGCGGGGCATCCCCAGCTGCAATCGCGGATCGGATCAGCGGGATAACCGGTCACGTCGCCCGCCAGATAGGCACCGCTCTGCTGGCTTGCATAGCCTTGCGGGCCCGAGGGCTGCAGCCAGCTGGTGTGGCGAAACGCGAGGTGGCGGAACTGGAGGTCGCGGACCGGTCGATCATAGCTGCCGCCGATCGCGACGAGTCGTTCGAGGATCGGCATCACGACCTCGGCGCGGCGCATGTCCTCGCCCGGCAACGGCTTGTAGTAGAGCAGCCCCGCCTCGGGATCGACATACCATTGGCCGGGCTCGCGCAGGAAGGCGAGCGCATTGACCAGGAACAGGCGCGCGACCTCGGCCGAGACCGGCCGAGCGATCGTGTCGTAGCCGATCAGATTATTGCGCCAGCCCGGCTGTTGCATGACGATGCGCGCGCCTTCGATCGATCCCGCTGCGACCGACCCGCCTTCGATGCGGTCGACGACGGCGTGGCGGTGCGTGAACCAACTCATGCCCTCGATCTCGATACGGCGCTGGTCGGGGAGCGAGGCGAGTTCGCGCCACGCCGGGTCCTTGATGTCGAGGCCCCAGGTCTGGAACGTGACGGCGGAGCGCGGAATCTCGATGCGGGCACGGCTGGCGAGCTGGCCGTTTACCATCAGTTGCCGCGGATCGGCGCCCTTCGGCACGGCGGCGGACCAGATGCCCTTCGCGCGATCGGCGAGCCGCCACCCGTCGATCGGCATGCCGCCCGACAGGATCGGACGCGTGCCGGGCTCGCCTTCCCAGCGGACGGTGAAGCCGTTCTGACCGCCATCATCGGCGGTGAAGCGGAGCGGTGCGGTCAGCCGATAGGTGCCCGGCGCGATCCGCACGGTGACGTCGTGATCCGGGTTGAGGCGTCGCACCGCGGCTTGCGCGCGCGCGGGCGTCGCGAACGGATGCGCGGTCGATCCGTCGCCTGCGTCGGATCCGTTCGGCGACAGGTGGAGCACGACCGGCACGGGAGCGGGGCGGTTTGGGATGACGATGTGATGGCGCGCAGGCGCTGCGGGCGGCGCGATCACGGGAAAGGTCGGTTGCGGCGGAAGCTGCGCGAGCGCGGAGGATGGCCGGGTCGCGAATCCCGTCGCCATCAGCATCATCGCCGATACCGCACGTGTCAGGGTCGGCATCGCGTCTCTCCCGGTCGGTCAGAATGCCGCCGGCGTCGGCAGCCGACGCGCATCGCCGCGCTGTCGGGACATGCCCGATCCCGCGCCGCAGCGCAGGATCGGGCGGTCGTCGATCAGAGGACGCGGTTGATGAGGTTCTCGATCCGCTCCTGCTGGCCGGAGACCGGCTTCGGGTCGATGTCGCGCTCGACGGCCAGATCCGCGATGCCGGCGAGGTCGAGGCCACCGATCGCGCCACCGAATTCGCCGTCCCAACCGGCATAGCGCTTGGTCTTGATCGCATCGATGCGGCCGTCTTCGATCAGCTTGGCGGCATTGAGCAGGCCCTTCGCGACGACGTCGATCGCGCCGACATGACCGTAGAACAGGTCGGCCGGGTCCATGCTCTGGCGCCGCACCTTGGCGTCGAAGTTGAAGCCGCCGGTGGTGAACCCGCCGGCGCGGATGATCTCGAGATTGGCGAGCGTCAGTTCCTCGACCGAGTTCGGGAATTGATCGGTATCCCAGCCGTTCTGCGGATCGCCGCGATTGGCGTCGATCGAACCGAAGATCCCGAGCGCCGCGGCGGTCGCGATCTCATGCTCGAACGTGTGGCTGGCGAGCGTCGCGTGGTTCGCCTCGATGTTGACCTTGACCTCGTTCTCAAGGCCATAGCGCTTGAGAAAGCCGTACACCGTAGCGGTGTCGAAGTCGTACTGGTGCTTGGTCGGCTCGAACGGCTTGGGCTCGATCAGGATCGTGCCGGTGAAGCCGATCTTGTGCTTGTGCTCGACGACCAGGCTCAGGAAGCGGCCGAAATTGTCGAGCTCGCGCTTCATGTCGGTGTTGAGCAGCGTCTCGTAACCCTCGCGACCGCCCCACAGCACATAGTTCTGGCCACCGAGGCGGTGTGTCGCCTCGAGCGCATCGCGGACCTGCATCGCGCCGAACGCGAACACTTCCGGATCGGGGTTGGTCGCGCCACCAGCGGCGAAGCGCGGGTGGCTGAACAGGTTGGCGGTGCCCCAGAGGAGTTTGCGGCCCGATGCGGCCTGGAGCTGTTCGAGATGATCGACGGCTTCGGCGAAGAACTTGCGGTGCTCGGTGATGTTGGCGGCGTCGGCCATCACGTCGACGTCGTGGAAGCAGTAATAGGGCACGTCGAGCGTCTTGAAGAACTCGAACGCGACCTCGCGCTTCATCGCCGCGGCGGCGCTGTCGTTGGCGCCGCGGTGCCATGGGCGATCGAACGTGCCGCCGCCGAACACGTCGGAACCGGGCCAGCAGAAGGTGTGCCAGAAGCACGCGGCGAAGCGGAGGTGATCCTCCATGCGCTTGCCGAGGACCATCTTGTCCTTGTCGTAGAAGCGGTACGCCAGCTCGTTGGTGCTGTCGGGGCCCTCATATTTGATCTGGGGGATATCGGCGAAGAAGTCGGACATCAAAGCTTCCTACGATTTTGGGGTGATGCGGGAATAGGCTTGGCGGAACGCGGCCTTCTTCTCGGCGAGCGCCGAGACGAGGGCAGGGTCGGGGACGATGGTGTGCGAGACGGGAGGCGCGACGCAGATCTCGGCGGGGTCGCCGCCGTCGACGCCGAGCTGGGCAAGCCGTGCGGCGCCCAGCGCGGGGCCGACCTCGCCGCCCTGGAGGTAGACGAGTTCCACCTCCATCGCCGCGGCGATCACCTGGCCCCAATAGCGCGAGCGGGCACCGCCGCCGATCACCGCGAGGCGCTCGACCGTCGTGCCGGCCTCCCGCAACACGTCGAGACCGTCGGCTAGCGCGAACGCCACGCCTTCGAGCACCGCCTGCGACAGGCGGCCGGCGTCGGTGTCGTTGTCGAGGCGGAGGAAGGCGCCGCGCACCTCCGGATCGTTGTGCGGCGTGCGCTCGCCCGAGAGGTAGGGGAGGAAGATCTCGGGGCCACTGGCGGGACCAGCCGCCTCGGCGCGCGCAAACAGGTCTGCAGCACCGGCGGCACCGGTGATCCGCGCGACCCAGTCGATGCACGATGCGGCGGACAAATGGACCGACATCTGGTGCCACATACCGGGTAGCGCGTGACAGAAGGCATGGACCGCGCGCGCCGGATTGGGGCGGAAGTCGTTGGTCGCGACGAAGATGACGCCCGACGTGCCGAGCGACAGCAGCGCATCGCCGTCCTTGACGACGCCGACCCCGACCGCGCCCGCAGCATTGTCGCTGCCGCCTGCGGCAACCGGGACTTGCGGCATGCCCCACAGTTCGGCGACCTCGGCGGTAAGCGTGCCGGTGATCTCCGTGCCCTCGTACAGCGACGGCATCTGCGCCTGTGTCAGTCCGCACGCGGCGAGGATCTCGTCGCTCCAGCAGCGGCCACCGACGTCGAGCCACAAGGTGCCCGCGCTGTCCGACAGGTCCGATGCCTTGTCGCCGGTCATCAGCAACCGGACATAGTCCTTGGGCAGCAACACCGTCGCGATTTTCGCAAAGACCTCGGGCTCATGCTCGCGCACCCACAGCAGCTTCGGCGCGGTGAAGCCCGGCATCGCGATGTTGCCCGATATGGTGCGCAGGTCGGGAACGGCGCGCTCCAGTGCCTCGCATTCGGCAAAGCAACGCCCATCGTTCCACAGGATCGCGGGCCGCAGCGGCTTGTCGTCGGCGTCGAGCAAGGTCGCGCCGTGCATCTGGCCGGCGAGCCCGACGCCGCGCACCGAGCGGCGGACGCTCGGGTCGATCGCCTGCACTGCGGCGATGGTCGCCTTCCACCACGCATCGGGATCCTGTTCGGACCAGAGCGGATGCGGCCGCTGCACGGTCAGCGCGGCGGTACCCTGGCCCACCACGCTGCCATGCTCGTCGAGAACCACGGCCTTGACACCCGAGGTGCCGATATCGATTCCGAGGAACATCAGTTGACGAACGGATCGATGGTCGGGATCGAGCCGTCGGGCGCGAACTTGAGTTCGGTCACCTTGACGTTGCGCAGGTGGTTCTTGTTGCTCATCTGCGTGTCCGCATAGAACAGCCACCATTTCTTGTTCCATTCGACGATCGAATGGTGGCTGGTCCAGCCCTGTACCGGCTTCAGGATATGGCCGCGATAGGTGAACGGGCCGTACGGGTTGTCGCCGGTCGCGTAGTTCAGGAAGTGCGTGTCGCCGGTCGAGTAGGTGTAGTAATATTTGCCGCCGCGCGTGAAGACCCAGGACGCCTCGAAGAAGCGGCGCTCATGGTCGCCGCCGAGCACGGGCTTGCCGGCTTCGTCGAGGATCTGGACGTCGCGCGGGGTCTCGGCGAAGCTCTTCATGTCGGGATTGAGCTTGGCGATCTTGCCCGACAGCGCGGGCTGGTCGTCCTTGCCGAGATCGGTGTCCGAACCGTTGGCGTCGAACTTGCCGTCCTTCCAGCGCTGGAGCTGACCGCCCCAGATGCCGCCGAAATACATGTAGCTCGCGCCGTTCGCGTCGGTGAACACTGCGGGGTCCATCGAGAAGCTGCCGGCGATCGGCTTGGGATCGGCCTTGAACGGACCCACCGGGCTCTTCGAGGTGGCGACGCCGATGCGGAACGTGCCGAGACCGTTCTTGTCGAGCTGTTTGTCGCGCGCCGGGAAGTACAGGTAATAGGTGCCGTTCTTGTAGGCGGCATCGGGGGCCCACATCTGCTGCGACGCCCAGGGCACGTCCTTCACGTCGAGCGCGACGCCGTTGACCTTCACCGGGCCGCCGATGCGGTCCATGCTCAGCACGCGGTAATCGCGCATCGCATATTGGTTGCCGAGATCGTCGTCGGCGATCTTCACGTCGATGTCGTGGCTCGGATAGACGTAGATCTTGCCGCCGAAGACGTGCGCGGAGGGGTCGGCGGTGTAGATGCTGGTGACCAGGGGCTGCGACAGATAGCGCTTGCCGTCGGGGCTGCGCGGTTCCTTGCCGGCGGACGTGGTTTTCGCCCCGGGCGTCGAGGGGGCGTTCCCCCCATTGGTCTGGGCGAGGGCGATCGTCCCCGTTGCGGCAAGTGCGGCAATGACGAGCGTAGGCGCGAGGCTGAAACGCATCGGTCCGTGGTCCTTCCTAATGTTCACCATCTGATGTGGTGTCGAGCTTCGATGTGTTTGGGTAGCGCTACCGTACGAAACGTGTCAACTCTTAGCACGCCGGGCGGACGACTGTCGACATGACCTTAGTCGCCTGTGGGCCTACTCGGCTCACTTCCTCCACGCGTAGGGACCGACCAGCGTGCCGACGAAGCCGCCCGCGGTCCTGGTGCTGAGAATGCGCGCGTCGACGTCGCGTGCGAGGGTCTTCTTGCCGCCGGCGCCATCATAATCGAACGCCATCGTGCCGCCGTTCGCGCGGATCGTCAGCGTGACGGGGCCCGTGCCGGCGACGGGTGCGGAGGCGACCAATTGCTCCTTGCCCTTGTCGGCAGTGTAGAGCGCGACGACGGGCTTGCCGGCAATCCGGGTAATGCCGAAGAAAAGGTAGTTCGCGTCACTCTGCATCGCGACCAAGCCAGCGCGGTCGCCATCGGTGTCGGGGGTAAAGCGGACCGTGGTCGACATCGTCGCGACGTGATGCTGCTGACGGCGTCCGACGAACGACGGCACCTTGGAAAGATCGCCGATGCATCCGCCGCGGTCGAGGATCAGGTCGCCGTGGTCGAGCCGATAGAAGGGCGTCTTGGGCGTGCGTACGCCGACCCATTGCATCGCCAGCTTGCTGCCGTCGAAGCTGTCGACATAGCCGAAATCGCCGCTGGTCGGGATGCGGCTGGGCGGGCTCGCAGGCAGCCTGGGCTTGGTGCCGACGAACGGGACCGGCTGGCCCTTCGGCAGGATGATCGGCCAGCCATCCTTCCATGTTACCGGTAACAAGAACGTCTCGCGGCCGATATTGTAATAGTCGCCCTCGTACGGCCGCACGCCGAGGAAGGTCGCGTACCAGTCGCCGTTCTGAGTCTCGACGAGCTTGGCGTGGCCGGTCGAGGTGACCGGGTTGGGCCGCGCTGGATCGAGATCGCGCTGAGTCAGGATCGGATTGCCTGCGAACGGGACATAGGGCCCGAGGAGGGACTTCGAGCGCAGCGCGACCTGCGAGTGGTTCACGCTGGTGCCGCCCTCGGCTGCGGTCAGGTAATAATAGCCGTCCTTGCGGAAGATGTGCGGTCCCTCGATCCACACCGGCTTTTTGGAGATGTCGACGCCGCCATTGATTAGCTGCGTGCTGTCGCCGACCATTTTCCCGGCGCGCCAGTCATATTCCTGGATCCAGATCGCGCGGTGGCCATCGTATCGCGCCGGCTCGGCGGGCGCGCGATTGTTGACGATATACGCCTCGTCGCCTTCCCAATAGATCGATGGGTCGATGCCTTCGAACGGCAGCCAGATCGGGTTCGACCACGGCCCCGCCGGGTCCTTCGCGGTGATGACGAAATTGCCTCTGCACTCGACGCACGTGTTGACGATGTAGAAGACGCCGTCGTGATACGAGATGTCGGGCGCGAACACCGCCTGCGACGTGCGCATGCCGGTGAAGTCGAGCTGCTCCGGCCGGTCGATCGCGTTGCCGATCTGAGTCCAGTTCACCAGATCCTTCGACTTGAAGATCGGCAGGCCGGGATAATGCGCGAACGAGGAGAGGACGAGGTAATAGTCGTCGCCGACGCGTGTCACCGACGGATCGGGATAATAGCCCGACAGGATCGGGTTGCGATATTGATTGGGGCCGACGCTAACCTTCTCCTGCGTGTGGCCGTCATAGCTGAAGCTGCTGAACCGCGGTGCGTCGCTGGCGAAGGCGGGTGTTCCGAGGGCGAGACCGGCGAGCAGCGCGAGCGTCTGGATTTTCATGGCGGTTCTCACTTGGTTGCGCTCGCGGTCTGGTTTGGCCCGGATGCAGCCGTCGCGGCAAGCTCCTGCGCGGCCTGCGCGAGTTCGATCCACATCGCGCCTTCGGGGATGACGTATTCGTTCTCGCCCCAGAAGAACGGCCAGTCCTCATGGTTCTCGGGGAAGTCGGGCTTGATGATCAGTACGCCCGGCACGACGCCGCCGGCGATGAACGAGAAGTCGGCGCGATTGTTGCCGTAGGCGACTTCCTTCGAGACGGTGCCGACGGCGGAGACGAACGACACGTCGGACGCGGGGTGGTTGCCGACCAGGAACTCGAGCCCACGGAACACGGCGTCGGCGGGCATGATCTCCGGGAACGCCTTGTGCAGCGTGTACGCGTTCATCGCATAGCCGAGCACGGTGCCGCTGCCCGCCCAGCCGCCGGTGGTGATCGGCACGCCGAACGGGTTGGCCTTGGCCGCGGTCTCGGCGGCGGCGGCATAGGCGCGCACCGCCGGGATCATCGCCGCACGATAGGCCGGCGGCATGAACGGAATCGCCGCGACCGCATCGCGCAGATTGAAGGCGAAGGTCTTTTCCATCGCCGGCCACAGCGACTGGACTGCCGCGACGTAGCGCGGATCGCGCGTCGTGCGGAGCAGCTCGACCGCGGCGGAGAAGCGCTCGGCATCGAGCGGACCACCGGTGGTATTGCCGTGCTGGTACAGATCGGGCGCGTGCGACTGTTCCTCCGCCCAAGTCCGCGTTGCGATCCCGAGCGCCTTCTTCGACAGCGCCGGATCGACCTCGGCGAGCGCGCGCGATGCGGCCGCGAGGCCGGCGATCGAGCCGTAGTTGAGTGCGGATGCCTTGGTCGTGAATGCCCAGCGATCGTCGGGCGTCCCGCTGCGGCCGTTCTTTTCCTCGCCGAGCTTCAGCGCAGGATCGTAGACCAGCCCGTCGGTCTTGGTCGAGGCGTCGCCGAGATGCGTGTATTGCGCGACGTCCGGCTCGACGATGCCGTGGATCGCGTGGCCGACCGCATCGAACTGCGCGACGAGTTGCAGCGTGCCGTGGCGGATCTGCTGGACGAGATCGGGTGTGCCGTCGGGCACGTGGATCTCGGTCTTGCGCCGCGTCCAGTCGATCGCGGTCGTATCGCGCATCGGGTGCCAGCGCTCCCAGCAGTCGACCAGCGAGCGGATCACCTGATATTGCGACTGGGTGCGGATGTCGTAGTCGCCCGCGTCGAACCAGCCGCCGACCGCGAGGCCGGGGATGTGCTCGCCCGACTTGAACTTCGTGTCGGTGGTCGGCCCCTGCGCATAGAGGTCGATATGCTCGTGGTCGGTCGGCGCCTGGCGGGCATCGTCGCGATGCGCATCGCCGTGCCAGACGCGGTAGCCTTCGTTGACGAACATATGGTCCATCGCGACCGGGAAATAGACGTCGAGCGTCGGGTGCCACGCGCCGGCATAGGCGTCCGCGGCGATCCGGAACGGTGCGGTGCGCGTGGTGCCATAGTCGAGCACATAGGTGCCGGGCTGGCGGACCGCGCTGAAATCGAGTTGCAGATAGCTGTAGCGGAGATAGTCGCCCCAGCGCTTGGCGGGCACGGTCGGCACCGGCGTCATGCTGCCATCCTCGCCGACGCGCAGTAGGCGTGCAGGCAGCATGCGGCGATCGTTGCGATCGAGCTCGATCGTCGCAACCTTCCGCGCGTCGGGCGTATAGCCGAGCTGCGAATGCGCGATCACCGGCGCGCGCAGCCAGCCGGGTACGCTGTTGGGCTGGATCGTCCATTCGAGCACGGTGCCGGTGCGCCCGGCCGGAAGCAGCGAGCGGAGCACGAACCAGCCGTTCTGCGCCTGGTTGCGGCCGTCGAGCAGCTGCACCTCGGCGGTCGAGCGGATCGTCACGCGGCGTGCGGGATCCTCGGGTGCGAGCACGAAGCGGCTGCCCTTGGCGATCGCGGTCGGTTCTGCACCTGGGCCCTCGGCGCGACCGCTTGCCGCGTTGCGCTGCGGCGTCTGGATCATCGCGTCGGCCGGATAGACCGGGAACGCGCCGCTCACTCCGTCGGCCATGTAGCTGTGGTGGAAATAGGCGGCGGGGAGGAATTCGAGGTTGAACCCAGCCTTCCCCGCGAGCGCGGCCGGCACGGGCTGGTCGAGGATCACCGAGACGGCGACCGCGCCGCCGCGCTTCTCCGAGCGCACGCGGTAGCGCCATTTATAGTCGGGATATTCGAGCGTAACGATGATCGCGCCGGTCGCGGCGTCGATCTTGCGATCGACCAGGCGTCCGATCGCATCCCACTGGCCGGGCGTGGAGGACAGGCGGACGTCGCCGTTGGTGGCGATCCGTTCGCCCTGCTGGATGATCTCGACGCCGCTGATTTTCGAATCGGCGAAAAGGCCGTCATACCAGTTGGAGAAGACGAGCACGTTGGCGGCTGGCGCCTCGTAATAACCCGCGGCGTTGAGCGTCAGGTCGGTCGACGGGGTGCGCGCGCTTGTCTGAGCGATTGCGGGTGCGGCGCTCGCGAGCAGGGTCGCGATCAGGCAGAATGCGGATTTGGCCGCCATGGTTTTTCCTCTCCGATATCGTCATGCGGCGTTGGATTCGCCTGCTATTCCCGCGACTATAGCGCTAACAATCGCATACGCCACCCGCTGCCGCTGTTCCCATATGGACAGGATAGCGGTATCAACCTAATACTCATACAAGGTTGCAAAGGGCACGCGACGGTTCCGGTTTCGGGACGTCGGAGAACAGCCTGCACGCGACCGATAGGGAGAAGAGGATGACCGGGCCAACCGTCGATCGTCGTCGTGCGATGCTTGCATCGATCGCCACCGGGGCGGGGCTGATGCTGCCCGCTATCGGTCGCGCGCGTGCTGCGCCCGGATCGTCCGCATCGCGCACCGGCACCTGCTCGACGCCGCAATCCGCGATCGCCCGGACGCAATATGGGCCGGTCCGCGGCTATGTCTCGGACGGCGTCTACACCTTCAAGGGCGTGCCTTACGGCGCGGATACCGGCGGCGAGAACCGCTGGCTGCCCGCCAAGCCTCCGCAGTGCTGGACCGAGGCGCGAGACACGCTGTCCTACGGCGCGAACTGCCCGCAGACGCTCCACGACTTTAGTGCTGTAGAGCACACGTTCCTCCAGCAATGGACCGACGGGTTCATTGGCGAGGACATGCTGAAGCTGAACGTCTGGACGCCGTCGCTGTCGGGCAAGCGGCCGGTGATGGTGTATTTCCACGGCGGCGGGTTCGCGTTCGGCTCGTCGTACGAACTCGCCTCGCACGACGGCGCGCAGATGGCGCGGCATCACGACGTCGTGCAGGTATCGATCAACCATCGGCTCAACGTGCTCGGGTTCCTCGACCTGACCGAGGTCGGCGGCGCCGCGTACGACACGTCGGTCAATGTCAGCATGACCGATTGCGTCGCGGCGTTGCGCTGGGTGCAGGAGAACATCGCGCGGTTCGGCGGCGATCCCGACACCGTGATGATCTACGGTCAGTCGGGCGGCGGATCGAAGGTGACGACGTTGCTCGGCATGGCGGCCGGCAAGCGCCTGATCCACCGTGCCGCGGTGCAGTCGGGTGGCGGCGGGTCGCTGCCCACCGCCGAACAGTCGCGCGATTTCTCGCGGCGCGTGCTGCGCGAACTGAACATCGGGCCGAAGGACCTCGGTGCGCTCCAGCGGATCGCGTGGAAGCCGCTGTTCGACGCCGGCAACAAGGTCGCGACCGAGATCAACGGTCCGCGCGGGCCGATGGGACCTTCGCTGACACCGCGCGTGGGTTGGAACCCGACGCTCGACGGCAAGGTGATCGACGTCCGCTCATACTCGGACATTGCGCCCGAGGTGTCGCGCGACGTGCCGGTGATGATCGGCAACGTCAGCGAGGAGGGCATGCGCTGGGGCTATAATCCGAGCGAGGCGCAGTGGCGGACCGATCTCACCACGCAGATGGGGGGCGACAAGGCCGGGCGGCTGATCGCGGCGATGAAGCAGGCGCACCCGGAAAAGGCGGTGCGGACCTTGGCGTACGGCGTGCAGGGCCTGCAGAACCGCAACCGCGTGCAGGACATGGTGCGGCTGAAGCATGCGCAGCGCGGCGCGCCGGTGTACCAGTATCTGTTCCAGTGGCAGTCGCCGCAACTGGGCGGCGTCGCTGGCGCGTGGCACACCGCCGATCTCGCCTTCTGCTTCGACAACACCGCGCTCTGCGACCAGGGCACCGGCAATGCGCCCGACGCACAAAACGTCGCGCGGACCATGTCGACCGCGTGGGCGAACTTCGCGCACACCGGCAATCCGAGCCAGCCGGGCCTGACCTGGACACCGACCGATCCTCAGCGCTGCCAGACGATGGTGTTCGATACCACAAGCCGCATGGTCGACGATCCCGAGGGCGCCGCGCGGCGTATCCTGCTGTCGTGAGCGGGATGTGACGGACAATCTGGGGGAGAAGACGATGCGTTGGTCGATCGGATTTGGGCTGTTTGCTAGCGCGCTGGCGCTGGCGTCGCCGGTGCTGGCGCAGGACGCGAAGATGACCGCGACGGCGGCTCCCGCCGAGCCGACCGCGATCCCGCTCAATACCGGCGGCGTGAAAGGGCAGGCCGCGCCCGAGGCGTGGTTCCAGCAGTACGGCGTGGCGATGACGCGCAACGTCACGACCGCGACGCTGACGCCGTTCCTGCCAGATCCCGCCAAGGCGACCGGAGCGGCGGTGATTGTCGCGCCCGGCGGCGGTTTCCTGATGCTGTCGATGGAGAATGAAGGCTGGCGCGTGGCGAAGGCGCTCGCCGACCGGGGCATCGCGGCGTTCGTGCTCAAATACCGGTTGAAGCCGACGCCGGCGGACATGGGCGGGTTCGAACGGTCGGTCACGGCCATGTTCGCGGGCGCCGCGCAGCCGCAACGCCGGATAAGCCCGGACGAGGCGATCGCCGGGCTAAGCGACCAGATCGCCGATGCGCGAGCCGCGGTTGCTTTGGTGAGGACGCGCGCGACCGAGTGGAAGGTCGACCCCGCCCGCGTCGGCATGGTCGGCTTTTCAGCGGGAGCGATGACGACGATGGCGACCGCGCTGGCCGCGCCCGACACGCATCTCGCCTTCATCGCGCCGATCTATGGATCGATGGAGACGGTGAAGGTGCCGGCCGACGCGCCACCGCTGTTCGCGGTGCTCGCCGCCAACGACCCGCTGTTCGCCAACAAGGGATTCGGCCTGATCGAATCCTGGCAGAAGGCGGGGAAGCCGGTCGAGTTCCACCTTTACCAGGCGGGCGGCCACGGCTTCGGGCTGGGCAAGAAAGGCACGACCAGCACCGGCTGGTTCGAGGATTTCATGCACTGGCTCGACGCCAACGGCATGCTCGTACGGCGATGACAATGATGCAGGGGGAGACGGGTATGATGCGCTTCACGAGGGTTCGGGCGATCGGGCTGCGCGCTGCGCCGCTGCTGGCGTTGGGGGCGCTGGCCGGGATGTCGTCCGGCGCGAACGGGCAGGATACGGCGGCGGCACCGGCGACCGGTCTTGCGCCGTATTTCCAGCCGGTGACGCAAGGGGCCACGACGACCGACAGCGACGGGTTCCTGCGTCGCTGGCTGTTGCTCGAGCCGATCGACAAGCCCAACCGCAGCAATACGGGCTTCACGGCCACCTATGTCCGGCAGGCGCTGACCACGCAGTACTTCCCCGGCCAGTTCGCCGCGATCCCGCGCGACGGCCAGGTCGTGAAAGCGGCTCAACCGCTACGCTGGCACGCGCTCGATTCCGGCGCGTTCGACGTCAAGCTGTTCAGCTTCGCCAAGGGGCTCGGCAAGCCGACCTACGGCGTGATCTTCTGGGCGGTGACGATCGTCGACAGTCCGCGCGAGATGCGCGACGTGCGGCTGGCGGTCGGGTCGAACTCGGCGTCGATCTGGTGGCTGAACGGCAAGGAGACGGTCGGGCTGTTCAACGATCGCCGCATGGTGATGGACGACGTGCTGTCGGACCGCGTGACGCTGCGCAAGGGCCGCAACGTCCTGCGTGGCGCGGTGATCAACGGGCCCGGCCTGAGCGACTTCTGCGTGCGCTTCGTCGACGAGGCCGGCCGGCCGATCACCGACCTCAAGACCGATGTCCGCTAGCATGGAGACCCTCATGACGCGTCTTGCCGCCGCCGCTCTCGGGCTGTCCGCGATCCTCGCCGCCGGGGCGCCGCCCGCCACCGCGCAGTTGCAGGGGGAGACGTTCATCCACGATCCGTCGACGGTCACCGAGTCTGACGGCAAATACTATACGTTCGGCACGCGCGGCGGTGGTCTGGTCTCCGACGACGGCTGGACGTGGCGCAGCGGTCCCGAGCGTCCCGGCGGCGGCGTCGCGCCCGACGTGATCAAGATCGGCGATCGTTATTACGTCGCCTATGCGGTCGGCGGCGGCGGCATGTCCGGCGGGCATGCGAGCCAGGTCAAGATCATGTGGACGCTGTCGCTCGATCCGAAATCGCCGCGGTTCAAATATCACGACGTCGGCGTGGTCGCGTCGAGCGACGGGGTGGAGACCGCCGACGCGATCGACCCTGCATTCCTGTACGTCGACGGCCATTTGTGGCTGACCTACGGCACCTATTTTGGGCCGATCCGCATTATCGAACTCGATCCAAAGACGGGCTTACGCGTCGCAGGCAACCAGCCGGTCGACGTCGCGATCGACATGGAAGCCACCGCGATGATGCACCGCGACGGCTGGTACTACCTGCTCGGCACGCACGGAACGTGCTGCGACGGGCCGAATTCGACCTACCATATCCGCGTCGGCCGATCGCGCAGTCCGCTCGGACCGTATGTCGATCACATGGGGACGCCGTTGCTCCGCGGCGGCGGCAAGCTGGTCGTCAGCGCGCGTGGTCGCAATATCGGCCCCGGCCATTTCGGGCTGATCGAACTCGACGGCGGCGTCGAAAAATTCTCGATGCATTACGAGGCGGACATGGATCGCAGCGGCCGCAGCGTGCTGGGGATAGAGCCGCTCCGCTGGACCGACGGCTGGCCGGTCGCGGGGGAGAACGTCGTGCCCGGCACCTATGAAGTCGCCTCCGAACGCAGCGGCTACGCGCTCGGTCTCGCCACCGATGTCGTCAGGATCGCGTTCGACCCGCGCCGCGCCTTCATGGCCAAGCCGACCGATCCGGTCAGCCCGATCCCAGACCAGACACTGGCGCAGAATTCGGCGGGTTGGCCGCAGGGCCGCATCCGCGTCGATCTCGCCGACTATATGAACCGCCCGCACCAATTGTGGACGATCGCGCCGGCGCCGGGCGGCGGCGGATATTTCGGTGCGCCCTATTACACGATCACGATCGCCGGGACCGCGCGCGTCCTCGCGGCGACCGGGCAGGGCGAGGTCGAGACGGTGCCAGCGTTCACGGGCGCGACCGAGCAGATGTGGCGGATCGACCAGCTGACCGACGGCACCTACCGCATCATGCCGAAGTCCGTACCGGGTGGTCGCGCAAACCTAGCGCTCGTCGCGATTGGCGCCAGCACGCCGACGCTTGCCGCGTTCGATCCGGCCAGCCCCGCCGGGCGCTGGACCTTCAAGCGGCCGTAGTCGATCCCGGCCGACGTTGACGCCGGCCGAGATTGAACTACTCCTACAAGTATCGAAAAGATGGGGCTGCCTCATGGTGGCCGAAAGGGAGAGTATGGACCTGTTCACGCACCGCACTTCACAGTCGGGTTCCGGCCAGACGCGCGGCCTCCAGCGCGCGATCGCCGTATTGATGCTCGCGGGGGCTGGCTTCGCGACGTCGGCCATTGCGCAGGACGCCGCGGGACCGACCGTGACGGCCACGTTGCAGGCGGACAAGCCGGGTGCAGTCGTCCACCGCGACGTATTCGGGCAGTTCGCCGAGCATCTCGGCCACGGCATCTATGGTGGGATCTGGGTCGGCAAGGGCTCGCGCATTCCCAACGACGGCGGCTATCGTCGCGACGTGCTGGACGCGTTGAAGGCGATCAACGTACCGATGGTGCGATGGCCCGGCGGGTGTTTCGCGGACGAATATCATTGGCGCGACGGGATCGGCGCGACCAAGTCGCGCCCGACCAAGGTCAACACCAACTGGGGCGGCGTCAACGAGGACAACGCGTTCGGTACGCACGAATATTTCGGGCTGATGGACCGTCTCGGTGCCAGCACCTACGTCTCCGCCAACGTCGGCAGCGCACCGCCGTCCGAGACCGCGCAATGGGTCGAGTACATGACCGCCGCGAAAGGCACGACCGTGCTGGCCAAGGAGCGCGAGCGCAACGGCCACGCCGCGCCGTGGAAGATCCAGTATCTCGGCATCGGCAACGAGCTGTGGGGCTGCGGCGGCAACATGCGCGCCGAATATGCCGCCGACCTGACCAACCGCTATGCGCAGTTCGCCAAATCCGCGAACGGCCCGATGCTCAAGATCGCGAGCGGCCCGAGCGACTCGAACTACGAATGGACCGAGGCGATGATGCGGATCGCCGGCAAGAACATCGATGGTCTGGCGCTGCATTACTACACGCGGCCGCGCGACAAGGACTGGAAGGACAAGGGCGCGGCGATCGGCTTTCCCGAGCGCGAATGGGCGACCACCATGTCGCACACGCTGGAGATGGAGGAGTTCATCACCAAACATTCGGCGATCATGGACAAATATGATCCGGCCAAGCGCGTGATGCTCGCGGTCGACGAATGGGGCACGTGGTACGATCCGACGCCGGGCAGCAATCCCGGTTTCCTCGAGCAGCAGAATTCGTTGCGCGATGCGGTGGTCGCCGGGCTCAACCTCAACATCTTCGCGCATCATGCCGACCGTGTCCGGATGGCGGCGATCGCGCAGATGGTGAACGTGTTGCAGGCGATGCTGCTCACCGACGGCGCGAAGATGGTGAAGACGCCGACCTATTGGGTGTTCGACCTCTACAAGCCGTGGCAGGGCGCGACGTCGTTGCCGATCCAGGTGACCTCGCCCTGGTATCATAAGGACGAGGTAGCGGTACCGGCCGTCAGCGCGTCTGCGGTGCGCGATACCGCGGGGCAGGTGCATGTCGCGCTGGTCAACCTTGATCCGAACCGCGCGATGCCGGTGTCGGTCGCGCTCGCCGGATTGCAGGCGACGCAGGCGAGCGGACGGATCATCACCGGCACCGCGATGGACGCGCATAACAGCTTCGACGCGCCGGATACGGTCGTACCGCAGCCGTTCGCGGGCGCACAGGTGACGGGCGGCAATCTGACGCTCACGGTGCCGGCGAAGTCGGTGCTGGTCCTCGACCTGCGCTGATTGGGCGATGACCGTCGAACCCACGCGTCGCGACATGCTGGAAGGCGCAGCGGCGGTCGCCGTCGCTGCGCTTGCCGGAACGGGGCAGGCGTGGGCGGCGGCACCCGCCAATGGCTCGCGGCTCTGGTATCGGCAGCCGGCGGTCGCCTGGACCGAGGCGTTGCCGGTTGGCAATGGCCGGCTCGGCGCGATGGTGTTCGGCGGGACCGCCAGCGAGCGGTTGCAGCTGAACGAGGATACGCTGTGGACCGGCGGGCCGTACGATCCGGTCAACCCGGCGGCGCATGCGGCGCTGCCAGAGGTGCGGCGGTTGATCGACGCGGGCAAGTTCGCCGAGGCGCAGGCGCTCGCCAACGCGCAGGTCATGGGATTGCCGAAGACTCAGATGGCGTACCAGCCGGTCGGCGACCTGTTGCTGGAGATGCCCGGCGTATCGGGAGCGGTCGGCGACTATGTCCGGCAGCTCGATCTCGACGCGGCGGTGGCGACTACCAGTTTCACGATGGGCGGCACGCGATTTCGGCGCGACGTCTTCGCGTCGCCCGGGGATCAGGTGATCGCGGTGCACCTTGTCGGCGATCGGCCGTTCGACCTGCTGGTAGGCCTCCAGTCGCCGCAGCTTGGTGCCAGCGTCTCGGTCGACGGTGCGATGGTGACGCTGGCCGGGCATAACGGCGAGCGGGCTGGGATTGCGGGCCGGTTGCGGTTCGCGGCGCGGGCGCGGGTTTCGACGGTGGGTGGTGTCGTCTCGAAGGATGGCAACCGGGTTCGCATCACGGGAGCACGCGCGGTCACCGTGCTGGTGGCGATGGCGACGAGCTATCGCCGGTTCGACGATGTGAGCGGCGACCCGGAAGCGGCGACGCTCGCCACGCTCGATCGCGCGAGCCGTCGCGGTGTCGAGCGGATCCGCGCCGAGACGAGCGCCGCGCACCGTGCGCTGTTCCGTCGCGTGACGCTCGATCTCGGACGCACGGCGGCGGCGGACAAGCCGACCGACGAGCGCGTCCGCGCCAACCGTGCCGGCGACGATCCGGCACTGGCGACGCTGTATTTCGAGTATGGCCGGTATCTGCTGATCACGTCGTCGCGACCGGGGACGCAGCCGGCGAACCTCCAGGGTATCTGGAACGACGCGATCAAGCCGCCGTGGGAATCCAAATACACCGTCAATATCAACACCGAGATGAACTATTGGCCGGCGGAGGTGACCGCGCTGGCCGAGTGCACCGCACCGCTGGTGCAGATGGTCCGCGAACTGGCGATCACGGGTGAGCGCACGGCACGGACCATGTACGGTGCGCGCGGGTGGGTGTGTCATCACAACACCGATCTGTGGCGCGCGACGGCGCCGATCGACGGGGCGCAATGGGGGCTGTGGCCGACCGGCGGCGCGTGGCTGTGCACGCATTTGTGGGATCGCTACGATTACGGGCGCGACCTCGATTATCTGCGCTCGGTCTATCCGCTGATGCGCGGCGCGGCGTTGTTCTTCCTCGATACGCTGCAGACCGATCCGGCGAGCGGCGCGCTGGTGACCAATCCGTCGCTGTCGCCTGAGAACATCCATCCGGCGGGCGCGTCGATCTGCGCGGGGCCGGCGATGGACATGCAGATCCTGCGCGACCTGTTCGACCAGGTCGGGCAAGCGGCGGCGTTGCTGAAGATCGATGCGCCGTTTGCGGCCGAAGTGGCAGCGGCGCGCGCACGCCTCGCACCCGATCATATCGGCGCACAGGGCCAACTTCAGGAATGGCAGCGCGACTGGGACGCGGCGGCGCCCGAGCCGCATCATCGCCATGTCTCGCATCTCTACGGGCTGTTCCCGAGCGACCAGATCGATCTCGACCGCACGCCTGCGCTGGCACAGGCGGCGCGGCGGTCGCTCGAACTGCGCGGCGATGAATCGACCGGCTGGGCGACCGCGTGGCGCGCGAACCTGTGGGCGCGGCTGCGCGACGGCGATCATGCGCACCGCATCCTCGCGTTCCTGCTCGGCCCCGAGCGCACCTATCCCAATCTGTTCGACGCGCATCCGCCGTTCCAGATCGACGGCAATTTCGGCGGTACGCGCGCGATCGCAGAAATGCTGATGCAGAGCCGGGGCGACGAGATTTTAGTGTTGCCCGCGCTGCCGAGCGCTTGGCCGACCGGGGCCGTCACAGGGTTGCGCGCGCGGGGGCGATGTTCGGTCGATCTGCGCTGGCAGAAGGGCGAACTGGTCGAGGCAGTGGTTCGTGGCGAGATGCCGGGGCGCCGCGTGATCCGGCTCGGCACGCGGCGGGTCGAGGTCGTGCTGACCCCGGGGAAAGCGGTGAGGCTTCGCGGCAACGCTCTCGCGCGCGCTTGAACAACAAAAGGGGATGTCCGTGAACAAGCTTCTCGTCGCACTCGGCACTGCGTTGATGCTGTCGACCGGACCCGCTCCAGCACAGGTCAAGACGCCAGGACCGCCGCCCGTTGCCGGTGCGAAGCCGGTGACGATCGAGCGGATCACCGTCCACTCGCCCGCGATCGAAGGCAATCTCGAAGGCGAGAGCCCGGACCGCGCGGTGCTGGTGGTCCTGCCGCCAAGCTATCGCGCCAACCCGACGCGGCGCTTTCCGGTGGTCTACGCCCTCCACGGCTATTCGATCGGCGCGGAGCAGTGGATCGGCGAGATCCACGTGCCGCAGACGATCGAGGGTGCGTTCGCCAAGGGCGCACGTGAGATGATCGTCGTGATCCCCGACAGCAAGACCGCGCATAATGGGTCCTTCTATTCGAGTTCGGTAACGGTCGGCGATTTCGAGACGTTCGTCGCGCGCGACCTCGTCGGCTATGTCGATGGCCATTACCGGACGATCGCGGACCGCCGCAGCCGCGGGCTCGCGGGGCATTCGATGGGCGGCTACGGCACCGCGCGGATCGGCATGAAGCATCCCGATGTGTTCGGCGCGCTCTACATGATGAGCCCGTGCTGCCTGTCGACGCGCGCGCTCGGCACGCCGGATGCGGCGACCGAGACGGCGATCCGCGCGCTCCGGTCGCCAGCGGATAGCGCTACGCTCTCTTGGGGACAGCGCGCCCAACTCGCGACCGCCGCGGCATGGTCGCCCAACCCCAAGGCGCCGCCGCTGTACCTCGATCTCCCGGTCAAGGACGGCGCGCCGCAGCCCGACGTGGTGGCGCGCTGGGCGGCCAATGCGCCGCTGGCGATGCTCGATCAATATATCGGCAATCTGCGGCGCTATGCGGCGATCGGGATCGACGTCGGCGACCGCGACGGGCTGAAGGACGATGCCGGCAAGCTCCACGCCGCGCTCGACAGCTACGGGATCGCGAACAGCTTCGAGGTGTATCCGGGCGATCATACCAGCGGCGTCGCCGGCCGCGTGCAGGACACGATGATGCCGTTCTTCTCGCGCGCGCTGGCGTTCGGCAAATGAGGATCGCGGTGGCGGTCGCGCTGGGGCTGCTGGCGACCGCCGCGTCGGCGCAGGTGTGGCGATCGGACCAGGGCGACGGGAGCTTCCGCAATCCGGTGCTGTTCGCGGATTATCCCGATCCCGACATCATTCGCGTCGGCAGCGACTATTATTTCGCGACGACGACGTTCGCGAACACGCCCGGCATCACGATCCTGCACAGCCGCGACCTGATCAACTGGACGCTCGCGTCGCACCTCGTCGCTCGGCTGGAGGGCAAGCCCGAATACGACCTGAGGGGCGGCAACGCGTACCGGCACGGGCTCTACGCCTCGTCCTTGCGCTACCACGCCGGCACCTATTATCTCGCCAACACGCCGGTCGGGCAGAAGACGCGGATCTGGTACGCGAAGGACGTGCGCGGGCCATGGCGCTATCACGAACTGGAGCGCGAGGCGTTCGATCCGGGGCTGTTCATCGAGCCGGACGGGCGCGCGTATCTGGCGACCGCGAGTACCGCGGACGGGACGATCACGCTGCTGACGCTCGACAAGCAACTGGCGCATGTCACCGCGTCGCAGAAAGTCCATTACATCAAGGGCGCGGAGGGGTCGAAGATCATTCGGCGCGGTGCGTATTACTACCTCTTCAACGCGCTGCCGCCGCGGCTGGGGCTGACCGTGTCGCGGTCGCGCAGCCTGTTCGGGCCGTGGGAAACGCGCGACCAGATCGACGACAAGACCGGCGGGCACCAGGGTGCGCTGGTCGACCTGCCCGATGGTCGCTGGTTCGGCTTCGTGATGGAGGATAGCGGCGCGATCGGGCGGATGACGAACCTTAGCCCCGTGTTCTGGCAGGACGACTGGCCGGTATGGGGCACGCGCGAGGCACCCGGTCGCGTGCCGCAGCGTGCCGCGAAACCGATCCTGGGTGGGGCCTTCGCGGAGCCGGCGACGTCGGACGATTTCGGCAAACCGACGCTCGGGTTGCAGTGGCAGTGGAACCACAATCCGGAGCCTTCGCGCTGGTCTTTGTCCGAGCGTCCGGGGTGGTTGCGGCTGAAGCCGACCTTCGCGAGTGGGTTCTGGAGCGCGCGCAATACGCTGGTGCAGAAGGGGCAGGGGCCTGCGAGCCGCGGCGAGGTGAAGCTCGACATCCGCCATCTGGCGCAGGGCGATCGCTGTGGGTTCGGGACGTTCGGGCAGTTCAGCGGGAATATCACGCTGCAGGGCGCGGCAGGCGGCAAGGCGACGCTGGCGATGGAGGTGACCGAAGACACGGTCGCCGGTGCCCGGACGGAGGATCGCGCCACCGCGCCGTTGCCGCGGACGGAAGCGCTGTGGTTGCGGACCGACATGGACTTCACGACCGACCGGGCGCGCGTGGCGTATAGCGTGGATGGGCGGCGCTGGACCGGGCTGGGTGGCGATTTCCCGCTAGCGTTCGCGTGGCGAACGGGGACGTTCCAGGGCGAGCAGCTCGCGGTGTTCTGCTACGCGCCGACGGCGAGCCGGGG
Source organism: Sphingomonas sp. PAMC26645 (assembly GCF_004795835.1). Lineage (NCBI taxonomy): Bacteria > Pseudomonadati > Pseudomonadota > Alphaproteobacteria > Sphingomonadales > Sphingomonadaceae > Sphingomonas > Sphingomonas sp. PAMC26645. The sequence goes on from NZ_CP039249.1 coordinate 1,268,888, forward strand.
GTGGCTGGATGTCGACCGGTTCACGCTGTCGGCGTTGCCGCCGGGGGCGCCGGAGCGGGTGCGTTAACTCCCGTTCGTGCTGAGCGAAGTCGAAGCACCTCTCTCAACGGGCGTGTACGCGCGTGGAGAGGTACCCTTCGACTACGCTCAGGGCGAACGGGGGGGGGGGCTGCCTCCAGGGGGGGCCTCTCCCATCGCTATTTGTAGAGCGCAGCGTCCGCCCAAGTCGCACGTTGCGGCGCCCCGGCATTCGCCGCACCACTCCCCCGCGCCACCAGTTCGACGATCCGTACACCCGCCACCTTCGCCTCCAGCGGTACCGCTGCCTCACCAAACCCCATCGGCCGGGACTTGGCTAACAGGCGACCGTCGCCCCATACCTCGAACACCGTAGTGCCCGACTGCGGTTGGCCGGAATCGTTGATGCCGACCTTGGCTGAGAACCGCGCGTAACCCTGGTTGCGGACTTCGAGGCGGGAGTTTGCGAGTACGCCGATCCCCGTGTCGAAGTCGGTGCCGGCCACGCGCAACAGCTTGCCATACGGTGCGCGGTCGGCTTCGGCGCCGCCCCAGCCGCCATATTGCGGGTGCTCGCCACCGCCGCGGGTGCCCGTCCACGGCGTGATCGACTGGTAGATCGTCGGATCCGGCTGCGGCACGACCACGCCGTCGGTTGCCGGATTGACGCGGCCGGTCTGCTCCGAAAGGTACAGTCCGCCCGGCAACCGCCGCGTGCCGGTCGCGCGGAAGACCAGCGTCTCGTGCGGCGCGAGCGTCACCGCGATCTCCTTGCGGAAACTCTGCTCCTTCTTGGTCCAGAGGTCCTTCAGGCGCACGTCGGCGGTCGGCAGCATCTTGAGCTGCTCGGCGGTCAGCACCGCTTTGGCGGGCGAGGCCGTGCGGTTGAAGAGCGCGACGCCCTTGCTGCCGTCCGCGAGCGTCTTGACGAAGGTTTGTACCTCCGACGAATCATAGGCCAGCACGGCCTGGTTGCCCGCCGCATCCTGGTTCAGCGCGACGATATCCGCGTTGCCGAAGATCGCGAGCAGTTCCGGCGTCAGTTTCCGGAGATCGTAGCCGATGATCAGCGGCGCGTTGAGCATCGCCCACAATGCGAAGTGCGAGCGTGCCTCCGCGCTGTGCGCCGCGTCGAAATCGCCGGTGCCGACGAACAGCATGTCGGGGTCGTTCCACGATCCCGGATGCGCATAGAGCGCGCGGTGCGTGACGGTGTCGAGGTTGGTCAGCATCCGCGGCCATACCGGCTGGATGTCGTCGCTCGTGCGCGAGGTGTTGCCGACGTCCTTGCCCCAGGCGCGCACGTCGCCCGCGCCCCATAGGCACAGCGAATAGACATAAGGGCGGTCGCCGGCGTGCGTGTGCAACGCGGTGTGGACCTGTTCGTAGAGGCGGCGGATGCCGGCTATGTCCGATCCGCCGAGCGACTGCATGTCGACGAGGGGCGTCAACGCGCGGTACAGGCCGGACTTTACGCGCGGTGCGTCCACCGGCAGGCCACGTGCGCCGCAGCCGTCGACCTTCAGGAAATCGAAGTTCCATTCGGCGAAGAACAGCCGGATGTCCTGGTCGACATGGCCGTACAGCCCGACCTCGCGCTCGGCGACGCTGCCCTCGGGCTGGTTCTTGAAATCGGGGGTGTAGATCTGGCCGCAGGTGTTGCGGCCGATGTCCGAATAGATGCCGACCTTGAGACCCATCGCGTGGAGCCGGTCGGTGAATGGGCGGAAGCTGGTGTCCGCACCGGTCGCAGCGGACGGGAAGTGGCTGGTGCGGATCAGCAGCCGGCCGTCGGGCTGGCGACGCTTCAGCCACCAGCCATCGTCGATATTGACGTAGCGATAGCCGATGTCGCGTAACTTGGTGTCGATCAGCGCTTGCGCCGAGGCGAGGACCTTCTCCTCGTCGACGTCGCTGTTGAAGGCGTTCCACGAACTCCAGCCCATCGGCGGCACCGGGGCCGAGCCGTCCGTATTGGCGCTCCATTTGCCGGTGGGGGTCAGCGGATCCGCCAGCGCCGCGATCGGCGTGCAGAGCACGACCAGCGCGGTGCCGAGCGTCGCGAGTGTCCGGATGCGGCTCACTTCGGCAGCTCCGCCGACTGGCGCGCCGTGAAGCTTGCGGTCTGTCCTGCGACCCCCGTGCCGGGCTGTCCCGCGCCGACCGTCACGCGGTAGGTGCCGGCGGCGACCGAGCGTGCACCGTCCAACGCGACGGAGCTGAGATCGCGCGGTGACAGGTCGAACGTCACGCTGCGCGCTTCGCCGGGGCGGAGTGCGACGCGCTGGAACCCGCGCAGCGCGATCCGCGGGGTGCCGGGCCGGTCGGGGAAGTCGAGATAGAGTTGCGCGACCTCTTCGCCCGGCCGGTCGCCCTGGTTGGTCAGTCGCGTGGTGACGCGCAGGCCGTTCTCGGCGCCGCCGCGGGCGGGCGTGACGGTCAGCGGCGCATAGCCGAACTTGGTGTAGCTGAGCCCGTGGCCGAACGGATAGACCGGCGTGCCCGCAAAGTAGCGATAGGTGCGGCCCTTCATCGCGTAATCGCCGAACGGCGGCAGGTCGCCGACGCTGCGATAGAAGGTGAGCGGCAGGCGGCCCGACGGGTTGGTCCGCCCGGTCAGGATGTTCGCTGCAGCCGTCCCGCCGGTCTCGCCCGGATACCAGGCCTCCAGCACGGCGGCGGCATTGTCCTTCGCCCAGGCGAGGTTGATCGGGCTGCCGTTCATCGTGACGAGCACGATCGGCTTGCCGGTCGCCTTGGCCTGTTCGAGCATCGCGATCTGGTCCGCGGGGAGGTCTAGCGTGGTCTTGTCGCCGCCCGAGAAGCCCGGCACCGTCACGCCGGTTTCCTCGGCTTCGAGGTCGGAGGTGAGGCCGACCACCGCGACCAGTACGTCGGCGCCAGCGGCCGCGCGACGAAGCTCGGCGGACGGCGCATCCGACACGCGCTTCCACACCAGGTCGATCCCGCTGCCCTCGGCGCGGATCGCGTAACGCCTGCCGCCTTCGAGTTTCAGCGTCGTCATGCCGGGCAGGTCGTTCCAGCGAGCCTTGCGCCGGTCGGAGATCATCTTGCCGTCGAGTGTCAGCGTACCGCCCGATCCCGACAGGCCGACGCGGTAGGTGCCGCTTTCGGGGGGCACCAGGAAGCCGGTCCATTCGGTGCGGTGGACGTCGGTGACGCGCGCGAGATCGAGGTTGCGATCGCCGACATCGGGCTCGATGCGGGTGACCACCGGCTGCGTCTGGTACTTGGCGGCGGCGACGAGTTTCTCGCGCGCGCCGCGAGCGTATTGCGCGGGCATGGGCGTCGTTGGATTATAGTAGCGCGCAAGCAGGCCGGGCTTGCCGTCGGGGGTGAGCAGCGCGGACGTCGGCACGCGGTCGCCGTCGGTGACGGACTCGCCGAACGGCACGAGCGTGACCTGGCTCGCACCGAGCGCGGTTTTCAGCCCCTCCAGCACCGACACCGGCTGACCCGACAGCGGCGACGAGTAATTGCCGCGCAGCACGCGCGTGGCATCGCCGAGCGGGCCGATCACGGCGAGCTTCACGCCGGGCTTGAGCGGCAGGATGCCGTCGTTCTTCAGCAGCACCATCGACCGCTCGGCCGCCGCCAGCGCCAGTCGCCGATGCTCGGGGGCACCGACGACGCTGGTCGGCAACGCCCTGGGGGCGCCGGCGAGTCCTGGCAGGTCGCCGTTGCGATACCGCGCGGTGAACAGGCGGACGAGGCTCTGGTCGACGTCCGCCTCGGTGATCAGGTCGCGGCCGAGCGCCTCGCGGTACCGGGTCTCCAGGCCCGCGGTATCGCCCAGCGTCTCGCCGTTGCACTCGTTGTCGACGCCCGCGCGCATCGCGGCGGCGACCGCGGCGGCGCTGTCGGGGGCGTATTTATGGTTGTCCGCGATGTCCTTCACCGCGTCGCAATCGGACACGACATAGCCCTTGAAGCCCCACGCACCGCGTAAATGCTCCTTGAGCAACAGGTCGCTGGCGCAGGCCGGCTGGCCGTCGATGCGGTTGTACGCGCACATCACCGAGCCTGCATGCCCGTCGACCAAGGCGGCGCGGAAGGCGGGGAGGTAGGTGTCCTCCAGATCATGCGCGGAGATGTAGACGTTGGCCTGGTGGCGCGTGCCCTCGGGACCGCTGTGCACCGCGAAGTGCTTGGGCGTGGCGATCACCTGCGGGCGATCGGGGTTGGGCCCCTGCATCCCGGTCACGAACGCGACGCCCATCGTCGCGGTCAGATACGGATCCTCGCCATACGTCTCCTGTCCGCGGCCCCAGCGCGGATCGCGGAAGATGTTGATGTTGGGCGACCAGGTGTCGAGCCCGGTGCCGATATGCCCGTTCCTGCCGGTCTCGCGGCCGAGCGTGTGCAGCCCGCGCACCTCCGCGCTGATCGCGCCCGCGACGTCGTGGACGATCGGCGCGTCGAAGCTTGCGGCGAGGCCGATCGGCTCGGGGAAATTGGTGGTCGCGAGCGGCCCCAGCGCGCCGTGCAGCGATTCCGTCCACCAGTTATATGCGGGCACGCCGAGCCGAGGGATCGCGGGCGCGACGTTGAGCAACTGCGGCAGTTTCTCGTCGAGCGTCATCCGCGACACCATCGTCCGTGCCATCTGCTCGGCGGAATCGGTCGCGGTCCGCTGGCTCGGTGCAGCGGCCGGCTCGCGCGCGATCGCCGGGGAGAATGCGAGCGCGAGCCCGGCCGTCGCCAGGGCGTTCGCCCTCATGGTCATGCGCATCGTCAGTCTCTCCCGTTGCGGCGCGCGTTGGCGGCCGTTCTTGTTCTTCGCACCCGTTCGGGGCTTATCGCGCCGGTAACACCGGTACTTCGAACGTGCCGACGGGCAGCGGTGCGTCGTCGGCAAGGTTGGTCGCCGGGGCGTCGGCCCAGGCATAGCGGACACGTGTGACGGGTTGGCCATCGCCGGGCAGCATCACCTCGGAGCCCGCGACCTTGCCCGGAGCGTAGCGGCAGGTACCGATCGCGGCGCCGCACAGTTCGAAGCCGATCGCCTGCGCGGCACTGCGGGCATGCAGCGCGCCCGTCACGCCGCTGAACCGCACCGTGACGCCGCCATCCGCGGTGCGCCGCGCATCCGCGACGGCAGGGCCGGACGGCGCGATTTTCTCGCCGTACACCGCGGCGCGCATCACGCGGGCGAGCCTTTGCCCGACCTGGTGCTTCTCGCCGGGATGGATGTCGAGCGCATCGCCGAGGTCGAGTGCGACGGCGATGCCGGCATGCTGGTCCGCCGCCGCGACGCGTCGTTGCGCATCGCGGACGTCGCCCCAGCCGCTCTCCCTCGGCGCGATCGCCGGGCTGCCGTAATTGGCGAGCTGGACGATGCCGAACCCGGTCTCGGGCGTGCCGAAGCGGTGGCGCCAGTCGGCGATCAACGCGGTCATCCGGCGGTCGTACCCGGGGATGCCCGTGTCGGACTCGCCCTGGTACCAGGCCATCCCGGCGAATTTCGTGCTGCCCAGCGGCGCGATCATCGCGTTGTAGAGCGTGCCCGCGCCGTTGATGTCGTCCCACGGCACGCGCGGTGCGGCGCCTGCGAGCCGCTTGGCGATCGCATAGCGCCAGCCGGTGCCGAGCGGCACGCTGCTCCCGTCGGCGAACGACAGCCGCATCGAATCCGCCGGGCCGGTCATCCCGCCATAGGCATAGACGTCGTCGTCGTTGACGGTGATGACGTTCCGCCCGGCCTTCAGGCTGCCGGCGGGCAGCGCGTAGACCCGCGATTGCGACGCGAGGCTGCTGCCACCGACGCCCACGCCGTTGACCCAGGTGCGGTCCGCGTCGTCGATCATGCCCAGCACCAACGTCGCCGCGCCGCGTGCCTGTTCGGCGGTCAGCTGGACCTCGTGCTGGTACCAGATCATGCCGTTATAATCGGTGAGCGCAGGCACGCCCCAGGTCTCGAAATTGGTCATCGCGGGCACCGGATGCCAGTCGAGCGCGGTATCGGGCTGCCACGGCTCGCGGCCGGCAGCGTCGCCCGAGCCGTCGCGCCACCAGCTTTCCCAGATCGTCGATGCCTGCCGGTTGGCGGCGGCGGGATCGCGGGCATAGAGCGCGAGCAGGTCGGCGGGGGCGCCGAGCTCGGCCTGGCGCAACGCGGTATCGCTCATCCACGCGCTGATCCGCGACCCGCCCCAGCTCGAATGCACCGCGCCGATCGGTACGCCGGACGTACGGCGCAGCGCCTGGACCATGTAGAAACACGCGGCCGAGAAGCTTGGCGCCGTGGTCGGGCCAGACACCGTCCAGCGCGGCTGTTCGGCAAATCGCGCGACCGGTGTGGCGGCGGAGACCTTGGCGATCGTCAGCAGGCGCAGCTTGTCGTCGACCTCCGGGTGCGCGTCGGGAAACAAACCCTGTCCCTGCTCGACGCGCAATTCCATGTTGCTCTGGCCCGAACACAGGAAGACGTCGCCGATCAGGATATCGCGCAGGACGGCCGCACCGCTCGGGGCGGCGATCGTCAGGTCGTACGGACCGCCAGCGGGGAGCGCGGGCAGGCTCGCCGAGAAACTCCCGTCGCGCGCGGCCTTTGCGGTGACGCTGCGCCCCGCCAGCGTGATCATCACGGTCTCGCCCGCTGCGGCCTGTCCGGTCAGGACGATAGGTTGCCCGCGCTGGATCACCGCATGATCGCCCATGACGCCGTCGAGGCGCGGAGCCGCCGACGCGGCGGTAGCGCCGATGGTGAGGATCGCGCCGATGGCCAGGCACGCTGTGACGGTCCGCATGTTGTATTCCCCTGTCGGCTAGATCGGCTGGAGGCCGTGGCGCTTGATACGGTCGATGAGATCGCGGTGGCCGGGCAGGCTGCTCACCAGCCGCTGCGTCTGCACCTGGTTGTCGTGCCGCGCGCGCCGAGCCAGCCGGACATCGTCGTCGATCGACCCCGGCATCACCGCGGTCCGCGCCCCCATGCCGTACAGCACATATTGATAGCTCGCCGACGGGAAGACCTCCTCCGCGCGGTCGAATTCGTCATGGACCCAGGGCGACTGGAACCGCCACAGCTCCATCAGGCCCGCGAGCCGGTCGGGGATCGACTCCGGCCGAACATTATCGCGCCAGAACGCGGTGTCGGTCCGCTTCGTCAGCGCATAATGCAGCTTGAGGAAATCGATGATCCGCCCCCATCGGTAATGGGCCGTGTCGTTGAAGCGATGCGCGACGACGTCCATCACTTCGCGGCACGCCGGCATCTGCTCGGCGATCATCTTCGCCGACAGCTCGATCAGGACGATCGCGGAGGCTTCCAGCGGTTCGAGGAAGCCCGCGGCGAGCCCGACCGCGACGCAGTTGCGCACCCAGAACTGCTCGCGGTGGCCAGCGCGGATCGCCAGCCGTCGCGCGGTCAGGTCACGCGCGGCGGGCCCGATATAGTCGCGCAACTCCTGCTCGGCGGCGTCCGCGCTGATGTGGCCGCTGGAGAAGACATGGCCGACCCCGCGCCGCGTCGGCAGGCCGATGTCCCAGATCCAGCCGGCCGACTGCGCGGTCGAGATCGTGTGGCTCGCGATCGGTGCGTCGGGCACGTCGTAGGGCACCTGCATCGCCAGCGCGGTGTCGCAGAACAATATGTCGGTGCAACTGCGGAACGGCACGTTCATCGCGCCGCCGATCAGCAGCGCGGCAAAGCCGGTGCAATCGATGAACAGGTCGCCCGCGATCGATATGCCCTGTTCGGTATCGAGGCTGGCGATGTCGCCGCTCTCGTCGAGATGCACCTCGGTGACGTCGGCCTTCACATGGCGGACACCGAGCGTGTCGCAGCAATGCCGCTGGAGGAAGTGCGAAAATTTCCCCGCATCGAGGTGATACGCGTAGTTCGCATGGCCGTCATATTCGGGCGTCGCGATCGTCTTGGGGCCGAGCCCTTCGTCGCAGATCCGGCCCTGCGGCGTGACCGTGTCGCAGAACGTCGCGCTACCCTCGTCCGCCAACCAGTGCGGTGCGAGGTTCAACTGCCCGAAGTGCTGCGGGAGCATTAGCGGGTGGTAATAGCCGTCGTCCGGCGCACCGGTGGTCCAGCGATTGAACCGAGCGCCCTGCTTGAACGACGCGTCGCACTGCCGGAACAGCTCGGTTTCCGACACGCCCATCTTCTTGAGCGTCGAACGCAGCGTCGGCCACGTCCCTTCGCCGACGCCGATCGTCGGCACGTTGGGCGATTCGACCAAAGTGACGGTGAATCCGTGCTGGCGCCGTGCCTGGTGCTTGGCCGCGATCACGCCCGCGGTCAGCCACCCTGCGGTGCCGCCGCCGACGATAACGATGTTCTGAATTTCGTGCATGGTGCAGCGTAATCGAAAAAAGGCGGAGCACGAACAGGTCGTGCTCCGCCAGTGGGAGGGGGATCAGAAGTGGAAGCGGACGCCCGCGGTGTAGCGGCGGCCGTAATCGAACACGTCGAGCAACTGGTTGTCGTAGCGCCCGTGCGTGCTCTGCTGGTTGTTGTTGACGTTTAACGCTTCGGCAAAGACGCTGAACTGCTTGTTGATGTCGTAGCTCGTCGACAGATCGACCTGGAAGCTCTGGTCGACGAAGGTCGGCTCCGACCCGAAGGCGCCGGTGTTCTGGTTCTGGCCGAACTGAAGGAGATACTTGTCGCGCCAGTTGAGAGCGGTGCGGAACTGGAACCCACCCTTGTCATAGAAGCCGACGAAGTTCGCTGAATTCGCCAACCCGGTGACCGCGAAGCCGGTCTGCGAAATGTTCTTGTCGTCATAGGGCCGGTTGGTGTTGACGAAGGTTGCGTTGGCCTGGAACCCGAAGCCCGAGTTGCCGAACACCTGTTGCCACGCCAGTTCGACACCGCGGACGGTCGCGTTGGGTCCGTTGACCTGCTGCGATACGGCGAAGCTCGCCAGGATGCCCGTCGTCGGATCGATCAGCCCGTTGATCGACTGCCGCGTCACGCCGCCGATGATGAAGTTGCTGACGTTCTTCAGGAAGAAGTCGACCGACAAATACGAGTTGCGCTGATAATACCATTCGGCGGCGATGTCGAAATTGTCCGCCAGGTACGGTTTCAAATTCGGGTTGCCGCCGCTGGCCGTCAGGGCGCCGACGCGCTGGCCGTTGCCGACGTTCAGCACTGGGTTGAGTACGCTGAGGCTCGGGCGGGTCAGCGTACGTGACGCGTCGAAGCGCACCAGCAGCGTGTTGGTGATTTCCAGCTTCGCATCAAGGCTGGGCAACAGGTAGGAATACGAGCTGTTGGTCGTGTTCGGCACGATTGCGGTGTAGGTCGGGATGCCGAGCAACGACGGATCGGCGGTGCTCGTCGTGATCGAGGTCGGCAGGCGACCTTGGCCAGTCGCGCGCAGGTTCGTCGTTTCGTTGCGAACGCCCGCATTCATCGTGAACGGCATGCCGCCGACGTCCGCCTTGAAGTTCGCGCTGAAGTAGAGCGACCAGGTCCGCTCGCGCACGTTCAGCACGCTGCCCGGATCGACCGCTTCGTCGAAATTCCCGCGGAAGCCAAGTAGTCCATCGCCGCTCGTCGGGCTCGGATAATTGAAGCCCGGGATGTTCTTCGCGTACGGGTTGCCCAGGCTCGTCAGGTAGTTCTGATATGCGGTCGGGCTGAACACGAATACCGACGGCGGCAGGCTGCCGTTGAAACCGGGAATGAAGTTGTCGAGGCTGACCGAGCCCTGGTAGATGTTCGCGGGGACCGGCGAGATGCCCGTCGTCCGCCCCGATGGGCCGCCATAACCGGCATAGGCCTGCCAGAAGTTGTTGGTGAACGTGCTCTGGTTGCGGAAGTTGAACGTGTCCTGATAATATTGGCCACCGGCCTTGAGCGTCAAATTGTCCTGCTTCCAGGTGGCGTTGCCGCGGAACTGGGCGAGTTCATCGGTATTGTGCTGCGTCTGGTTGACCGTGACGTGCGTACCGATCACCGACTGATCGGCCCAGCGTGCGCCATCGCCGGCGGGACCGAAGTTGCTGATGGTCGGGAAGGCGTCGCTGCTCTTGCCGTCGACCTTGAAGCGCAGGACGTTGCCGAGCGCGTTGCCGAGCGCGTTGCCGTACCCGATGTCGCCGTTTTTGCTGCCGATCACGTTGCCGGGGTTCAGCCAGCTTTTCGCATACGAGCCGTCTGCTTCCAGCGTCAGATTTTCCGTCACGTCATACTTGACGTTCAGGCCGGTCTGGTTGGTCTGCAGGATCTGCTTGTTTTCTGCAGCCGTGAAATCGGTTGGGCTGCCGGCCTGCGTGAAGTCGACCGCCGTGCCGTTCTTGTCGACCGTGACGTTGCGCAGATCGCCCTGGCTGAACCACACGCCGAACGCGTAATTGTCCTGGTTGATCGTCTGGCGCGAGAAGTTGTTGTCCAGCGTGACCATCAGGTCGTCGGTCGGATGATATTGGAACGCGACGCGCGCATCGACGCGCTCATCCTTCACGCGCTGTTGCTCGGCGCCATATTGCTGCGGGAACCAGCCGGGCAGGTTCTGGCGATTGTTGGGATTGGCGTAGTTTGCCGACTTCGGATCGCTGGTCGGCGCACAGTTTGCCGCCCCGGCGTTACCGGTCAGCTGGCACGGCGCGAAATTGCCGCCCGGCCAACCCGACACATAGACGCGGTTGGTATCAGTATCACGCCGCGTGTAGATCACGTCGGCAAGGACACCGAATGTCTCGTCTTTGTTCGTGCTGCTGATCAACAGGCCGGCGGTCGGCACAATCTTGCCCGAGCGATCCTGGATCGACCCCGAACCCGTGGCGGCGAGGCGGAACCCGGGATGGTCGAACGGCTTGGGGAACTGGATATCCACAGTCGCGCCGATCGAGCTTGATGCCACCGTCACGTCTGGTGTCTTGAAGACGCTCAGCTGGCCGATGAAATCGACGCCGACGGTGCTGAAGTCGATCTGGCGGTTGCCGGTTGCGGTCGAGATGCGGCGGCCATCGTACAACGTGGTGTTGAAATCGCCGCCGAAACCGCGAACCGTGATGCCGATCGGCTCGCCGCGCGAACCGGAACGCTGGATCGACACGCCCGGCAGGCGCTGGAGCGACGCCGCGACGTTGGAGTCCGGGAACTTGCCGATGTCTTCCGCCGAGATGACGTCGACGACGCCTGACGAAGTGCGCTTCAGGTCGAGGTTGCGCTGGAGCGATCCGCGCAGGCCGGTGACGATGATGTCGTCGCTCTGCGCTGTACCGCCCTGCACCGTGTTACCCTGCGACACGTCTGGCGCGGTCGCTGCGTCCTGTGGCTGTCCGGCTTCCGACGCGGTCGTGGTGTTCGCGGTCGTCGGCACGGCTGGCTGCGGCGCGGACGGCTGCGTGGTCGTGCTGTTCTGAAGATTGCCCTGATCCTGCGCCATCGCCGGGATCGACCACATCATCGCCAGTACGCTGGTCGCGCAGGCGAGTGCGCTCGATGGGTGGGCCAGTCCTCGAAAGCCTAAAGCGCGCGTCGTGGTGGTCACGGTCAAACATCCCCTCATGCGGCGCCGCACCGCCCTTCTTGTGAGAGGCGTCCACGGCAAAACTGCTTCGACGATCGAATCATGCGCGTTTCCGCACCGTCTCGACCATCTACGATAGCGCTCACAATACTCAGGCTAACAATCAATGCAAGCATTTGTATGAGTGGTCGCGGCGAGGCTTTGCAACCGGGGCGCCATGTGCGATCTCTTGGCCAAGAAGACTGTACGGAGAGAGATGGATGCCGATCTGGGAGATGCTGAGCCATGCGCAGCACGCGGCGTTGCGCGTATCGCGCGCGCATGACGGAGGGCGGCAATTCGCGCAGATCGTCGCGGACGAATTTCTCCAGGCCGCCCCGTATTATGCGATTTTGTTCACGAAACACCCGGAAACCGGCGCCTTCTACGCAGGCGTCGTGATGGGCCTGGAACCGGGCCGCAACCTGATGGCGGTAAAGGGGGCGTTGCCCGACTATCGACCCGCCGACCTCGAACGCCAGGGCTTCTACATCACCGACGGGCAACTGGTCGTCGACCGCGAACACGGTGTCTTTGCGGAGCCTGACGGCCAGCTTTTGTTCGACATGAACGGTGAGGCAGCGCTACCACTCAAGCGCATCCAGCAGGCGCTGCACGTCCTCCAGTCGGGCATTCCCGAGACCGATGCGCTGATCGAGCGTTTCCTCGCGCATCGCCTGCTCGAGCCGATCGACGTGACGATGGGCTTCGACGACGGCGAACATTTGACGCTCGAAGGGCTCTACACGATCAGCCTCGACGCGCTGCACGCATTGCCCGATGCCGCAGTGCTCGATCTGTTTCGCCGCGGCGACCTGCAACTCGCCTATGCGCAAGCCGGATCGATCCGCCACCTGCGGACGCTCGGCCGGATCCGGAACAACCGGCTGGCGGACATCGGCTGATGCTGCATGAGCCGCCCGCCGGCGCGTTGCGCGATCCGGACACTTTCCAGGCCGAGGTGATGGCCCGGTGCGAGCCCGCGGTGCTGCGCGGCGCGGCGCGGGATTGGCCGATGCTGACGGGCGCGACGACGCCAAGTGCTGCACTCGACCGCGTGGTGGCGCAGCTTCGCCGCTTCGATAGCGGCAAGCTTGCGGAAGTGTTCGTCGGCAAGCCCGAGATCGGCGCGCGGTACACTTACGACGCGACGCTCGCCGGGTTCAATTTCGAGCGCAGCGTGGTGCCGTTCGGCGAGGCGCTGACGCGAATCCTCGACAGCGCGGCGGACCCCGGCCGGACCAGCATGTACATGGGATCGATGACCGCGGAGACGTATTTCCCCGGTATCGAGGAGACCACCCGCCTGCCGTTCGTCCCGCCCGCGGTGCGCCCCCGGTTCTGGGTCGGGCACGCATCGACGGTGGCCTGCCATTACGACACGATGGACAATGTCGCGTGCGTCGCGGCGGGGCGGCGGCGCTTCACGCTGTTCCCGCCCGACGCGATCCGCGACCTGTATGTCGGACCGATCGACCACACGCTCGCCGGCCAGCCGATCAGCCTCGCGGTCGGCAGCGAGCCCGGCGACCCGCGCTTCCCCCGCTTCGAAAACGCCCGCGACCGCGCACTGGTGGTCGAGCTGGAGCCGGGCGACGCGCTCTACGTGCCGAAACTCTGGTGGCATCAGGTCGAGGCGGTCGGCGACGTCAACGTCCTGGTCAATTTCTGGTGGGACGGGTTCAGCTCAGGCCCGGACCAGCCCTACACCGCCATGCTGCTATCGCTGCTGACGATCGCCGAACGCCCGCCGGCCGAGCGCGCAGCGTGGCGCGCGTGGTTCGATCATTACGTGTTCCGCCCCGACGGCCACCCGCTCGCATTCCTCCCGCCCGAACGCCACGGCGTGCTCGGCGCGTCGAAGGAGAATTACGGGCGTATCCGAACACTGGTGATGCGCCTGCTGCGCGGCGGTTGAGAGTGCGGGGTCGTGTGCGGTCGTGTGGAGTTCGTACGTGGGATCGGCGACGAACTATTAGTCACGGCAAGTGTTGCCCGTGCGGCGTCCACAGTTGCGATCACCTCCGCACTGTCGGGCGGCAAGGCGGTCTCCGCACGCATCACGATATGCGGCCACACCAAGCGGGTCGACTGCATGGTCGACGGCCACACGGTCTGGATGGCGGGCATGAAGATCCGCATCGCCGACATCGACACGCCGAAGACCCACCCGCCGCGCTGCGCCTGCAAAGCCCGTCTGGGGCAGACGGCAACGCCGAAGATGCAGGCGCTGCTCAGCGCCGGCTCCTCCACGTTGACCCCGATCAAGCGCGACGTCGACCGCACGGCCGCAAACTGCTTATCGTCGAGCGGGGCGCGGAGTCGCTGGACGCGGTACTGGTTGGCCACGGACTCGCGCGGCACTATGGCAGCAAGCGCTCGCCCCGGTGTGCTAAAACATCTAGCAGGCCGAGTCTACCAAGCTGCGGATCGCCCTCACTAGTTCGAGTGGCGTATCACCCAGCTTAAGGTGTCTGCATAAACTCATCGGGGACAATTGCGTTGACCACATTTCTTGTGATTTTGCAGATAAAAGAGATATTGCTTTTTTCCCGCCGACAAGATCTCTTATTTCTACCCCCTCTCTAACTCTCGATTCTATGAATTGCTTTGCCTTCGCCATTGCTGTCTGAAGTGCAAGGCTTCTATCATGCTTCTGATATGAATCAGCAATCAGTTCCGGGAGGCTCTCTGCCATTTCGGCCATTACTCTTTTGAACATTTCATCGACATCTTCATAGCGAACAGGCTCTCGCGCTCTGTTTTCAATGTAAGAATGCATTAAAGCCGGATCTAGAAAAAAATTCTCGATTTCCTTTTTTTGCCAGACGGTGACAAAAAGCGCGTCTTTCTTTGCTTCAGAAATAAGTTCTGCAAATAAAATATCAGGTTTATAGTCTCTGTCCATAAACATCACGCCGGCGACTTTGCCTGCTGACGTATCGTGGAATGCCTTTGAAGCCATAGCTGCTTTAGGCCAATTGTTCATTCCTCCGATTGAAAAGTGAGGAATTCGCGAGAACCGATCATAAAACGCGTTACCCATTTTGAACGCTATTTGATCAATGAATGGGTAGTCTTTACCCTCAACAAACAGTATGCGACCTGACGACGCAAGCTTTGAAAGTTGAATATTTAGGTTTGTTCCAATTGCCTCCGCGACGCCCTGAGCCTGGGCATCAGACGACAATTGACGCGATCGAGATTCTCGCTTTCTAACTGAAACGATTTCACTTGGTGAAACGTCCGCTATCATTTCCATTGAGTGTGTCGCTACTATCGTCTGCCTGTAACATTCGGCGGATAGCAGTTTAATCAATTTCCGCTGCAAATCGGCGTGCAGATAAACGTCCGGCTCGTCTAGTATGACAATGGAGTCTGTATCAACGCGGGACAGAAACCATATTGTTTGTATCCAAGCTTGAAGGCCGGATCCCACTAAGGCCATTTCGCTTACAAATGGGCCATCTCTTATGGTGACACCGTAGTTATTCTTTTTGTCGCCAAGTCCGTACTCAATATCGCTAACTTGAAGATTGCTACTCCAAGTGTTGACTAGAAGTTCTTGAAATCTGGCAAACTCAGCGGGCATGTCTGCCATTTGGTTCCGGATATGGCGATAAGATAAATATCCATTTATATGTTTCTTGAGATATTTTTTATCTCTTTGCGTCTCTTCAGACAAAAGTGCGCCGACGGGTGGCATCACAAATATATCTGTAAATTTCTTCGATGATGCTTGCGATCTTAGGTTTACTTTTTTACCGCCGGGTAAGCTCATCTGGCAATATATCTCCGATGCGTCGGATCCGATTGCAATAGTTATCGAGCAGTTGTTATTATAGCGAACTTTTATGATCGCAGGATCGTGGGATTCATAATTATAGTGTATTCCACGATGCTCAATATCTAGTGTCTCGACTGAAAACCGAAATACGGGTCCGCTTATATCCGGCGCTAAATGGTCCGGTGCCATTTCGAAAACGGCGGACGGGGACTTCTTCACCGCTGCAGAAGCGATACGTAGCGCTTCAATAAGGGTCGTCTTGCCCGCGTTATTTTGGCCTATAAGAAGGCAGAATGGGGTGAAGTCGATAGTGTGATCTTTGAATCCCCGAAAGTTTTTAAGCACTACCGACTTTATCACTTATACTACTCCGCCGCGACCGAGTCGCTGAACATGTCCCGAACCTCACTCAGGTCCACATTCGCCGCCGGACCCTTCTTCGCGGTCTGGCGCTTGTCGAACGAGTCCCAGACGTCGTTCCACTGGCCCTTCGTCGCAGCCTTAGAATACTCCGTCGCGCGCTGTTCGAAGAAGTTGGCGTGCTCGACGCCGTTGAGCATCGGGGCGAGCCAGGGCAGCGGGTGCTCGTCGATCATGTAGATCGGCTTCAGGCCGAGCTGAGTCATGCGCCAGTCGGCGATGAAGCGGATGTACTTCTTGATCTCCTTGGGGGTCATGCCGTTGACCGGGCCCATCTCGAAGGCGAGGTCGATGAAATTGTCCTCGAGGCGGATCGTCGTCTGGCAGACGTCGGCGATGTCGTCCTTGACCGCCTTGGTCAGGCACTGGCGCTCCTGACAGAAGGTGTGGAACATCTTGATGATGCCCTCGCAGTGGAGGCTCTCGTCGCGGATCGACCAGGTGACGATCTGGCCCATGCCCTTCATCTTGTTGAAGCGCGGGAAGTTCATCAGCATCGCGAACGAGGCGAACAGCTGGACGCCCTCGGTGAAGCCGCCGAACATGGCGAGCGTGCGCGCGATGTCCTCGTCGTTGTCGACGGTGAACTGCTGCATGTAATCATGCTTTTCCTTCATCTCGGCATATTCGAGGAAGGCGCCGTACTCGCTCTCGGGCATGCCGATGGTGTCGAGCAGATGGCTGTAGGCGGCGATGTGGACCGTCTCCATGTTGCTGAACGAGGTCAGCATCATCTTGATCTCGGTCGGCTTGAACACGCGGCCGTACTTCTCGTGGTAGCAATCCTGCACCTCGACGTCGGCCTGCGTGAAGAAGCGGAAGATCTGCGTGAGCAGGTTGCGCTCGTGATCGCTGAGCTTCTGCGCCCAATCGCGGCAATCCTCGCCCAGAGGCACTTCCTCGGGGAGCCAGTGAAGCTGCTGCTGGCGCTTCCAGAACTCGAACGCCCAGGGGTATTCGAACGGCTTGTACTGCTTGGAGGCGTGAAGGAGGGACATGGGGTAAGCCTTTCGGGAGATTGGTTTTATATCGAGAAACTGGGGGGATCAGGTCGCGTGTTTCATGTCTCGGTGCTCCATTGCCACATCGCGGCGGCGGACATCGCGAGGACGATCGCGCCGGAGGTGAGCATGATGCCGATCATGCGGAACGCGTAGGTCTGCTGCTCGGTGATGCTCGGGCTGCGCAACCGGAGCAGCATCGCGGTGCCGACGATTCCGAGCACGCCTGCGACCACGAACATGATAGCTGAACCATACGTCATGCGACCAACTCGCCCGGCGCGCGTTCAGCACCCGAACCCAACACAGGAGAACGACCATGGTCGATGCAACCAAGATCCAGGAACATGCCGAAGTCATCGGCGCGGACGGCGTCCATGTCGGTACCGTCGACAAGGTCGAAGGCAACCGCATCAAGCTGACCAAGAAGGACTCGGGCGCGCAGGTCGTCGAGGGCACGGGCAGCCATGAAGGGCATCATCACTTCATCTCGCTCGGGCTGGTCGCGGATATCGAGGACGGCAAGGTCCGGCTTTCCGCCAACGCCGACGTGGCGGTGACGTTCGAAGAAGAGGCCTGACGCGAACGCGGTGCGCATCGAGCGCGCCGCATAGCCTGCCCGAACCCCGGTCCGCTTCGCGCGGGCCGGGGTTTTTTGCGTCAGGCGCGCCCCGGTCCGTGATGCACGGGCCGGGGTCACGCTTGAACGCCGAGAGGCCTTACTGGCAGGCAAGGCACTCATCGTAATCCTTCGACTCGACGTCGATCTGGCGCAGGTCGATGGTGTTGTCCGCCTCGACGCCGCCGGCGAAGCCCGCGCGCTGGACCGACTTCGAGCGGAGGTAATAGAGCGACTTGATGCCGAGCTCCCAGGCGCGGAAGTGGAGCATCAGCAGATCCCACTTCTCGACGTCTGCCGGGATGAACAGGTTCAGCGACTGCGCCTGGTCGATGTACGGCGTGCGATCGGCGGCGAGTTCGAGCAGCCAGCGCTGGTCGATCTCGAACGACGTCTTGTAGCAGTCCTTTTCCTCGACCGAGAGGAAGTCGAGATGCTGGACCGAGCCGCCCTGTTCGAGGATCGAGTTCCACACCGCGTCCGAGTTCTTCGACTTCTCGCTCAGCATCTTTTCGAGATACGGGTTCTTGATCGAGAAGCTGCCCGACAGCGTCTTGTGCGTGTAGATGTTCGCCGGGATCGGCTCGATGCACGCCGACGTGCCGCCGCAGATGATCGAGATCGACGCGGTCGGTGCGATCGCCATCTTGCAGCTGAACCGCTCCATCGCGCCGACGTCGGCGGCATCGGGGCAGGGGCCACGCTCGATCGCGAGCTGCATCGAGGCTTCGTTGGCTTGGCTGCTGATGTGCTTGAACATGCGCAGGTTCCACGACTTCGCCATCGCGCCCTCGAACGGGATGCCGCGGGCCTGAAGGAACGAGTGGAAGCCCATCACGCCGAGACCGACCGAGCGCTCGCGGCCCGCGCTATAGGCGGCGCGCTCCATGCCGGGTTCGTGGCGGTCGATGTAATCCTGCAGCACGTTGTCGAGGAAGCGCATCACGTCTTCGATCAGGCCCTTCTCGTCCTTCCACTGATCCCACGTCTCGAGGTTCAGCGACGACAGGCAGCACACGGCCGTACGCTCGTTGCCGAGGTGATCCTTGCCGGTCGGCAGCGTGATCTCCGAGCACAGGTTCGAGGTCGAGACCTTGAGGCCGAGCTCGCGGTGATGCTTGGGCATCGCCTTGTTCACGTGATCGGCGAAGACGATATACGGCTCGCCGGTCTGGAGGCGGGTCTCGACGAGCTTCTGGAACAGCGAGCGCGCGTCGACGGTGGCGCGGATCGCCTGGTCCTTCGGCGAGCGGAGATGCCATTCCTCACCGTTGCGCACGGCTTCCATGAAGTCGTCGGTGATCAGCACGCCGTGGTGGAGGTTCAAAGCCTTGCGGTTGAAATCGCCCGAAGGTTTGCGGATTTCGAGGAATTCCTCGATCTCGGGGTGCGAGACGTCGAGATAGACCGCCGCCGAACCACGGCGCAGCGAGCCCTGGCTGATCGCGAGCGTGAGCGAATCCATGACGCGGACGAACGGGATGATGCCGCTGGTCTTGCCGTTGAGGCCGACCGGCTCGCCGATGCCGCGGACGTTGCCCCAATAGGTGCCGATGCCGCCGCCGCGCGAGGCGAGCCAGACATTCTCGTTCCAGGTGTCGACGATGCCGCCGAGGCTGTCGGGGACCGAGTTGAGGTAGCACGAGATCGGCAGGCCGCGGCCGGTGCCGCCGTTCGACAGAACGGGGGTGGCGGGCATGAACCAGAGCTTCGAGATCGCGTCGTACAGGCGCTGCGCATGGCCGGCGTCGTCGGCGTAGGCCGAGGCGACACGGACGAACAGGTCCTGGTAGCTCTCGCCCGGAAGCAGGTAGCGATCCTTCAGCGTGTCCTTGCCGAACTCGGTCAGCAGCGCGTCGCGGCTGTGATCGACCTCGACCGGGTAGATCTGCGCGCGCACGGAGTGGCTGTCCTGCGCCTGGCGCGGGGCCTTGGGGGCCTCGGCTTCAGGCGCTGCGATGGTCTGTTCGATCGTGTCTGTGGTCATGTCGCTATCCCGGCTGCTGTCTCTGAAATCCATCGAAACCGCTCCTAGTGTTCTGTATTCGTTCGAATCGGCGTCATGTCGCCATGCTACCATCGGACGGCCCCTAACGGGAGAACAAAAAGTGACCATCGCGGCGGTGGAAGGCGCGCTTACGGTCATATCGCATATGGCTATGCGAGGGTTGTTCTACCAGCGATTGGGTCCGCCCCCGAACGCAACCCCAAGAGATTGTGCCAAAGCGCGAAGAGACGCAAGGGGGTGCGGGGGTGGTCGGGGGCTCGGTTCGTCGCGTTCGCGTGCGGGTTGGCCGGGCGGGATATTCGCGACGCGTGGACTTCTGCGGGGTTCAAGATGTGCAAGGGGGCGAAGCGGGAACGAAAAATTATTTCGGCGGGGAAGATGGCAAATGTTGCTTCGGGGGGGGGTGGGAGTGGGGCTAGATATGGGGGGACCGCTCTAGTTCCCCCGCGAAGGCGGGGGCCCAGGAGCCACGAACGTCGTCCTGCTCGATTCCTGGACCCCCGCCTTCGCGGGGGAACGGCATAGGGCGTTCGTCCTTTTCCGAATAAGAGCACCACCCCGCCAAAGCCTCACCACCCCGGCGGAGGCCGGGGCCCAATTGGGAAACGTCGCCAACTGAGCGTAGCGCGTCGTTACTGCGACCTTTCCACTTGGGCCCCGGCCTTCGCCGGGGTGGTGGCAATCGTGAGGTGGTGGTGATCGTTGGAGTGGGGCGTGGGGAGGGCAGCGCTTGGCGGCCCGCTATCTTTCGATCGCCTTACCCCTCGATCATCGTCCGGATCTGCGTCGCCAGCGCTTCCATCGCAAACGGCTTGGTGATCATCGACATACCCGGCTCCAGGAAGCCCGACGCCAGCGCAGCGTTCTCCGCATAGCCCGTCATGAACAGCACGCGGAGCCCCGGACGCAGCGCACGACCAGCATCCGCAACCTGCCGACCGTTCAGTCCTGGTAGGCCGATGTCGGTGACGAGCAGGTCGATCCGCTCCATCGTCCGCAGCTTGTCGAGTCCGGCCGGACCGTCGTGCGCCTCGACTGCCCGGTAACCGAGCTCGCCCAATACCTCGACGATCAGCGCGCGGACGACCGAGTCGTCCTCGACCACCAGCACGATCTCGCCCGCATCGGTGACGTGGTCCTGCGTCAGGCCGGGAAGCGCTTCGTCCTGCTCCGCTTCGCCGTAGTGACGCGGCAAATACAGCTTGATCGTCGTGCCCTGGCCGAGCTCGCTATAGATTCTCGCATAGCCTTCGGACTGGCGCGCGAAGCCGTAGATCATCGACAGGCCGAGGCCGGTACCCTGGCCGATCGGCTTGGTCGTGAAGAACGGCTCGAATGCCTTGGCGATCGTGTCGGCGGACATGCCGGTGCCGGTGTCCGACACGCAGATGCACACGTAATGGCCCGGCCGGACGTCGCGCTGGCTGGCGGCGAAATGGTCGTCGAGGTGCGCGTTGCAGGTCTCGATCGTGAGCTTGCCACCGTGCGGCATAGCGTCGCGCGCGTTGATGACGAGGTTGAGCAACGAGTTCTCGAGCTGGTTGGGATCGCACAGCGTCGTCCACAGACCACCGGCGAGCACCATCTCGAGTTCGATCTGCTCACCCGTGGTGCGACGGAGCAGGTCCTCGAGCGACGCGACCAGCGGGTTGACCTTGACCGGGCGTGGATCGAGCGGCTGGCGGCGGGAAAACGCCAGCAGGCGGTGGGTCAGCGAGGCGGCGCGGTTCGCGGCGGCGGTCGCGCCGGTGATGAAGCGATCGAGCTCGCCGACACGCCCTTGCGCGACGCGGCGCTGGACGATCTCCAGGCTACCCGTGATGCCTTGCAGCAAATTGTTGAAGTCATGCGCGATGCCGCCGGTGAGTTGCCCGACCGCCTCCATCTTCTGTGCCTGGCGGAGGGCCTCCTGCGCCTCGATCAGTTCCTGGGTGCGATCGCGCACGCGCTGTTCGAGGTCGGCGTTGAGCGATTGCAGGTCGCGTTCGAGCCGCTTGCGGTCGGTGACGTCCGCGCCTTCGACGAAAATGCCGACGACCGCACCGGTCGCGTCGCGGATCGGTTGGTAGACGAAATCGACGTAGCGATCGTTGACCGAACCGCCGGGTTCAGCCTGAACCGCATAGAGCATGCCCACCGCCGTGAACGCTTCGCCTGTCGCATACACATCGTCGAGCAGGTCCAGAAACCCCTGTTCGACCGCGTCGGGCAACGCCTCGGCAACGGTTCGGCCTAGCATCTCTCGGTGGCCGACCAGCTTGTCGTAGCCGGGGTTGGTCAGCTCGAACCGGTGCTCGGGCCCGCGCAACATCGCCATGAAGGTCGGCGCCTGCGCGAACATCTGGCTCATCCGCTCGCGCTCGTCACGCAGCGCGCGTTCGGTCTGGACGCGCTCGGTGCTTTCGTAGGTCGAGCAGAACATGCCCGCGATCGCACCGCTTTCATCGCGGACGGGCGAGTAGGAGAAGGTGAACCAGGCATGCTCGTCATAGCCCTTGCGGTTGGTGACGAGGGGCAGGTTTTCGAAGAACGACGCTTCGCCCGCCAGCGCCTTATCGACCAGGGGACTGATATCGCTCCAGACATCCGCCCACACGTCGGCGAACTGCTGGCCGAGCGCCTGCGGGTGCTTGTCGTGCATGATGCGGGCATAATGGTCGTTGTAGAGGAAGCCGAGTTCCGGGCCCCAGGCGAGGCACATCGCGAATTCGGACGCGAGCATCAGCGACACGATCGAGCGCAGCGACTGCGGCCAGTGCTCGATCGGCCCCAGCGGCGACGTCGACCAGTCATGCGCGCGGATCATCGCGGCCATCTCGCCGCCACCGGTCAGGAAATCGGCCTCGGCCGTCTGTGTGGTCATCTCAAATTCCTGCCGGGTCGCACGCCGGGCCGAATTTTACGCCGGTGCGGGTTCGATACGGGCGGTCGATACGGGGACGCGTCGCGCGTTTCCACCGGTTCGCGGGCAGGTCGGCGGGTCATCGGCACAGTTCGTCGGCCAATCGCGTCAGGCTGTCGACGCTGTAATCCCAGTCCTGTGCTGCATCCGCGTCGGGTGCAGGGCGGCCGCCATATTCATGCGGGCGGTCGACATAAGCGGTCTGCAGGCCGGCGGCGCGCGCCGCGGCGAGGTCGCTGTGGTGCGCGGCGACCAGGCAGAGTTCGCCCGGGGCAATGCCGAGAAACCGCGCGGTGGCGAGGTAGGATTCTGGAAGCGGCTTGTAGACGCGGCTGACTTCGGCCCCGAGGATCGCATCCCAGGGCAGACCGGCGCGGCGCGCCATGTCCAGCATCAGCGCGATGTTGCCGTTGCTCAGCGTGACGATCGGATACCGCGCCTTGAGGCGGGTGAGACCCTCGACCGAGTCGGGCCAGGGATCGAGCCGGTGCCAGGCGTGAGTCAGGTCGGTGAGCGTGGCCTCGTCCAGCGTGGCCGGGTCGACGCCGTGGTGACGGAGCAGGTCTTCAAGTGCCTCGCGGTGGAGCGTGTCGAGAATGACGAACGGCCGCCGTCCGCTGCGGACCTCCTCGAGCGCCGGTTGATAGCGTTTGCGCCAGCCGTCGGCGAAGCGGTGCGGGTCGATATCGGTGCGGTCGAGGCGCGCGAGCACGGGCGCGGCGTCGCGCGCGATGCCCGAGCGCCAGTCGACCACGGTGCCGAACACGTCGAACGCGAGGGCTTTGTTCGGGGCGCGATGTACCATGGGGGTGAGACGGTGGGAGGCGGCGGTTGGTTCCCGGGAACGGGAGACTTCCGGGCTCTTGCGCAGGCCGTCGTTGAGCGGGGATTCTTACGCTCGGTCCCTTACGTTGACCCACCCCGGCGGAGGCCGGGGCCCAATTGGGAAACGTGGATTGGCGAACGTCGTTCGCTGTTACGACGACCTCTCCAATTGGGCCCCGGCCTCCGCCGGGGTGGTGGACTTTTACCGTTCTCCCGCGAAGGCGGCAGTCCAGGAGTCGCAAGCGGTCGCGCTGCTTGATCCTGGGCCCCCGCCTTCGCGGGGGAACTAGAAAGCAGACGTACCCGCCTCGTTTGATATGTCCCTACCCGTAGGGGAACTCAAACGCCGTTTTGCCTAACTCACCCAGCCCGGCGAAGACGCGCGGAGTGGCCCTGGTTCAGTCGTTCCAGGTTGAACGCCTCGTGGAACTCGATGCCCGCCTTGCCGGCGCGCGCCCAGCGGATCCGGGCGCCGAACATCTGGTCCTCGACCAGTTCAATCTCCAGTTCGACGCCGTCGGGGTTGCCGTCGATCCGCAGCCCGTCGAGCATCGCGCCCGAGGTCGAGATGTCGCGGATGCGGACGTCGCCGCGGACCCCGTCAATCGCGATCCGGGCGGAGCGCAGCATCTTGGTGCGCGGCGCACGGCTCACCTTGAAGCCGCTCGCGGCGGCGGTGCCGTTCTCGACCCCCAATTGCCGCAAAGCCTCGTCCGCGCGGACCGGGCGGCCATAGACATAGCCCTGGATATGGCTGCACCCGAGGTCGCGGATCAGGTCGATCTCGTCCTGCACCTCGACCCCTTCGGCGGTCGTCTCCATGCCGAGGGTGTCGGCGAGCGTGACGATCGCCTTGATGATCGCGGCATTGCGGTTGCCGGGCTCGGCCGCACCGCGCACGAACGACTGGTCGATCTTGATCTTGTCGAACGGCGCGTTGCGTAAGTAGCCGAGCGACGAATAACCGGTGCCGAAATCGTCCAGCGCAAGCCGCACGCCGATCCCCTTCAGCGCCTTGAACATCTGTTCCGACGAGCGCGTCTCGTCGAGGAACACGCCTTCGGTGATCTCCAGTTCGAGGCGGCCCGCGGCGATCCCAGACTGGGCGAGCGCGCTGGTGACGAGCGAAGGCAAAGCAGGGTTGGCGAACTGGATTGGCGAGACGTTGACCGCGACGCGCACCGAGCCGGGCCAGCGCGCCGCCTCCAGGCACGCGGTCCGCAGCACCCATTCGCCGATCGCCTCGATCAGCCCGCATTCCTCCGCGACCGGGATGAAGTCGGCGGGCGAGACCAGCCCGCGGGTAGGGTGATTCCAGCGGATCAATGCTTCGTAGCCGACGATCTGCGCCGATTTCGTGCTGACGATCGGCTGATAGCAGAGGTGGAACGCGCCGTCGGAGATCGCCGCGCGCAGATCGTCCTCGAGCAGTTTCCGCGTGCGCGCGCCGGTTAGCATGTCGTCCGAATAGAAGCGGTGGACACCGCGGCCGTCGGCCTTGGCGGCGTACAAGGCGAGATCAGCGTTGCGGACCAGCGTCTCGGCATCGTCGCCGTCGTCGGGTGCGATCGCGATGCCGATCGAGCAGCCGATCGTGACCGACGTCCCGCTGATGAAATAGGGTTCGGACAGCGAGGCGATCACTTCGCGGGACAGCGCGGCGAGCGTGTCGCGGTCGGCGATGCCGGGCAGCACGACCTGGAACTCGTCGCCGCCAAGCCGCCCGACCAGCCCCGCGTCCGCAATCCCGCGCTGGAGCCGCTGCGCGACCTGTTTCAACAGCGTGTCACCCGCCTGGTGACCAAGCGTATCGTTGACCGCCTTGAACCGGTCGAGATCCATCAGGAACAGCGACGTCGCGCGGTACGGACCGGTCTTCTGCGCGAGCGTCTCGTCGAGCGACGAGCGCATCCGCTGGCGGTTGGCGAGCCCGGTGAGCCCGTCGAACAGCGCCAGCCGCGTGATCTCAGCCTCGGACTTGCGTTGTTCGGTCAGGTCGCGGCCGGAGCCGATGAACCCCTGGAAGCGCCCGAGATCGTCGACCACCGGCCTCCCCGAGATCGACCACCAGCGTTCGCAATCGGGCGAGGTCGCGGCGCACACCGAATAGTCCGAAAACGACGTGCGCGAGGCGATGTGGAAGGCGAGCGTCCGTTCGGTGCCCGGCGCGTCGTTGTCCATGCGGAACAGGTCGGTGAGCGGTTGCCCGACCGCGTCGTCGGCGAGGCCGAGTTCGTCGGTCACCTTGGCGGACAGATAAGTCAGGCGGCCCTGGCGGTCGGCTTCCCAGAACCAGCCGGTACCTTGGTCCTCGAATTCGGCGACCATCCGGATCGCGAGCCGGCCTTCGTTCGCGTTCTCGGCACGGTTCAGTTCCTGCGCGACGTCGATCCGGGCGAGGCGGTGCGCGACGATCCCCAGACAGCCGAGGAAGACGATCGCGACCAGCAGCGGCATACCGATCCCCGCGCATATCGCGAGCATCACGACGATCCCGACGCCGAGCCCGAGCGTCGCCGCGCGGACCGCATGGACGCTGACCGCGGTCACGGCGATTAGGCCCAGCACCGCGACGCAGCAGGCGAGTTGCAGCGACCCCGACGGGGCGCGCGCGACGGTCCACAGAAGTGACAGGGACAGCGCTGCGACCCCCGCGACCCCAACGGTAAGCGCGCGGTTGCGCTTATAGGCAGGCCATTCGCGCAATCCCGGCAGTCGCAACACGCCGAACACGCCTGCGGACAGCGCGGCCAGGATTGCGGCATGGATGCCGATCGACGGGACGATGGTGCCAAGACCGGCGGCGGGCGGCGCGATCAGCGCAAGCGCGACGAGGAGGGCACAGGCGACCATCTGCGTGGCGATCGCGATCGGCCAGGTTTCCGCGACCTGCGCGAGCTTGCGATCGAGGAGTTCGGCAACCTGTTCGCGCGCATCCTCGCCAAGCCCGAACACGGCGGGGGCTGGCGATCGATCGCGCGCGCGGCGATCCGCGACGGGGAGGGGGGCGTACATCCAACCGTTCTGACTGGAATATCTTGCTGATACGGTAAGATCGGCGCGACGCGAAAAAAACTTCGCCCGCTCAGTGCGTTATAAAGGCGGAGGGAACGGAGTTGCGTCTGGCTCTTCCGTTCCCTCCCACGTTTCAGTCCGTTTCCGGCCGCGGTGCGCCGCTCATGGTCACCGGTTGCGGCCCGCCGGCGGTGGCTTCAAGCGTCGAATCGCCGCCCAGCACGCGGTACAGCGTCACGCGGTTGCTCGCGCCGACGAGCTGCGTCGCGACGAGGTTGCGTTGCGCGGTGTAGAGCGAGCGTTGCGCGTCGAGCGAGTTGAGGAAGGTGTCGATGCCGCCGCGATAGCGCGCGTCGGACAGGCGATACGTGTCCAGCGCCGCTTCGGAGAAGTTCTGGTTCGCCTTCAACTGGTCGGCGATCGTGCCTTGGCGTGCGAGCGCGTCGGCGGTTTCCTGGAACGCGGTCTGGATCGTCTTCTCGTAGGTCGCGAGCGCGGCGTCGCGTTGCGCCTTCGAATAGGCGACGCCGGCGATCCCGGCACCGGCGCGGAAGATCGGGTAGCTGACCGAGGGCGCGACCGAATAGTTGAACGCGCCGCCGCTGAACAGCGAGGTCAGCGACGTGCTGGCGAACCCGAGGATGCCGGTCAGCGAGATCTTCGGGAACAGTTCCGCGCGCGCTGCGCCGATTTCGGCGTTGGTGGCGCGGAGCTGGTATTCCGATTCGACGACGTCGGGTCGGCGCAGGAGGATGCTGCTGTCGAGCCCGGCCGGCAGCGTGGCGACGGTCGGCAAAGCCTGCTCGATAGACGCGGGCAGCAGGCTGGCGTCGACCGGCGCGCCGACCAGCAGTTGCAGCGCGTTGACGTCCTGCGCGAGCGCGGTGAGTTGCTGCGCGAGGTCGGACTGCGCGGTGAACAGGATCTGCTGCGCCTGACGGAGATCGGTGCGCGGGGCGACGCCGCCGCGCAGCCGCGCGTTGGTCAGCGTGACGCTGCGCTGCGAACTCGTCACCGTGTCCTGCGCGATCTTGAGCAGGCTCTGGTCCGACGCGTAGGTCAGCCATGCATCGGCGATGTCGCCGACGAGCGTCAGGCGGGTGGCGCGCGCGGCGGCTTCGGTCGCGAAATAGCGATCGAGCGCGGCGCTGGTCAGCGAACGGATGCGGCCGAACAGGTCGAGCTCGAACGCGGTGGTGCCGAGGTCGACCGAGAAGGCGCTGTTCGAGCTCGACGAACTGACCACCGATCCGGTGCCGGTGCCGGTCCCACCTGTACCGGTCCCGGTGCCCGTGCCAGTCCCGGTTCCAGTGTTGCCGGTGCCTGTTCCGGTCCCGCCTGTTCCCGTACCGCCCGTTCCGCCGCTCGTAACGGTGTTGCGGGTACCCCTGCCGCCCCCTGAATAACTGTACCGCCCGCTCGCATCGACCTGCGGCAACAGGTCGGCGCGCTGGATGCGGTATTGCGCGCGGGTCGACGCGATATTGGCGGCGGCGACGCGGAGATCGCGGTTGTTGGCGAGCGCCTGGACGATGATCTGCTGGAGCCGCGGGTCCTTGAAGACGTCGCGGTAGGTGATCGCGGGCAGCGCTGCCTCGGACTGGCGCAGATACGCGTCGCCGACCGGGAGCGACGGCGGCACGGGAAGCTCGGTGCGCGCGTATTTCGGCGCGAGCGAGCAGCCGGCGAGCGCGGTCGACGCGGCGAGGATCAGGACTAGCGAGCGCATCATGCGGGCTCCGGCCGGTGAGGGCCCTGTGGTTCGGGTGGTCCGTTGTGATCGCCATCAGATCCGTGGCCATCATGGTCGTGGTCGTCATGGCCCTGGAAGCCGGTCGGCTTGCCCCGCAGCTTGGCGATGCCGTCGCGCGCGCCGCGGCGGACGAGAACGAAGAACAGCGGGATGTAGAAGATCGCGAGGATCGTCGCGGTCAGCATGCCGCCGACCACCGCGGTCCCGATCGCGATACGGCTGTTCGCGCCCGCACCAGTCGACAGCGCCAAGGGCAACACGCCGAGGATGAACGCGAACGACGTCATCAGGATCGGGCGCAATCGGATCTTCGCCGCGGACAGTGCCGCCTCGATGACGCGCTTGCCCTTCTTCTCCTCTTGCTCGGCGAACTCGATCATCAGGATCGCGTTCTTCGCCGCCAGCCCCATCGTCGTCAGCAGGCCGATCTGGAGATACACGTCGTTGATCAACCCCCGCAGCGTGACCGCGAGGATCGCGCCGACGAGGCCCAATGGGATCACCAGCAGCACGGCAATAGGGATCGACCAGCTTTCGTACAGCGCGGCGAGGCACAGGAACACGACCAGCAGCGACAGCCCGTAAAGGATCGGTGCCTGACCCGAGGACAGGCGTTCCTGATACGACAGGCCGGACCATGCGACCGACGTGCCGGGGATCTGCCCAGCAAGCTCGGCGATCCGGTTCATCGCATCGCCCGAGCTGACGCCTGGCGCGCCCGAGCCCTGGATCTCGTATGAGGCGATGCCGTTGAAGCGCGAGAGCGTCGTCGGCGCTTGGCCCCAACTCGTCTTCGCGAACGACGAGAACGGCGCCATCTGGCCGTTCGATCCGCGCACGAACCACTGGCTGAGGTCCGATGGCTGCGCACGGAACTGCGCGTCGCCCTGGACATAGACGCGCTTGACGCGGCCGCGGTCGATGAAGTCGTTGACGTATTGCCCACCCCAGGCGGTCGACAGCGTCGAGTTCACGTTCGCCTGTGTGAGACCGAGCGTCGACAGCTTCTGCTGGTCGGCATCGACACGCAAGGTGGCGACATCGGGCAGCTCGGTCAGGCGGATTGCGGTCAGCGACGAGTCGGCGCGGGCGAGCGCGAGCAGCTTGTCGCGCGCGGCGTTGAACTCGATCTGGCTAAGCCCGCCGGCGTTCTGCAACTCCATCGTGAAGCCGTTCGACGAACCGAGACCGCGCACCGCCGGTGGCACCAGTGAATAGACCTGCGCGTCACGGAAGCCGGCGAACGCCTTCGATGCGCGACCGGTTATCGCCTCCGCGGTGTTTTCCTTGCCCTTGCGATCGTCCCAAGGCGCGAACGCGATGAAGCCTTGCCCCGTGTTCTGGCCACTTGCGCCGCCGCCGCCGCCACCGCTGACGGTGAACATCGTGCGGACGTTGGCCTTCTCGTTGGTGTAGTAATATTGCTCGATCTGCTTCTGCAGCGCAAAGGTGCGGCCTTGCGTGGCGCCCGCCGGAAGCTGGAACTGGACGATACCCGAGCCCTGGTCCTCGGTCGGCAGGAAGCCCGTCGGCAGCCGCAGGAACAGCACCGCGAGCACCGCGACGATCACCGCGTAGATCAGCAGGAACAGCCACTTCCGGTCGATCACCGACTGGACCGCACTGGTGTATTTCTGCGTGCCCTTCTCGAACCCGTCGTTGAACTTGTCACCGGCGCGCGTGAAAAAGTGCGCGACCTTGGGGAATTTGCGTTCGCCCCAGCTCTTCTCGGTGTTGCCCTCGGCGTCCTTCTGCTTCTGCTTGAGCAGCGTCGCGGTGAGGGCAGGCGAGAGGATGAGCGCGACGAGCACCGACAGGACCATCGCCGAGACCATCGTCAGCGAGAACTGGCGGTAAATCACGCCGGTCGATCCGCCGAAGAACGCCATCGGCAGGAACACCGCCGACAGCACGAGCGCGATCGCGACCAGCGCGACGGTGATCTCGTTCATCGATTCGATCGTTGCCTCCCGAGGCGTCATCTCGGGATTTTCCTCCATCAGGCGCTCGACGTTCTCGACCACGACGATCGCGTCGTCGACCAGCAGGCCGATCGCGAGCACGAGCCCGAACAGCGTCAACGTGTTGATCGAGAAGCCCGCGAGATAGAACACGCCGAACGTGCCGAGCAGCACGACCGGGACCGCGATCGTCGGGATCAGCGTCGCACGCCAGCTCTGCAGGAACACGAACATGACGATGACGACGAGGATGACCGCCTCGATCAGCGTCTTCACGACTTCGTCGATCGACAGCTTGATGAAGTCGGTGGTGTCGTTGGCGTAGGCGAACTTCAGGCCGGGCGGGAAGCTCTTGGCCGACTTGGCGACGAACGCCTTGACCAGTTCGGCGGTCTTCAGCGCGTCGGCGCCCGGCGCGAGCAGCACGGCGATACCGGCGCCGGGATGCGCATTGACGCGGCTGCGCGCATTGTAGTTCTCCGCGCCCAGCTCGATCCGGGCGACGTCGCGCAGCTTGACCACGGCGCTGTCGTTGGTGGTCTTCAGGATGATGTTGGCGAACTGCTCGGGCGTCTGGAGGCGCGACTGTGCGGTGACGGTCGCGTTGAGCATCTGCGTGTCGGGCTGGGGTTGGCCGCCGAGCTCGCCGGCGGCGACTTCGGTGTTCTGCGCCTGGATCGCGGTGGTCACGTCGCTCGGGATCAGCTGGTAGCTCGCGAGTTTGTTCGGGTTCAGCCAGATCCGCATCGCGTATTGCGCGCCGAACACGTTGCTGTCGCCGATCCCCGGGATACGGCCGAGCGGGTCCTGCAGGTTCGAGACGAGATAGTCCGAGACGTCCTGGTTGGTCAGCTTGTCGGTCTCGTCATAGACGCCGACGATCAGAAGGTTGTCCGGATTCGACTTGCGGACGACGAGGCCCTGTTGCTGGACCTGCTGCGGCAGGCGGGACAGCGTCTGCTGGACCTGGTTCTGGACCTGGACCTGCGCGATGTCGGGATCCGTGCCCTTCTCGAACGTCACCGTGATGTTCACCGAGCCGCGCGACGACGAGGACGAGCTGAAATAGATCAGCCCGTCGATACCCGTCAGCGACTGCTCGACGACCTGCGTGACGCTGTTCTGGATCGTCTGCGCGTTGGCACCAGGGAAGGACGCGCGGACGGTCACCTGCGGCGGCGCGACGTCGGGGTACTGCGCGATCGGCAGGCTCATGATCGCGCCAATGCCGCCAAGCATCACGATGATCGCGAGCACCCAGGCGAAGATCGGGCGATCGATGAAGACACGGGATAACATAAGGGCTTAGCCGGCCTTTTTCTGGCTGGAGTCGCCACCGGAGGAGTCACCCTTGGGCGCTTCGATCTTCTGCGCGGTGTTTTCCGGCACCGGCTTCACGCCCTGGTTCGGCGCGATCTTCGACAGGCCCTGCGTGATGATCTTGTCGCCGGGGTTGAGCCCACTCGTGACCACCCAGAACGCGCCCTGCGTGCGGTCCGCCTTGATCTTCTTCTGCACCGCCTTGTTGTTCGCACCGACGACATAGACCGTCGCATTGCCCTTCGCGTCGCGCGACACGCCAGCCTGCGGCACGAGGAACGCGCGCTGGTTGATCGCCTGGGCGAACTTTGCCTGGACGAACATGCCGGGGAGCAGCAGCCCCTGCGGGTTGGGGAAGCGCGCGCGCAACGTCACGGTGCCGGTCTCGGTGTTGACCAGCGCTTCGGCGAATTCGACCGTGCCCGTGGCGCCGTATTCGCTGCCGTCCTCGAGCGTCAGGCGGACCTCGGCGCGGGTCGCGACGATGCCGTTCTGGCCAAGCGACCGGCGGAGCGCGAGCAGGTCGCCGGAGGATTGCTGGATATCGACGAACATCGGGTCGAGCCGCTGGATCTGCGCGAGCGGATCGGTCTGCGTCGCCGAGACGAGCGCGCCGACGGTGAACAGCGAGCGGCCGATGCGCCCGGTGATCGGTGCCGGCACCGTCGTGAACTTAAGGTTGATCTGCGCGGTCTCGAGCGCGGCGCGGGTCTGCGCGACCGAAGCGGTGGCTTGGCGCGAGGTGGCGACCGCGTTGGTGTAATCCTGTTTGCTGATCGCCTCCATCTCGGCGAGCGGCTTGTAGCGCTGGGCGAGGATGTTTTGCGCCTGCTGGTTGGCGCGCGCGCTCTGGAGGTTGGCCTGCGCCTCGTTGGCGGCGGCGCGATAGAGGCGCTGGTCGATCTCGTAGAGCGGCTGGCCCTTCTTGACGAGCGTACCCTCGGTAAAGAAGCGGCGGCGGATGATGCCGGTGACCTGCGGGCGGACGTCCGAGCTCTCGAACGCGGTGGTGCGGCCGCTGAGTTCGGTGGTCATCGCGACGCTGGTCGGCTGGACGACGACGTAGCCGACGGTCGGCGTGCCCTGGCCCGGCTGGCCACCGCGGCCTGCCTTGCCTTGCGCCTTGTCGCCGCCGCCGGAGCAGGCGGCGAGCGCCAGTGCGGGCACCAGCAGGATGGCGCACTGCCGCGCAGAAAATCGTGTGGCTATCAAGTTTGGTATCCGCTCGCGATCGGTGGTGGCAGCTGTTGGTCGGCCTAAACCACGAGGATGTACCAGAAGTATGTCAGTTGAAAAGTAAGGGTTGGAAATAGGGAAGAAAGAGTAACCTGTTTGATTGTTTGGGGGGGAAGCGCCCCGGCAGACCAAGAAGATTGTTTCCCCGCGAAGGCGGGGATCCAGACTGGGAGTGCGGGGTCGGATCGTCCGCCGGACGATCCTTGTGCATGCGGGGCATGCACAACCCCGCACTCGCCTTCGCAGGAGAACAAGGAAGGGGCGCACTCCCGTATCCACACGCACGACCATACAGCCACGGCACCACCCTAGAGCCACGGCACCACCCCGGCGGAGGCCGGGGCCCAATTGGAGAGGTCGCGGTAACGAGGGACTGCGCTTCGTTAGCAACGTCCCCCAATTGGGCCCCGGCCTCCGCCGGGGTGGTGCTTTGTGTGGGAGTCCTTCAAACCAAATTGTCGCGAGGACGTTGAGCAGTGGTTGCCGGAACGAGCCCGGCATGACGGATGGGGTGGGCTGATGGCGTCGATCGATGATGACAAGAAGGCGGCTGCCATTGCGGCTGTGGCCGAGGTACAGGACGGGATGCTTGTCGGGCTTGGCACCGGATCCACCGCGGCGTTCGCAATCCAGGCGCTCGGCGACCGGGTCGCCGAAGGCCTGCAAATCCACGCCGTCGTCACCTCCGAAGCCTCCGGCAAACTCGCCCGCGAACTCGGCATCGAGATCCTCGACTTCGCCACCGTCGCCCATGTCGACCTCACGATCGACGGCGCGGACGAGATCGACTCGCGGTGTTTCGCGATCAAGGGCGCAGGCGGGGCGATGTTGCGCGAAAAGATCGTCGCCGCAGCCTCGGCACGGATGGTCGTGATCGCCGACGGCTCCAAGCGAGTCGACCGGATCGGCGCCGCCAAGCTGCCGGTCGAAGTGCTCCCCTTCGCCAGCGCCTACGTCATGCGCGCCCTAACCGACATCCGCGCCGCGCCCGTCATCCGTGACAACTACCGGACGGACCAAGGCAATCTCGTCATCGACTGCCACTTCGCCACCCTCGACGACCCACGTGCAACCGCCGTCACGCTCGCCGCGATCCCCGGCATTCTCGGCCACGGCCTGTTCCTCGACGAGGTCGATGCCGCGTATATTGCAACGAACGGCGTCGTTACGCGACTGGAACGGATGGGTGCATCCGACTAAAGGCATCCTATGTTGGCAACCAGATCGGATGCGCGGCGTTCGGTCACCGTCTAGAGCGAGGCTTCTTCCATGACCGATACCGCAACCGCCCCCACCAAGGCGGACCCCAAGCTGCACGAGGACGGCTCCCCCGAGCGTCTGGCGATCGATACCATCCGCACGCTGTCGATGGACGCGGTGCAGAAGGCCAATTCGGGCCATCCCGGCACCCCCATGGCGCTCGCGCCGGTCGGCTACACGCTCTGGTCGAAGTTCCTGCGCTATGATCCCAAGCACGCCGACTGGCCCAACCGCGACCGCTTCGTGCTGTCGGTCGGCCATGCGTCGATGCTGCTCTATTCGCTGATCCACCTCGCCAAGATCGAAGAGATCGACGCCGAGGGTAACAAGACCGGCAAGGAGGCCGTCAGCCTCGCCGACATCGAGCAGTTCCGCCAGCTGTCGTCGAAGACTCCCGGCCACCCCGAATATCGTCACACCACAGGCGTCGAGACCACCACGGGTCCGCTCGGCCAGGGCTGCGGCAATTCGGTCGGTATGGCGATCGCCGAGCGCTGGCTCGCGGCCCGCTATAACAAGGACGGTTTCACGCTGTTCGACCATGACGTCTACACGATCTGTGGCGACGGCGACATGATGGAGGGCGTCTCGGCCGAGGCTGCGAGCCTCGCCGGCCACCTCAAGCTAAGCAACCTGTGCTGGATCTACGACAGCAACCACATCTCGATCGAGGGCGCGACCGATCTCGCGTTCGACGAGGATGTCGGCCTGCGCTTCGACGCTTATGGCTGGAACGTCATCCACATCGACGACGCGAACGACACCGCCGCGCTTAGCCGCGCGATCGAGACGTTCAAGGCGACCACCGACAAGCCGACCTTCATCGTCGTGCATTCGGTCATCGGTTACGGCAGCCCCAAGGCGGGCAGCGAGAAGGCCCACGGCGAGCCGCTCGGCGAAGAGAATATCCGCATCACGAAGAAGGCTTATGGCTGGCCCGAGGACAAGTCGTTCTTCGTGCCGGACGGTGTAATCGAGCATTTCAACGGTGCGATCGCCGAGCGTGGCGCCAAGCTGCGTGACGAATGGGTCGCGCTGACCGACAAGTATCGCGGCGCCTATCCCGAGCTGTCCGCCGAGCTCGACCTGCTGCTCAAGGACGAGCTGCCCGAGGGTTGGGACGCTGACATCCCGACCTTCGAGGCGGATGCCAAGGGTGTCGCCAGCCGTGATTCGGGCGGCAAGGTGCTCAACGCGATTGCGGCGAAGGTGCCGTGGCTGATCGGTGGTTCGGCCGATCTCGCGCCGTCGACCAAGACCGACATCAAGGGCCAGCCCTCGTTCGAGGCAGAGAACTACGCCGGCCGGAACTTCCATTTCGGTATTCGCGAACACGGCATGGGCGCGATCGTCAACGGCATGGCGCTGTCGCACCTGCGTTCGTACGGCTCCACCTTCCTGGTGTTCGCCGACTACATGCGCGCGCCGGTGCGCCTGTCCGCGATCATGGAGGTCGGCGCGATCTGGGTGTTCACGCACGACTCGATCGGTGTCGGCGAGGACGGCCCGACGCACCAGCCGATCGAGCATCTCGCCACGCTGCGCGCGATCCCCGGCCTCGACACGATCCGTCCGAGCGACGCGAACGAAGTCGTCGCGGCATGGAAGGCGGTCCTCAAGGACGCCAGCACGCCAGCCGCGCTGATCATGTCGCGCCAGGCTCTGCCGACGCTCGACCGGACCAAGTACGCAAGCGCCGATGGGCTCGAAAAGGGCGGCTATGTCCTCGCCGACAGCGACGGCACGCCCGACGTGATCCTGATCGCGACCGGCAGCGAAGTGTCGCTGGTCGTCGAGGCGCACGAGAAGCTGACCGCG
Source organism: Sphingomonas sp. PAMC26645 (assembly GCF_004795835.1). Lineage (NCBI taxonomy): Bacteria > Pseudomonadati > Pseudomonadota > Alphaproteobacteria > Sphingomonadales > Sphingomonadaceae > Sphingomonas > Sphingomonas sp. PAMC26645. The sequence goes on from NZ_CP039249.1 coordinate 1,304,332, forward strand.
GACGGCGTGAAGAGCCGGGTAGTGTCGATGCCGAGCTGGTATCGCTACGAACTGCAGGACGCTGCGTACAAGGAAAGCGTGTTGCCGCGCGAAGTGCGGGCGCGCGTTGCGGTCGAGATGGCCGGGTCGATCGGTTGGGACCGCTATGTCGGGCTCGACGGCGCGACCGTGACGATGTCGACCTTCGGGGCTTCGGCACCGCTCGCCAAGCTGCAGGACAAGTTCGGGTTCACCGTCGACAATGTCGTCAAGGTCGCCCGCCAAGTGATGGAGACCAAGTGATGGGTGCGCTCAACGATCTCGAAGGCTTCGGCCAGGCGGTATGGCTCGATTTCGTCGACCGGAAGTTCCTGGAGGCCGGTGGTCTCCAGAAGCTGGTCGATGAGGATGGCCTGACCGGCGTCACGTCGAACCCGTCGATCTTCGAAAAGGCGATGGGTCACGGCGATGCCTATGACTCGACGCTCGCCGAATACGACAAGCAGCATGCCGGCGCCGCGACGATCGACCGCTACGAGCATCTCGCGATCCAGGACATCAAGGCGGCGGCCGAGACGTTGAAGCCCGTCTATGACAAGCTCGACGCGAAGGATGGCTATGTCAGCCTGGAGGTGTCGCCGTACATTTCGGACGACACCGACGCGACGATCGCCGAGGCGAAGAAGCTTTGGGGGATGGTCGACCGGCCGAACCTGATGATCAAGATCCCGGGGACGCTCGCAGGCGGTCCGGCGATCTCTTCGACGATCGCTAGCGGGATCAACGTCAACGTCACGCTGCTGTTCGCGCTCGATGCGTACATCCGCGTTGCCGAGGCGTATGCGGCGGGGCTCGAGGAGCGCGTGAAGCAGGGGCAGCCGATCGACAAGATCGCCAGCGTTGCGAGCTTCTTCGTCAGCCGTATCGACTCGTCGAGCGACAAGGAGATCGATGCACGCCTGGAGAAGGGCGACGCCGATGCCGAGGCGCTGAAGGCAGTGCGCGGCAAGGTCGCGATCGCCAACGCGAAGATGGCGTATCAATGGTATCTCGACTTCCTGAAGTCGGACCGCTGGCAGGCGCTCGCCGCCAAGGGTGCGCAGCCGCAGCGCCTTCTGTGGGCGTCGACCGGGGTGAAGGATCCGAGTTACCCGGATACGCTCTACATCGACACGCTGATCGGCAAGGATACGGTCAACACGATGCCACCGAAGACGATGGACGCGTTCCGCGACCACGGCACTGCGGCGGAGACGATCACGCAGGACGTCGAGGGCGCGAAGCACACGCTCGCCGAAGCCGAGCGCTTGGGTCTCGACCTCAATGGCGTGACCGGCAAGCTGGTCGAGGAGGGCGTCGCCTCGTTCGTGAAGGCGTTCGACGACCTGCTTGGCTCGATCGCCAAGAAGCAGCCCGCGACGGCGTAACGAACTGCTCCCTCTCCCCTTCGGGGAGAGGGCTGGGGTGAGGGGCTGCCACATGCGCCTCCGCCTGGAACTGCCCCTCACCCCGACCCTCTCCCCGGAGGGGAGAGGGAGAAGACAAGGATTTTACCATGAAGATCGGACTGATCGGCCTCGGCCGGATGGGCGGCAACATCGCGCGCCGGTTGATGAAGAACGGCCACGAAGTCGTCGCATTCGACCGCGATGCCGAAGCCGTGAAGAAGCTCGCCGCTGATGGCGCGATCGGGGCGGATTCGCTCGACGACATGCACGCCAAGCTCGACACCCCGGCGATCTGGTGGGTCATGGTCCCCGCAGGCGAGCCAACCGAGAGTACCGTCCAGGCGATCGCCGCGAAGTCGAATTCGGGCGACATCATCATTGACGGCGGCAACAGCTTCTACAAGGACGACGTCCGTCGCGCGAAGGAACTGGCCGAAAAGGGCATCCACTATGTCGACGTCGGCACGTCGGGCGGCGTGTGGGGCCTCGAGCGCGGCTATTGCATGATGATCGGCGGCGACAAGGAAACGGTCGACCTGCTCGATCCGATCTTCGAGACGCTCGCGCCGGGCATGGGAACGATCGTCCGCACGCCGGGCCGCATCGAAGGCCAGGCCGATCCGCGCGCCGAGAAGGGCTATATCCACGCAGGCCCCTCGGGTGCAGGCCACTTCGTCAAGATGGTGCATAACGGCATCGAATACGGCCTGATGCAGGCCTATGCCGAGGGCTTCGACATCCTCAAGGGCAAGTCGGGCGAACATGTCGTCGAGGAGGAGCGCTTCGACATCAACCTGACCGACGTCGCCGAAGTCTGGCGTCGCGGCAGCGTGATCTCGTCGTGGCTGCTCGACCTGTCGGCGATCGCGCTGGCAAAGGACGGCACGCTCGAAGGCTTCAGCGGCAGCGTCGCGGACTCGGGCGAGGGCCAGTGGACGATCGACGCGGCGATGGAGGAGAAGGTGCCGGCCAACGTGCTGAGCGCGGCGCTGTATGCGCGCTATCGCAGCCGCGTGGACCACACGTTCGGCGACAAGCTGTTGTCGGCGATGCGCTATGGCTTTGGCGGGCATGTCGAGATGCCGCAGTGAGCGGCGAGATGAGCGGGGCGATCAAGCTCCTCGTCTCCGATGTCGACGGCACGCTCGTCGACAAGGAGAAGAAGGTCACGCCCGCCACCGTCGACGCGGTCAAGCGGCTGAAGGCGGCCGGCCTCGGCTTCACGATCATCAGCGCGCGGCCGCGCTCCGGGATGATGCCGATCGCGGAATTGCTCGGCATCGACGAGCCGATGGGCGCGTTCAACGGCGGGATCGTGTTCAAGCGCGACGGCACCGTGATCGAGCACCACATGATCGACGTCGACGTCGTGCGCGGCGCGATGGAGATCATCGGTGACGCGCCGGTCGACACGTGGTTCTTCGCGGATGACGTCTGGTATGCCAGCACCGACCAGGGCGGGCATGTCGGCAGCGAGAAGAAGGCCTCCGCGCAGGACCCGGTGATCGTCTCCGACTTCACCGACCTGCTCGCCAAGGCCGACAAGGTGACCTTCGTCAGCGATGACGAAGACCTGTTGCGCGACCTGCACGCGAAGGTCGCCGCCAAGTTCGACACGCAGGCGACGATCGTCCAGTCGCAGACCTATTATCTCGACATCACGCCGGTGGCCGGCAACAAGGGCAGCGGGATCGAGGAACTGGCGGACGCGTTCGGTATCTCGTTGACCGAGACCGCGGCGATCGGCGATCAGGCCAACGACATCGCGATGCTCAAGCGCGCCAAGCTGGCGATCGCGATGGGCAACGCACCGCAAGCCGTCCGCGACGTCGCGCACGAGATTACCAGCGCGAACGATGCCGACGGCGTCGCGCACGCGATCGACACCTTCATCCTTACCGGAGTTTCCGCATGAAAGACCTCGTTGCCTTCGACCTCGATGGAACGCTGGCCGAGAGCAAGCAGCCCTTGCAGGAGCCGATGGGCGAGGCGCTGGCGAACCTGCTCGACGTCGCGCATGTCGCGGTGATCTCGGGCGGCGACTGGCCGCAATTCGAGAAGCAGGTCGCGTCGCGCCTGCCCGAGCGGGCCGATCGCACCAAGCTTTGGCTGATGCCGACGACGGGCACGAAGCTGTACCGGTTCGATGGCGAATGGCGCGCGGTGTACGCCGAGCTGTTCGAGGATGACGAGAAGCAGAAGATCCTCACGGCGTTCGACGAGTCGCTCGAGGCTACCGGGTTCGTGCCGGAGAAGACCTGGGGCGAGCGGATCGAGGATCGTGGTAGCCAGATCACGTTCTCCGCACTCGGCCAGGAAGCGCCGATCGATGCCAAGCACAGCTGGGATCCGGATTTCGCCAAGCGCAAGGTTATCCAGGCGGACTTGCAGAAGCGGCTGCCGGGGCTGTCGATCAACATGGGCGGCGCGACCTCGATCGACATCACGCGTGAGGGTGTCGACAAGGCGTATGGCCTGAAGAAGCTCAACGAGGCGAGCGGCATCGCGCTCGACAAGATGATGTTCATCGGCGACGCGATCTTCCCGGGCGGCAATGATTATCCCGCCGAGCAGCTTGGGCTTGACGTCGTGAAGGTGAAGAACGTCGACGGCACGCTGGCGGCGATCGCCGGGATCGTCGCGTGTCTGAAGTAAGGGCATGAGCGTCGCCTTTCGTCGTGAGAGTGACGAGGAACATCTCGAACCCAAGTTCGAACAGCCGATCGCGCCGGGGCCTAATCTGGTCACGGCGCGGGGGCTGCGGCTGCTCGGCGAGCGGGTGACCGAGATAGAGGCTGCGGTTGCGGCGGAGACGGACGAGGAGGCGCGCAAGCTTCTGCTGCGTGATTTGCGGTATTGGCACACGCGTCAGACGACCGCCGAACTCGCGCCTTCGCCGGAAGAGGACGAGGTCGGGATCGGTTCGCGCGCTCGTGTTCGGATGAACGGGGTTGAGCGGGTTATCGCGATCGTCGGTGGCGACGAGGCGGAGCCCGGCGAGGACCGGCTGGCGTTCTCGGCACCGCTGGCGCGCGCGCTGATGGGCGCGGCGGTTGGCGAGACGGTGGCGTTTGCGGACAAGCCGGACGCGATCGAGGTTCTGGCGATCGACAAGGATGACGGCTGATGGCTGAAGCGAAATTCGAACGGCATCGTCAGGCGTGGACGCAGGACGAAATCCAGAAGCTGCATACGCTGGCGAAGAAGGGCATGGCGTTGAAGGCGATCGCCAAGGCGCTGACTCGGAGCGAGGAGTCGGTGAAGGTTCGGGCGAAGGAGGATTCGCTAAATATCGCGAAGCTGCGGTAGCTTGTGCGGGCTTAGCCCTCTCCCCTCCGGGGAGAGGGTTGGGTGAGGGGCTGTTCTGGGCGATGCACTGCTTGGCTGCCCCTCACCCCGACCCTCTCCCCTGAGGGGAGAGGGAGCAGAAGGGCAGAGGGAGCAGAAGGGGCTGGCGTTATCGCGCTCTACGAGATCGTCGGAGGCTATCGCTCTTCCATATGACACCCTTCCGAAATGCCACCACCCCGGCGAAGGCCGGGGCCCAATTGGAAAGGTCGGAGTAACGGTCCGCGACATGCGTCATTGCCGTCCCCCAATTGGGCCCCGGCCTTCGCCGGGGTGGTGTTACCCGGCGGATCGGCACGATAACACCGACAGCAGATCGCCACCTATGTGGCCAATCCCGAACGCGCTACAGCGACCATCCCCTCTTGTTCTCCCGCGAAGGCGGGAGGCCAGTCTGGGTCCCCGCCTTCGCGGGGAAACAATCTTAAATGGCGGCCGCTGACCTGAGCCGCACGGAGCTACACTTGTCCGAATACGACGCGATTATCCTCGGCGCAGGCGCCGCCGGCCTCATGTGCGCCGCGGTCGCAGGCCAGCGCGGCAGAAAAATCTTGCTCGTCGATCACGCCGACCAGGCGGGCAAGAAGATCCTGATCTCCGGCGGTGGACGGTGCAATTTCACCAACGTTCACACCGCTGCCGACCGCTACATCTCCGCCAACCCGCATTTCGCCAAGTCCGCACTCGGCCGCTACACCGCGCAGGATTTCCTCGCGCTCGTCGAATCCTCCGGCATCGCGTGGCACGAGAAGACGCTCGGCCAGCTCTTCTGCGACGGCTCCGCGAAGCAGATCGTCGAGATGCTGCTCGACGAATGCGATAAGGGCCGCGTCGACCTGTCGCTCGGCCGCGCGGTCACCGGAGTCGACCACGCAGACGGGCGATACCGCGTCTCGCTCGACGGTCGCACCGTCATCGCGCCCGCTTTGGTCATCGCGACCGGCGGGCCTTCCATCCCGAAGATGGGCGCGACCGGGTTCGCATATGACCTCGCCCGCCAGTTCGGCCTGAAGGTCGTCGAGCCGCGCCCCGCGCTCGTCCCGCTGACGCTCGGCGGCGAGGAGACGCTGTTCCGCGAACTGTCCGGAGTCGCCGCTGAGGTCGTCGCCACCGCCGGCAAGACCGCCTTCCGCGAGGCGGCGCTGTTCACGCATCGCGGCCTGTCCGGCCCCGCGATCCTGCAAGTGTCGTCCTATTGGCGCAACGGCCAGCCCGTCGGGATCGATTTCCTCCCCGATCGCGAGTCCGGCTGGCTCCCCGCTGCCAAGCGTACCACGCCGCGCGCGACTCTGCGAAAATTGCTCGGCAGCACGCTCCCGGATCGACTCGCAGAGACTTTGAGCGACCGTTTAGGCATGACGAGCGAGATTTCCACGCTCACCGACCGCAAGCTCCAGGACGCCGAACGCGCGCTAAGCCATTGGCAATTCACGCCAAACGGCTCCGAAGGCTATGCCAAGGCCGAAGTTACCGCTGGCGGAATCAGCACCGCGGAACTCTCCTCGCAAACAATGCAAGCCAAACGCGTACCAATGCTGTATGCAGTCGGCGAAGCGGTCGATGTCACAGGGTGGCTCGGCGGCTACAACTTCCAATGGGCATGGGCGAGCGGGTGGGCCGCGGGTCAAGTCCTGTAGGGACCACCACGCCAGTGCCTTGCCGTTGCGTAAGCCGGCCACCAATTAGGACGTACATGCCTTTTACAAATATTCCGTCGCTTCTTTCCGAGGCGCTCGAAGCGCGCGGCTATACCGCGCTCACCCCCGTCCAGGCTCATGTGATCGAGGACAATGCGATCGGTCGCGATCTCGTCGTGTCGGCGCAGACCGGCTCGGGTAAGACCGTGGCGTTCGGCCTGGCGATGGCCGGCGAGCTGCTCGGTGAAGCCGGCGAGGACGGAGTCCAGCGCCTGCCCGCACCGCACAAGCCGCTCGTGCTCTGCATCGCGCCGACTCGCGAGCTCGCGCTCCAGGTCAGCCGCGAGCTGATGTGGCTTTATGCCAAGGCCGGTGCACGCATTTCGACCTGCGTCGGCGGCATGGACGCCTCGAAGGAGCGTCGTTCGCTCGCGCACGGCGCGCATATCGTCGTCGGCACGCCGGGTCGTCTGCGCGATCACCTCGAGCGTGGCGCGCTCGACCTGTCGGCCCTGAAGGTCGCGGTGCTCGACGAAGCCGACGAGATGCTCGACATGGGCTTCCGCGAGGACCTCGAGCAGATCCTCGATGCGTCGCCCGAAGCGCGTCGTACGCTGCTGTTCTCGGCGACGATGCCGCGGCCGATCGTCGCGCTGGCCAAGCGCTATCAGAAGGACGCGCTGCGGATCTCGACCGTCGGCGAGGATCGCGGTCATGGCGATATCTCGTACCAGGCCGTCACGGTCTCGCCGTCCGAGATCGAGCATGCGGTGATCAACCTGCTGCGCTTCCACGAGGCGGAGACGGCGATGCTGTTCTGCGCCACGCGTGACAATGTGCGTCACCTGCACGCGAGCCTGGTCGAGCGTGGCTTTGCCGCTGTCGCACTGTCGGGCGAGCATTCGCAGAACGAGCGTAACGCGGCGCTTCAGGCGCTGCGTGACCGTCGTGCGCGCGTCTGTGTTGCGACCGATGTTGCGGCGCGCGGTATCGATCTGCCGACGCTGAGCCTCGTCGTTCACGTCGAGTTGCCGCGTGACGCCGAGACGCTTCAGCATCGCTCGGGCCGTACCGGTCGTGCGGGCAAGAAGGGCACCGCCGTCCTGATCGTGCCGTTCCCGCGTCGTCGTCGTGTCGAAATGATGCTCCGTGGTGCGAAGATCAACGCGGAGTGGGTCAACGCCCCGACCGCGGAGGACATCCGAAAGAACGACCACGAGCGCCTGATCGGCATGCTGTTGCAGCCAGTCGAGGTCGAGGAGGAGGATCGCGCACTCGCCGTCCGCCTGATGGCCGAGAAGACGCCGGAGGATATCGCCGCCGCGCTGGTGCACATGCACCGTGCGACGATGCCGCAGGCCGAGGACCTGATCGACCAGAGCAAGCAGCCGACGCAGGACGAGCGTTCGCAGGGTCCGCGCGCGGGCTTCGAGGACACCGTCTGGTTCCGGATGGACATCGGTCGTCGCCAGAACGCCGATCCGCGCTGGATCCTGCCGCTGATCTGCCGTCGCGGGCACATCACGAAGTCCGAGATCGGTGCGATCCGTATCGGCCCGAACGAGACGGCGTTCGAGATACCGCGGGCGGTTGCTTCGCGGTTCTCGGCGGCGATCCAGCGTACGGCACAGGCTGGCGAGGAAGAGAGCGGCGTGGCGATCGAGGCGATGCAGGGCGCGCCGGAGAGCGGTGCGCGGCATGACGGCGGTGGCGGTGGTCGCAGCAATGCGAGCGGCCCCCGCTCGACGCTGCACCGTGCGGCCCCTCGTGGCGGTCCGGCTCCCGCGCGCAAGCCCCCGTACCGCGGCAACCGCGAGCGTAGCTAAGCTAGTACGATCCTCCCCCGCAAGGGGGAGGTGTCGCCGAAGGTGACGGAGGGGGAGGATACGCGACAGATGTGGTGGATGCCTCCCCCTCCGTCAGGCTACGCCTGCCACCTCCCCCTGGCGGGGGAGGATTTGAATGACTGACGCCCCAATCCGAATTCTCGTCGACGCCGATGCGTGTCCGGTAAAGGACGAGATCTACAAGGTCGCGTGGCGTCACGAAGTCCCCGTGACGATCGTCGCCAACAGCCATTTCCGCATCCCCGTCCACCCGCTGATCTCGCGCATCGTGGTCAGCGACGGGTTCGACGCGGCAGACGACTGGATCGCCGAACAGGCCGATGCGAAGTCGGTCGTGATCACTGCCGACATCCTGCTCGCCGATCGCTGCGTGAAAGCCGGCGCGACCGTACTCGCCAACACCGGCAAGCCGTTCACCACCAGCTCGATCGGCGGCGCGATCGCCACCCGTGCGATCATGGCCGACCTGCGGGCGGGCGGCGATATCATCGGCGGCCCCGCACCGTTCTCGAAAGCCGACCGGTCGAGCTTCCTCTCCGCGCTCGATGCCGCGCTGGTCCGGCTGAAGCGCCGCTAGCCGGAGCGTAGACAGAGCGGCTGGCCCGTCGCTACACTCCCGCCACCGATCATGCGGCAGGGGGAGAGTGCGATGCAGTTGAAGATGTTGGCGGCGGCGGCGGCGGTTGTGGTTTCGGCCGGGACGCCTGTGCTCGCCCAGGTGGCACCCGCCGGGATATCCGACCGGTACACGGCGTGCCAGGCGCGGGCCCGCGGCAACACAGTGCAGGGCGGTATCTGCGCGCAGACCGAAATGGCGTCGCAGGACGCGCGGCTGAACAAGGCCTATCAGCAGGTCATGCGGCAACTCGCGAGCCGACCGGCGCAACGTATCGCGCTGCGCGACGAACAGCGATCCTGGCTCAAGGCGCGCGACTATGAGTGCAAGATCGATGGAGAAACGATCGACACCGCTTGCCTCGTTTCAAAAACCGCAACCCGCGCCAATGAACTGGAACGCAAGATCCGCTTCTAACGGCATTCCGCGGGGGCATGACGGGGAGCGGGCGTGGGTGGATCGAGCCCGGTCCGCTATCCTATCAGCCGTCGTTGCCAACAAGCGGCCCAACCAAGAGGCTGCCCCCCGAGCGGTAACATTAGGTCCGAATGAAGATGATGGGCGACCAGACAAACCTGTGGGCTTCCGGCAAACTGGCTAACCGTTCGCGCCAGCAGCGACGACCGGTAAGCGCGTAAGATGCTCAAACGCAAAGTATGCCAGCGGTAAGCTGAACTGATTGACCCGTTTTGGGGCCATTGTAAGATACCGAGTTTGCTAGAAAAAGTTTCGCCGCGTACAAGTGTCTTGGAAGCGGGGGAGCAATGACAGCAGCTGGCATGGGGCGCATCCCCTTCGACGGCTCGCGCCTTCCTCGCTCAGGCCGGATCGAAGCGCTTGATATGCTGCGCGGGTTCGCCGCGTTGCTCGTTCTGTTTCAGCACCTTGCCGAGACCATCATAGCGACGCACGCGCTTCCCCTTCCGATCGAACAGGCCGGCGTGCTGCTGTTCGACGGCATCTTTCACTTCGGGCGGTTTGGCGTCGCGCTGTTCTTTCTGATCAGCGGGTTCGTCATCCCGTTCAGTTTTCGCACCGATCGTCCGGTCCGCGGATTCGCGATCAGCCGCGCATTTCGTCTGTATCCCGCCTATTGGCTGTCGCTGGGGGTCGCGCTGCTGGTGCTGCATATGACAGGCGCGCCTGCCCCTGCGCCGGTGACGATCGTGGCCAATGTGGCCATGGTCCAGCATTATGTCGGTCAGCCCGATATCGTCGTCGCCTATTGGACGCTTGCAACGGAGCTGGCGTTCTACGTGCTGGCGGCCTGCCTCGTTGCCTGGGGAGTGCTGCGTGCGCCGTTCGTCTTGGCCGGAGGAATCGTCGCGCTGTTCGGTGCAGCGCTGTTGCTCGCACTGGCATCGCATCTGGTCGACAAGCGGCTGCCCGCCGACCTGCCGCTGAATTTGGGGCTGATGTTGCTGGGAACGATGCTGCGACTGGCGATGCTGGAGCGCAATGCGATCGCGGTGCGTCTGGCGGGGATTCTCTGCGGCCTATTCCTCGCGATCGTGCCGGTCGTCCAGTTCATGACGGTCCCGCCGGTCGGTGCCCCAGGTTTCAATCTGGCACCGACTTTAGGGTATATTGGCGCACTGCTGCTGTTCGTGGGGGTCGTCGGCGCTGGCTCGGATAGCACCCGCGCGGTTGGCGGCCGTTCGGTTTACCGGCGTGTGGCAAAGTGGTTCGGGACCATCTCGTATTCCGTCTATCTGTTCCACGGACCGGTGATCCTGGCGTGCGGGACGATCCTGATCGCGGGCGATCCGGGGTCGGCATTACGCTACGTCGCGGTCGTGCTGAGCGCGACGATACTCATCGCGGCAGTCGTCTATCATGCCGTCGAAGAGCCGATGGTGCGACTAGGCCACCGCATGATCCGGCGACCTGTACCAGCGCAAGCGCCGGGTCTGGCAGAGCCGATCCTCGCGACCCCCACGGTCGGCCCGATCTTCGTCGAGACGGAGTTCCGCTAGCAGGTCTCGAAAAGCCGCTGCACGACGATCCACAGAAACCGGTTGTTTGAACCAAGAGATCAACGCGTGGACCGCGCATACGACCTAAAGCGAGGTTGCGCGATACACCGGGCGGCAGTCGACCAGCGCACGCTCGCCGACACCGCAGCAACAGGGCTTCTGGCTGACCTCGAATTGAAGTTTGGTGCACCCGACTGGATTCGAACCAGTGGCCTCTGCCTTCGGAGGGCAGCGCTCTATCCAGCTGAGCTACGGGTGCCGGACGGTCCGCCTAGCAAAGCAAACCGGGGTGCGCCAGACGTTTTCGCGATCAGGCCTCGCCGGTTGCCGGATCGGGGTCCGCCTGGGGAGCCGAGCCTGCAAGCGATCTACCCTTAGGCGGCGGGGTCTTGGGTTTGTACGCGCACAGATCGCTGACGATGCACCGCCAGCATTCGGGCGTCCGCGCCTTGCAGACGTAGCGGCCGTGCAGGATCAGCCAGTGATGCGCGTGCAGGCGGAACGGTTGCGGGGTGGCCTTGTCGAGCTTCAGTTCGACCGCGAGCGGGGTCTTGCCGCGGGCGAGGCCGGTGCGGTTGCCGACGCGGAAGATATGCGTGTCGACGGCGAACGTCTCCGCACCGAACGCAACGTTGAGGACCACATTCGCGGTCTTGCGACCCACGCCGGGCAGGCGTTCGAGTGCGGCGCGGTCGTTGGGGACCTCGCCGCCATAGTCGTCGATCAGCATCTGCGATAGCGCGATGACGTTCTTCGCCTTGGTATTGAACAGCCCGATCGTCTTGATGTGCCGCTTCAGCTCGTCGAGCCCGAGCGCGACCATCTTCTCGGGCGTGTCGACCTCGCGGAACAGCGCGCGCGTCGCCTTGTTGACGCCGACGTCCGTCGCCTGCGCCGACAACGCGACCGCGACGACCAGCGTGTACGGATTGACGAATTTCAGCTCGGTCTCGGGGTGCGGATCGGCTTCCGCCAGACGCGCGTAGAACTCGATGACGTCGGCCTTCTTCACGCCCTTACAGCCCGAGCACGTCGCCCATCCGGTAGCGTCCGGCGGGCTGCCCAGCGAGCCAGATCGCCGCACGCACCGCACCGCGCGCGAAGATCGAGCGATCGTCGCCGCGGTGGTTGAGTTCGATCCGCTCGCCTTCGCCCGCGAAGATCACGCTATGGTCGCCGATCACCGATCCGCCGCGCAGTGACGCAAAGCCGATCGTGCCCTCGGTGCGCGCGCCGACGAGGCCCGCGCGGCTGTCGACGCGGAGTTCGGCGAGCGTCGTGCCGCGGCCCTTCGCAGCCGCGTCGCCGAGCAGCAGCGCGGTGCCCGACGGCGCGTCAACCTTGTGCTTGTGGTGCATCTCGACGATCTCGACGTCCCAGTCGGACCCGAGACGCGTGGCCGCCTCGCGGACGAGGATGCCGAGCAGCGTAACACCGAGCGAGGTGTTGCCGGTCTGCAGGATCGCGATATCCTTGGCCGCGTCGTCGATCATCGACTGGTGCTGCGGCGACAGGCCGGTCGTACCGATGACGATAGCGGTACCAGCGGCGCGCGCGGCGGCGAGATGCGCCTCGACCGCGGAGGGCGTCGAAAAATCGACCAGCACGTCGGCGGTTCGGGCGAGCGGGTTCGGGTCCTCGCGCGCATCGACGCCGCCGGCGAGCGATGCGCCGGCCGCCTCGATCGCCTCGACGATCGCGCGGCCCATGCGTCCTGCGCTACCATAGATGCCGATCGAGGTCGTCGTGATGGCGGATGAGGCGGGTTGGGGCGCGAGCGTTTGCATGCGCGGCGCTTTGCACCAACCCGGCCTTCGGAAACAGGGGCGAACGGCAGGCCGAGGCATTTCTTCGTGGAATTGGCGCAGGCGGTTGGCGGCTCAAGCCTTTTCGACGAGCGTCCGGACGAGGTCGAGATCGGCGGGCTTGTCGACGTCGACCGCGGCCAGGCCGAACGGGCTGGCGATGGCGGTTGCGTCGAGGCCGGCGAGGCGACCGAGATGCGCGATCGCCGCGACCAGCGTCAGACGACCCGACAGATACCGGAGCAGCGTGCCGATCCCGAGCCGCCGAACGATCCGCCATGGTCGCTTGCGGTCCGCCTCGACCTGCGCCCAGAGATCGAGTGCGGCGACCGAGCGCGGCGTTGCGAAGTAGAACAGGTTGCACCCCGACCACGCCCCGTCGGCAAAGCGCAGATAGGTGCGGCGCGTGCCCGGCGCAGCGGCCTCGATGACGTCCTGGCGTGCGAGCAGGGCACCGACATCGGCCTGTGCGGGGACGTCGGCGAGGAAGCGCGTCACCCATTCGGGCTGTAACAGCGCATGATCGGCGGTCGTGACCAGCAGGGGCGCGCCGAGCGCTTCGATGCCGTCGCGGACGCTGCGGCTGGGACCGGATGCCGCGTCGAGCACGATGAGGCCGAGCGCATATGCCGCGGCACGGACCGCGTCGTCGGAGACCGATACGGCGATCGTACGCGCGCCGGCTTCTCGCAAAGCCTGCGCGACGCGGGCCAGCAACGTCGCGCCGTCGAGCACGATCAACGCCTTGTGCGACACGCCCGCATAGGCCGCGACCGGATCGACGCCGCCGCGTGAGCCGGCGAGGATCAGCGCGTTGAAGCCTCGCACGTCCGCGCTCATACCGTCTTCGGCCCGGTTTGCGCACGCGCCCGCCAGACCCGCCAGAACACGCCCGGCGCGGCGAGGATCGGATGCTTTTCGCGCCACGGCGTCAGCGGCACCGCGACGCCGGTATGCCGCTCGACCTTCCACACACCGTAGCGCGCGGCCCCTTCGAAGGTGAACGCCGCCCGCACCAATCGTGCGACGTTGAGCGGCTTGCCCGCACGTCGGCGACGGCCCCACGCGCGCAGCAACGCGTTTCGTCGCGCTGGCGACAGGTCGGGTTTCAACATGCCGGCTTCGTCGCGATAGGCAATCCCGTCGGCGGTCCAGGCAAGCGGCAGGAGTTCGGCGTAGCGACCCGGATCGAAGCCGAGGATCTGGCCCTCGCGACCCTTGCGCTCGACGCGGAGTTCGGCGGCATAGGTCTGGCGGAACAGCGCCCGCCAATAATCGTCGGCGGTACCCGACTCTGGTCCGAGCGCGGCGGCAAAGCGTGCGGCGGACTTCGCCGCATCGCCGATCGCCACTGCGACCTTCGTAGCGGTGGCGGGATCGCGGACCCAGACAAGCGCGGAGGGTTGGACGAAACGCGTCCAGATCGTCGTGTCGAGCGTCTGCGCGGCGGCCGCCTTCGCGAAGGTAGCCATTCGCATCGTCGCGATCTTCGCGCGCAACGTCTCGCCGTGGAGGTCGAACTCGCGGTAGCTGACGGTCGGCCACAGGCCCCGCTCGGGCGGGCCGGCGGTCAGCACGTAGAAGTCGAGCACGCCCTCGGTCTCGCCGGTGCGCAGGTTGGAACCGTAGAACAGAACCGCCGCGGTTTCGGGCGCATCCCCTGCGAGTATCGCCGCGACGTCACGGACGGCGGCGATGGTCGGGACGTGCAACTGGCGGCGGACGACGTCGCCGAGAGTGATCACGGAACGACGAAACGCAGCGCGCGTGCCTCGCGGATGGTCAGGTCGCCGCCCGGATAGACTTCGCCGTCGAGGATGAAGCCCGAGTCCATCGACAGGTCGAAGCTCGGCGAATCGATCCGGTGATACCCCGCACGATCAAGCCACGCGGCCGGCGAACCGGCGACGATCAGCGGCGTCGCGGCGGCCAGCCAGCGCGGCGGCGCATCGACCAGCAAGGTCTTCAGTCCCGCGCGCGGCACGCCGAAAGGTCGTATCCCAATCGGCATCCGCTTCAGCGTCGACGCGAGAAGGATGTAGCGGGCGCGATCGCTGTCCGTATTCCGACCCGCGGCATGAACGCCTTCGTCGCCGCGCGACTCGAAACGGATCCGCATCCGGTTGCCGGCGCGCCACGAACTGTTCGCGCCCCCGAACAGCGTCTGGAGGATCGCCCAGCACAGCGCGAGACCGACCGCGACGCCGTTGAAGGCGCCCGCGCGATGCGTGCGCTGAGCCAGCGCGGTGGCATCGACGAACGCACCCGCACCCAGCAGGAAGCCGTGCAACCGCGCACCGGTATCCTTGCGGACGACCTCGATCGGGCTGCGAATCTTGACGTTGCCGGCGCGCGCCGCGGTCAGCGCCTGGTCGAGCGTCCAGTCGTCAGGAATGCCGAGATCGAGCGCGAGCGCGTTGGTCTTGCCCGACGGCACGATCGCCACGCGCGGCGCGGCACCGGTCCAGACTCGCGCAGCCGCGGTCATCACGTCGCGGATCGTGCCGTCGCCGCCGTCGATCACCAGCAGTTCGATGCCGTGACGCGCAAAATCGGTCAGCACTTCGGCGAGTTCGGCCTGCGTGCGCGGCGTCACGGCCAGCACCGTCCCGGACAGGAACGGCTTGGTCGCCTCGACGCTGCTGCGGTTGCGGTGGCTTTTCGGGTTGCAGATGATGCCGGTACGGATCTTCGCCGCCGCGTCGCGCGGACTCACGCCGTACCGCTCGGATGCCGACGGATCGAACACGCCTTCGGGCAGCCACGCCGGCGGCGCCGGTGGCGAAAGAGGGTGCCCGCCAAAGGCATGGAAGTTCGAAACAGCATCGGCCACGATATAAGATACCCGTCGCGGTACATAACCGCTACAAATTTGTGTCAGGAAGATTTCCGTTCCGCTTCGACCAGCGGATTTGGGATCACCGGCGATACCGCATTTTCATACGCACGACGGTCCCGGATGGGGCCAAGGCCGTGCGTGCTGCTTCGAAAGACGGCAACCCGATCGAGGTCGGCGCATCGTTGGAAAAGCCGAATCCCTCTTTCGGCGCGAACAGCGTCCGGTTGAAATCATGGTCGCTATTCTCGTCGTGATATTGCGCGACCGCATAGTGACCGGGCTTCAGCCAGAAGCACGCCCTCGGGCTGCTTGCCGCCACGCGCGCCCGCGCCAGCTTGCCGCCCTTCGCCAAAAACCGTTTCTTGTCATCGGGATAGACGGTGAACGCGACCTCGCCGACGGCGTTGTGCATCGCCGTTGCCTCGACGATCAGCTTGGCGTTGCCGCCGCCGGGCGTGCCCTCGCACGCCTCGGCAGCCTGCGCCGAGACGGGCATCAGCAGCGCCGCCGCGCCCAGGCTAAGGGAAACCACAGTCTTCATGACAGGACTTAAGCGCGGAAAAGATGGCCGGAGCGCGGCGCCCAGATGACATTTGCGACGCGAACGGGGCGTTCGTCGTTCGCGCGCTACGCTCCGTCGATCGCCTGCGGCGCGGAGGGCGTACGCGTCATCCGCGCGGCGGCGAATCCGAGCAGGATCGCCACCGCGACCGAACCGACCGCGACCGCGGCTGCGACTCCGGTCGAATCATAGGTCGGCATCAGCGCGAACGCGGTGACGAACAGCAACAGCACCCCGACCGCGCGAATCGCGAACACCGTGCCGGCGCGGTGCAGCGCGGTCATCACCGTGTCGAGGCTGACGGTGGCGAGGTCGAAGCACCCGGCGGCGGCGAGCCACAACAGCACCGGGTACGCGCCGACGAACGACTTGCCGCCGACGACCTTCAGGATCGGCTCGCCGACCAGCGCGACGATGGCGAGGATGACGAGTGCAGCAGCCGTGCTGGCCAGCATCGTCCGGATCAGGATGCGGCGCAGGCGCGACGGCTCGGCAGTGCGCACTGCGCGGACGATCTCGGGGAAGGCGGCGCGCGACAGCATCTGCGACAGTTTCGCCAGCGCCTGCGCCAGTTGAGTCGCCAGCCGGAACGCACCCGCCGCGGCCGGGCCGATCGACGCGCCGACCAGCAGTAGCGGGATCTGCTTGCTCGACAGGCCCAATGTCGCACTCGCGTTGGTGCTGAGCGAAAAGCGGACGATGCCGGGATTTTCATCACGTACCTGCTGCCAGCTGCCCCGGCCGCTCGCGAGCAGGCGCAGGTCACCGCTTTTCGCGACCATGATCCAATAGGTCGCGGCGGTGACGATCTCGGCGACCGCCCAGGCGAGCATGAAGCCGCGGATCGTCGGTTCGAAGATCATCGCCGCGCCCGCGCCGACGAAGCGCATGATCGGCGTCATGCTGTCCGCCACCGCCGACAACGAGAATTTGTCGCGGAGCCGCAGGATGCCGAGCGGGGTCGATCGGATCGTGATCAGCTGCACCACCGCGAACATCAGCGTGTCGCGCATCAGGTCGGGCGGAATGCCGAACCCGTCGCTCCACGCGAACAGGATCGCCACGGTCAGCGCGGCGCCGACCAGTGCGCTGCACATGTCGAGGATCGCCGACAACCGGAGCAGCCGCGCGAGCCGGGGCGTGTCGCCGTGCTGGATCGGCTCGACGCCGTATTGGACGATAATCTGCCACGTCTGGAAGCCGACGAAGGTCGCCAGCGCCTGCGCGGCTCCCGAGATCAGCGCGAACCGGCCGAAATCGACCACCCCCAGCGTGCGTGTCGCGAACCCGAGATAGAACAGCGACAGGATCGCCAGCACGCTGCGACTGGCGAGCAGCCAGCCGAGGTTGCGCGCCGCCGCCCGGAAAATCCCGGTCGAGCCGGTGGTAACCGGAATGGGCGCGGGGTCCTGAACCATCTGCGACCGGCCCCTAGAGCGCGATGGCGAGGGCGGCAAGATGCCCGGCGGTACTAGGGTGGCCCGGAGGTGACAAAGCGGCGGTCGGCTCCTAGACCGCGCGATCGGGCGGCGGTGCTGCCGTCATGCGAGGGATCGTTCGTCATCTGCGGAATTGCCGGCCTTTACGCACGAGGTGGCGGTGTCGTCTCGCCCCGCCTCGTTACCGCGCAGTGCGACACGATCCTGCACCGCGGACCCGACGACCAGGGCGTGATGACCGATGGCGATTTCGGCTTCGGGATGCGCCGGCTCAGCATCATCGACATCGAGGGCGGCCACCAGCCGTTCCATTCGCCCGACCACCGCTATGCGCTCGTCTTCAACGGCGAGATCTACAATTTCCGCGAATTGCGCCGCGAGTTGCAGGCGCTGGGCCGCGTGTTCGAGAGCGCGGGCGATACCGAGGTCATCCTCGCCGGCTATGAACGCTGGGGCGACGACGTCTGGGCAAGGCTCGACGGGATGTTCGCGGTCGCGGTGTGGGATACGCACGCCCGTCGCCTGACGCTGGCGCGCGATCCGATCGGGATCAAGCCGCTCTATTATACCGACCAGGGCGCCGGGTTAGCGTTCGGCTCCGAACTGAAGACGCTGACGCTGCTGCCGGGCATGGCGTTCGATGTCGATCGGCGTGCACTCCACGATTATTTCAGCTTCGGCCATATTCGCACCCCGCGCTCGATCTATGCGCAGGTCCGCACGCTGCCGCCGGGCCACGTGATGACCGTCGAGGCGAGCGGTCCGCCGACGATGCGCGCCTATTGGACGCCGGCCTATCATCCCTCTGAACCCCGGTCCGAGGCGCAGTGGATCGAGCGTTTCCGCGACGAGTGGCTCGACACGATCGGCAAGCAGATGGTGGCGGATGTCGATGTCGGCGCATTCCTGTCGGGCGGCGTGGATTCGTCCGCGGTGGTCGCGGCGATGGCGCAGGTCTCGGATCGGCCGGTGCGCACCTTCACGATCGGCTTCCCCGACCCGCGCTTCGACGAATCGCCGCATGCCGAGGCGATCGCGCGGCATCTCGGCTGCCACCACGTCACGCGCACGCTGGAACTGGCGGATGCGCAGGCGATGCTCCCCGAGGTCCAGCATTGTTACGATGAGCCGTTCGCCGACCCGTCCGCGGTGCCGACCTGGTATGTCAGCCAGATCGCCGCGCAGGAGGTCAAGGTCGCGCTGTCGGGCGATGGCGGCGACGAACTGTTCTTCGGGTATAAGCGTCATGCGACCGAGCGGCGGATCGGCGCGCTGCCGGCGCCGCTGCGTCGACTGGCGCGGGCGCTCGACGCGGTGCCGACCTTGCCCTCGCGTCACGCCAATGCAGTGCTGCAACGCTGGCGGAAGACCACCGGCAGCGCCGCACTCCCGAACGGCATCGCGCGGTTTTTCGCCAAGACGCAGATCACGAACGAAGCGTTCCGTCGCGAAATCTTCTCGGCTGAGTTCATCGCCGAGGAGGAGGGCGGGATCGCCGCACTGGTCGCGGAATACTTCCCCGATCCCGATGCGATCTCGACCGACACGCTCGAACAGTTCGGGTTGGCGGACCTCGCGCTCAACCTCCCCGGCGCGATGCTCACCAAGGTCGACCGCGCGAGCATGGCGCATTCTTTAGAGGTGCGCGTGCCGATGCTGGGGCAGGGCATGGTCGACCTCGCGCTGTCGATGCCCGCCGACATGAAGCTGCACGGCAAAATCGGCAAATACGTCATCCGCCAGGCCATCGCGCCGTGGTTGCCGGAAGGGATCCTCGATCGCCGCAAACAGGGCTTCCAGATGCCGCTTGCCGCGTGGTTCGCCGGCGATTTCGGTGCGTATGCGGAGCAACTCTGGCGCGACAGCGGCGTCCGCGAGCAGGGCATCTGGCGTGCCGCCGCGGT
Organism: Sphingomonas sp. PAMC26645; assembly: GCF_004795835.1. Classification (NCBI taxonomy): domain Bacteria; kingdom Pseudomonadati; phylum Pseudomonadota; class Alphaproteobacteria; order Sphingomonadales; family Sphingomonadaceae; genus Sphingomonas; species Sphingomonas sp. PAMC26645. Next base: position 1,323,732 of record NZ_CP039249.1, read on the forward strand.
CGACAAGGTGTTCGCCGATCATCGCGCGGGCAAGCGCGACCACAGCCGCTTCCTGTACGCGCTGGCGATCTACTGCCTCTGGTGGATCGGCCGGCCCAAAGCCTTGCGCATCTCCTGATCCTCCCCCGCAAGGGGGAGGTGGCTGGCCCTTGCCAGTCGGAGGGGGAGGCACACGATCACCGATGTTGTGTGTCCTCCCCCTCCGTCACCTGCGGTGCCACCTCCCCCTTGCGGGGGAGGATTGTAGGGAGAGCTTTACGCCAGCCAACTCGTCAGCGTCTCACCCTTGGCCTTGCGCACCATCGCCTGCACCAGCCTTACCAGATGCACCACCAACGAGATCGCAGTCCACGCGGCGACCCCGACGATCCCCCAGTCCGGCCGCGTCACCAGCAGCCCCGCGAACAGGATCACCATGTTCGGATTGCGCCGCGCGGTGATCAGCCGGAACCAGCTGTCGAACCGCTCCCACACATGGATATGCATCCCGAACCGAACGATGAACGCCCCCTCGATCAGCCGCTGCGCGACATAGCCGAACAGCATCGTCCCGATCACCGCCCAGAACACGCCGTCCTCAAGCGGTCGCCCATATGGCGCGCACCCCGCCGCCCAGGCCCACCACCAGAACGGCGGATGCACCAGGTCGACTCCGTGGTCCCACGCATTCCCAAGCTTCGACGAGGTGATCGTGCACCGGGCGAGCTTCCCGTCGACGGTATCGAGCACCATGAACACGAGCCCAGTAGCGAGGCCCGTCCAGAACCAGCCATACCAGAACGCCACGGTTGCAACGATGCACAGCACCGATCCGAGCGCGGTCACCTGGTTCGGCGTGATCCCGGCGCGCGCGCAGACCCGCGTGATCGCCAGCGCCCATTCCGGCCACAGATACTTGGTCAGCAGGTCGGTGACGCCCTTGTACGCGCCGACATAGCTCGCACGCTCGATGGCCGGCACCGCCGCGGGGGTCAGCAATTCCGCGAACGGCCGCTCGCGTTTGCGCAACGCCTCGTTGAAGATGCCTTCCTCGGCCTCGGCGGCGATCACCGTCAGCCCGGTCACCAGCGGCGCCTCGCCGAGCATCGCCGCGGTCATCCGCGCACGCTCGTCGGCATCCCGGACATGCGCGAGCACGGGCACGCCGGTGCGAGTCACGACGGTGCCCGGCCGCGTCTTTAGATACGCGATCCACATCGGGTCGAACGCATAGGCGAGGTTGGCGAGGATCACCGGGCCGGTGTCCCCGTCGCCGTCGGTGGCCAGACCCTGCGCGACGCCGATCCGCCGGATCCGCTCGGCATTGGTCATGCCCCAGAGCAGCGTGTCGTTCGCCCGGACGGTCCGGAGCGCTGGCGTAGGGGCTGTCGAATCTACCATGCCGCACCCGTTACCCGATCTGGTCGTGAAAGCGAGAGGGGTGGGGGCGAGAGCGTACGGCGAAGGAGAGAGCGCTACCCAAGTCCACCACCCCGGCGGAGGCCGGGGCCCAGTTGGGGGACGTCGCTAATATGGGATTGCGCGCAGTTACTCAGGACGTTCCAACTGGGCCCCGGCCTTCGCCGGGGTGGTGGGGGTTTAGCGGGCGGGCGCAGCTTCCAGCAATCGAACGATCTCCCCCACGGCACGCGCTGCGCCTCCCTCGACCGCCCCAAGCGACCGTGCGGCGAAGTCCGCCTGCACTCGCGCATATTCCGCGTGCCTCAAAGCCGACCGATCCACCGCCGCCACCACATCCGCAACGTCGCCAACCACCTCCCCACAAGCCCACATCGCGTAATTCGGATCGCCCGCCCAAGCAGCCCCCCCCGCATTCAAGAACACGCAAGGCCGCGGCCGCATGAGAAACTCGATCACCTGGCTCGACGTATCGCCCAGATACACGTCCGTGACGCCGGTATAGCTCCCGTCGACCATCGCGAACCCATCGATGTCGCAGTGCACATGCGGCAAGTCGCCTATCTCGCGCATCAGATCCGCCACCTCGGGCGCGCGCTCGACCAGTCGCTGATGCGGCGCGAAGATCAGATTGTAGCGCCCGTCCGCGACCAGCCGCCGCACCACCTCCGCCCCCCATCGCCACCAGGACGAGCGATGCTGCTGCCAATGCGGCGTATACAGGACGACCGGCCGCGTATCCGCGAACGGCGGCGCGGCGTGCGTCCGGTGCGTGAAGTCGGCCTTCACATAGCCCGTCGCGACGAACCGCTCGGGCGCAAACCCCCGGTCGAGATAGGTCCGCCGCTCCAACTCGCTCGGCACCAGAGTCAACGCCGCCGCCCGCCGCCGCGGATCGTCGCGCGCGCTCATCGAACCGACCCCGTGCGAGGTTTTCACGAACTTCGCGCGCATCGGAAACAGCCGCGGCAGCCACAGGCTCGTCTGCTCGGCACACACGACGACGGTCGCGCTGCGCAGATACGGCAGCAATCGCAGCAGCATCGGCATCTTCGACGGCAGCACCGGATTGCGCCCGGTCCCATCGTCCGCAACCACGCGAAACCCCGGCGCGCGCCGAATGCGGACGGTAGGGAAGCGCGCCGTCCACCGCGTCAGCAACGTCTCGTGCACCGACGTGCTGACCCACAACTCGATCGGCACGTCCGACCTCGCGGCCAGTCCCTCGACGATCGGATAGAGATGCGGGATCAGCAGCGTCTCGCCGAGAAACAGGAACGCGACTTTCCCGGTCATGATCCCGAAAAACTCTCCGCAGGCGCGTCATGATCGTGCTGCCACAGCGCGATGTCCTCCGGCCGGTCGATCTCCTGCCAGCGGACATTCCCTGCGATCCGCACCGGGCGGACGCCGACGGTCTCCGCGACGCGGCGGACGACCGCATGATGATAGGCGTGGATACCATCCTCCTCGCCGATTACCGCGCGCAACGCCTCGGCATACGCGCCGCCGCCGGTCGACACGATCAGCCCGAGCGATCGATCGGTCGCCTGGTGCCCGACCAGATGCTTGCCGACCGCGACGACAGCGTCGCCGTCCGCCTCGACCAGCATGTCATCGAGCCCCGGCGTAACCAGCGGCTCGATGACCAGCTTCACGCCGGGCTCCCGATCCGCAAGCGCCGCGCGCAAAATGGCCGCATCGAACAGCGTGTCGCCGTTCATCAGCGCGAACGGCGCTTCCAAATATCCGCGTGCCGCCCAGACGCTGCCAATGCTGTTGGCGATCGCCCAGAACGGATTGAACACGAGCTCAGTGGGTACGGCACCGTCGCGCGCCGCCAGATGCGCCGCGACCTGCTCGATCCGGTAGCCGCCGACGATCACCGCCCCCTCGAACCCGGCCTCCGCCACCGCGTCGAGCTGATGATCCAGGATCGCGCGGCCACCGACCTGCACGAGGCATTTCGGCGTCGTCAGCGTCAACGGCAGCAGTCGCGATCCGTGACCGGCAGCAAGGATGATGGCCTTCATGGGCGCGGACTTACGCACGAAGTGTGGCAGGAAAAAAGCTGCTATGTATCGCGCGATTATGCTGCACTGCAGCGGAACTCGCATGCCCACCCGGCCGTTGCGCTAAGATGCGCATGTTCAGATCGCTCCACATACCCCCCGAATGGGTCTGGCTGGAGAGCGTCGCCGTCGTCTCGGCGGCCGTCCTCGTCGCGCTAGTCGCGCACTGGCTGACGATGCGGATCGGCGGCCACGCCCAGCGTCGCTCGACCGCCAAGACCGACGGCCTCGTCCTCGCCCGCGTCCGCCGCCCGTTGCGCGCGGTGTTCGTCTCGGTCGCGGTCGCGTTCGTCTCGCGAATCCTGCCGATGGACAACGACATCGAGGATCTGTGGAAACAGTTGCTCGGCTTCCTCGTCCCCGGGTTGCTAGGCTGGCTCGCGGTCGCGGCGCTGCGCGCGTTCCAGGACGTCATCGAGATCCGCGCCGACATCTCGGTCGAGGACAATCTCCGCGCCCGCCGCAAGCGTACCCGCGCGGCGATCCTCGGACGCATCGGGACGTTCTTCATCATCTTCGTCAGCGTCTGCCTGATGCTGCTCAGCGTGCCCGGCATCCGCTCGATCGGCGTCACGCTGATGGCGTCGGCAGGTATCGCCGGCCTCGTCGTCGGCGCCGCCGCGCAGCCTGCGCTGAAAAATCTCATCGCCGGCGTGCAGATGGCGTTCACCGAGCCGATCCGGATCGACGACGTGCTGATCGTCGACGGCGAATGGGGGCGGGTCGAGCAGATCAACCTGACGTTCGTGGTCATCAAGATCTGGGACGAGCGCCGCCTCGTGGTGCCGGTGTCGAAGTTCCTCGAACAGAGCTTCCAGAACTGGACGCGCGAGACGAGCCAGCTGATGGGGTCGGTGTTCTGGTATCTCGATCCGTCCGCGGATGTGCCGCGCCTGCGGGAGAAGCTGGGCGAGATCGTCACCTCGAACCCGCGTTGGGACAAGAGGTTCTACAACCTTCAGGTGACCGACGTGAAGACGGACTGCATCGAATTGCGCGGGCTGATGACCGCTAAGGATGCGGCGATCGCGTTCGATCTGCGCTGTGACGTGCGGGAAGCGTTGTTGAAGTATATCCGGGAGGAGATGCCCGAGGCGATCCCGCGCAACCGCCTGCTGATGGCGGCGGATCCGGTAACGCGGACCTAAGAATCCTCCCCCGCCAGGGGGAGGTGGCGCCGAAGGCGACGGAGGGGGAGGCACGCGCCACGTGCGTTCCGTGTCCTCCCCCTCCGTCTGGCAAGTGCCAGCCACCTCCCCCTGGCGGGGGAGGATTCTTAGCTACGCCTCGACGTGCTCCGGCACAGCCTCTAGCGCGGTGATGAACAGCTCGCACCACCACATCACGTCCTCCTTGCGGACGTTGTCGATCAGCTTCTCCCACCGCGCTTTCCGCTCGGCGAGAGGCATCTTCAGCGCCCGGTCGATGGCGTCGGACATTTCCTCGGGGCTGTACGGATTGACCAGCACCGCGTCCTTCAACTGCGTCGCCGCGCCCGCGAAGTGCGACAGCACCAGCACGCCCGGATCCTCGGGATCCTGCGCCGCCACATATTCCTTCGCGACAAGGTTCATCCCGTCGCGCAAAGGCGTCACCAGCCCGACACGTGCCGCACGGTAGATCCCCGCCAGCACATCGCGCGGAAAGCCTTGGTTGACGTAGCGGATCGGCGTCCAGTCGATGTCCGAATATTCGCCGTTGATCCGCCCCGACATCGAATCGAGGTTCGCGCGGATCTCCTGATACGTATCGACCTTCTCGCGGCTCGGCGGCGCGATCTGCAGCATGTAGACCAGCCCGCGCCGATCCGGATGCGACCCGAGGAAGCGCTCGTAGCCCGCGAACCGCTCCGCGAGCCCCTTCGAATAATCGAGCCGGTCGACCCCGACGATCAGGCTGCGCCCGGTTGCGGACATGTACATCCGCTCCTTGGCATGCCGCGCCGCGTCGCTGTTCGCCGACTTTTCGAAGTCGGCGGTCTCGATCCCGATCGGGGTCGTGATCGCCTTGATCGTGCGGTCGCCGACCGTCACCCAGCCATCCTCGCCGACCACGCCGTCGAGCTGGCTCGTGACGTAATGCAGGAAGCTGTCGAGCCAGTCCTGCGTCTGGAACCCGATCACGTCGTACGCGAACATCGATTCGACCAGCGCGCGGTGGCTCGGCAGCGACAGCAGCATCGCCATCGGCGGCCACGGAATGTGGAGGAAGAACCCGATCTTGTTCTCGACGCCGAGCTTGCGCAGTTCCTGGCCGAGTGGGACGTGATGATAGTCGTGGACCCACACCAGATCCTCGGGCTCGATCAACGGCAGCACCGTCTCCGCGAACCGCTTGTTGACGCGCGCGTAGCCGCTGGAGAAGTCGCGCTCGAACTCGGTCAGGTCGATCCGGTAATGGAACAGCGGCCACAGCGTGCGGTTCGCATAGCCGTTGTAATATTCGTCGAAATCCTGCTCTTCGAGGTCGATCGTCGCGGTGGTGACGCCCTTGCCCTGCTGGAAATTGATGTGCCCGGTGAAGGTCTCGGTGGTCGAACCCGACCAGCCGAACCACACGCCGCCCTTTTCGCGCAGGGCGGCGAGCAGCGCGACCGCGAGGCCACCCTGGTTGCCCGAGGGTGCGTCGACCGACTGGACGCGGTTCGAGATGACGACGAGGCGGCTCATCGGACGGCACTCCACGGCTTGCTGAGCAGGACCGCGCAGTTGATCAGCCCCACCAGCGAATAGGTTTGCGGATAATTGCCCCACAGCTCGCCGGTATACGGGTCGATATCCTCCGACAGCAGTCCGGCAGGTGTCCGCCGCGCGACCATCTCGCAGAACAGCGCGCGTGCGTCGGCGGTGCGGCCGGTCGCATGCAGCGCCTCGATCAGCCAGAACGTGCAGACGTTGAACGCGGTGTGCGGCAGGCCGAAATCGTCCTCGGTCGCATAGCGCAGCATGTGGCTACCACGCCGCAGCCCTTCCTCGACAGCCTTCAGCGTCGACTGGAACCGCGGATCGTCGGGTGCGAAAAAGCGCAGGTCGAGCAGCTGGATCAGGCTCGCGTCGAGATCGTCGCCACCGAACGTCGCCGAGATACGCTGCGTATCCTCGCGCCACGCCGATTGCTCGATCGTCGTGCGAATGGTGTTCGCGCGCTCTTCCCAGAACGTCCGACGATCCTCGAGCCCAAGCACCTCGGCGGCGTTCGCGAGCCGATCGCACGCCGCCCAGCACATCGCCGCGGAGTAGGTGTGGACGTGCGCCTTGGTGCGCAGCTCCCACAGGCCAGCATCGGGCTTGTCGTACGTCTCCCACGCGCGGTCGCCGACCAGTTCGAGGCTCTTGAAGTCCTCCTCGCTCGACATCCGGAACAATCGCTTGTCGAAGAACGCCTGCACGTCGGACAGGATGATCTGGCCGTACGCGTCATGCTGGATCTGCTCGTACGCCTGGTTGCCAACGCGCACCGGGCCCATCCCGCGATAGCCGGGCAGGTCGCTCTCGATCCGCTCGATCAGCGTCGCCTCGCCGCCGACGCCGTAGAGCGGTTGGACATGGCCGCCCTTCGACGCATCGACGATGTTGCGCAGATATTCGAGATACCCTTCGAGCACGTCGAGCGCGCCCAGCCGGTTGAGCGCCTGCACGGTATAATAGGCGTCGCGGATCCAGCAGTAGCGATAGTCCCAGTTGCGCTCCGACCCCTCATGCTCGGGGATTGAGGTGGTGAGCGCGGCGACGATCGCGCCGGTCTCCTCGTGCTGGCACAGCTTCAGCGTGATCGCCGCGCGGATGACGACATCCTGCCACTCGACCGGCGTCGCGAGTCCACGCACCCAGTGCCGCCACTCGTCCTTGGTCCGCGACAGCATCGCCTCCGCCGCCTCGTGCAGCACGCCCGCGAAACTCTCGTCGGGGCCGAGGAACAGGTGCATCTGGCGTTCGAGCCGGAACCAGTTCTCGCCGACGATATGCCCGACCGGCGCATCGGTGGTCAGCCGCAGCGTCTGGTCGTCCATCAGGAAACGGATGTGGTTCGAACCCTGCGTGTGCTCGGTCGGCTTCCCCCAGTTCGTCGCGACCCGCATCCTAACGCGAATGCGCGGCGAGCCCGCGACCGGCTTGACGATCCGGACGAAGCTGGTCGGGCGATAGGTCCGCCCCTCGCGCACGAAGCGCGGGCAGAAATCGATCACCTCGACCGCGTTGCCCGCCTCGTCCTCATGACGGGTGACTAGGATCGGCGTGTTGCGGATATAGGCCTGCGTGGTTTTCGCACCGCCCTCCAGTTCGATCGCCCAGAACCCGGTCCTGGGCGCATCGCCGCCGAGCAGCGCGCAGAACGCCGGGTCGCCGTCGACGCGGGGCACGCAGCCCCAGACGAACGTGCCGGTCTTGTCGATCAACGCGGAGACCTGGCAATTGCCGATCGGCCACAGGTTCATGTCGGCTTTTTGGGTAGGTGCGGTCATCGTGTTTCCAACTTGGGTGTTTCCAATATGGCAGCAATCCAGACGCGAAGTGCGGCAACGTCGTTCAGGCGGTAGGTTGCGGCGGTAGGCCGTTGCTCGCCGATCAGCACGCCCGCCCCGCCAAGGTCGCGCGCGGCTTCGAATCCGTCCTCGTCGGTGACGTCGTCGCCAAAGAAATACGGCACGCTGCCCACCATTGCCGGGGCATCGATCAGTTTGCGGAGCGCGGCACCCTTGTCGCCGGGGGTGCGCAGTTCGACCATCATCTTGCCCCGCTGGAGCGTGAGGCCGTGCGTGAGGGCGAGGTCTTCGGCGAGGCGAACGGCAGCGGGTTCGAAGTCCGGCGCCATCCGGTAATGCAACCCGGCGCCAAGGCTCTTGGCTTCGTAGACGAGGCCATTGGCGTCGGCGAAGTCGCGAAACGAGGCGGCGGCGGCTTCGAGCGAGGCGGGGCGCTCAGCGGCGACATGACCGCCATCCGGCGTGCGCGTCTCGGCCCCATGGCTGCCCGCGACCGCGAACAAATGCGCGTGGCGACCGAGCATCGCGTCGAGCTGCGCGATCGCCCGCCCGCTGATGATCGCCACGCGCCCGGGGAAGCGCTCGGCGAGCGTATCGAGTGTATCGAGCAGCATCTGGCTCACCACAACCGCATCCGGCGTTGCGGCTAAGTCGACGAGCGTCCCGTCGAAATCGAAGAACAGGCTCACGGCGTCGGGCACGGCAAGAGGCGGCGCGAGGACATCAGTCGCGGGCTGGCGTTCGGCTAGCATCATCCCTGAACCCCTAGCGCCACCGCTCCGTTCCGCTGCACTGCAAAATTGGAACGGGTGCGGTTCGAATTTCGGGGTGGGGGCTTGGTTAGCGCGACCACCCTTCCTGTTCTCCCGCGAAGGTGGGAGCCCAGGATCCAGCAGCACGGCGCCCGTAACCCTGGCCCCCGCCTCCGCGGGGGAACAAGAAAGTAGAGGCAGAGCGAGAAGGTTGGGGGGGGGCGTGGCATAATCTTTCATCATTCACGTCACCGCACCCACCACCACCCCGGCGGAGGCCGGGGCCCAATAGGAAAGGCAGTTGTAATAGCCCACAGTCATTCATCAGCCCGGTCCGCCCAATTGGGCCCCGGCCTTCGCCGGGGTGGTGGTGTGTGGCGGATGCGGACCCAGATCTTCTCCCGTCATTCCCGCGGAGGCGGGAACCCATATCGGCAGGCCTTACCGCAAGCTCGCTGACGCTCGAGCATCTGGATCCCCGCCTTCGCGAGGATGACGAAAGTTTATGCGGGGGGCACTTCAGTGTCTGGAGATGGCCACGCGGCAATCGCGTATCGACACCGATCCCAAAACAGAGACCCCGCCAATCCACCCCACCTGCGACACCTCGCGACACAAAACCGCTGGACTAGCCCCAGCCGCTTGGTCATGCCTGCCGCCCATGTCCCGCGTCCGCGCCCTCCTCATCGCACCCGTCTCCGCGGCCGTCCTGCTAGCCGGCTGCACCGTCGGCCCGGACTACCACCCCAAGGCCGCGGCAGAGCTGGGCATCCCCGACGCCTATTCGGTCACTCCCGAGGCCAAGCCCGAAGACCTCACCCGCTGGTGGCAGAAGTTCGACGACCCCGTCCTCGGCCAGCTCGTCGAGCAGGCCGCCGCCGCCAATCTCGACATCGCACAGTCGGTAGCCCGGCTCCGCCAGGCCCGCGAAAGCCTGCTCCAGAACCGCGCGTCGCTGCTCCCGACGGTCAACGGCTCGGCCGGCTATCAACGCAACGAGAATGTCCGCGGCGGCGGGCGCTCGTTCACGCTGCCCGACGGCACCGTCATCGATACCGGCGGCGGCGGTGCCAACAGCTTCACGGTCGGCGCCAGCGCCAGCTACCAGGTCGGCGTCTTCGGCGAGATCCGCCGCACCGTCGAGGCAAGCCGCGCCGACTACGCCGCGTCGGGCTACGACTACGCCACCGTGCTGATCTCGGTCGAAAGCGAGGTCGCGCGCAACTACGTCCTCGCCCGCTCGTACCAGCAGCAGCTCGCCAACGCCCGCGCCTCGCTCGCGATCCAGGACGACAATCTCGAGATCGCCGGCTTCCGCGTCCAGGCCGGGCTTGTCTCCAGCGTCGACGCCGAACAGGCGCGGGCCCAGCGCGCACAGACCGCCGCGACGATCCCGAGCCTCGACCAGCAATACGCCGCCGCCGTCGCGCGGATCGGCGTGCTGACCGGCCAGGCCCCCGGCGCGCTCCGCCCACTGATGGCGCCCGCGAAGGCGATCCCGACCGGCCCCGCCGCGGTTGGCGTCGGCATTCCCGCCGACACGCTCCGCCAGCGTCCCGACATTCGCTCCGCCGAACGCGCGCTCGCCGCCGCCACCGCGCGGATCGGCGTGGCCAAGGCGCAACTCTACCCCGCGCTCGCGATCACCGGCAATTTGAACACCAACGCGACCTCGATCGGCAACATCGGCGACGCGATCACCGGCAGCCTGTTCGCCGGCCTGACCCAGGCGATCTTCAACGGCGGCCGTTTGCGCAGCCAGGTCCGCACCAGCGAAGCCGCCGCCGACGGCGCGCTCGCGCTCTACAAGTCCACCGTCCTCACCGCGCTCGAAGATGTCGAGAACGCCGTCGTGGCGCTCCAGACCGCGCAGGAACGCGAGCGGCAATTCGCGATCGCGCTCGACGCATCGAACAATTCCGCGATCCTCAGCCGCAGCCAGTATCGCACCGGCCTCACCGATTTCACCACGCTCAACCAGCAGGAAACCGCGCTCCTGTCCGCGCGCAACGGCGCCACGCAGGCGCGCGCCGACGCCGCCACCGCGTTGATCGCACTCTATGCCGCACTCGGCGGCGGCTGGGACTCCACCGTGATCCCGCAAGCGCCCATATCCAATCCAGAGGCACGCTGATGGCCGACGCATCGATCGACGACTTCCTCGGCGTAAAGCCGCAGGCCCCCTGGAAACGCTATGTGAAGTGGGTCGTGATCGCGGTCGGCGTGGTCCTGCTGTGCCTCCTGCTCGCGAAGTGCTTTGGCGCGAAGGAGCAGACGCAATATTCGACGCAGGCCGCCCAGCGCGGTAACCTGACCGTCAGCGTCTCGGCAACCGGCAAGCTCGCGCCGACCACGCAGGTCACGGTCGGTTCGCAGCTGTCGGGTCTCGTCACCAAGGTCGTCGTCGACGTCAACGACCGCGTCACCGCAGGGCAACCGCTCGCGCTGATCGACCCAGAACAGCTCGACGACCAGATCCGCCAGACCAGCGCACAGCTCGCGGCGAACCAGGCGCAGGTCGCGCAGGCACAGGCCACCGTCGCCGAATCGCGCGCACAGCTGAACCGCCTCGAAGAGGTCTCGCGCCTGTCGGGTGGTCGCGTGCCGTCGAAGACCGAGCTCCAGACCGGCCGCGCCGATTACGCGCGCGCCGTCGCGGCGCAGAAGGTCGCCGAAGCCAACGTCGTCGCCAGCCGCGCGCTGCTCGCGCAGAACCAGACGCAGCGCGCCCGTGCGATCATCCGGTCGCCCGTCACCGGCGTGGTGCTCGCGCGCCAGATCGATCCCGGCCAGACCGTCGCCTCGTCGTTCAACACCCCAACGCTGTTCGTGATCGCCGAAGACCTCACCAAGATGAAGCTCGAGGTCGCGATCGACGAAGCCGACGTCGGCGAGGTCAAGATCGGCCAGAAGGCCAGCTTCACGGTCGATGCGTTCCCCGGCCAGACCTTCCCCGCGACGATCAGCCGCGTCGATCTCGGCTCGAACCTGACCGTCAGCTCGGCCACCTCGTCGACCTCGACCACCGCGACCTCGACCACTGGGCAGGTCGTCTCGTACGCGGCCGACCTGACGGTGGGTAATCAGTCGCTGACGCTGCGCCCCGGCATGACCGCGACCGCGGACATCGTGACGTCGGACAAGCGCAACGTCCTGCTCGTCCCCAACGCCGCGTTGCGCTTCAAGCCGACCGCGGCGTCCGGCGATGCAGGCGGCGGTATCGCCGGCTCGCTGACCTTCCGTCCGCGTCGTGGCGGCGGTGCGGAGCGCACCGCGACGGTCGCTCGCGGCGCGCAGCAGACGATCTACGTCAAGGGCGCAGACGGCACGCCGCAACCCGTGCAGATCACCACCGGCGACACCAACGGCACGATGACCGAAGTCCTGTCGGGCAATCTCCAGCCCGGCGCGCAGGTCATCACCGGGCAGTTGGCGAGCGGCGGCGACGACGCCAAGCGCAGCGGCGGCTCACGTCGCTCGGGCGGCGCGAGCAAGGGTGGGGGCGGTGGCCAGTAACGCGCCGCTCACCGCCGAACCGCTCATCTCCCTGCGCGGCGTCACCAAGACGTACGGGCAGGGCGCGACGATGTTCCAGGCGCTCAAGGGCGTCGACCTCGACATCGCGGCGGGCGATTTCGTCGCGGTGATGGGGCCGTCGGGGTCGGGCAAGTCGACGACGATGAACATCCTCGGCTGCCTCGACGTGCCGAGCGACGGGACATTCCTGTTCCGCGGTCATCACGTCGAGACGCTCGACCGCGATCAGCGCGCGCTGCTCCGCCGGAAATATCTCGGCTTCGTGTTCCAGGGCTTCAACCTGCTCAGCCGCACATCGGCGCTGGAGAATGTCGAGCTACCCTTGCTCTACCGCGGCGATGAAAAGCGCGCGCGCAGGGATGCGGCGATGGCGAGCCTCGACACCGTCGGCCTCGCGGACTGGTGGGATCACACCCCGGCCGAGCTCTCCGGCGGCCAGCAACAGCGCGTCGCGATCGCCCGCGCGCTGGTGACAAGCCCCGACGTACTGCTCGCCGACGAACCGACCGGCAACCTCGACAGCGAACGCTCGGTGGAGATCATGCAACTCCTCACGCGGCTTAACGCAGAGAAGAACATCACGGTCCTGATGGTCACGCACGAACCCGACATGGCCGCCTTCGCCAGGACGGTGGTCCACTTCAAGGACGGCCTGGTAGAACGCATCGAAAGCCAGCACCGCCAAGGTGAGAGGGTGGAGTCGTGAGCGGCGTCCGCGAAGCATTCCCCTCCCGCTTGCGGGAGGGGTCAGGGGAGGGCGCGACGTACGTACTGGCGTCCGGTCTGTTTGGTCAGCCCCTCCCCCGACCCCTCCCGCAAGCGGAAGGGGAGCAGCAAGACTGCGTCCTCGATACCGGAGCGACGCGATAATGTTCGGCACAACCCTAGTCCTCGCGCTCCGCTCGATCCGCCGCCATCTCTTGCGGTCGTTCCTCACCATCCTCGGCATCGTCATCGGCGTCGGCGCGGTCGTGACGATGGTCACGCTCGGCAAGGCCACCACCGCCGCGGTCCAGCAGTCGATCTCCGCGCTCGGCACCAACATCCTCCAGGTCCGCCCCGGCCAGGGTTTCGGTCGTGGCGGCGGGGGCCCGCGTCCGCCCGACTTCAAGCCCGAGGACGTCGCCGCGATCGCCAACCAGATCGCCGGCGTCACCGCGGTCGCGCCGCAAGCCAGCGCGACCGCCACCGCGATCTACGAAGGCGCCAACTGGTCGACCACGATCAACGGCACCACCGACGCCATCTTCCAGGTCCAGCCATGGCCGCTCGCCGCGGGCCGCCGCTGGACGCCGGTCGAGGAAAGCGCCGGTGCCGCGGTCTGCATCATCGGCAATACCGTCTCGAAAAACCTGTTCCCCGGCGGCGATCCGGTCGGCCACCGGTTCCGTATCGGACCGATCAGCTGCGACGTGATCGGCGTGCTGACCACGCGCGGCCAGGCCGGGTTCGGCGGCGATCAGGACGACACCGTGGTCATGCCGATCAAGGCGGTCCAGCGGCGCTTCACCGGCAACCGCGATATCCGCCTGATGCTGGTCGGCGTCGACGAGCGTTTCTCGACCAGCACCGTCCAGGCCGGGATCACCGACCTGCTCCGCGAACGTCGCACCATCACCGGCGACAAGCCCGACGACTTCAACATCTTCGACACCAAGCAGATTTCGGACACGCTAACCGGTACCACGACCCTGCTCACGGGCATCGTCGCCGCGGTAGCCGGGATCAGCCTGGTGGTCGGCGGGATCGGCATCATGAATATCATGCTGGTGTCGGTGACCGAGCGCACGCGCGAGATCGGCATCCGCCTCGCGATCGGCGCGGTCGCGCGCGAGGTGCTGCTGCAGTTCCTCGTTGAAGCCATCGCGCTGTCGTGCCTCGGCGGTGTCATCGGGCTGATCGTCGCGCAGGCCGCGATCGCGATCATCGCGCCGCTGATCAAGGTTCAGTGGCTGTTCGTGCCCGAGATCAACATCTTCGCGTTCGCGATCTCCGCGGTGATCGGCGTCGTCTTCGGCTATTTCCCGGCACGGCGCGCGGCCGCGATGAACCCTATCGACGCGTTAAGGCACGAGTGATCGCCGCCTTGGGATCACGGACCAGCGCCTGCAGCCGGTCCAGATCCTCGGGCGTGTCGATATCGATCAGTTCGGCCGGCGCGGTGACGACGTGCCGCCCCGCCTGCACCAGATCGCGCGCACCCGCATCGCCGTCCAGCGTCAGCAGGAAATCGAACCGCTCGCGCCCGAACAGGGCAGGGGGCGAGGGCTTCTCGCCATCGCTCGACGCGACCACCGCGTCCGCGCTGTCGGCGGCATCGAGCATCCGGTAGATATGCGCGGCGGTCACGCGCGGCATGTCCGCCAGCGCGATCAGCACCGCCTCCGCACCCTCGTCCTTGGCGCACTGCACGCCGAGCTTCACCGACTGCGACATCCCCGACGACGGATCGTCGTTATGCACCACCTCGAAATGATGGCTGATGAAGTCGAGCTTGCAACCGTCGGTGACCACCAATCGCCGCTTGAACGGAATGTTCTCGAACGCGGTGACGACGTGCATGCCCAGCGGCTTGTTGAGGAACGGCACCTCGAGCTTGTTGGGGATGCCGAACCGCTCAGAGCGCCCAGCCGCGAGGAGGATGAGGAAGACGTTTTCAGCGGCGATCATTGAACGCTCCTATCATCGCCGCCGCGACTGACAGCGCGATTTCCGACGGTCCGATCGCGCCGATGTCGAGCCCGACCGGCGCATCGATCCGGTCGATGTTCTCCGCCGTAACGCCCTCCGAAGCAAGTCGCTCGCGCCGCGCCGCGTGGCTCTTGCGGCTGCCGAGCGCGCCGACATACGCGGCATCGGTTGCGAGTGCGGCGATCAGCGCGGGGTCGTCGATCTTGATGTCGTGGCTCAGCGTCACGACCGCGGTCGACGGGCCAGGGCGGAGCGCGGCGATCGCCTCGTCGGGCCAGCGATCGTCGAGCGTCACGCCCGGAAACCGCTCCTCGGTCAGGAAGCGCGCGCGCGGATCGATCACGACCGTCTCGATCCCGAGTTCGCGCG
Organism: Sphingomonas sp. PAMC26645; assembly: GCF_004795835.1. Lineage (NCBI taxonomy): Bacteria > Pseudomonadati > Pseudomonadota > Alphaproteobacteria > Sphingomonadales > Sphingomonadaceae > Sphingomonas > Sphingomonas sp. PAMC26645. The sequence goes on from NZ_CP039249.1 coordinate 1,339,034, forward strand.
CGAGCCCCGCCAGCGCCTGCGCGATCTGCACCGCGCCGACGATCAGCAGCCAACGCGGCGGATCGTAGCGGTTGACGAACACCTCGCCCGTCTCCAGCGGCCGCGCGTCGCTGTGCCCGGTCACAAGGTCGGTGGTCACGGTCAGCGCATCGCCTTGGTCGCGCGCATCGGCGATCCGGTCGAACAGTTCGGGATCGAACCCCTCGGCCGAAACCGGCTGCACCATCACCGCGATCTCGCCGCCGCACGGCAGCCCGACTTCCCACGCCGCGGCGTCCGCCACGCCGTAGTTGCGCACCTGGAACGGCGCCCCCGCGATCACCTCGGCGGCGGTGGCGAGGATGTCGCTCTCGACGCACCCGCCGGAGACCGATCCCTCGAACCGACCATCGGCATGGACGAGCATATGGCTTCCCTTGGGCCGCGGCGCGGATCCCCAGGTCGAGACGACCGTAGCGATCGCCATCCTCTCGCCCTTCCAGGTCTTCGCAGCAGCGAGCACGCTATCGTTTTCAGCCATGTTGTCTCTCTTCTATTCCTCCCCGCACGCGGGGAGGGGGACCAGCGCAGCTGGTGGAGGGGGCCAGCCGCAAACGTTACGCTTGGGGTCGCCCCCCTCCACCACGCCGAGGGGCGCGGTCCCCCTCCCCGTGCCGGGGAGGATCAGACGGCGGGCAAACCCTCGAGCAATTTGTCGAGCGTCACCGGAAAGTCCCGAACCCGCACCCCCGTCGCGTTGTAGATGGCATTCGCCACCGCAGCCCCCGCGCCGGAGATCCCAAGCTCCCCAACGCCCTTCGCTCCGACCGGGTTCGCGGAGTCGTCGATCTCTTCGATGAAATGCACCTCCAGCTGCGGAATGTCGGCATTCACCGCGACATGATATTCGCCGAAATCGGGGTTCACGAACGCGCCCGTTCGCGTGTCGACGATGCCCTCCTCGCTCAGCGCATAGGCGATCCCCCATGCCATCCCGCCGGTGATCTGGCTCGTCGCCGTCTTGCGATTGAGCACGCGCCCGACATCGAACACGCCCAGCATCCGCCGCACGCGCGTCTCGCCCGTCACCGCGTTGACCGCGACCTCGACGAAATGCGCGCCGTGGCTCGCCTGGCTGGTGCGCTTGCTCTCGGCACCCGGCCCGGTCTTGCCCATCGCCACGATCGGTTCGCCGCGGACGAGGTCCGCCAGCTTCACCGACCGTCCGCCAGCACTCACGCAGCCATCGTGCAGGCTCAGATCCTCCGGCGCCGCATTCATCCTGAGCGCCAGTTCGCCAAGGATATCCTCGCACGCCAGCACCACCGCCGAACACGCGCTGCCAGCGCCGAACGACCCGCCCGACCCCGCGCTCGGCGGGAAATCGGTATCGCCGAGCCGCACGTTTACTTCGGCGACCGGCAGCCCGAGCATCTCGCCCGCGGTCTGCGCGAGGATGGTGTACGTCCCCGTACCAATGTCCGTCATGTCGCACTCGACCGTCGCGCGGCCATCCGCCTCCAGCCGTACGCGCGCCTGCGCCTCGACCGTGAAGTTGCCGCGCAGGCTCGCCGCCATGCCGATCCCGACCAGCCACTCGCCGTCGCGCACCGACCCCGGCGCCGGCACGCTCGCCGGCCAGCCGAACCGCTCGGCGCCCTGCGTATAGCAATCGAGCATCCGCCGCGTGGAGAACGGCTTGCCGCTCACCGGATCGGCCTCGGGCTCATTGCGCCGCCGCAGTTCGATCGGATCGATCCCAAGCTGCTCGGCCAGTTCGTCCATCGCACACTCGACGCCGAACGTCCCGACCGCCTCGCCCGGCGCGCGCACCGCACCGCTCGCGGGCAGGTCGACGCGCACCAGGTCGGTCTTGAACCGCCGCGTGTCGCCCCGGTACAGCGGCAGCGTCCCGAACGGCACCGGCTCGAGAAACTCGCCATCGTCATTCTGCGCGACGACGCTCTCATGCCCCATGCCGAGGATCACGCCGTTCGCGTCGGCGGCGATCCGGATCCGCTGCGTCGTGTGCGAGCGGTGGTGGACCATATACGCGGTCTGGCGGCGGGGCAGCGCAACCTTCACCGGCCGCCCGACGACCTCCGCCGCGATCGCCGCGAGGATCGCCTCGGGCCCGACACCGGTCTTGCCGCCGAACCCGCCGCCGACATAGGGCGCGAGGACACGCACCTTGTCCGCATCGATCTTCAGCGCCTTCGCGATCGTCTTCCGCGCACCACCGATAACCTGGTTGCTAGACCGCACGGTGAGTTTGTCGCCGTCCCACCACGCGGTGGTCGCGTGCGGCTCCAGCGCGGCGGGAAAATGCACGGGGGTGGTGTAGGTCCGGTCGAACGTCACCGCCGCGTCCGCCATCACCGCGTCGAGATCGCCATTGTCGATCGGCGGCAGGAAGCCGATTTTCGGCGCGGTATCGACCGGCTGCGCCTCGACGTCGAACCGATCCTCCCCCGCCTCGGTACGAACCACGACCAGCGCAGCGGCATCGCGCGCGATTGCCTGGTCCTCCGCGACGACAATCGCGACCGGCTGGCCGAGGTGGAGGATGACGTCGGTATCGAACAGCGGCATCGCGCGCGAGTTGGATTCGCCGGCCGGCATGCGCGCGTCGTTATGAATGACGGCGATGACGCCGGGCAACGCCTCGGCGGCGCTGACGTCGATGCCGAGAATGCGCCCGCTGCCCACCGGCGTGCCGACGATCGCGGCGTAGGCGATGCCGTCGGGCGTACCCTCATACGCATAGTCCGCAACGCCGGTGACCTTAGCCGGCCCCTCGATACGGTCGAGCCCAAGCCCGAGAACGCCCTGCTTCGCGCGGTCGAGACCACCCGGCCGAAACGCCGCATCCATCACGTGTTCGTTCATTCTGCGGTCCTCGGGTGGAGGGAAGGATATGGGTAGGGCAGGGGCGTTTGACGAGGGTTGGGAGTGAGACGCCCTCCACCTCGCCGCCACCCCGGCGAAGGCCGGGGCCCAGTTGGAAAGGCCTTGATAACGGAGGACGATCCTTCGTTATCTTCGTCCCCCAACTGGGCCCCGGCCTTCGCCGGGGTGGTACCTGTTTATGGTATCGTCAGCCCTCAAACAGCCGGCAACTGATCCAGCAGCTTGTCCAGCGTAATCGGGAACTCGCGCACCCGGATTCCCGTCGCATTATACACCGCGTTCGCCACCGCAGCACCTGCACCCGAAATTCCCAGCTCGCCGATCCCCTTCGCGTGGATCGGGTTCGCGTGGATGTCGCGCTCGTCGACGAAGTGGACGTCCATCTGCGGAATGTCCGCATTGGCCGGCACGTGATATTCTGCCAGATCGTGGTTCACCAGCTTGCCGGTCCGCGTATCGTGGATCAGGTCCTCGGTCAGCGCCGCGCCGATCCCGAACGTCATCCCGCCCAGACACTGCGACCGTGCGGTCTTCGCGTTGAGAACACGCCCCGCCGCGAACGACCCGAGCATCCGCCGCACCCGCGTCTCGCCGGTAACCACATTGACCGCGACCTCGGCAAAGTGCGCACCGAACCCGGCCTGCGTCGTCTCCTTCTCCTGCTTGCCCGGCTTGATATGCCCAATAGCCTCGAGACCCTTACCGACCAGCTCGCCGATCGGCGTCGAGCGATTGTCGCCGATCGCCTTGCCGTCCTTGAGCGTAAGGCCGTCCTCATCGACTCCCGCCGCCTTGGCCAGCTTCCCGCGCAGCATCTCGCACGCGAGATACACGGCGGTCCCCGACGACGCCGCACCCCACGAACCACCCGAACCAGCGGCGGGAGGATCGTTGGTATCGCCCAGCGACATCGTGATGTTCTCGACCGGGATGCCCAGGATCTCCGACGCGATCTGCGCCAGGATCGTGTAGCTGCCGGTGCCGATGTCGGTCATCGCCGACGACACCGTCGCCGAGCCGTCCGGGTGGATCTCGACCTTGGCGGACGATTCCTGCATCATGTTGCCGCGCACCGCCGAGGCGACGCCCATGCCGATCAGCCACTCGCCCTCGCGGCGCGTGCCGGCCTTCTGCCGCTTGTCCCAACCGAACTTCTTCGCGCCCTCGTCGAGCGCGCGCGTCAGGTTGCGCGACGAATAGGGCACGTCCTTCTCGGGGTCGATCTTCGGATCGTTGCGCTTGCGCAGCTCGATCGGATCCATCTCGAGCTTCTCGGCCAGTTCGTCCATCGCGCCTTCGAGCGCGAGCATCCCGACCGCCTCGCCCGGCGCGCGCATCGAGCCCGACAGCACGAAGTTCAGATCGACCACCTCATGCGTGATCAGCCGGTTCTCGCCGCCATACAGCATGTGCGTGCCGATGCCCGCAGGCTCGAAATAATCCTCGGTCGACTGGTTCGACGTCAGCGTCTCGTGACCGATCGCCGACAGCTTGCCGTCCGCATCCGCCGCCAGCCGCACACGCTGCTCGGTATTCGACCGACGCACGGTAGCCTCGAACACCTGCGGTCGCGACATCACCGCCTTGACCGGACGGCCAAGCTGCTTCGCCGCGATCGCCGCCGCGACGCTCTCGGGTGCGATGCCGAGCTTCGATCCGAACCCGCCGCCAATATAGCGCGCGATGATCCGCACCTTCTTCTCCGACAGCCCCAGCGACTTCGCCAGCTGCTGCGCGTCCGACGTCGGCATCTGGTACGCGCCGTACAGCGACAGCGAGCCGTCCTCTTCCCACACCGCGGTCGAGGCATGCGGCTCCATCGCCGCCGAATTCTGGCTCGGCGTGACATAGGTCGAATCGATCTTCACCGCCGCCTCGGCCATCGCCTTGTCGACATCGCCCTGCTTGAAATGCGCCGGCGTCGCATCGTCCGGCGGCGTCCGGGTCTCGTCGCGGTACGCGGCGAAGTCGTACTGTCCCTCGGCCTCGTCATATTCGATCGGCAGGCGCGCCGCGGCATCGCGCGCGACCTCGAAGCTCTCGGCGAGCACGATCGCGACGATCTGCCCAAAGAACGCGATGTCCTTCACACCCTGCGTAGGTGCATCGGTCGCGCCGCCCTGCGCCGAGACACGGATGAACTGGTCGAAATCGGTGACGACGTCGATTACGCCGGGGATCGCCTTGACCGCGTCGACGTCGATCGAGACGACCTTGCCCGCCGAAATCTTCGTGCCGACCAGCACGCCATACGCCATGTTCGCGAACTGGTATTCCGCGGCATAGGTAGCCGTCCCGGTGACCTTCAGCGGCCCGTCGATCCGGTCGAGCGGCTTGCCGATGACGCCCTGGACGCCCGTATCCAGAAGACTGTCCGGATGCGGCTTGTCCATCGTCAGGCTATTCGTAGTGCCAAGACCAAACATGCTTATGCTCCCGTGACGTTGCGCAGCGTCGCGATCAGCGTGCGACGGGCGAGGGGGATCTTGAAGTCGTTCGAGCCATAGCCCTTGGCGTCGGCGAGCAGCGCGGTCGCCGCAGCCTCGAACACGGCATCGGACGGCGCCTTGCCGACCAGGGCCGCCTCGACCGCCGGGTTGCGCCACGGCATCGGCCCGAGCCCACCGAACGCGAGCGAGGCCGACGCAATCACGCCGTCCTGCACGTCGACGATCGCTGCAACGGAGACGAGCGCGAAGGCATAGGACGCACGATCGCGGACCTTACGGTATTCCTGCTTGCCCTTGACCGGTGCCGGCAGCTCGATGTGCGTGATCAGTTCACCCGCTTCGAGCGCGTTCTCGATCTGCGGCGTATCGCCCGGCAGGCGATAGAAGTCGTGGATCGAGATCCGCCGACGATCGCCATCCGCCTTCAGCGTCACGATCGTCGCGTCGAGCGCGCGCATCGCCACCGCCATGTCGCTTGGGTGCGTCGCGATGCAGTGCTCGCTCGTCCCCAGCACGGCGAGGATGCGGTTGAAGCCACCGATCGCCGAACAGCCGCTGCCCGGCTCGCGCTTGTTGCAGGCCGCGGCCGTGTCGTAGAAATAATAGCACCGCGTCCGCTGGAGCAGATTGCCCCCGGTCGACGCCTTGTTGCGCAACTGCCCGCTCGCACCCGCCAGCAACGCGCGGCTCAGTACCTCGTATCTCGCGACGACGCGGCGATCGGCGGCGAGATCGCTGTTCGGCACCAGCGCACCGATCGTCAGCCCGCCATCCTCGCGCTCCTCGATCTTCGCGAGATCGAGCCGCGAGATGTCGACCAGCTTGTCCGGCGTCTCGACCTGCAACTTCATCAGGTCGAGCAGGTTCGTACCGCCCGCGATGAACTTTGCACCAACAGTATCGATATCCTTGACCGCAGCCTCGGGCGTAGCGGGCTTCTCGTACGTGAAGGTCTTCATGCCACCAGCTCCCCGCGCGCGTTGGCTTCCATCGCGGCGTCCTTCTCGTCCGCGGTCCGGCCTGCGGGCTCGGCACCACCGACTTCGCGGATCGCATCGACAATGTTCGGATACGCGGCGCAACGGCACAGATTGCCGCTCATCCGCTCGGAAATTTCGGCATCGTCGAACTTCGGATCGGTCAGGTCGCCCGACGCATGGCTGGCCCAGCCCTTCTTGACCTCGTCGAGCATGCCGACCGCCGAACAGATCTGCCCCGGCGTGCAATATCCGCACTGATAGCCGTCATGCCGCACGAACGCGTCCTGCAATGCGTGCAGGTTGCCCGGCTGGCCGATACCTTCGATCGTCGTGATCTCGTCGTCCTGGTGCATCACCGCAAGCGTCAGGCAGGAATTGACGCGGCGCCCGTTGATCAGCACCGTGCACGCGCCGCACTGGCCGTGATCGCAGCCCTTCTTCGAGCCCGTCAGCCCGAGATGCTCGCGGCACAGGTCGAGCACCGACGTGCGAATATCGGGCTCGGCGTCATATGATTGACCATTGATCGTGAAATGCATGGCGGTGCCCCTGGTTGAATGTGCCGGGAATGTACGGATTTCGAGGACTCAACGCCGATGCGACCGATCGTTTCCTATTGCGACAAGCTCTCACACATCGGCGCGCTGGCGCTCGTCGCGGCAAGCGGGCAAGCTGCCGCGATGACGCCAGCTTCTCCCCGATTGTCGCCCCCGATCGTCATTGCGCATCGCGGCGCCAGCGGTCTTCGCCCCGAGCATACGCTGGCGGCCTATTCGCTCGCGATCGACCAGGGCGCGGACTTCATCGAGCCCGATCTTGTCCCGACCAAGGACGACGTTCTCGTCGCGCGCCACGAGAACAATATCGCGGAAACGACCAACGTCGCCGACCATCCCGAGTTCGCAGGCCGGAAAACCACCAAGACGATCGACGGCCAGACGATGACCGGCTGGTTCGTCGAGGACTTCACGCTCGCCGAACTGAAGACGCTGCGCGCGAAGGAGCGCCTGCCCAAGCTCCGCCCCGCGAACACCGCCTATGACGGCCAGTTCCAGATCCCCACGCTCGCCGAGATCATCGCACTCGCCAAGCGCCGCACCACCGAGACGGGCCGGACGATCGGCATTTATCCCGAGACCAAGCACCCGACCTATTTCGCCAAGATCGGCCACCCGACCGACGCGAAACTGGTCGCCGAACTGCGCGAGGCCGGCTGGGATTCGGCCAAGGCGCCGGTGTTCATCCAGTCGTTCGAGGTCGCCAACCTCCAGCGCCTGCACAAGATGACGAAGGTCCGCCTGATCCAGCTCATGGACGGGGAGGGCGGTCCCGCCGACGGCGCGCAGCCGAGCTACAAGGCGATGATCACGCCCGAGGGCCTGAAGGCGGTCGCCTCCTACGCCTACGGCATCGGCCCCAACAAGAGCATGCTGTGGACTGACGCGACCCCCACCACGCTGGTCGCCGACGCGCACGCGGCCGGCCTGCGGGTCCACCCCTGGACCTACCGCGCCGAAAACTATTTCGAACCGACCCGCTTCCGCCGCGGCACCGACCCCGCCGCCCACGGCGACATCGCCGCGGAGATCGACGCAGGTCTTGGACAAGGTATCGACGGTTTCTTCACCGACTTTCCGCTATACGGGAGCCAGGCGCGCGATCGGTCCCGCGCAGGAGTGAAGTAAATGCGTAAGGTTCTTCCCGTACTCGCGGTGCTGCCGTTCCTCGTAAGTGGCTGCATCAGCACGGCAACCTCGATCGTGAAGGCACCGTTCCAGGTCGCCGGCAAGGCGGTCGACTGGACGACGACCAGCCAGGAAGAATCGGACCGCAACTACGGCAAGAAGATGCGCAAGCAGGAAGCCGAAGAGGGCAAACAGCGCAAGGAACTGGCTAAACGCTGCAAGCGCGACCCGCAGCGCTCGGAATGCGGCCAGTACCAAGGCTATCGCGCCGGCAACTAAGCTCCCTTCTACCACCCCGGCGAAGGCCGGGGCCCAGTTGGGAAACAGAAGTAACTTAGCGCTGCGCTCAGTCAGCAACGTCCCCCAACTGGACCCCGGCCTCTGCACGGAAAATGGCCTAGTCCGCCAAAGCCTTCGCCACCGCGATCAGCACCGCCGGTTTCAGCTGCACGCCGAGATGCCCGCTCCGAACCTCCACGGCACGCCCCGCCGCGTCGTGGCATATGAACCCGTTGACCAACCCGTCCGACCGGCTCCAGATCGCGGTCGACCGTATCGGCAGCGGCGCGGCAATCGCCGCGCTGCGCGCGATCACCGCCGGATCGTCGAGCCGCTCGCCCGTCATCCATTCAAACGCTCGCCAGACGTTGGTCGCCTTGGCAGAGCCCGCAAAAGGCGAGCTGACCGTGATCACGGCCCGAACCAGATCGGGACGTTGGTGCGCGACCAAGCGCGCCATGATCCCTCCGAGACTCACCCCGACGAGCGTGACCGGCCCGGTTTGCGCTGCCAGCGCCGCGATCCGCGCTATCAAGTGCTCGGCCTCCACGCCGACCGTCCGCACGCCGAGATTGCGCCCCAATCCCCAGCCGGTCGCGCGGTAGCCGAGCCTTTTCAGATAGCCCCGCATCACGAAGTTCGAGCGGTCGGTGTTGAACAGCCCCGGAAGCACCATCACCGCCCTCCCGTCACCGCGAGGTACCGCAGCCAGCGCCGGACGATGGCGCCACCATGTTGCAACCGTCCACGCCGCGCGCGGCAACTCTGCCGCCCAAAGCGCTTTTGACGGCGGCTTCAAAACCACCCCATCACAGTAACCGGAAACGGCGTCCAAGCTCCAACCTTCACCCCCGCAAACCGAAGCGCATCACCCGTCCAGCTGTTACACGTCCGCACCGCGCTATAGCGCCCGTTGGCATCATAAAACGCATCATACCCTGCATACCCCGGATACCGCGCACCCCCGTCGCGAAAGCTCGCCCGGATATACGCCGCCAACCGCCGATACTGCGCGGGCGTCACCACGATCTCCCGAGCCCCATCGCCCGCGCGCGGCCTCGGCAGATGATCGACATGCATCAACGTCCGATTACTCCCGACCGCCGAAGCAATCACCGTCCGCAGCTTCACGTCCGCCCAGGTCGGCGTCTCTAGATAAAACGTCTTCTCCCCCCACCCGAACGACACATGATCGAACGCGCCAAACCGCGGATCACGCAGATCCTCCGCCCGAGCCACCCCGCGCCAGTCCACTCCCGCCGCGACCTTCGGCACGATGATCCCGGTATGCACGCCGTTGCTCTCGACGAAGATATGCACGCCCTCGACCGGCGCCCGCCAATCGCGATTGCTCGGGATCGACCCGCCGACCAGCCCCGCCACCGCATAGCTCGCGACCACTCCGAACACGGCGGCGATCGCCCGTAAAATCCATGTAACCCAACGCGTTTCCGTCTTCATTCCGTCATGCTAGACCAGCCGCATGGCCAATGACACACACGTACTGAGCACCCCGCCCGAAGGCGCGCCCGACTGGACGATCCCGCAGAACTGGGCGGATTACACCGCGGAGGATCACGCAACCTGGGACACGCTGTTCGCGCGCCAATCGAAGCTGCTCCCCGGCCGCGCCTCGAACGCCTGGCTGCGCGGGCTCGACGTGCTGAAGCTCTCGAAACCCGGCATCCCCGATTTCGAAGAGCTGTCCGAGCGCCTGACCAAGCTCACCGGCTGGTCGGTCGTCGCGGTTCCCGGCCTCGTCCCCGACGACGTGTTCTTCGACCATATGGCGAACCGGCGCTTCGTCGCCGGCAACTTCATCCGCCGCCCCGACCAGCTCGACTATTTGCAGGAACCCGACGTCTTCCACGACGTGTTCGGCCACGTGCCGATGCTCGCCGACCCAGTCTTCGCCGACTACCTCGCCGCCTACGGCCGTGGTGGCCAGCGTGCGCTGGGCCTCGACGCGCTGAAGTATCTGGGCCGGCTCTACTGGTACACGGTCGAGTTCGGCCTGATCGCAGAACCCGAAGGCCTGCGCATCTACGGTTCCGGCATCGTCTCCAGCTATGCGGAAACGCGGTTTGCCTTGGACGACCCGAGCCCGAACCGCATCGCGCTAGACCTCGCCCGGGTGATGCGGACCGAATACCGGATCGACGATTTCCAGCAGAACTACTTCGTCATTCCGAGCTTCGAGGAGTTGTTGCGGTTGACGGTAGAGACGGACTTCGCGCCGCTGTACGAGGAACTGAAGACGCTTCCGGATATTCCCGTCGCGCGGATCGAGCCCGGCGATGTGGTGATTACCGAGGGTACGCAGGACTACGCGACGTCGAAGGCGTCCGCTGAGACCGCATAAGCATCCTCTAGAAGCCACCACCCCGGCGAAGGCCGGGGCCCAGTTGGGATAGCGGTGCGGTTCTATCTCAAAGCTTCACCCAACTGGGCCCCGGCCTCCGCCGGGGTGGCGGCAGAGATGGGGTGAGGGCAACCCTTCCCAACTTGTTCCCCCGCGAAGGCGGGGGCCCAGACTGGGCCCCCGCCTTCGCGGGGGAACAGCCTTCTTCGGGGGAGGGCAGCCCTCAAATATCGAGCGCCCACCCATCACGCCCCTTGGGATCGAACGGCCCCTCCGCCACGAACCTCACCGCCCCAGCGCGCAACCGAAGCACACTCCAATCCCCCCGCCGGTCGACCGCCTCCAGCGAACACCCGCAAGCCTCATACGCCGCGACAACCCCAGCCCGCTGCGTCTCCAGCAACCCGGCAAGAACAATCGTCGCCCCCACATCCGAAATCGAAGCGATCTCCGGCGCCATCGACACCAGCGGCCCGGCAAGAATATTAGCGATAACCAGATCATACGGCGCACGAACCACGATCGCATCGTCCAGCGTGCCGTCCGCAACCACCAGATCGATCCCCTCGACCCCGTTGAGCGCCGCATTCTCAACCGTCACATCGATCGAGACCGGATCGATATCCGTCCCCATCACCTTGGCCCCAGGCCAAAGATGCGCCGCCGCAAACGCCAGCAACCCCGTCCCCGTCCCGATATCGATCACGTTCGCAAACGACGCCTCCGCCAACCCGTCCAGCATAGCAAGACACCCGCTGGTCGTCTCATGATGCCCCGTCCCGAACGCCCGGCTCGCCTCGATCAGGAAAGCCCGCTGGTCCGCCGGCACCGCGCCCGAATGCGCCCCGGTATGCACGAAGAACCGCCCGACCGACAAAGGCTCCAGCCCCGCCTGGCTCATCGTCACCCAGTCCGCATCCCCCAGCCGCTCGACCGCGATCTCGGCCCCCGCCGCGCTAGGCACCAGCGCGCGCACGGCGGCGACCGTATCCGCCGCCGGCTCATGCTCGAAATACGCATCGAGCCGCCAAGACTCCACGTCGTCCTCGATCTCCTCGGTCGTCATCAACACGCCGTCGATCGTCAGATCGTCGCTCGCATCGATCGCCTCCGCCTCCGCCCGCGTGCAGGGGAGGGTGAGTTTCCAACTATCGGACATAGCTCGCCCCATTCACGTCGATCACCGACCCCGTCATCGAGGCCGGCGCCTCCAACGCCAGAAACTTCGCCGCCGCCGCGATCTCGTCAGGCGCCGCGACCCGCCCAAGCGGAATGTCCGCCAGCAACGCATCGCCGCCACGGCTCGACAGATAGTCCTCCGCCATCCCGGTCATCGTGAACCCGGGGCACACCGCAAACGCGAGGATGCCCTCCCGAGCATACCCCCGGGCGATCGTCTTGGTCATCGCCACCATACCGGCCTTCGACGCGGCATAATGCCAATGCGCCGGCGAATCCCCGCGATACGCCGCCCGGCTCGCGATATTCACGATCCGCCCGCCAACCCCGCGAGCCTGCCAGTGCAGCACCGCCAACCGACAAAGCTCGGCCGACGCGGTCAGGTTGATCCGCATCGTCCGCTCCCACTGCGCGGTCCAGTCGTCATCGGCGAGCGGTGCCGCCTCGAACACGCCAGCATTGTTGATCAGCACGTCGATCGCGCCGCCCGCCTGCTCGAGCGCAGCGTTCCACAACGCAGTCGGCCCCGTAGGATCGCTGAAGTCGGCCGGGATACCGCTGGCGGTCCCATGCCCGATGACGGTCGCGCCCGCGTCGGTCAGCGCCGCATGAATGGCCGCGCCGATACCGCGGCTGGAGCCTGTAAGAAGAATGGTCATGCCGCACCTCTAGCGCGCGCTACGCCGCCTCGTCACGCCAATCCCGCACCCACGGACGATAGCCCGCGCCTAGGCCGCAACCTTCGCGACGAAATCGCCCGCGCTGTTCTTCAGGTTGCTGAGCCGCCCGTCGAGCACGTCGAACCCGCGACCCACGCCGTCGATCTCGGTCGCGACCGTCTCGGTATCCTCGCGGATCGCGGCGATCGTGTTGGACATCGAATCCGCCGCCAGCGCGGTCTCGTCCACCGCCGCGGTGATCGCGGTCACCGTCTGCGCCTGCGCCTCCATCGCGTAGCGGATGCGGTCGGCGCTCTCCTGCACCTCCGCTACCGTCGACTTGATCGACGCATTGGTCTCCACGGTCGAGCGCGTCGCCGACTGGATCGCGGCGATCTTCGCGGCGATGTCGTCGGTCGCCCGCGCGGTCTGGTTGGCGAGGCTCTTCACCTCCTGCGCCACCACCGCGAACCCGCGCCCGGCATCCCCCGCGCGCGCCGCCTCGATCGTCGCGTTCAGCGCGAGCAGGTTGGTCTGCCCGGCAATGTCGCGGATCAGCCCCAGGATCGACTCGATCGACTTCGCATGATCGCTCAGCGTTTCCGACATGCCGACCGCCTGTCCAGCCTGCGCCGATGCCCGATTGGCGATCTCGGCCGCAGCCTCCACTTCGGTCCGCGCGTCCTCGATCGCGCGGATCAGGCCGGCGGCGGTCTGCGCGGCTTCGCGCATCGCCACCGCGGACTGCTCTGCGGCGGCCGCGACTTCGCTCGCCTTGCCGAGCACCGCGCGGGTCGAGGCGGAACTCCGCAACGCCTGTTCGCGCAGCATATGCCCCTCGTCGGTCGCGGTCTCGACCATCGCCGCGATGCCGTCGCGAAATTCCGCCGCCAGCGTATCGCGCGCGACCTGCGCGGTATGCATCTGGTACCGGTTATAGATCGCGACGGTGATCTCGCCCTCCAGCGCCGACAGCCGCATCAGCGTGTCGATGAACACCGGCAGCTTCGGATCCGACCGATCGACCCGCCGCATCAGCACGTCGAGCGCGGCGCGGTCGCTCGCGCTGATCATCGACAGCAGCGCCATCGGCGATACGTCGGCGACATAGGCCGTTGCGACCGACCGCTCGATCGATTCGATCCAGGCGCGTCCACTCGTGTCCAGGAAGCGATTGCGCAGGAACGTGCAGCCGATCTCGATCATCTGGTCGGTTTCGTGCGGCGCCCAGATCCGTTCGTCGGAAAAACACTGCAGCCACTGTTCCCAGAACGCCCTGGACACATGCGTGATCTCGGGCGCCAGCGCGGCCCAGACTTCGCGGCTCGCGCCGGTCAGTGATCCGTCGAAATCGAACACCCGCAGCCGCGCCATCAGGTCGACGGAGGCCGCGATCGAGCCGGGGGCCGGCAGGTCGTTGGTGGTCAAGACGGTGAACTCCGGATCGAATGTACGACGCCATCGCTACACGCCATGTCTTAAGGGCTGGTTAGGGATCGACGCGTCGTGATGTGCAGGGTCGGTCGTGTCGCACAGGCATCGCGCGCGCGGTGTCATGGGTTATCGGACCGGCCCCAATGGGTTGCATCGCAGCACGCGGTGGCTAATAGGTCGCCCAATCTATATATTCTGGACCAAGCTGTTCTTGGTTCGTCATCTTCTGGTTCGAGGACTCCGCCCTTGGCATCGCGCAACCCGGCACGCCCGCTTTCTCCCCATCTGCAGGTCTATAAATGGGGCCCGCACATGCTGGTCTCGATCCTGCACCGCGTGACCGGCAGCGGGATGGCGACCGTCGGCAGCATCCTGCTCGTCTGGTGGCTCGCCGCGATCGCGTCGGGCGATCAGGCGTACGCGACCTTCGTCGACGTGTTCACCACCGACACCGGCCGGCTCAACATCCTCGGCTATGTCGTCGCGGTCGGGCTGACGCTGTCGCTGTTCCAGCACATGATGACCGGCATCCGCCACATGGTGCTCGATATCGGCGCCGGCTACGAACTGAAGCGCAACAAGATGGGCGCGATCGCGACGATGGTCGCTTCGGTCGCGCTGACGGTCGTGTTCTGGCTCTACATGGGGATCAAGTAATGGGTTCGGGTACGGCAATCGGTCGCGTCCGCGGCCTGGGCAGCGCCAAGCACGGCGCGCATCACTGGTGGCAGCAGCGTCTGACGGCGGGCTCGAACCTGTTCCTCATGCTGTGGCTGATGATCTCGGTCGCGCGGATGCCCGGCTATGATTACGCCGCTGTCCATCTCTGGCTGCAATCGGCCTGGGTCGCGGTGCCGATGGCGCTGTTGATCCTGTCGGTCTTCTATCACTTCCGTCTCGGTCTGCAGGTCGTGATCGAGGATTACCAGCATGGCGAGAGCCGTGTCGTGACGATGATCCTCCTCAACCTGTTCACCTTCACGCTGGGCGGCATCGCCCTGTTCGCGATCCTGAAGGTCGCCTTCTCCGGAGCCCCCGCCTGATGTCTGCCTACAAGATCATCGATCATACCTATGATGCGGTCGTCGTCGGTGCCGGCGGCTCCGGCCTGCGCGCGACGATGGGCATCGCCGAGAGCGGCCTGAAGACCGCGTGCATCACCAAGGTCTTCCCGACCCGCAGCCACACTGTCGCAGCACAGGGCGGCATCGCCGCCTCGCTCGGCAACAACTCGCCGGATCACTGGACCTGGCACATGTTCGACACCGTCAAGGGTTCCGACTGGCTCGGCGACCAGGACGCGATCGAGTATCTTTGCCGCGAAGCCCCGCAGGCGGTCTACGAGCTCGAACACGCCGGCATGCCGTTCAGCCGTAACGAGAACGGTACGATCTATCAGCGTCCGTTCGGCGGCCACATGCAGAACATGGGCGAGGGGCCTCCGGTCCAGCGCACCGCCGCTGCCGCCGATCGCACCGGCCACGCGATGCTTCACGCGCTGTATCAGCAGAGCCTGAAGTACAACACGGACTTCTTCGTCGAGTATTTCGCGCTCGACCTGATCATGGAGAACGGCGTCTGCCGCGGCGTCATCGCGCTGTGCATGGAAGACGGCTCGATCCACCGTTTCCGCAGCCACCAGACCGTGCTCGCCACCGGTGGCTATGGCCGCGTCTATTTCTCGGCGACCTCGGCGCACACCTGCACCGGCGACGGCAACGCGATGGTGCTCCGCGCCGGGCTACCGTTGCAGGACATGGAGTTCGTCCAGTTCCACCCAACCGGCATCTACGGCGCGGGCGTGCTCATCACCGAGGGCGCACGCGGTGAGGGCGGTTACCTGACCAACTCCGAGGGCGAGCGCTTCATGGAGCGCTATGCTCCGTCGGCGAAGGACCTCGCCTCGCGCGACGTCGTCAGCCGCTCGATGGCGCTCGAAATGCGCGAAGGCCGCGGCGTCGGCAAGAACGGCGACCACATCTTCCTGCACCTCGATCACATCGATCCCAAGGTGCTGGCCGAGCGTCTGCCGGGCATCACCGAGACCGGCAAGGTCTTCGCCGGCGTCGATCTCACGCGCCAGCCGCTGCCCGTCACGCCGACCGTGCACTACAACATGGGCGGCATCCCGACCAACTTCCACGGCGAGGTCGTCAACCTCGTCGATGGCAACCCCGACGCGGTCGTCCCCGGCCTGTTCGCGGTCGGCGAGGCTGCGTGCGTCTCGGTCCACGGTGCCAACCGCCTTGGCTCTAACAGCCTGATCGATCTCGTGGTGTTCGGCCGCGCGACCGGCCTGCGCATCAAGGACACGCTGAAGCCCGGTACCCCCCACGCGCCGTTGCCCAAGGGGTCGGAAGATCTCGCGCTGACGCGTCTTGACCATTTCCGCAACGCGAGCGGCGGTTCGCCGACGGCACAGATCCGTCTCGACATGCAGCAGACCATGCAGAAGCATTGCGCCGTGTTCCGCGACACCGAACTGCTCAACCAGGGCGTTGAGAAGATGGCCGGGATCTACAGCCGGATGACCGACGTCGCCGTGAAGGATCGCAGCATGATCTGGAACACCGATCTGGTCGAGACGATGGAGCTCGACAATCTGATCGGCCAGGCGGTCGTGACGATGACCTCGGCGGCCAACCGCACCGAGTCGCGCGGCGCACACATGCACGAGGACTTCCCCGAGCGCGACGATGCGAACTGGATGAAGCACACCATCACCACCTTCAACGGCTGGGGCGGCAAGGGCGGCGAGACCAAGATCGATTTCCGCCCGGTCCACGACTACACGCTCACCGACGACATCGACTACATCAAGCCCAAGAAGCGGGTATACTGATGACCTGGGCCATCATCGCGATCGGGTTCCTCGTGCCCGTCGCGGTGGGGCTCCTGACGCGTTTCCAACCGATGATCGCCGGCTTCCTATGGCCGGCGGTCGTGGCGATCCTGACCGCGATCTACGTCTTCGCCATCGAACCCCGCGGTATCGGCGAAGAACCCCAGAAGATAGCGATCACCTTCTACGCGCTGTTCTCGCTAGTAGGCGGCGTCCCCGGTGGCCTCGTAGGCTGGATCCTCCAGTACAAGCGCTCGGCCAAGCAGGTAAACTAAAGCCCCGTTCTCCTGCGAACGCAGGAGCCCAGAATCACAAACGCCACGTTCCGTAACCCTGGACTCCTGCGTTCGCAGGAGAACGGGCGGCTGTGACAGATGTGCTACCGCTCGATCCGCCCAGCCGCGATCTTGTACACCAGATTTCGGTCCCGCCGCCCGACCGCCACGACGATCACCGTCACCAGGCCATCATCGACCCGGTACACCAACCGATACCCCGCGGCCCGAAGCTTGATCTTGTAGCACCCGGTCATTCCGCTCAGCCGCGCACTCGCAATATGTGGCTCGCCCAACCGCTCGGTCAGCTTCGCCTTGAACTGCTCGCGAACATTGGCGCCAAGCTTCTCCCACTCCCGCAGCGCGCTCGGCAGGAAAGCGAGACTATAGGTCGCCAAGCGACACCGCGACCGGCACCTCGTCGGCACGCGCGCGCACCAGTTCCGCCAGTTCGACGTCTTCCAAACGGTCCATCAATTCCTCCCACGCCGCTGCCGGCACGAGATACGCGGCGGGCGTATTCCGATTAAGCACCGCCACTGGGAATCCGCCCGCAGCCTCGATGACTCCGGAGGGATTCTTCTTCAGGTCGCTGATGCTAACCGTCGCGCCGGCATGGATGGTTTCAATCATGACCGCTTTGTAGCACGTCGAACAGGTCACGCCAAATCACTGTGCTGATATGCCGCAACTCATCAGGAACCCACCGCCCCCGCAGAAGTTTGCCGCGGCATGACCGACACATCCCCCGCCTCGAACGCCCGCAACTACCCGCTGCTGGCCGCCCCACACATCCATCTCCACGGCCCCGTCGACAACGCGATGTACGATACTTTCAAATCGCAGCTCGTCGCTGCCCCCACCGAAGGCCCGCTGGTCGTCTCGATCACCACGCTCGGCGGCGATCCCGAAGTCGCGCGTGCGATGGGCGACAACATCCGCCTGCTCCGCGAATACACCGGCCGCGAGACGCTCTTCCTCGGCAAGGTCGCGGTCTATTCCGCCGGCGCGACGTTCATGTCCGCCTTCCCGGTCGACAGCCGCTTCCTCACGCGCAACAGCCGCATCATGATCCACGAGCGCCAGATGCAGAGCACGATCGAACTCAACGGCCCGCTCAACACGCTCTCCTACACGCTCAAGGCCAAGCTCCACGAGATCGAGGACTCGATCAACATCCAGGAGGAAGGCTTCCGCGCGATCGTCGAGGGTTCGAAGGTATCGCTCGAGGAATTGAAGAAGAAAGCCCCCTCCAACTGGTATATCGAAGCCGAGGAAGCCCGCGACCTCGGGCTCGTCCTCGACATCATCTGACCCGGCACGCGCAGGCAACGCGACAGCGGGTGTGACGCATGTTGCACCCGCGAAGCTAAGGATTTGCGGGGAGGGCCCCTGTCATGTATCGGCTCTGACAACCTATAATCACACCACGGACGGACCGCTCGCAATGGCCGAATTCTCGCTCCCGAAAAACAGCGTCGTCAAGAAGGGCGTCAAGCACGCCTCGACCAGCCAGGGCTCGGGGGCGGGTAAGCGTCTCAAATCGTTCAAGGTCTACCGCTACGATCCCGACAGCGGCGAGAACCCGCGCTACGATAATTTCGAGCTCGATCTCGACGACACTGGCCCGATGGTGCTCGACGCGCTGATCAAGATGAAGAGCGAGCAGGATTCCTCGCTCACCTTCCGCCGGTCGTGCCGCGAGGGCATTTGCGGCTCGTGCTCGATGAACATCAACGGCAAGAACGGCCTCGCCTGCACCACCGCGATCGAGGATTGCAAGGGCGAGGTCCAGATCACGCCGCTGCCGCACATGGACGTGATCAAGGACCTGGTCCCCGATTTCACGCATTTCTACGCGCAATATTCGTCGATCAAGCCGTGGCTGCAGACCGTCACCCCGCCGCCCTCGGGCAAGGAACGCCTCCAGTCGCCGGAAGACCGCTCGAAGCTCGACGGCCTGTACGAGTGCATCCTGTGCGCGTGCTGCTCGACCTCGTGCCCGAGCTATTGGTGGAACGCCGACAAGTTCCTTGGCCCCGCGATCCTGTTGCAGGCCTATCGCTGGATCGCCGACAGCCGCGACGAGATGACCGGCGAGCGCCTCGACGAGCTGGAAGATCCGTTCCGCCTGTATCGCTGCCACACCATCATGAACTGCGCGAACGCGTGCCCCAAGGGGCTGAACCCGGCCAAGGCGATCGCCGAAATCAAGAAGATGGAAGCTGAACGGATCGTCTGATCCCTTCGATACGGGCCTTCGACTTCGCTCAGCCCCTACTCAGGACGAACGGGGGGTGTAAATTTCCGTTCGTCCTGAGTAGCCGCTGAGCGTGTCGAAGCGGCGTATCGAAGGACAGGTTGTTGACCACCCCCCATTTCGTAGAAGCCGAAGACCCAGCCAACCCAGGCTGGCGCAGCTGGTCGCTCTCCGACCCCACCCGCTTCAACACCCTGCTCGGCCCCATGCTCTACCGTGTCGACGGTCACACCGTCCGCGTCCGCATCACCCCCGAGCACCGCCACTCCAACCTCCAGAACAACGTCCACGGCGGCGCGCTCCTCGCGTTCATCGACGTCGCGCTGTTCGCGGCCGCCAGAGGTTTCGGCCTGATCACCGCCGGCACCGCGGTCACGCTTGATCTCAACACCCAATTCATCGGAGGCGGTCGCGTCGGTGAGCCGATCGAGGCGCAGGTCGAAGTCCTCAAGGAAACCGGCCGCCTCTTGTTCCTGCGGGGTCTCGTGGTGCAAGGGGACGACGAAACGAAGATCGCCGCCTTCTCGGCCACGATCCGCAAGCCGTCGCCTAAGCCGCCAAAGGGCTGACCCCGGCCGCTATCACCACCCCGGCGAAGGCCGGGGCCCAATTGGGAAACGATCAGTGTTGAAGCGCCCCGCTCCGTTATCGAAACCTTTCATATTGGGCCCCGGCCTCCGCCGGGGTGGTAAAGGGTTAGCGGCGTGACGGTACTCAAAGCCTATGAGGCGCTCGTAGCCTCGGGCGAACTCCGCCCCGACCCCGAACAGGCCGCCGCCGCCGCGCGCCTCAACACCCTCGCGACCGAACTCGCTACCCCCAAATCCACCGGCTTCTTCGCCCGCTTCTCCAAGAAACCAGACCCCCGCGGCGTCTACCTCTGGGGCGGCGTCGGCCGCGGCAAGTCGATGCTGATGGACCTGTTCTTCGCCAACGCGCCCGTCGAGAAGAAGCGCCGCGTCCACTTCGGCGAGTTCATGCTCGAGGTCCACGCGCGCATCGCCGCCGAACGTCGCAAGGAAGTCGGCGACCCGATCGTCCCCGTCGCCACCGCGATCGCCGACGAGACCCGCCTGCTCGCGTTCGACGAGATGATGGTCACCAACAGTCCCGACGCGATGATCCTGTCGCGGCTGGTGACCTCGCTGCTCGATTCCGGCGTGACGATCGTCACCACCTCGAACCGTCCGCCCGCCGATCTCTACAAGAACGGCCTCAACCGCGAGCATTTCCTGCCCTTCATCGCGACCATCGAGCAGCGCCTCGACGTGCTCCCGCTCAACGGCCCGGTCGATTACCGCCGCGACCGGCTCGGCAGCCAGGACACGTGGCTCGTCCCCAACGGCCCCGAGGCCACCGCGCAACTCTCCGCCGCATTCTTCCGCCTCACCGACTTCTCGACCGACGACAGCGAGCACGTCCCCGCCGAAGACCTGATCGTCCAGGGCCGCACGCTCCGGGTCCCGAAATCGCTCAAGGGCGTCGCGGTGTTCAGCTTCAAGAAGCTGTGCGGAGAAGCCCGCGGCGTGGCCGACTACCTCGCCATCGCGCGGAAATTCCACACCGTCATCCTCGTCGGCATCCCCAAGCTCGGCCCCGAGAACCGCAACGAGGCGGCGCGGTTCGTGGCGTTGATCGACGCACTGTACGAGCACAAGGTCAAGCTGCTCGCCGCCGCCGATGCGCAACCCGGCGACCTCTACGAAAGCGGCGACGGCAGGTTCGAGTTCGACCGCACGATCAGCCGCCTCGAAGAGATGCGCTCCGAGGACTATCTCGCAGAAGGCCACCTCTAAGCTTATTGCACATGCGAACCACTCGCAATAACAACCCGCTTTTGTCCTTTTAGCGGTTGCCGTAGCGGGATAATGCGCGTAACCGGCGTCACCAATCACCCCGCACATCAGACGGAGACGGATTGGAATGGCTCGCAAGAAGATCGCGCTGATCGGCGCCGGTAACATCGGCGGTACGCTCGCGCACCTCGCAGCACTCAAGGGCCTTGGCGATATCGTCCTGTTCGACGTCGCCGAGGGCATCCCCCAGGGCAAGGCGCTCGACCTGTCGCAGTGCGGCCCGGTCGAAGGCTTCGACTCGCAGATCACCGGATCGAACGACTACGCCGACATCGCCGGCGCGGACGTCATCATCGTCACCGCCGGTGTCGCGCGCAAGCCCGGCATGAGCCGCGACGACCTGCTCGGCATCAACCTGAAGGTCATGAAGGCCGTCGGCGAGGGCATCAAGGCCAACGCCCCCGACGCGTTCGTGATCTGCATCACCAACCCGCTCGACGCCATGGTGTGGGCGCTCCGCGAATTCTCGGGCCTGCCGCACCACATGGTCGTCGGCATGGCCGGCGTACTCGACTCGGCACGCTTCAGCCACTTCCTTGCCGACGAGTTCAAGGTCTCGGTCAAGGACGTCACCAGCTTCGTGCTCGGCGGCCACGGCGACACGATGGTCCCGGTCATCAGCTACTCGACCGTGTCGGGCATCCCGGTTCCCGACCTCATCGCGATGGGCATGTCGAGCCAGGAAAAGATCGACGCGATCGTCAAGCGCACGCGCGGCGGCGGCGGCGAGATCGTCGCACTGCTGAAGACGGGTTCGGCCTATTACGCGCCGGCGACCAGCGGCATCGCGATGGCCGAGGCGTATCTGTACGACCAGAAGCGCGTGCTGCCGGCGGCGGCGTATGTTTCGGGCGAGTACGGCCTTACCGATCTGTACGTCGGCGTGCCGGTGGTGATCGGGGCTGGCGGCGTCGAGAAGATCGTCGAGATCAAGCTGGACGACGAAGCCAAGCAGAACCTCACCGTGTCGGTCGACGCGGTGAAGGAGCTGATCGTCGCCTGCAAGGGTATCGATGGTTCGCTGAACTAAGGTGACCTCCCGCCCTGCCTCCTTGTTCACCCGCGAAGGCGGGTGCCCAGACTGGGTTCCCGCCTTCGCGGGGAAACAAGGAAGCGGACGGTGAACATAGCCGGCTACGTCTACATGACGGCTAGCCCGCGCAACGGAACGATTTATCTCGGTGTGACCAGCGACCTCGCCGCACGATCCTACCAGCATCGTAACGGCCTGATCATCGGTTTCACGAAAACGCACCACTGCAAACTTCTAGTTTGGTATGAAGTGCATGACGATCTGGACAACGCGCGCCTGCGCGAACTTCAGATGAAGAAGTGGAACCGGCAGTGGAAACTGTCCGAGATCGAACGAATGAACCCCGACTGGAACGACCTGTTCGAGTCACTGTTTTAATCCTGTTCCCCAACGGGGACACAAGGAGCACTAGATGAGCATCCTCGTCGACAAGAACACAAAGGTCATCACGCAAGGCATGACCGGCGAAACCGGCAGCTTCCACACGAAGATGGCGCTGGAATACGGCACGCAGATGGTCGGCGGCGTCACGCCCGGCAAGGGCGGTACGACCCACCTCGACCTGCCCGTCTACAACACCGTCGCCGAAGCCAAGGCGATGACCGGCGCGACCGCGTCGGTCATCTACGTGCCGCCCCCCTTCGCCGCCGACTCGATCCTCGAGGCGATCGACGCCGAGATCGAGCTGATCGTCGCGATCACCGAGGGCATTCCCGTCCTCGACATGGTCAAGGTCAAGCGCGCGTTGTCGGGCTCCAAGTCGCGGCTCATCGGCCCGAACTGCCCCGGCGTGCTGACCCCCGGCGAGTGCAAGATCGGCATCATGCCCGGCTCGATCTTCAAGAAGGGCTCGGTCGGCGTTGTCAGCCGTTCAGGCACGCTCACCTATGAAGCAGTGTTCCAGACGTCGAACGCAGGCCTTGGTCAGACGACCGCGGTCGGCATCGGTGGCGATCCGGTCAACGGCACGAACTTCATCGACGTGCTCGAGCTGTTCCTCGCCGACGACGAGACCCAGTCGATCATCATGATCGGCGAAATCGGCGGCGACGCAGAAGAGCAGGCGGCACAGTTCCTCCGCGACGAAGCCAAGCGCGGTCGGTCGAAGCCGATGGCAGGCTTCATCGCCGGTCGTACGGCGCCTCCGGGCCGTCGCATGGGCCATGCCGGCGCGATCGTGTCGGGCGGCAAGGGCGACGCGGAGAGCAAGATCGCGGCGATGGAAGCTGCCGGGATCAAGGTCTCGGAAAGCCCCAGCCTGCTCGGCGAGACGCTGCTGAGCGTGTTGAAGGGCTGAACTGACTACCTCTCTCCCGTTCGGGGAGGGGGAAGGAGCCGCTTCTTAGCGGCGGAAGGGTGAGGGCACGTGACCGCCCGTGCCCTCACCCTCCCACCCGCAAGTGCGGGCGGGCCCCTCCCTCTCCCCCGCGGGGAGAGGGACACTGAGGACGAGAACGATGGGCTACGAAGGCCAGGATTTCAGCGATATCGCAGCCGGCGTCAGCCCGGCGTTCGTGGAGACGCTCTACGCCAAGTTCAACGCGGACCCGGCCTCGGTCGAATCCGGTTGGCGCGCGTTCTTCGAGGGTCTGGAAGGCTCCGCGCAGGGCCCGAGCTGGGAGAGCGCCCGCTGGCCGCTCACCACCACGGACGACCTGACCGCGGCACTCGATCCGACCCAGATGGAGCCCGCGCCCAAGCCCGCCAAGGGCGGCAAGCCCGCTCCCGCCGCAGCAGCGCCAGCCCCCGTCTCGAAAGAAGAGATCGCCAAGGCCGCGGCCGACGCGATCCGCGCACAACTGCTCGTCCGCACCTACCGCGTCCGCGGTCACCTCGCCGCCAACCTTGATCCGCTCGGCCTTTCGAAGCGCGAGATGCCCGAAGATCTGAAGACCGAATATCACGGCTTCTCCGACGGCGACATCGACCGGAAGGTCTATCTCGGCGGCACGATGGGCTTCGAATGGGTCTCGATCCGCGAGCTCGTCGACACGTTGCGCAAGAACTATTGCGGCAATGTCGGCCTCGAATACATGCACATCTCCGACGTCGAGGAGCGCCGCTTCCTCCAGGAGCGCATGGAGGGCCAGGACAAGGCGATCGAATTCTCCATCGACGGCAAGAAGGCGATCCTCACCAAGGTGATCGAGGCCGAGCAGTGGGAGAAATTCCTCGGCAAGAAGTATGTCGGCACGAAGCGCTTCGGGCTCGACGGCGGCGAATCGATGATCCCCGCGCTTGAGAGCGTGATCAAATATGGCGGCCAGATGGGCGTGCGCGAGCTCGTCATCGGCATGGCGCATCGCGGTCGCCTCAACGTGCTGGCGAACGTGATGGCCAAGCCATTGCGCGTGATCTTCCACGAATTCGCCGGCGGTTCGGCCAACCCCGACGACATCGGCGGTTCGGGCGACGTGAAGTATCACCTCGGCACCAGCACCGATCGCGAGTTCGACGGCCACAAGGTTCATATGAGCCTGGTCGCCAACCCGTCGCATCTCGAAGCCGCCGATCCCGTCGTGCTCGGCAAGACGCGCGCGATCCAGACGCTCAGCAACGATCTCAAGGATCACGTGGCTAGCCTGCCCGTGCTGATCCACGGCGACGCGGCGTTCGCGGGGCAGGGGATCGTCTGGGAGTGCCTCGGCTTCTCGGGTATCCGCGGCTACAACACCGGCGGCTGTGTTCACTTCATCATCAACAACCAGGTCGGCTTCACGACCTCGCCGCAGTTCGCGCGCTCGTCGCCCTACCCGTCGGACGTCGCCAAGGGCGTCCAGGCGCCGGTCTTCCACGTCAATGGCGACGATCCCGAGGCGGTCACCTTCGCGACCAAGATGGCGATGGAATTCCGCCAGAAATTTCACCGCGACATCGTCATCGACATGTGGTGCTATCGCCGCTTCGGTCACAACGAAGGCGACGAGCCGTCCTTCACGCAGCCGCTGATGTACGACATCATCCGCAAGCACCCCGGCGTCAGCTCGGTCTACGGCGATCGCCTGATCAAGGAAGGCGTGATCGACCAGCCCTGGATCGACGAGAACGTGAAGCAGTTCACGCTCCGTCTCGAGGGTGAGTTCGAAGCCGGGTCGTCGTACAAGCCGAACAAGGCGGATTGGTTCGGCGGTCGCTGGACCGGCCTCAGCGCGCCCACGGACGGCGGCTCTGCCCGCCGCAACGTCGAGACCGGTCTCAGCACGAAGCTGTTCGATTCGCTCGGCCGCACGCTGACGACGATCCCCGACAGCGTGAAGATCCACAAGACGCTCAACCGCGTGATCGATGCGAAGCGCGAGATGTTCAAGTCGGGCAAGGGCTTCGACTGGGCGACCGGCGAAGCACTCGCATTCGGCGGCCTCCTCTCGGAAGGGTACGGCGTCCGTCTGTCCGGCCAGGACTCAGGCCGCGGCACCTTCTCGCAGCGCCATGCGGTCTGGGTCGACCAGACCGACGAGCACAAGTATGTGCCGTTGCAGGAGATCGAGCACGGCCGCTTCGAGGTGCTCGACAGCCCGCTCAGCGAATACGGCGTGCTCGGGTTCGAGTACGGCTACGCGCTCGCCGATCCGAAGACGCTGGTCCTCTGGGAGGCGCAGTTCGGCGATTTCGTCAACGGCGCGCAGATCATGATCGATCAGTTCATCACGTCCGGCGAGTCGAAGTGGCTCCGCGCCAACGGCCTCGTGATGCTGCTCCCGCACGGCTATGAAGGGCAGGGGCCAGAGCACAGCTCGGCACGTCCCGAGCGCTTCCTCCAGTCCTGCGCGGACGACAACATCCAGGTCGCGAACTGCACCAGCCCGGCGAACTATTTCCACCTGCTTCGCCGGCAGATGCACCGCAACTTCCGCAAGCCGCTGATCGTGATGACGCCGAAGTCGTTGTTGCGGCACAAGCTGGCGGTGTCGAACGCCGAGGATTTCCAGGGCGACAGCCACTTCCGCCGCCTGTTGTCGGATACCAATCCGGCCGCCGACGTCGATACGAAGCGTCTGGTCCTGTGCACCGGCAAGGTCGCGTACGACCTGATCGAGGCACGCGACGCGGCGGGCGACACCGACACGCAGATCGTCCGCGTGGAACAGCTCTATCCCTTCCCCGGCAACCCGATCGCCGAGCGCGTCGCACGGATGCCGAACCTGGAGGAGATCGTCTGGGCGCAGGAAGAGCCGAAGAACAACGGCTATTGGTTCTTCGTCGAGCCGCTGATCGAGGAGGCGCTGGCAACGGTCGACTCTCGCGTGAAGCGCGCGCGCTATGCCGGACGCAACGCCTCGGCATCGCCCGCGACCGGCCTGATGAAGCGTCACCAGGCCGAACAGGGCGCGCTCGTCGCCGACGCGCTCGGCCACTCCGTCCGCGACGAAATCCGCCGCACCCGCGCAAACTGATTGAACCCGCTCTCTGTATTCCTGCGAAAGCAGGAACCCAGGGTGCGGCAGAGTAACCCTAGGCCCCTGCGTCCGCAGGAGCACAAAAGGTAGAAGCAAACATGGCAACCGAAGTCACCGTCCCCGTCCTGGGTGAATCGATCACCGAAGCCACCCTCGGCGAGTGGCTGAAGCAGCCCGGCGATCCCGTCGCGGTCGACGAGCCGATCGCCAGCCTCGAGACCGACAAGGTCTCGGTCGAGGTCCCGTCGCCGGTCGCCGGCGTCATGGGCCAGCACGCGGTCGCCGTCGGCGACACCGTGCAGGTCGGCGCGATGCTCGCCACGATCGACTCGGGTGACGGCGCCGCCGCGTCGGCCCCTGCACCCGCGCCCGCCGCGACGGCAACTCCCGCTGCTCCCGCCGCCAAGGACGAGTCCGGCGCAGGGTACGGCGACCAGCCCGGTGCCGGCACCAGCGACTCGCCCGCCGCGCTCTCCCCGTCGGTCCGCCGCGCGGTGCTCGAGCACGGCGTCGACCCCGGCACCGTCAAGGGCACCGGCCGCGACGGTCGCATCACCAAGGAAGACGTGACCGCCGCCGCGTCGAGCAAGCCCGTGCCTGCGCCCGCCGCCGCACCCGCTCCGGCCGCAGCCCCCGCCGCCGCATCGGGTCGTGGCGAGGAACGCGTGCGCATGACGCGCCTCCGCCAGACGATCGCCAAGCGCCTCAAGGAAGCGCAGAACACGGCGGCCATGCTGACGACGTTCAACGACGTCGACATGACCGCGGTGATCGAGGCACGCGCCAAGTACAAGGACCTGTTCGAGAAGAAGCACGGCGTCCGCCTCGGCTTCATGGGCTTCTTCGTGAAGGCCGCCACCATGGCGCTGCGCGACATCCCGTCGGTCAACGCGTCGATCGACGGCGACGACATCGTCTATCACGACTATGCCGACATCTCGGTCGCGGTCTCGTCGCCCGGCGGCCTCGTCGTCCCCGTGATCCGCGACGCGGACCAGATGTCGGTCGCGACGATCGAGAAGACGATCGGCGACTTCGGCAAGCGCGCCAAGGAAGGCGCGCTCAAGATGGATGAGATGAAGGGCGGCACCTTCACGATCTCGAACGGCGGCGTGTTCGGCTCGCTGATGTCGACCCCGATCATCAACCCGCCGCAGTCCGCCGTGCTGGGCCTCCACCGCATCGAGGAGCGCCCGGTCGTCGTCAACGGCCAGATCGTCATCCGCCCGATGATGTACCTCGCGCTCAGCTACGACCACCGCCTGATCGACGGCCGCGAAGCCGTGACGTTCCTGGTGGCGCTGAAAAATGCTATCGAGGATCCGACCCGTATCCTGATCGACCTGTGAGGTAGCGATGAACTGGCGCGACCATATCCATTCGGACCCAGAGATCCTGGGCGGCAAGCCCGTGGTCAAGGGTACGCGGATATCGGTCGAGCTGATCCTCGAATATTTCGAAGACGGTGCGAGCATCACCGACGTTCTCGCCGCCTTCGACCATATCACCGAGGAAGACGTCCGTGCAGCGATTGCGTTCGCGCGAGACCTGCTGGTCGACTCGACGGTCGCGGCGCAGCGCAAAGCGGCCTGACGGGTGCATCTGCTCGCCGACGAAAACCAGCATCCGGTTGTCGTCGCGCGGTTGCGCAGTGCGGGTCACGCCGTCGAATGGATCCGGGAAACATCGCGCGGCGCCAAGGACCCGGAGATACTGGCGCGAGGCGATATCGCGGCGCTCATATTGGTCACGGACGACCGTGACTTCGGCGACCTGATCTTCAACCGTGGTTACCCTGCGCCCTGCGCGATACTATATAATCGACTGAACCGCGTGCATCCGGATGCCATCGCCGACCGCCTGATCGCAGTGTTGGCCGGTGGTGGCTTCGAAGGCCACATCACAACGATAACCAAGGACGGCGAACGCAGTAAGCCGTTCCCCGCTGGAGCATAACATGGCTGACTACGACTATGACGTCCTCGTGATCGGTGCGGGCCCCGGCGGTTACGTCGCGGCGATCCGCGCCGCGCAGCTCGGCCTGCGCACCGCTTGCGCCGAGTCCCGCGAGACGCTCGGCGGCACCTGTCTCAACGTCGGCTGCATCCCGTCCAAGGCGCTGCTCCACGCCTCCGAGATCTACGAGGAGGCCAAGGGCGGCCACATGACGAAGTTCGGCATCGACTTCCAGGGCGTCACCTTGAACCTCGACCAGATGCACGCCGAGAAGGCCAAGGCCGTCAAGGAACTGACCGGCGGCGTCGAATTCCTGTTCAAGAAGAACAAGGTGACCTGGCTCAAGGGCAGGGCCGCGTTCGAGGACGCGCACACCGTCGACGTAGCCGGCCAGAAAGTCACCGCGAAGAACATCGTCATCGCCACCGGCTCCAGCGTCATGCCGCTCCCCGGCGTCGAGGTCGACCAGAAGACCGTCGTCGACAGCACCGGCGCGCTCGAGATCCCCAAGGTCCCCGAGCACATGGTCGTCATCGGTGGCGGCGTGATCGGGCTCGAACTCGGGTCGGTCTGGCGCCGTCTCGGCGCGAAGGTCACCGTCGTCGAGTTCGTCGACCAGATCCTCCCCGGCTTCGACGGCGAAGTCCGCCGCGAGACCGCCAAGCTCTTTAAGAAGCAGGGCATGGAACTGAAGCTCTCGACCAAGGTCACCGGTGTGACGGTCGCCGACGGCGTCGCGACCGTCACCGTCGAGCCCGCCGCCGGTGGCGCATCCGAGACGCTGACCGCCGACGCGGTGCTCGTCTCGATCGGGCGCAAGGCCAACGTCGACGGCCTCAACCTCGAAGCCATCGGCCTCGAACTCAACAAGCGCGGCCAGATCGAAACCGACCACTCGTTCCGCACGAAGGTCGACGGCGTCTGGGCGATCGGCGACTGCATCCCCGGCCTGATGCTCGCGCACAAGGCCGAGGACGAGGGCGTCGCGGTCGCGGAAAACATCGCCGGCCAGACCGGCATCGTCAACGAGGACGTCATCCCGAGCGTCGTCTACACGATGCCCGAGATCGCCGGCGTCGGCCTCACCGAGGAGGCGGCGCGCGACAAGACCGAGATCAAGGTCGGTAAGTTCCCGTTCGCCGCGAACAGCCGCGCCAAGACCAACCGCGACACCGACGGCTTCGTGAAGATCATCGCCGACGCCAAGACCGACCGCGTCCTCGGCGTCTGGATCGTCTCCAGCCTCGCCGGCACGCTGATCGCCGAAGCTGCCATCGCGATGGAATTCGGCGCGACCAGCGAAGACATCGCCTACACCTGTCATGCGCATCCCACGCATGCCGAGGCGATCAAGGAAGCCGCGATGGCTGTGCAAGGCAAGCCCATCCATATCTAGCAATTGCTAGATATGGATCCAAAGGGCGTGCCCGGCCGGGGGCGCTCCAGCGCCGTCCGACGACAGGGGCTTAGCCCCTGTCCGGCCAAGCAGGGCGCAGCTTCCGCAAGTGAAGTAGGATTGAGAGGGCGTCGGTGGCAATCCACCGGCGCCCTCTCTGCGTTTGCAGCGAGAGAGTTGAAGGTGCAGCGCGAGGGCGGCGAAGGCGAAGGCGAAGGCAAGGGGGCAAAGGTTGAGTTCGATCGGGGGGGATGGATGTTGCCGCAGTTCGCCAGTTCGCCCACGCCCCGTCCACCCGCAAAGCCCAACACAGCCCCTCCCGTCATCCCGGCGAACGCCGGGACCCACGGTTACGGTGGCCCCAGCGATATCACGCTAGCATGACCCGGTTCGCGACCATGGGTGCGGGCGTCCGCCGGAATGACGGGGGAGGAGCGCAACAACTGGGCGCAATCTGGGGTGGCGTGCACGAAACGCCCGACAACGCCCGACAACGTCGGTCAAGCCAGAGCCACTCCGCCCCAAACGATACCGGCCGCCTTCTTGTTCTCCCGCGAAGGCGGGAGCCCAGTCTGGGTCCCCGCCTTCTCGGGGAAACATTCTTGGCACGCCACCACATCCGCCCTCCGCATCGCCTATCACCTTCGGCGTCCGGCTCCTCATCGCGCCACCCCCAACCCACCCCACCCAAAAAGCAAACTTCCGCCCCCACCCCCCAACCGGAACCAATCCTTAGCAAAGCCAACCTATTAGTCCGCCTAACGAACGAACAAGCAGGTCCCCGTGGCGCTCGATCTCTCTACTCTCTACGTCGTCGCAGGCCTTGGCATGCTGGTCGCCGGGTTCATTCACCTCATCCCGCTGGCAACCGGTCGGTTCGGATCGTGGGCAGGGCTATGGGGCGCCGGCCACCTGATCGCCGGGTGCGGCGCGCTGATGGCGGTGCTCAACGATCGGATCGGCCTCCCCTGGGCGCCCAGCATCGGCAATCCCGCGGTGGTGATGGGCTATGCGCTGATCGCCGGCGCGGTCGTGAAGTTCAGCCGTCCCGACGCGCGCCTGACGTCGATGCTGGCGACCGCCGCGGTCCTTGGCCTGCCCCTCTGGTTCACGCACGACCCGGCGCATTTCCACCTCCGCGTCGCTTATCTCAGCGTCATCCGCGCCGGGTTCGACCTCGTCGTGGTGATCGTCGCCGTCCGTCTCGCGCGTCGTGACTCGCTACAGACCGGCTGGATCGTCGCCGCGCTGTTCGCGGTCACCGTGCCGATGTTCCTCGGCCGCGCGTGGCTGGCTTACGGCGACCGCATCGGCACGCAGCTGACCGGCCGTCACGACGATCTCGGTGCCTGGCTCGCGGCGGGCCAGATCGCCTTCATCATCTTCCGCGCCTTCTCGCTGCTGATCCTCCAGGCCGAGCGTGGCCAAAGCCAGCTGCTCGATCAGATGGAGCGCGACTGGCTCACCGGCGCGTTCAACCGCGCCGGCCTGGACCGCATCGCGCAGACCTTCGCCGGCCGCCACGCGCCGCGCACGCTGACGGTGATGATGCTCGACCTCGATCGCTTCAAGGCGCTCAACGACACGCTAGGCCACGCCGCCGGCGACGCCGCACTCCGCACCTTCGCAGAGATCGCGCACGAGGCCGTCGGCCAACAAGGCCACCTGATCCGATGGGGCGGCGACGAGTTCGTCTGCATGCTGCCCGACGTCCAGACCGAGCAGGCCAGCATCATCGGCGATCGCATCGCGACGCGGTTCGCGCAGACCATGGCGCCGCGCATGGCCGCCCATGGCACGCTCGGAGTCAGCATCGGCGTCGTCGAGGGCGACCCCGACACACCGATCGTCGACCTCATCGCCGGTGCAGACCGCGCGATGTACCTCGCAAAGGGCGACCGCCGCCAACCCGCCATCTACATAAAGGCAGCCTGAGCCGCAGGACCGCAACGCCGCGCGCGGCGTCGCGGTCCTGCACACTTAAGCGGCAGGCGGGTCCTTCTTCGCGGTCGGCTTGCCGAACCCGACGAACAACCGCTCGAGTCCCACCGTGACCGAGTCCAGCACCTTCGCGAACTCGGGCGGCAGCGCGTTCGTCTCGCTCCGCGGTGGCTCCGGCGTATCCCCGGCAAACGGACCATTGCCCTGCGGCTTGGTAGGCTCGGCCGCCACGTCCGGCTCGACCTTCGATGCTGCAGGCTCAGCCTGTGCCGAGGACGAGGCAGGGGAAGGCGGGGCAGGGGGCGTCGGAGGCGTAGGCGGCGTCGGCCGAGCACTCGATTTCGCATCATGCTTCGAGATCGCCGTCGCCGCGGCCATCAGCCCCGCCGCGATCATCTGCCGCCCGACCGGCGTCCCCATCTGTCGCGCGATGGTAGCAGCGATCCCCGCGAACGGCGCGCCGCCTTCATGCTTGCGACCCTCGTGCTTCCGGCCCTCATGCCTGTGCGCGTCATGCTTGTGCGCGTCATGCCCATGGCCCTCATGCCCAGCACCCGACTGACCCTGAGCCGCCGCCATCTCGGCCTCGCGCTCGCGCCGCTTCCTCTCGTCCTTCTTCTTGCCCATGTCGTCCTCTGTGCCATTCCGCGTCAGTGTGTACGAACAAGATAATACACCGATACCGGAGTGCAACCCCGGCGGCTTGGCCTGTCCACCCGTGATGGTCGATCAGTTGCCGGACCAGGCGCCCGGCAATCGCCACGTCACCTTTTGCGTCGCGTGGCTGACCATCGGCTTGCCGTCGAAGCCGAGCGCGGGTGTGTAGCGCGCATGCCGCATGATCGCGCTGCAGGCCGCCTTGTCGAGTTCGACCTCGCCGCTCGTCACCACGGGCCGGCAATCCGCAACCCGCCCGTCGAGGCCGATCGTCCACAGGACCGTCGACGTCCCCTGCGCACCCTTGCCGACGATCGTCCTCGGGTAATCGTCGGGCCCGACCCAGTATTCGGGCCGCGTCGTCGCCTTGGCAGGCTGGGCGATCTTCGCGCGCTCGGTCGGGTCGATGCCCCACTCCTTGGCCGTCGAATCATTGCATTTGGCCAAGGCCTCGAACGCCGCCTTCGCATTTGGCATCGCGAACGCCCAGCCCGACATCTTGTCCGGGGTGATGCGCAACACGGCATCGGCGGGCAGCGTTTCGAACAGCGTGGCATCGACCTGCATGCGCGTCATCCGCTTGCCCGAAGCCTGGGTCGGATAACTCTCGTACCGGCTGTCATCCGATCCCCCGCCGACTATGCCGATCTTCGCCTGGCCCAGCCGCATCGTTACGCTACGACCATTGGTGTAGACCATCAGCTCGAGCGTCGACGCCAGCGGCAGCCGACGCAGCGCCAGAATCGTCTCCGCCTTGCCGGTGGCATAGGTGCGGCCGAGCATGCAGGCGGTCGCGCCATAATCGACGTTCCACTTGCCCGCCGGCGTCAACGGCGCGGCCGTGGGCTCCGCCAGCGCAGCCGCAGCGGCCAGTCCCAGCATCAGCGGCATCCAAAAATACTCGTCATCGCATCATACCCTTGCACCGCGTCCCGTTCGTCGGTTCTCCAAAATACGCCGCACGGTTGCAAGCCGAGTCGACGCCCAGATCGCCCGTTGCGCAATCGATCGTCCCGGATGAACTGGCACCCGGCCTCATGCATTCCTATCTCTCCCACTAGTCTCCCGATCAGAACAGAAGTAGAACCAGCCTCATGCTGACAAAGATTTCCGTACGCGGCGCGCGCGAGCACAACCTCAAGGACGTCGACATCGACATCCCCCGCGACACGCTCACGGTGATCACCGGCCTCTCGGGCTCGGGCAAGTCGAGCCTGGCGTTCGACACGATCTACGCCGAGGGCCAGCGCCGCTACGTCGAGAGCCTGTCCGCCTACGCCCGCCAGTTCCTCGAACTGATGCAGAAGCCCGACGTCGACCACATCGAGGGCCTCAGCCCGGCGATCTCGATCGAGCAGAAGACGACCAGCCGCAACCCGCGCTCGACCGTCGCCACCGTCACCGAAATCTACGACTATATGCGCCTGCTCTGGGCGCGCGTCGGCATCCCGTACTCGCCCGCGACCGGCGAGCCCATTGCGGCGCAGACCGTCAGCCAGATGGTCGACCGCGTCATGGCGCTCCCCGAGGGTACGCGCCTCTATTTGCTCGCCCCCGTCGTTCGCGGCCGCAAGGGTGAGTACCGCAAGGAACTCGCCGAGTGGCAGAAGGCGGGCTTCGCGCGCGTCCGCATCGACGGCACGATCCACGACATCGACGAAGCCCCCGCGCTCGACAAGAAGTACAAGCACGACATCGAAGTCGTCGTCGACCGCCTCGTCGTCGGCGGCGAGATCGCCACGCGTCTGGCCGAGAGCTTCGAAACCGCACTGAAACTCGCCGACGGCCTCGCCTATGTCGACCCCGCCGACCCGGTCGAACCGCACACACCGAAATCGGAAATCCTAGGCAACAACGCCCCCGACGGCCGCATCGTCTTCAGCGAAAAATTCGCCTGCCCGGTCAGCGGCTTCACCATCTCCGAGATCGAGCCACGCCTGTTCTCGTTCAACGCCCCCCAGGGTGCATGCCCGGCCTGCGACGGCCTCGGCGAGAAGCTGCTGTTCGACGAAGACCTCGTCGTCCCCAATCACATGCTCAGCATCAAGAAGGGCGCGGTCGTGCCCTGGGCGAAATCCAACCCGCCGTCGCCCTATTACATGCAGGTCCTTGGCAGCCTCGCGCGCGAGTTCAAGTTCGACATCGAGACGCCCTGGTCCGACCTCCCGCCGGAGGTCCAGAGCACCATCCTGCACGGCTCGAAGGGCAAGCCCGTCACGCTCACCTTCATCGACGGCAAGAAGAAATACGACGTGTCGAAGCCGTTCGAGGGCGTCATCGGCAACCTCAACCGCCGCATGCTCCAGACCGATTCCGCCTGGATGCGCGAGGAGCTGAGCAAGTACCAGTCCGCCGCCCCCTGTGAAGTCTGCGGCGGCGCGCGGCTGAAACCCGAAGCGCTCGCGGTCAAGATCGCGATGAAGGACATCTCCTACGCCACGCATCTCTCGGTGGTCGACGCGCTCCAGTTCTTCACCGACATGCCCCAGCATCTCGGCGACCAGCAGAACGCGATCGCCGAACGCATCCTCAAGGAGATCGTCGAGCGTCTGGGCTTCCTCAACAACGTCGGCCTCGACTACCTCAACCTCGACCGCACCTCCGGCACGCTCAGCGGCGGCGAGAGCCAGCGCATCCGCCTCGCATCGCAGATTGGCAGCGGCTTGTCCGGCGTGCTCTACGTCCTCGACGAGCCCTCGATCGGCCTGCACCAGCGCGACAACGACATGCTCCTCAAGACGCTCCGCCGTCTGCGCGATCTCGGCAACACCGTGCTCGTCGTCGAGCATGACGAGGACGCGATCCGCACCGCCGACTACATCATCGACATGGGCCCCGGCGCCGGCGTCCGCGGCGGTCAGGTCGTCGCGCAGGGCACGCTGAAGCAGATCCTCAAGTCGAAGGGCAGCATCACCGCCGACTATCTCAACGGCACGCGCGAGGTGCCGGTCCCAACCACGCGACGGAAAGGCAACGGCAAGAAGCTCACCGTCCACAACGCGGTCGCCAACAACCTGCGCGGCGTCACCGCAAGCCTGCCGCTCGGCACCTTCACCTGCATCACCGGCGTCTCCGGCTCGGGCAAGTCGAGTTTCACGATCGACACGCTCTACGCCGCCGCCGCGCGCGAGCTGAACGGCGCGCGCATCGTCCAGGGCAAGCACGACAAGATCACCGGCCTCCAGTATCTCGACAAGGTCATCGACATCGACCAGTCGCCAATCGGCCGCACCCCACGCAGCAACCCCGCCACCTACACCGGCAGCTTCACGCAGATCCGCGACTGGTTCGCCGGACTGCCGGAATCGCAGGCGCGCGGCTACAAGCCCGGCCGCTTCAGCTTCAACGTCAAGGGCGGCCGCTGCGAGGCGTGCCAGGGCGACGGCGTGCTCAAGATCGAGATGCACTTCCTCCCCGACGTCTACGTCACCTGCGACGTCTGCCACGGCGCGCGCTACAATCGCGAGACGCTCGAGGTGAAGTTCAAGGGCCATTCGATCGCCGACGTGCTCGACATGACGGTCGAGGACGCCGCCGAGTTCTTCAAGGCGGTCCCCCCGATCCGCGACAAGATGGCGATGCTGGTCGAGGTCGGCCTCGGCTACGTCAAGGTCGGCCAGCAGGCGACGACGCTCTCGGGCGGCGAAGCGCAACGCGTCAAGCTCGCCAAGGAACTCTCGCGCCGCGCCACCGGCAACACGCTCTACATCCTCGACGAACCCACCACCGGCCTCCACTTCGAGGACGTGCGCAAGTTGTTGGAGGTCCTCCACGCGCTGGTCGAGCAAGGCAACACGGTCGTCGTGATCGAACACAATCTCGACGTCATCAAGACCGCCGACTGGGTCCTCGACCTGGGCCCCGAAGGCGGCGTCAAGGGCGGCGAGATCGTCGCAGAGGGGACGCCGGAGAAGGTCGCGAAGGCCAAGGGCAGCTTTACGGGGAAGTATCTGGCTCCGTTGCTGGAGAAGCGGGTGGCGGCGGAGAAGTGATTTTACTTCTCTTGGGGGAGAGGCAAACAACATGGGTCGGAAGGGTGAGGGCATACCAGTTGGGTCCGCTCCCAGTCCGCAAATTGAAGGCGCTCACGACATCTTGCGGCCTGCTTCGCATGTTCTACCTTTGAGCCTACGCCTCTCTACCAATCCCGAAGTCTGCAGGAGGAGCCCGATCGTGGCTTAGTAAGAAAGTATAGAGGCGGTGTATTCCTAGCGCTTCTTGAGTTTGCGATACGGATTCCATACAAGTTTCATGTTTTTCTCAGCATTATTCCACTCACTGCAGTGGAATATCTTGTAAAAATGTCCAGCAGTCTCGGTAACTTGTTCCATAATATTTCCAGGGACGCCGCATCCGGTAACCTCATTTACCTCACCTATTAGTGCAAACATCATGATATGGCGAAGGCTCCAATCTTCGTCAGGCCATGTTTCTGCAAAATAAGGCGCTCCATTCCTGATTTGCTTCCGAACGGAGTCGGCAAATTCGTCTGCAACTATCATTCCGATACTTTTCAGAAAAAGAAGGCAGATCAAGCCGATTTCTTGTTGAATCGCGGATTTAATGGTTTTGGGAGTCTGGTGAATTAATCCGTATCTTTGACGGTTTTCACTCAGCGCAATTAGCGTAGAGAAGTGCTCTATTCTAGCCTTCCAAATGAGCTTCTTCGCGGTTGATGATGTCAACTCGTCTGAGTTCGTTAGTTTGACAGACAATGTCTTAGTTTTTGCCGAGAGAATCTTCCATAAGGAGAAGCGCTCTTTGGGCGAGAAGGAAAATACCCGTTTACTAAGATCGTCGTAAACACATACTAAAACAGATCCCGTTTGCGATACCCATCTAAAAAGATGGTCGGTAGAAAATCGATAAGTAAGATTTCCGTCGATATATTTGCATTTTCCCGATCCTTTAACCTGAATTAATATTTGGAATGGATCGGCTTCTCCTTTATGATGAGTTTGCACAATTAGATCTTCGCCATAGTCGTTCTTAACGACTTCGCTTAAGGCATCGGATTCGGCTAAAATGCTTTGAACCCGCGTAATTGCTCGTGCCTCCAAGAGATGGCTTGATGCAATAATGGGCATTAGGGATCCTAACGACTTTGGCATTCTTAAGGCATCATATGATGCATAGCTCAGCCCTAAAATAGTAATTAGATATTTGCAGCTTACTAGCGATAACCTGTCCCAATATCGTTCAAAATCAAAATACCCGAAGCGGAGATCTCAAGCTCAGTTGCGAAATATGGTCTTCTTGACGTCCCACCAGCTATCTCTAAATTCCCGATGCCGCCCGCAAAGCCGCATTGATTCGCCCTTGCCATCCCGGCCCATCCTCGCGAAACTTCGCCAGCACGTCCGGGTCCAACCGCAACGTCACCTGCTGCTTGGCCCGGTCGCGCAACGGCGGGCGGCCCTTCACGACGCCATTCGGTCCCAGATAGCCCGTCGCTGGCCGGATCACCTTCCCGCCGATCGCTAATTCTGCATGTTCGAACATCTCGTCCGTCCACTCCGGCGCGTCGTCGTTCCGATCAAGCGAGGTAGCGTTCGAATCGCGTGCGTTCTCGGGCATTGGCCTTCCTCATAGATATGACGCGCCGACCGTCTTCGGCATCGACCCATATTACCACGACCATGCGATCTTCGAGCATGCCGATCGTCGAGTATCGCCGCTCGGGATACGCAATGCGCTCGTCCTCGAATTCGAACACCGTCCCCGCAAACACCTTGCCCGCATCGGCGAAGTCCAGACCTCGCTCCGCCAGCGTCCACGCGCGTTTCACCGGGTCGAAGCTGATCTCCACATCCGCCCCTTTTATGTAACTACAACAATGTCCCGGTCAAGCTGAGCATAGCGCGGCATCCCGGTGAGCAACGGCAATCGCATCCGTAACGGAAGCGTCTCGGTCGCCAGCGCAAAGCGGAACCCCTGCCACCGACCGTCCGTTTCCGAGGCTGCATCAAAGGACATTCCCATGACCAAGCCTCACCCGCACAAGTCCGCCCCGAAACCCAAGCCAAACGCCAAGACGTTCGGTATCAACGCGCTGTCGATCGGGGCCGCGGCGATCGGTCTCGGGGGTGCGTTGCTGGCGGTGTTCCTTCGGTCGAAGGCCAACCCCGCCGAGCATGCCGCGCCCGATCTCGCGCTCGACAAGCCCCGCCCGGGTGCGACCGATCGCGCGCCGGACGCCTTCCGCCCCGATCCCACCGCGGTCCCCACCAAGGCCGAGCGCGAGTCGCTCCGCCCCGCCACCGGCCCGGCCCCGTCGTTCGCCGCGGATCGCGGTTCGACGCTTGGTTAAAGCGCCTTCCTGATCCTCCCCCGCAAGGGGGAGGTGGCTGGCGCTTGCCAGACGGAGGGGGAGGGGGCGACCACACAGGTTCCGTGTCCTCCCCCTCCGTCACCTGCGATGCCGGGGAGGATCGGAACGGCCCGACGGTCGACGTCGGCTCTCAAGCCACCGCCCGCGCTCCGTCACCCCGGACTGGTTCCGGGGCCCACGGTTCCGCGAACTCGATAGCGGCAGCGTGCGGAACGGTGGATACCGGACCAAGGCTCTCCTGAGCAAAGCCGAAGGGTCCGGTATGACGGGAGAGGGGCCATCATCTCCCCCCGTGTTCTCCTGCGAAGGCAGGAGCCCAGGACCAAGCAGGACAGCGATCGTGGCTCCTGGGCCCCCGCGTTCGC
This sequence comes from Sphingomonas sp. PAMC26645, assembly GCF_004795835.1. Taxonomy (NCBI): domain Bacteria; kingdom Pseudomonadati; phylum Pseudomonadota; class Alphaproteobacteria; order Sphingomonadales; family Sphingomonadaceae; genus Sphingomonas; species Sphingomonas sp. PAMC26645. The sequence goes on from NZ_CP039249.1 coordinate 1,378,260, forward strand.
GGGGGAACACGGCAGCAGCTCCAACCCGCCACGTCATCCCGCGCCCACGCCCCGAAACCGCTGTCCTACACACCCCGATCCGGCATACCTGATCGGTCCTCTCTTCAAGGCGAGGATCGATCATGGCAAACGCACCCACCCCGGCCGATCCACGACCCTGCCATTTGGCCAAGCGCGCCGCGCCCGCCCCCCGGCCACGCTACGAACCCCCAATCCCCGATCATCTCCCCGACGCGGTCCGCCACGTCATGGCCTGGCAAGCGCATGTCGACGCCGGCCGCATCGGCACCCGCATCCCCGTCTCGCCAGAGATCGCCGCCAACCGCGACCGCTGGACCGCGCTCGCCCGGACCATGCGCAAGTGACCGCCGCTCTCCATGACCAGGGTGTCGACGTGCCGCCCATCGACCCCTTCACGCGGCAAAATCGCCAGCGCATCGACGGCTGGTCCCCCGAGCGCCAGCGCGGCTTTCTCGAACGCATCGCCGAGGGCGCCACCGTCGACGAGGCCACCGCCAGCGTCGGCCTGTCGCCCCGCGCCGCGTACAGCCTGCGCCGCCGTGCAGCGGGCGCGGCGTTCGCGCTCGGCTGGGACGCCGCCAAGCTCGTCGCGCGGCCGATCGTCGCCGAGGCGCTGTTCTGCCGCGCGATGGTCGGCCAGATCGAGCGTCTCACGAAGCCCGACGGCGACGTGATCGAACGCCACCGCTTCGACAACCGCCTCGCCATGTCGCTGCTCGCCCGGCTCGATCGCCACGCCGAGGAGAGCGAGACCACCAATGCCGCCGCACGCCTGATCGCGACCGAGTTCGACGCATTCCTCGACCTCGTCGAGCGCGATGCAGGGCCCGCCCGCGCCGGCCTGTTCCTCGGCGAGCGTGTCCGATCGTCCGACGCAGGGGAGGGGATGGCGCCGATCGTGGCGCTGGCCCGCGCGGACCGCTGGCTGCGCAGCAACGCCGGTCTCGCGTCGGAGATCGACGTCGCCGATCTCGATCCCGCCGCCCGCGCCGGCTGGACCGCCGAGCAATGGGCACGCGCCGAGGCCGCCGGGCTGCTCAGTCTCGCACCCGAACCTGTCGCCAAATCTGCGCCCCCGAAACCTGCGCCCCCGACACCTGCGCCAGCGTCTGCACTTTCTGCACTTCCGGCCGTCGAACCGGGCGGACCCGACGGCGAATGTCCGGTCTGGTGGGACGAGTTCACCAGTGCCTGGCGCACCCGCTTCCCGCCGCTGAGCGACTTCGACGAAGGCAATGGCGGCACTTTCGGGGGCGACGGTTACAGCCGCGAATGTTCCCGGGAGGAGGCGATCATCCTCGATGCGCCGTACGACCGAGAGACCGCCGAGCGCGTCGTCGTCGAGGGCGCCGACCGCGACAGCTGGTTCATCGGCTATGCGGTGAGCTGCGGGCTGATCGAGGATGACGAGGTCGATGCGGTCGCCGCGACCGATATGGCGCGCGTCGCTGCGCTGGCCCGTGATTTCGATCCGGATCGCCCGAGAAAGCCTGACCCAGAACCCGGTAACGCCGCTTCGTCCGGCGCCGGTCCCGGCCAGTCGCCCGGCCGGTCGCCTGGCCAGTCGCCCAGCCAATCGCACGCCGAACCCAATCTAGCGCCGACGCCTGCGGACGCTGCACCCAAATCCGCCACCGGGCGTTCTCCCGCCATACGCATAGTCAACGGAGTACCCCCATGAGCATCTTCAGCAAGATCAAGTCCGCCATCTTCGGTGAGCACGGCCCGCTCGGCAGCGGCCATTTCGGCACGCCCAAGGCCGCGCCCGCACCGGCACCCGCACCCGCGCCGCAGACCACGGCCGCCCAGCCTGCACCGACGCCCGCCGCCCCGACTCCGCAGGCCGCACCCGCCGCGCCAGCCCAGGCGGTCGACGTCGAGGCCGTCCTCTCGGGCATCGCATCGAAGAAGGGCTCCGATCTCAACTGGCGCACCTCGATCGTCGACCTGATGAAGCTGCTGGATCTCGATTCGAGCCTCGACAACCGCAAGGAGCTCGCCACCGAGCTCGGCTATACCGGCGCCAAGGACGGCAGCGCGGAGATGAACATGTGGCTGATCAAGGCCGTGATGCGCGAGCTGGAGAAGAACGGCGGCACCGTGCCCGCCAACCTCAAGGATTGATCTAGGATAGGTGTCGGCAACCAAATGCCGGCGCCGATCATTACGCTTCCAGTATCAACCTACTGAAAGGACACGAAATGCGCGTTGCGATGCTGGGCCTGTTGGCCGCCTCCACCATGGTCGCCGGTTGCGTTGGCGACGGGGGCAGCCGCTACGGCGTCGACCCGCGCTATCGTTCCTACGACTATAACCGGGTCGATCCCGCATACGGCGGCTACGATGCAGGTCGCTACTACCGCGACGATGCACGGTATCGCGAGCGCCGCCTCTCTCGCAACGACCGCGTCTATCGTGGCAATGACGGCCGGTATTATTGCCGCCGCAACGACGGTACCACCGGGCTCATCGTGGGCGGAGTCGCGGGCGGCGTGCTTGGCAACGTCATCGCCCCCGGTGGCTCGGGCTTGCTCGGCACCGTCCTCGGTGCGGCCGGCGGCGCGCTCGCAGGGCGTGCGGTGGATCGCTCCAGCAACGACACCCGCTGCCGTTAAATCCCCCGACCGGCGCCGAAATATCGGCGCCGGTCGTTTTAAATTCTCGCCGTCGATGGCGGCTCGCGCGAAAATATTATCTGCGTAAATCGACGCAGTTCTTGACCCATTTTACCGGCAAGATTTGCAATTCGGGCGGTCTTGGCCCATATAGCGCTCAGCTACAGTCGCATATCGACGGTTCTTGGCGCTTTGCGGCACCTTTCTCCTTCTTTCCCTGCTCCGCGGCACGGGTCGCCCGAACGTCGGGTTACTCTCTACTAAGAAGGAGCCACTTCATGGCTATCACCGGAACCGTCAAGTTTTTCAACGCCGACAAGGGCTATGGCTTCATCGCGCCGGATGGCGGCGGCAACGATGCATTCGTGCACATCACCGCGGTTGAGCGCGCCGGCATGCCGACGCTGAACCAGAACCAGCGCGTCACCTACGAGCTCGAGCCCGACAAGCGTGGCAAGCAGTCGGCCGTGAACCTCCAGCCAGCCGATTGATCTCGCTGGCGGATTTCGGTCCGCCAACCTGATCTCGGTTGCGATGCGGCGGCTATCATGGCCGCCGCATCACCCCTTTGAAATTTCCTGCAGGAGCGCACCAGCATGGCCGATAATCCAGAATTTTACCGGGCCCGCGCTGATGAAGAGCGTCGCAACGGCGATGCCGCCCTCCTCGACAACGTCCGCGATCGCTGCCGCCGGGCCGAAAAGGCCTGGGACGACATGGCCTCGCGCGCCGAACGCACTCAGATCCTCCGCGCCGCTCGCGAAGCCGCCCCCCCCGGTGGCGAACGCATGATGATCGGCACCCCGTCGATGGTCCCCGCCGAATAGGCCGGATCGCCGAGATGCGATGATTTGACGGAAACCCGGATGCAGCGATGCACCCGGGTTTTTCTTCGTGCCTCTGTGTGAAACAACTTCTGATACCGCTCACGCAGTATCGTGGAAGCGGTAGGGGCGACTTACTTCAGCGGCTTACCCGTATCCTTCCACCGGTCGAGGATCTGCGATTCTGGCGGCGGCATGTCGGAAGCAGCCGGTATTGCCGGTGCCGGATTAGCGGGCTTGGCCTGCGCAACAGTCGCTACCACTGTAGCCGGCACCGGGACGGAGACAGCGCCCGCCGTGGCGGCTGCGATCATCTGCGGCGTCGGCGGCGCAATCGGTTGTACGGACATATGCGGCCCAGGTACCGGTTCGCCGCCAGCATAAAGCTGGTTAAACGCGGCCGAAGTACCCCAATACCCCTTCCACCGATGGAAGAAATGCGCGCCGACGACGTCGGTCATCACCATGCTCCGGTTCCACGCAGGCGTCACGGCATAGGTATGATAGTGCGTCGCCAACCCGACCGGCGCGTAGACATAGCCGGCCAACGCCGTGCCGGCCGCGCGCGCGGCGCGGACCCACGCGCCACGCGCCGGCACGCGCGTCATCGCGCCGTCGCAGGCGAAGCTGAACTGGCAGCCGGCATGTTCCGAGCCCTGATACACCACCCCGCACACCGTTCCCGGGAAGGCAGGATGCCGGGCGCGGTTGAGGATGACCTGTGCGACCGCCTGCTGGCCGGCATCGGGCTCGGATGCGGCTTCGTAATAGATCGCCGCGGTGAGGCATTGCAGCGCGCGGTTGCGGTCCAGTGCCGATGCGCTCGTCATCGAGAAGGGCCGTGCGGGAACAATGCCCGCGTCGAGCATTGCACCGGCCGGGATCGGCAGGTCGGGCAGGTCGATGGTTCCCGTGACACCAGCAGCAGGGGCGGCGATTTCCTGCTCGGCCAGCGTAGGGGCAGGGGATGAAACCTTTATCGAAGACGCGGCACTCGCGCGGTCTTTCGCTGCTTCACGCGCCGACATCGCTCGGAGCGCGGCATGCGCAGAGATTCCGGCACCTATGATCAACAACGTGACGACCATCGCCGCCCAGATGCGTTTCATCAACCGAACCGTCTGCAACCTAACGCGCAATCGCTTTCCTCGTACTTGCCTGTCGTGCCGGGCATAGCCGATCTGGACAGACCGATCGCGCACGGATTCAGCGCGTCCCACCGCGGGACGAACTGGATCCGTAGCAGCAATCGCTTACCGTAAGGTTGCGGTGTCGAGCTTCAGCGCGGCTTCGGGGATGACCTCGACGTTCGGATAGGCTTTGCGCAGCGGTTCGATGAACTGCTTGGCGTCACCGACCACGACAATGCTCGCCGCCTTCGGATCGAGCAGCGCGACGGCCGCCGCCTGCACGGCCGCCGGATCGACCGCGCCGACCGCACCGGTATAGCGTTGCAGTTCGCCGAGCGGCACGCCGTTCTGGACATACGCGCCGAGGATACCGGCAACGCCCGACGTCGTCTCGATCCCGCGCCCGAAATTGCCGACGAGCACGGCCTTGCGCGTGTCGAGTTCCGCGGCGGGCACGGGGGACGTCCCCATCCGCGTCATCTCGGCCGCGATCAGCGTGACGACTTCGGCAGCGGTCGGGTTCTTGGTCTGAGTCCGCGCCGCGACCGTGCCCTGCGTCTTCCCCGCGTCGAGCCCGCTACCCGCGCCGTACGCAAGTCCGCGCTTGATCCGAATTTCCTGGTTCAACCGCGACGAGAAGCCGCCGCCCAGGACGGTATTGCCGACCGCGAGCGGATAATAGCGTGCATCCGAACGCGCGATCGCAGGACGCGCAACCACGACGCCCGCCTGACCCGCTTCCGGCATGTCGACGACGATGACACGAGGCTTCGGGTAGGTGACCTGCGGCGCGCTTGCGGTTGCCGTGCTGGTCGATTTCCAAGAACCGAACTGCGCCTCCGCCAACGCCTTGGCGCGCGCCGCGGTAACGTCACCGACCATGATCAGCGTTGCCTGGCCCGGCTGGAAACTCCGCGCATACGCTGCCGTGATGTCCGCGCGCGTGATCGCCTTCAACGACAGCGGCGTGCCTCCGTTCGGCGCACCGTAAGGCGACGCGCCGAGCACTGCACGATCCGCAACCAGCCCCGCGACCTGCGCCGGGTCCTTCAACGCCAGCGTCACCGCGTCGACCTGCTGAGTCCGCGCACGTTCGATCTCCTCGGGGGCGAACGCCGGGTTGATCGCGACGTCGGCGAGGATCGCCATCGCCGGCGCGAGCTGGTCCGACTTCACCGTCACGTCGACCGCGGCGCCATCGCTGCCAGCCGAACTGCCGATCGCCCCGCCAAGTCCCTCGACCGCACGCGCGATCTGTGTCGCCGAGCGTGTCTTCGTGCCCTTGGTGAGCAGGTCCGCCGACAGGCTGCTGACACCCGCACGATTTGCCGGATCGGTCGCTGCACCACCGGCAGTCACCAGATACGCGGTGACGATCGGCAGGTCGTGCCGCTCCACCGTCACCAGCCGCATGCCGTTCGCTAGACGCGTTTCGACCGGCTGAGGGATCGTTGGCGATACCGGCGCGCTTGGCGCTGGCGGCTGGACGCGCTGCCCTTCCTGCGCAGGCGTCACGATCTCGATATTCGCCGGTGCCTTCAGGTCGGCGACCTGTACCGTCGGCGCAACCGCGATCGTATCTACGACGTCGCCCGCAGGCTTGGCGGTGAGCGGCATGTACCGGATCGTCGCCGACTGGTTGTCGCCGAGGTATTTCCGCGCAACCCGCTGGATATCTGCCGCCGTCACCCGCGCAATGGCCGCCAATTGCTTGTCAGCCGCCTGCGGATCGCCGTCGACCAGCACTGCAGACGCCAGCGTGCTCGCCTTGCCTTCGGCCGTCTCGCGCGACTGGATCGACTGGGTCAGGATCTCGTTCTTCGCCTCCGCCAGTTCGGCGGCGGTCACCGGCGCATCGCGGAACCGCGCGACCTCCCGCTTCAACGCGGCTTCACCCGCCTCGACTGTCTTGCCGCCCGCCAGGATCGCATAGACGACCATGTTGCCGGTCGCCTGCTTGGTATCGAGGAACGCCTCGGCCGACTGCGCAAGCTGGTCACGGTACACGACGCTCTCGTACAGCCGCGAACTCTCGCCGGTCGCCAGCACCGCCTTCAGCACCGTCAACGCGGCGATATCCGCATCGCGGTCCGCCGGCACATGATAGCTGACCAGCACCGCAGGCAGCGGCGTGTTCGGCTCGTACACCGTGCGCGTCACGGCTTGGGTTCGCGCAGGCTCGGCCACCGTCACGCGCGGGATCGCCGCCGCCGGCTTCTTTATCCCCGCGAAATACTGATCGACCCAGCTGTTCAACTGCGCCGGATCGAAATTGCCCGATACCACCAGGATCGCGTTGTCCGGCCGATAATAGGTCGCATGGAACGCGCGCACGTCGTCGATCCCGGCGGCTTCCAGATTTTCCAGGCTGCCGATCGTCCCGCGCGCATAGGGATGCGTCGTATACGCAAGTGCTGGGTAATATAGCGAGAACAGCTTGCCGTACGGCCGCGAGAGCGTGCTCTGGCGCAGTTCCTCCTTCACCACGTCGCGCTCCGACCCGAAGCTCTTGGGCTCGACGACGAGGCTCGCCATCCGGTCGGCTTCCGCGAACAGCAGCCGCTGGAGGTGGTTCGCCGGGATCACCTCGTAATAATTGGTATAGTCGTCGTTGGTCGACGCATTGTTGTAGCCACCGACGTCCTCGGTCAGCCGGTCCATCTGCTCCGACACCAGGTTGCGCGTCGACTTGAACATCAGATGTTCGAACATGTGCGCGAACCCGGACTTGCCCTTGGGGTCGTCCTTCGAGCCAACGTCGTACCAGACCTGCACCGACACGTTCGGCGTGCCGGTATCACGGATCGCATACACCCGCAGGCCATTCGGCAGGGTGCGCTCGGTATAGGCGATCGGCTTGACCGAAACCTGCGTCGGGGCAGGTGCGGTCTGCGCCCCCACCGCTACCGGGAAAGAAGCTGCGGTCAGCAGCAAAGCGGAGCGGAGGAGGCGCATCTAGATCCTTACTTGTTGCGGTTCGCGAACAGCACTGCGCCCGCGATCGCCGCGGAACCGATGCCAACGCCCAAGCCGATCTTCGCGAGCGGCCAGCTCTTGGCCTTCTCGGCGGCGTTGTGCGCGGCGGCTTCGGCCTGCAGCTTGGCCTCCTTCGCGGCGGCGAGAATTTCGTTCGGGGTGTCGCTGTCGATCTTGATCGTCACTTGGGCTCTCCTTCACTCTTCCGGGCATACACGCCACGGAAATCATTCGCGAATTGCGTCAGCGTCCCCGAGGCGATCGCCGCCCGCAGATCCGCCATCAGCGTTTCGTAGAACCAGATGTTATGCTCCGTCATGAGCATTGCGCCAAGCATTTCGCCTGACCGTACTAGATGATGCAGATACGCCCGACCCCAGGTCGCGCAGACCGGGCAGGGGCACGTTGGATCGAGCGGCCCCATATCCTCGGCGAACTTAGCATTGCGGATGTTGATCGGCCCGGTCCGCGTAAAGGCCTGGCCGGTGCGACCCGACCTGGTCGGCATCACGCAATCGAACATGTCGATCCCGCGCTCGACCGCACCGACGATGTCGTCCGGCTTGCCGACGCCCATCAGATAGCGCGGCTTGTCGACCGGCAGCTGGTCCGGCGCGAAGTCGAGACACCCGAACATCGCCTCCTGGCCCTCGCCGACGGCGAGCCCGCCGACCGCATACCCGTCGAAGCCGATATCGATCAGCGCATCCGCGGAAGACTTCCGGAAGCCCTCGTTCAGCGCGCCCTGCTGGATCCCGAAGATCGCATTGTTCTCGGCATGCTCTTCGCCTGCATCGAACGCGGCGCGCGACCGCTTCGCCCAGCGCATCGATCGCTCCATCGCCGCGGCCTGTACTTCTCGCGTCGACGTCGTCGGCACGAGCTCGTCGAACGCCATGACGATGTTCGAACCGAGCAGCCGCTGGATCTCGATCGACCGCTCGGGGCTCAGCAGATGTCGCGTGCCGTCGAGGTGCGACTTGAACGACACGCCCTCCTCTGACCGCTTGGTCAAATCGGCAAGACTCATCACCTGATAGCCGCCGGAGTCGGTCAGGATCGGCTTCGACCAACCGGAAAACGCGTGCAGCCCGCCCAGCCGCGCGACCCGCTCGGCGCCCGGCCGTAGCATCAGGTGATAGGTGTTGCCGAGGATGATGTCCGCGCCCGCACCGACCACATCGGCGGGCTTCATCCCCTTGACGGTGGCCGCGGTGCCGACCGGCATGAACGCAGGCGTGCGGATGTCGCCGCGCTGCATCGCGATGACGCCGGTACGCGCCTTGCCGTCGGTGGCGGAGATGGTGAAGTCGAAGCGGGGGCGGGTGGTCATGTTACTTTTTCTTACGGATGCCGTAGCGATCGCCGGCCGGCGCGCCGCGGATGGTGATGAGTTCGGCGCGAGTCAGCACGCCATCCTTGTCGCGATCGAACCGCGCGAAGAACTGAGTAAACCGCGCCTGGAGTTCGGCCAGCGTGATCCGGTTATCGCCATCGCGGTCGACCTCGAACGGGCTCGGCAACGCGTTACGATCGCCGAGCCACGCCTGCGCCCAGTCGGCAAAGGCGATGTACCCGATCGAGCCCGACGCGGCGCCTTCAGCCGTGGCGTAACTCCGCACGATGCCCGCGGTTAGTTCGGCCTGCGTCACGCGGCCATCACCGTTCGCATCGCAGGCGGCGATGAACAGGGCGGCAGGCTCGGCGAAGATCGTCGCGGGCGGCTGCGGCGTACCGGTTGGAGGCGGTGCGGCCGTGATAGCCTGGAGCAGAGCAAGGGCGAGCAGCATGCCGCCCGTCATGGCAGCAGAAGCGAGGCGTCGCCATAGCTGTAGAAACGATACTTCTCAGCGATCGCATGCGCATACGCCGCCTGCATCCGCTCACGGCCCATCAGCGCCGACACGAGCATGAACAACGTCGAGCGCGGCAGATGGAAATTGGTCATCAACCCGTCGATGCCGCGGAACCGGTATCCCGGCGTGATGAAGATCGCGGTGTCGCCGTCGAACGGGCGGATCACGTCGTCCTCGCCGGTCGCGCTTTCGATCAGCCGCAGCGACGTCGTCCCCACCGCGATCACGCGCCCACCGTTCGCGCGGACCGCGTTGAGTCGATCCGCGGTGGCGGCGTCGATCCGGCCCCACTCGGCGTGCATCTTGTGCTCGGTCGTGTCGGTCGCCTTCACGGGGAGGAACGTCCCCGCGCCGACATGCAGCGTCAGCGTCGCATGCTCGATCCCCGCCGCCTCGAGCGTCGCCATCAGCTTCGGCGTGAAGTGCAGTGCCGCGGTCGGCGCCGCCACCGCACCCGGCTCGGAAGCAAACATCGTCTGGTAATCGTCTGCATCGCGTTCGTCGGTCGGACGCTTGCCAGCGATATACGGGGGCAGGGGCATGTGGCCCGCGCGCTCCAGCAGCAGTTCGACCGGCTCGTCGCCCGCGAACACTAGCGCGTAACTCCCGTCGTCCTCGCGATCGACTGCCGCGGCGCTGACGCCATTGCTGAACTCGATCACGTCGCCGTCGCGCAATCGCCGCGCGTTGCGAATGAACGCGCGCCACCGCCGTGGCCCCTCGCGCTTGTGCAGCGTTGCGCCGATCTTGGCATCGCCGCGCCGCCCGTCGAGCTGCGCCGGGATCACGCGCGTATCGTTGAACACGAGCATGTCGCCACGCCGCAGCAGCGATGGCAGGTCCGACACGCCCGCATCCCGGGTCGCATCACCTTCGAGCACCAGCATCCGCGCAGCATCGCGCGGCGCCGCGGGGCGGAGCGCGATGTTGTCGGTTGGTAGGTCGAAGTCGAAAAGGTCGACGTTCAACGTGGAGTCACTTCTTTGCAGGAGCCTTCTTTACCGGCGCCTTGCGAGCGGCCGGCGCGAGCTTCGGCTTGGCCGCGTTCGGACCCGTAGCGGTACCCGGCAACGTCACCGGTGCACCGAGCGCCGGAGCAGGCGGCCCAGCCATATACGCCGGAGGATTGTCCGCCGCGATATACGCATGGACGATCCGCGACGGGTTCGCCGGCGGCTCGCCACGCTCGATCGCGTCGACATACTGCATCCCGTCGAGCACGCGGCCGAACACGGTGTACTTCTTGTCGAGGCTCAGCCGCGGCTGGAACACGATGAAGAACTGGCTGTTCGCGCTGTCCTCCTTGTCCGACCGCGCCGCCGAGACGGCACCACGGACGTGCGGCAAGTAGTTGAACTCGGCCTTCACGTCGGGAAGCGTCGAACCGCCGGTGCCGTCGCCCTTGGGATCGCCACCCTGCGCCATAAAGCCATCGATCACGCGGTGAAACGCGAGGCCGTCATAGAAATGCTGGCGGGTCAGCGTCTTGATCCGCTCGACCATCAACGGCGCGACGTCGGGCCGAAGCCAGATCGTGACACGCCCACCGGTCGACAGATCGAGCAGCAGCAGGTTCTGCGTATCCGTGGTCAGGGGCGGGGTCGCGCGAACGGCAGGCGCCACGACTTCCTTCTTCTGCGCTGCACCAGCCGGTACCGTGACCAGGCACCCGAGCAACGCGAACATTCCGACGAAAAAGCGCATCAAATTCCCACTCGAAAGAGGCCCGGCGCAACCAGGCTGCCGCCACTTAGAGCAAATCCCCGCTTGCGCCAATCTGAACGTGATGGGGATCACTGCTCCCCTCCCTGAAAGGGAGGGGCCGGGGGTGGGTAGGCTCGCTTGAGCCACAAACGTTCGGCCAAGCGGAACCCGACCCACCCCCAACCCCTCCCTTCCAGGGAGGGGCAAAGAAAGTCAGCTACCCTTGCGGCCGATCTTCTCGACCCGGGCGACCACCTCGTCGCGCACCGATTCCGGCACGAACTTGGCGATATTCCCGCCGTACAGCGCGATCTCCTTGACCAGCCGGCTCGCGATCGGCTGCAGCGCGACGTCGGCCATCAGGAACACCGTCTCGACGCGCGGATTGATCTGCTGGTTCATCCCCGCCATCTGATATTCGTACTCGAAATCGGCGACCGCGCGCAGGCCCCGGACGATCACCTTCGCCCCCTGCCGCTCGGCAAAATCCATCAGCAGCGAATCGAACGCGACCACCTCGATATCGCCGTCGACGTCCGCGACCTCGCGGCGCACCGTCGCCATCCGCTCCTCGATCGTGAACATCGGCGACTTCGACGGATTGGTCGTCACGCCGATCACCAGCCGGTCGACCAGCTTCGCGCCACGCCGGATGATGTCCATGTGACCCAAGGTAACGGGATCGAAAGTCCCGGGGTAAACGCCAATCCGTGCGGTCATGTTGAACTCCCCGGTGATAGACTTAGCGGTCGCGTTCGAGCACGAAACGGGCGATATCCCGCAACAGGTTGGCTTCTTGGCCATAGCTGTGCAGATGCGCGACCGCCTGATCGACCAGCATCCGCGCCTGTTCGCGCGCACGCTCGGGCCCGAGCAGCGAAAGGAACGTCTCCTTGCCCGCCACCTCGTCCTTGCGCAGCGACTTGCCCACGACCGCCTCATCGCCCTCGGCATCGAGCAGGTCGTCGGCGATCTGGAACGCGAGCCCCAGGTCATGCGCATAGCCGCGAAGTCCCACGCGGCCTTCCGGCGGCAGCCGCCCGAGAATCGCGCCAGCCTCGACAGACGCCGAGATCAGCGCACCCGTCTTCATCTGCTGCAACCGGGTCACGGTATTGAGGTCGAAGCGCGTATTCTCCGCCTCGATGTCCATCTTCTGGCCACCGGCCATGCCGTTCGGCCCGGACGCCCGCGCGAGGTCCATGACCAGTTCGATGCGGACGAACGGATCGGCGTGCGTTGCGGGATCGGCAAGGATCTCGAACGCCATCGCGTGCAGGCAATCGCCCGCCAGGATCGCCGTCGCCTCGTCGAACACCTTGTGCACGGTGGGCTTGCCGCGGCGCATGTCGTCGTCGTCCATCGACGGCAGATCGTCGTGGATCAAAGAATAGACGTGGATCGCCTCGATCGCGGTCGCAGCCCGTGCCGAACAGTCGCGTGCCACGTCGAACAGGTTGGCGGTCGCGAACACCAGCAGCGGCCGCAGCCGCTTGCCGCCACCGATCGCCGCATGCCGCATCGCGCGGTACAGGTCGCCGCGCGGATCGTCCGGAATGGTCAGCAGCTGGTCGAATTGCCGGTCGATCTCCGCGGAGACCTCGGCAAGCGCGGCATCAAGCGTGACGGGCATCCCGCTCACCGCGTCAGCCCGCCGCGAACGGGCGGACGCCGGCAGGCTTGCCGTCGCCGTCAAGCCGGATCGCCTCGATCCGTGCCTGCGCCGCATCGAGCCGGTCGGCGCAACGCTGGCGCAGCTTGTTGCCGCGCTCGTACAGCTCGATCGCCTGCTGAAGCGGCGTGTCGCCACTTTCCAGCTTCCCGACGATAAGCTCGAGTTCCTTCAGTGCATCCTCGAACGCGAGGTCTTCGATCGGCGTGTCCATGCCGGCCGCTATGGCGCAGGCACGCGACGAGGGTCAAGGACGCGCGAGAGGGCGCCGGATATGCGGCACGCGCTTACCGCAGGCGGTTGACGGTCCAGGTGTACAAGACCGAGACACCGACCAGTCCGAAATCGACGACGGCCTGCATCCGATGCGGTGAAGGGTCGCTCTTTTCGTGCGTGATCAGCCGGAACTCGGTGGTCGGATGACGCACGGCGAGCGTCACGAGAGCGAGTCCCGCCGCTGCCAGCACAAGTTTCCGGTTCCGCATCGTCGATCTCCCAGGCGTGCGATCATGGCTCACACGTTGCCGTTTCGCAAGCGAACCGGCTTTAAGCGGCAATCGGCAGTATGCCTGCGTCGCGCGACCGATCGCGCCCGGCGCCCTTGGCTGCGAACAAGGCACGATCGGCGCTGCGATATAGCGCCTTCCAGTCCGATTCGCGCTGCAGCGGCCCCGTACAGCAGCCGATGCTGGCGGTTATCGCCATGTCGAACGGCATGCGCTGGCTGCGCAATCGCTCGAGGATCGTGTCGGGCAGGACCGGCGTCGTCGCGTCGATGAGGATAGCGAACTCCTCGCCGCCGATCCTCGCGACTAGAGCGTCGGGCGGCACCGCGTTGCGCAACACACGCGCCACGACCCGCAGGACTTCGTCGCCGCCATCATGGCCTATCGTATCGTTGACGTGCTTGAAGTGATCGACGTCGGCGATCAGCAGCATCTGATCGCCCGACCGTCCGATCGCGCGATCCAGGAATGCACGGCGATTCAGCAACCCTGTCAGCGGCTCGGTATCCGCCAGCAACCGCGCCGCGATCTCCTGTTCGCGCGCGTCGTCGCGTTCGACGCTGAGCAGGCGAATCCGGTACGCGATCGCCAGGCTGGACAGCAGCGCCTCCAGCATCATGGAGATCATCGTGGAGTTATCGATCCAGAAACTCCACGACATCAGCCCCAGCGCACCGGCGATCCGCAGGCTGGCAAAGACGATGGGCGCGCCCCAGGCGAGCGTGAACATCCAGAGGTAGCTGCTCCGGACCCGCCAAGCTCGGTACAGCACCGGCGGAACCAGCGCGATCAGCGGGATGTAACTGAGCGTCAGCAACCGATCGAGCCAGTAGATCTGCCACGGCGCCAGGATCGCGAACGCAATTCCGGACGTGGCGAGCGTCGCGAGCGCCACGTTGCTGGCAGGGCGCGGCCAACCATCGAACACCGCACGCTCGAAGAAAGCGCGTGCGAAGACCAGGACCATTCCCGCACAGATCGCCAGCAAACATACGTTGAGTTTCAAGCGGACGTTGTTGTCGAGCGACGGCACAAGCTGGCCCAGCGCAGCCGACGACGAAAAGGCGTACCCGAGCAAGCACAGTACCAGGAGGCAGTAGACCGGCTGGAACGACTGTCGAAGCGCACCCCACAACGCGAGATTGTAGACGATCAACGCGATCGCCATCCCGCCGAAGCTTGCATACAGCGCCGACAGGATGATCTCGCTCTCTGCGGCTTCTGCGGCCGTTGCGAGTGTCGGCCCGAGTACGACGCCCCGCAAATTCGCCGAACCCTCGACGTGCCAAAGCAGGCGGACGGGGGGCGCAACGTGCGGCGGCAGCGTCAGAGACAGGGTTGCGCCGATCATGAGATGGCGGCCGGACGTGCGACTGGTGAACCCGGTACGGCGGATTGCGCCGTCTGCATAAAGAACGAAGAGCGTGACGCGATCCTGCCAGACGCTCGCGGTCAGGGCACGCAGATCAGGGATGTGCGTCAGGTTCGTCGGCAAAGCCTGCGACAGAACCCAGAAATCGCCGGACCCATAGGCCGACTGGGGCGTGATGCAGTCGAACCGTGAAGGCGTTCGAAACAAGGCAGGCACGGAAAGCCCTGGGGTAGCCCGCATAATACAGACATCGAGCAGTTGCCCGGTCCGGGCCTCGGCCGGTGCAGCACCGAGCATCGCCAACGCCGTCGCAACGATGCCGATGAGCCAAGTGATACGAAACCCGAACGTCATGCAGACACCGTCTAAGCCGCCTTCGCCAATTAATGGTAAAGAGGCGCCCGTACGACGGCGTAATCAATCGAATTTCGACCATACTGGATCGATTTATGCCAATTTGGCTCGCAATTCGAACCACGCTATCGGCTTCGTGAAGTCGCTTCGTCCTCACCGCCGATCGTGTCTCAACGACAGAACCGGGCGCGAGCCGAAAGCGGATTGGTAGAATTTGGAGTGCTGTTCATCCAGCTTTTCCAAATCAAACCTGGTCCAGCTCTCGCTGAACCAGGTTGATAGTCGTCAGCTGGCGTCGACCGTCTCGGTCTTGCCCTTCTTCTTCGGCTTCTTCGGCGCGGCAGGTTCGATCGCGAACGACAGCGCGCCGTCCTTCATCTTCACCGTCACCTCGCCGCCGTGGACGAGCTTGCCGAACAGGAGTTCCTCGGCGAGCGGCTGCTTGATCTTCTCCTGGATCAGGCGACCCATCGGTCGTGCGCCGTACAGCTTGTCGTAGCCCTTGGTCGTGAGCCACGCCTTCGACTCGTCGTCGAGGACGATGTGCACGCCGCGGTCCGCGAGCTGGAGCTCGAGCTGGAGGATGAACTTGTCCACCACCCGCGCCACCACTTCGGTCGGCAGGTACCCAAACGGCACCACCGCATCGAGACGGTTGCGGAATTCCGGCGTGAACATCTTCGTCACGGCCACCTCGTCCTCGCCCTCACGCGACAGGTTGCCGAAGCCGACCGTCTCGCGCGCCATGTCGCTGGCGCCCGCGTTGGTCGTCATGATCAGGATGACGTTGCGGAAATCGACCGACTTGCCGTGCTGGTCGGTCAGCCGCCCGTTATCCATCACCTGCAACAAGATGTTGAACAGGTCCGGATGCGCCTTCTCGATCTCGTCGAGCAGCAGCACGCAATGCGGGTTCTGGTCGATCGCATCGGTCAGCAAGCCACCCTGGTCGAACCCGACATAGCCCGGGGGTGCACCGATCAGACGACTGACCGAATGCCGCTCCATATATTCGGACATGTCGAACCGCTGGAGCGGAATGCCGAGGATCGTCGAGAGCTGCTTGGCGACTTCGGTCTTGCCGACACCCGTGGGCCCGGTGAACAGATAGTTGCCGATCGGCTTCTCCGGCTCGCGCAGACCCGCCCGCGCCAGCTTGATCGCCGACGACAGCTTCTCGATCGCCGCATTCTGCCCGAACACCACGCGCTTCAGATCCGTCTCGAGCGTAGCCAACGCAAGCTTGTCGTCGGTCGAGACCGACTTCGGCGGGATGCGTGCCATCGTCGCGATGACCTGTTCGATCTCCTTGGGGGTGATCGTCTTCTTGCGCTTGTTCGGCGGCACCAGCATCTGCATCGCGCCGACCTCGTCGATCACGTCGATCGCCTTGTCCGGCAGCTTGCGGTCGTTGATGTACCGCGCCGACAGCTCGACCGCCGACTTGATCGCATCGGGGGTGTACTTGACGTTGTGGTGATCCTCGAACGCCGAGCGCAGACCAGCGAGGATCTTGATGGTATCCTCGATGGTCGGCTCGTTCACGTCGATCTTCTGGAAGCGCCGCAGCAGCGCGCGGTCCTTCTCGAAGTGATTGCGGAACTCCTTGTATGTCGTCGAACCGATGCACCGGATCGTGCCACCCGACAAAGCCGGCTTGAGCAGGTTCGACGCATCCATAGCGCCGCCACTCGTCGCACCCGCACCGATCACGGTGTGGATCTCGTCGATGAACAGCACCGCGTCGGGCAGCTTCTCGAGCTCGTTGACGACCGCCTTCAGGCGCTCCTCGAAGTCGCCACGATACCGCGTCCCCGCCAGCAACGCGCCCATGTCGAGCGAGTAGATGACGGCAGGCAACAGCACGTCGGGCACGTCGCCCTCGACGATCTTGCGCGCCAGGCCTTCCGCGATCGCGGTCTTGCCGACGCCGGGATCACCGACATAGAGCGGGTTGTTCTTCGACCGGCGGCACAGGATCTGGATCGTGCGATCCACCTCCGGCCCGCGCCCGATCAGGGGATCGACCTTGCCGTTCTTGGCCTTCTCGTTGAGGTCGACCGTGAATTGCTTGAGCGCGCTTTCCGTCTTGCCCTTCTCCTGTCCCTTGGCCGGCTTCTCGTCGTCCGCACCCTTTGGCGTGGATGCTTCGGTCGCCTGCTGCCCGCCCTTGCCGACACCGTGGCTGATGAAGCTGACCGCATCGAGGCGGCTCATGTCCTGCTGTTGCAGGAAATAGACGGCATAGCTCTCACGCTCGCTGAACAAGGCGACGAGCACGTTGGCACCGGTCACTTCGTCGCGGCCCGAGGACTGGACGTGGAGGATCGCGCGCTGGACGACGCGCTGGAACCCGCTGGTGGGAGAGGGGTCGGTCGCCGCATCGACCTTCAGCGCATCGAGTTCGCTATCGAGGTAATGCGAGACGGTGTTCTTCAGATCGCCGATCTCGACGTTGCACGCGGTCATGACCTTCGACGCATGTTCATCGTCGATCAGCGCGAGCAACAGATGCTCCAGCGTCGCATATTCGTGACGCCGGGACGATGCCGCCTCGAGCGCCTTGTGCAGCGTGGTCTCGAGGGCGGGTGCAAATGATGGCATTTACAATACTCCTGTCGAGCCGCGAGAACGCGAGCCCTTTGCCACTATGTCGGAATTGATATCGGTCGCATCAAGCACTTGAACCCGGCCCCGTCCGTTCCTGCGCTGCCTAAATGCGACGCTTGTGGAGGCGGGCAGCGCGATCACCGCCTGAACAGGTCGTCGGCGCTGGCGCGGTGACTGACCGCGCGGTCCTTCTTCAGCTGGCAGCGCGCGATCTCGCCCTGCAGCACGGTGATCCGCGCATCGAGCTCGGCGACCGACAACGGATCGAGGTCCTGTCGCACGAGCGCGTCGAGCAGATCGTCGGGACGGGAGGGGGTGTCGTCCGGTTCCATAGTTTCTGTAACGTTGACCCGCACCAGAGTGATGTCAATAAGGCGCGGAAATCTAAAGGGACGTGACGAGCAATGACCGCGATACCCGAAAACCAATCCAGTAACTTACGTGTACCCGACGTGATGAAGGCGATCGATCCGGAACAGCCCGGCGGTCCCGAAGTGCTGGTCCTCGTGGACCGTCCCGTGCCGCGGCCGGGGCAGGGCGAGGTGCTGGTCAAGGTGGCGGCCGCCGGCGTGAACCGCCCGGAGGTCATGCAGCGCCAGGGCAAGTATCCGCCCCCGCCGGGTGCCCCCTCGATCCTCGGGATGGAGATCTCCGGCACGATCGTAGCGGTCGGCGACGGCGTCGGCGACGAACAGGTCGGCCAGCTTGTCTGCGCATTGATCTCGGGCGGTGCGTATGCGGAATACGCGGTCGCGCCGTTCGGCCAGTGCTTGCCCGTCCCCGAGGCGCTGACAATGGTCGAGGCGGCGGCGATGCCGGAGACGCTCTTCACCGTCTGGACCAACCTGTTCGAGCGCGCCTACGCGATGGAAGGCGACACCGTCCTTGTCCACGGCGGCACCAGCGGCATCGGTACGATGGCGATCGGGCTGTGTAACGTGTTCGGCATCGATATCATCGTCACTGCCGGCTCGAAGGCGAAGTGCGAGGCGGCGCTCAGCCTCGGCGCGACCCATGCGATCGACTACAAGTCCGAGGATTTCGTCGAGCGCGTGAAGCAGATCACCGGCGGCAAGGGCGTCGCGGCGGTGCTCGACATGGTCGGCGGCGACTACGTGCCGCGCAACCTGCAGTGCCTTGCGGAAGACGGCCGTCACGTCTCGATCGCGGTCATGGGCGGCGCGACGGCGACCGTCCCCCTGTTCGAGATCATGCGCCGTCGCCTGACGCTGACCGGCTCGACGCTGCGCCCGCGCGATACCGCTTTCAAGTCGCTGGTCGCGGACGAACTCGCCCGGACGGTATGGCCGCATGTCGAGGCCGGCAAGCTGAAGCCCGTGATCGACCGCACCTTCGCCTTCGCGGACGCACCCGCCGCGCATACGCGGATGGAAGCAGGCGACCACGTCGGAAAGATCGTGCTGACGATGGAGTGAGAGGCACCCGCTCTTTCAACGAACCCGACTAGGCCACCACCCCGGCGAAGGCCGGGGCCCAGTTGGAAAGGTCGCGGTAACGACGGACATCGCGCCGTTACTCGGCATCCCCAACTGGGCCCCGGCCTCCGCCGGGGTGGGGGCCTCGAAGCGCTACCCGACCAAAAGCTTGTTCTCCCGCGAAGACAGGAGCCCAGTCTGGATTCCCGCCTTCGCGGGAAAACAATCTAGCCTCGTCCATGACTTCGAACAGTCACCGGACTGCGACCACCCTGTAACAATACTCGCCTAATACTCGCGACAAGGATAGTTTTGCGGGGGCAGGCTCATGAACGCCATCACGACGTTTTCGCCATCTAGCTTCGTTGGCGCCGATATCACCGACATCGCCGACTTCATCCACTCCCGGCCCGCCGTACCGGAGCCGGTCGTCGAACGCCGCCAGTATCGCACGATCTGGATCTCCGACGTGCATCTCGGCACGCGCGGCTGCAACGCCGGGATGCTCAACGACTTCCTCGATCACGTCGACAGCGAGACGATGTACCTCGTCGGCGACATGATCGACGGCTGGCGGCTCAAGAAGAAATTCTACTGGCCCGCCGCGCACAACGACGTGATCTGGCGCCTGCTCAAGCGCGCCAAGCGCGGCACCCGCGTCGTCTACATCCCCGGCAACCACGACGAGGTGTTCCGCCAATATTCGGGCCTCGACCTGGGCGGCATCTCGATCCGTCGCAACGCGATCCACGAGACGGCGGACGGTCGCCGCCTGCTGGTCCTCCACGGCGACGAGTTCGACGCGATCACGCTCGCGCACCGCTGGGTCGCGCATATCGGCGACGCCGCCTACACGATGCTGATGGGCCTCAACCGCTGGGTCAACGGCGCCCGCCGCCGCATGGGCATGCCTTATTGGTCTCTGTCGAAGCACGCCAAGGCCAAGGTCAAGAACGCGGTCGCCTTCATCTCGCACTTCGAGGAAGTCGTCGCGCACGCCGCCGGCGTCCGCGGTGTCGAAGGCGTGGTCTGCGGCCACATCCACACCGCCGAAATGCGCGAGATCGCGGGCATCGCCTATTACAACGACGGCGACTGGGTCGAAGGCTGCACGGCCTTGGTCGAGCATTTCGACGGCCGCATGGAGCTCCTCCACTGGGGCGACGAGATCGCCGCCCGCGAGAAGGACAAGGTCATATCCATGGCAGCCTGACCTATAACCCTCTCCCCGTCGGGGAGGGGGAAAGCCGCGTAGCGGCGAGGGTGAGGGCACGATCCCCGACGGCGTTCAGCGCGTGCCCTCACCCTCCCGCCGCAAGTGCGGCGGGCCCCTCCCTCTCCCGATGGGAGAGGGGCAAAACGGAGAAGACACGATGCGTATCGCAATCGTCACGGATGCCTGGAGCCCGCAAGTCAACGGCGTCGTCCGCACCCTCCAGTCGGTCCAGCGCGAGCTCGAATCCATCGGCCACGAGGTCCTGGTAGTCTCCCCCGAACGTTTCGCCTCGATGCCATGCCCGACCTATCCCGAGATCCGCCTCGCCTTCGCGCGCTCGGGTGCCGTCGGCCGCATGCTCGCCGCCTTCGGCGCCGACGCGATCCATCTCGCCACCGAAGGGCCCGTTTGCCTCGCCGCCCGCAACTGGTGCCTTGCTCGCGCGCTCCCGTTCACCAGCGCGTATCACACGCAGTTTCCCGACTATATCGCCGCCCGCACTGGCGCGAACCCAGACTGGATCTGGCGCTACATCCGCTGGTTCCACCGCCCCGCCCAGTCGATCCTGGTCTCAACGCCCTCGGTCGCGGCAACGCTCGCAACCCAAGGCCTGCATCAGGTCCGCGAATGGGGCAGGGGCGTCGACTTCGCGCAGTTCGGCCTCGACGGCGCGCGCGATCCCGAGATGGCAGCGCTGCCCGGCCCGATCCTTCTTTATGTCGGGCGCGTCGCGGTGGAGAAGAACATCGAGGCATTCCTGTCCTCTGCACATCCCGGAACGAAGGTCGTCGTCGGCGACGGCCCAGCCCGAGCGACGCTCGCCCGCCGCTTCCCGCAAGCCGTCTTCCTCGGCCAGCGCTCCGGCCTCGATCTAGCCGCCGCCTATCGCACAGCAGACGTCCTCGTCTTCCCAAGCCGCACCGACACGTTCGGCCTCGTCATGATCGAAGCGCTCGCCTGCGGTACTCCCGTCGCGGCGTACCCGGTCACCGGGCCGATCGACGTCCTCGACGACCGCGTCGGCGCCATGCACGAAGACCTCGACACCGCGATCGCCACCGCGCTGACCCGCGAAAGCGTCACCTGCGCCGCCTATGCTGCGCGCTACAGCTGGCCCGCCAGCGCACGCCAGTTCCTCCACGCGCTCGTCCCCCTCGAAGGAAAGCTCATGGCCGCCTGAGCTTGTTCGCTTGCCTGTTGCCACCGCGCGCACTAAGTCTCTCTCATGTCAGGCCGCTCCGAAAGGGGCGGCCCTTTCTATTTTTACGGAGTTTCCGCCGTGGCCCAGCCGCTCATGCCCCACGCGACCGCCGCCTGGATGGTCGACAATACCGCGCTCAGCTTCGAGCAGATCGCGGACTTCTGCGGCCTGCACATCCTCGAGATCCAGGCGATCGCCGACGACACCACCTCGACCAAGCTCACCGGTCGCGATCCGGTCCGCGCGCATGAAGTGACGCAGGAAGAGATCGACAAGGGTGCCGCCGATCCCGATTACCAGCTCAAGATGATCAAGGGCCCCGAGCAGGTCCGCCGCACCAAGGGTCCGCGCTACACGCCGGTCTCGAAGCGCCAGGACAAGCCTGACGGCATCTCGTGGATCATCCGCAACCATCCGGAGATCACCGACGGCGCGATCTCGCTGCTGATCGGCACGACCCGCACGACGATCGCCGCGATCCGCGATCGCAGCCACTGGAATATCGCCAACATCACGCCGAAGGACCCAGTTACGCTGGGCCTGACCTCGCAGCGCGAACTCGATGCGGCAGTGGCGAAGGCGGCGAAGGCAGCGGGCATGGAAGCGCCGACCGACACGCGCCTCGAAGGCGACCGCGAAGTGCTCCTCCAGCAGCTCCGTGCCGAGCGCACCCAGGCGGCTGCGGACGCACAGTTCGTGGCAGACGGTGGCGTCCTCCCCGTCAAGCCGCTCTTCGACGACCCCTTCAAGCGCTGATCTTCCTTCCCCTCCCGCAAGCGGGAGGGGGCAGGGGGTGGGCTCGCGCTGTCCTCCTGCGATACGGCTAGCGAGATTAGCCGACGCACAAGGCGGCGGCCGTGATGTCGAACAGTCTGCGCCTCCATGTTCTCCCGCGAAGGCGGGAGCCCAGTCTGGGTCCCCGCCTTCGCGGGGAAACAAGCTTCCTTCGTCTGAATTTGAGACGTGCCGTCCACGGTCGGATGACTGAGCACGTGCGAATTTGTGTAGTCCAACGCGATCCTCCCCCGCCAGGGGGAGGTGGCTGGCGCTGGCCAGAGCGACCACCTCGGCTCTGTGTCCTCCCCCTCCGTCACCTGCGGTGCCACCTCCCCCTAGCGGGGGAGGATCGAGAGAAGGTCAGCTGCCCTACAGCACTATCTCCCGCCACATCCAGTTGCTAACTGCAACGGATGGCAACCGCATCCGACACAGATTTCGCGCCGACCAGTCACAAAGGGCTGACCTACCCGTTTGGTGGCGCAGAACCTGAAGTAGGCGGCACGATGCAGGTCGCGCCCGGCATAGACTGGGTCCGCCTCCACATTCCCGGCCCCTTGCGCCACGTAAACTGCTGGCTCCTCGCCGACACCGACGGCGAAGCGCTGGTCGACACCGGCATGAACACCGCGGCCGCGCGCGACGCCTGGAAGGCCATCTTCAAAGGCCCCAAGGCGGACGTTCGCATCACGCAAATGATCGGCACGCACTTCCACCCCGACCATATCGGCCTGGCAGGCTGGATGTGCGACCACCATGCCGCCCCCCTGATCATGACCCGCGCCGAGTGGCTGACCGCGCGCATGCTCGCCGCCGACGCCCGCGACTCGGTCCCGCACGAAATGCTCGCCTTCTGGCAGGGCGCAGGCTGGGACGCCGCGCAGATCGACCACGCCACCGCCAAGGGCTGGGCCGGCTTCCGCAAGATCATCACGCCGCTCCCGCTCAGCTATACCCGCATCGAAGACGGCGACACGCTCACCATCGGCGCGCGCAACTGGCGCGTCGTCGCCGGCTCCGGCCACTCCCCCGAACACGCATGCCTGTACGACGAAGCCGGCGGCATCCTCATCGCCGGCGACCAGGTCCTCCCGCGCATCAGCCCCAACGTCTCACTAGGCGTCATCGAACCGAACGCCGACCCGCTGGGCGAATGGTTCGCCTCGATCACCAAACTAAAGACGCTGCCAGCAGACCTGCTCGTCCTCCCAGGCCACGGCGACCCGTTCACCGGCCTCCACACCCGTCTCGACGCGATGGACCGCGAACACCGCGAACGGCTCGACGAGCTCGCCGTCTTCCTCGCCGAACCCCGCCGCGCGGTCGACTGTTTCGGCCGCCTGTTCCGCCGCGCGATCGGTCCCGACGTGCTCGGCATGGCGACCGGCGAAGCGCTCGCGCATCTCCGCCGCCTCGAAGTCGAAGGCCGAGCGACCCGCGACATCCAAGATGTCGTATGGTGGTGGCGCGCCGCCTGAGTTAGCATGCGGCCAAATTCAAGAGGATAGGCCCATGTGCGACGAGCATACCGCAGACGATAACGAAGCCTATCTGGCCGGCGTCTCGCGCCGCCAGTTCGGCGTGATGACCGGCGCGATGGGCCTGACGATGTTACTCCCCGCCCCCGCGAACGCCGCCGTCATCAAGGGCCGCGACGTTTCGATCGTCACGCCCGACGGCAAGGCCGACGCCTATTTCGTCGCGCCCGCCACCGGCAAGCACCCCGGCGTGCTGGTCTGGCCCGACATCATGGGCCTGCGCCCCGCCTTCCGCCAGATGGCCGACCGCCTTGCGCAATCGGGCTACGCGGTACTCGTCGTCAACCAGTTCTACCGCTCGACCAAGGCGCCGTTCCTGAAGCCCGGCGAATCCTACGACCAACCCGAAGTCAAAAGTCGCATCGCCCCATTCCGGGAAGCGCTCACGTCCGAAGGGACGGTTCGCGACGCGAAAGCCTTCACCGCCTTCATCGACGCGCAACCGCAGGTCGATCGCAAACGCGGCATGGCCACCACCGGCTACTGCATGGGCGGCCCAATGGTGATGCGCACCGCCGCCGCCGTAGCGAACCGCATCCGGGCAGGCGCGACTTTCCACGGCGGCGGCTTCGTCACCGACAAGCCCGACAGCCCGCACCTCCTGATCCCGCAGATGAAGGCGCAATACCTCATCGCGATTGCCGCGAACGACGACGCGCGCGCACCGACCGAGAAGGACACGCTCCGCACCGCGTTTGCCGCGGCGAAACTCCCAGCCGAGATCGAGGTGTACGCCGGCACGATGCACGGGTGGTGCCCGCCCGACTCGAAGGTTTACAATCCGGTCCAGGCGGACAAGGCCTGGGCCCGCATGCTCGCGCTGTTCGACAAGGCGCTGGTATAAGGGCGCGGGGGCTTAATTGTACGGCCCGCCTTCTCCTTGTACTGCCGCGAGGGCGGGAGCCCAGTCTGGTTCCCCGCCTTCGCGGGGAAACATTCTGCACGCCCTTGACCGCACTCCCGCTCCATGAGACCATCGTTCACGATCCGTTCTCAAGGAGAGTCGCGTGGCCCTGACCCTGTACACCAACCCGATGTCGCGCGGTCGCATCGCGCGCTGGATGCTCGAAGAGGTCGGCGCCGAGTACGAGACCGTCGTCCTCGACTACGACAAATCGATGAAGGCTGAGGCGTATCGCGCGATCAACCCGATGGCCAAGGTCCCCGCGCTGGTCCACAACCGCAAGACCATCACTGAATGCGCTGCGATCTGCGCCTATCTCGCCGAAGCATTCCCCGAAGCCGGCCTCGCGCCACGCGATGACGAACGCGCCGACTATTACCGCTGGCTATTCTACGCTGCCGGCCCCGTCGAAGCAGCCGTCGGTAACCGCGCACTCGGTGTAGTGCCGGACGCCGCGCAACAGCGGATGATCGGCTATGGCAGCCTCGACCGCGTCATCGACGTTCTCGAACAGGCAGTTGCCGCGCACCAATACATCGCTGGCGACCGTGTTACCGCCGCCGACGTCTACGTCGGATCGCAAGTCGTCTGGGGCATGCAGTTCGGCTGGCTGCCAAAGCGCCCGACCTTCACCGACTATGCCGCCCGTTTGATCGAGCGTCCGGCGTACAAGCGGGCTGGGAATCTGGACGACGCCCTGATCGCTGCCGCAGCCTGAGGTCAGCCGACGGCGTGCGACCGGTCATACCTGACCACGTCATCCTGGTGAAAGTCGGGGGTCAGAGCCACGGAGGCTAGCTGTCAGTATCCTGGGCCCTAACTTTCGTCAGGATGACTGCGGGGATTGGGCCGGCATGGGGCCTGTTGAAATCAACTTCATGGCAGAACTAGTTGCGTTCGCCGCCCGTTGGCGCACACCAGATCGACGTCACACGGGCAGGAGGCATTGAATGCTTCCGGCTAGAAAGAGGGGCACTCGCGAACACGACCCGTAGCGATGGCCCGTACAAACCTTGCCCTCACCCTTTCCACGGCCAAATGGCTGCAGGCCCTTTCCCTCTCCCGTGGGGGAGAGGGAGAGACGCGAAGGCGGCGATAAGTGAGGGCACGTCACCGATTGCAATCTTGGACGCTAAAATCGTGGGCTAGGCGCCTGACTAACAATGTCCAATCAAAGCTGAACCAGTATCTATTACTCAGCCGCTAGCAGACCCTTACAAACCGAAGTCAGGCTGCCCACTTCGCAAGCCAGTCGGCCAAGGCCTGCGGCCCCATCGACCGGGCATCCGCCAGTTCGGTCTCATGTCCCGCATTCAACAGCTTGTTGCTCCGCGGATCGACCACCAGTACCGCCGGCACGCCCTTCAGGCGGCCCTTGATCCCGTAACGCGCCGCAATCTGGCCGTTCTTGTCGAATCGGCCGACATCGACCGTCACGACCACGAACTTGCTGTCCACGAACCGCTTCATCTCCGGCAGGTCGATCGTCCCCGCAAGCAGCCGGCAGTCGAGGCACCAGTTGCCGCCGAGATCGATCAGCAACCGCTTGTGCGTCTTCAGCGCCCGCGCGCGCGCCGCGGCGACCTGCGCATTGGCGTTGGCCGACTCATTATACGGCAGCGGCAAGGGCTGGGGCAGCTTGTCGAAGCTCGTGGTGTTGACGTGCGGCGCTGCCACCTTCGCGCGGGGCGCTGCCGGCGCGGCTACCGCAGTGGCGAGCAAGGCAAGCGCGGCGAGACGGCGCATCGACATCATTCATATCCTCCGATCACGGCATTCAGGAAGCTCGGAAATGGTCCGTTCCAGCCATCCGCTGGCGTATCGGCGACCGGTTGGCGGCGACTACCGGTTGGATCCGCAGGAATGCGCTCCGTCCGTGGCGGCTCGACCTTTGCCTCTTCCGAACGAACAGGTTGCAAGCGAACCGGCTCCGACCGCGCAAGCTCCGTCTGCGCCGGCTCAGACCGAACGGGCGCCGCGCGGACCGGTTCGACATACGCGGGCTCGACCTGCACCGGCTCGACCCGTGTGGGCTCCGTAACGCGTGGCTTGACCGCGGGCACGGGCTCGTCGATCGGCGTCCGCTCCCAGCGCGGCCGCTTCGCCACCACTGGCTCGACCGCAGCCAACACCTCGGCGATGACCGCCGGTGCGACCGTGTCTTCGCGCGGAACGCGACGCGTCCGCGACCGCTCGCGACCAGCGTCCGCAGCAGCAACCGGCGCGACATCTTCCGAACGCCCGCTACGACGGTTCCGCGACCGATCGCGACGCGGCGCGACCTCGTCGTCCTCCGCCACGGCAGCCGGGGCCGTCTTCGGCTCGGCAACCTTCAGCCGTTCGATCGTCTGACCCGTCAACTTCTCGATATTGACGATATTCTCGGCATCGTCGGGCGCGACGAACGTGTACGCCGTCCCGGTCGCCCCGGCGCGACCCGTCCGACCGATCCGGTGGACGTAATCGTCCGGATGCCAAGGCGCGTCATAGTTGAACACCGTCGACACGCCCTTGATGTCGAGCCCGCGCGCCGCGACGTCGGAGGCAACGAGGATCGTCACTGCGCCGGTCTTGAACAGCTCGAGCTCGGCAAGCCGCTGCGGCTGTTCCATGTCGCCGTGGATCTCGCCCGACTTGTAGCCCGCCTGCTTCAGCACCTTGTTCAGGTCGCGCACCGTCGTCTTGCGGTTGCAGAAGATGATCGCGTTGGTCACCTCTTCCTGCGCGAGTATACGGCGCAGCGTATCGCGCTTGGCGGTCTGGCTCGGCACCGGCACCAGATACTGCTTGATGTTGAGGTTGGTCGACGCCGGGCGCGATACCTCGATCGTCTTGGGATTGGTCAGGAACTTGTCCGCCAGCTTCTTGATCGGCGGCGGCATCGTCGCCGAGAACAGCAACGTCTGGCGCTGTTTCGGCAGCTTGGTGCAGATTTCCTCGATGTCGGGGATGAAGCCCATGTCGAGCATCCGGTCCGCCTCGTCGATCACCAGCATCGAACAGCCGTTGAGCATGATCTTCCCGCGCCCGAACAGGTCCATCAGCCGGCCCGGCGTCGCGATCAGCACGTCGACGCCCTTTTCGAGCGCCGCGAGCTGGTCGCCCATCGACACGCCGCCAATCAGCAGCGCCATCGAGAGGTTCGAATTGACGCCGTATTTCTCGAAATTCTCCGCCACCTGCGCAGCGAGTTCGCGCGTCGGCTCGAGAATCAGCGAGCGCGGCATCCGCGCGCGGCTACGGCCATGCGCAAGGATGTCGATCATCGGCAGCACGAACGACGCGGTCTTGCCGGTGCCCGTCTGGGCGATGCCGATGATGTCGCGCATCATCAGCACGGACGGGATCGCACCGGCCTGGATCGGGGTCGGCTCGGTATAGCCGGAGTCGGTGACTGCTTTCAGCAGTTCGTCGGAGAGGCCGAGATCGGCAAAACTCATGCAAATGTCCGGTAAATGGAGGGTGAAATGCACTGCCCTCAAGCGTTCCGGCGCTCGCCGATTTGGCGACAAATGTCAAGGAAACGCGGCGAATGGAGGATGGGGAGGGGGCTTGGGGTGGAAAATACCAATTACCCGTGGCGTCCGCATACTCTGAACGACGTGCTGGTGCATCTATTCACCAGATGCACCACCCCGGCGGAGGCCGGGGCCCAGTTGGAAAGGTCGCAATAACGAACGGCAACGCGGAGTTGGCAACGTCGCCCAACTGGACCCCGGCCTTCGCCGGGGAGGTGCTTATCGGAATGGGGAGCCCAGGGGATCTGGATAGAATTAGACCAACGGGCAGTCGACGGACGCCGAAGCGACCGACCTACTTCTTCTTCGCCCGCAAGCTCTTGAACCCCTCGATCTCGCAACGCGCACCCGATCGCATCCGGATCGCATCGCGGTCCTTGCAGATCATCCCGTCCGGGCCCGGCCGCAGATAGAACCCCGAATAATAATCGAGCGGCTTGCAGTCGCCGTCGAGCCGCGCGCGCAACCGCGTCGTGTCGTCCATCACCAGGTCGACCGCGCCGTCCTTGTTGAGCATGGCGCCGGCGATCTCGTCGACGGCGATGCATTTGGGGCCCTTATGCTCCTTCCACTCGGTCGGCGGCGCGTAGGTGCGGATCGGGGCTCGGCTCATCCGGGGCACACGGATGATGATCCGCTCGTGGATCGAGACCTGCGCGATCTGCATGCCGTCCAGTTCGAATCCCGAAGACAGGCCGGATGACGGTACATCGCGCAATGCCACAGCAAAGGGACCCGCGAGCGCGAGCAGGGTGGCGGGTATCGCGGGGTGAATCATGGTGTCTGGATCATGCTGACGTAATCGTTAGCGCCCATCGTTGAACGCGCGATGAATTTTGTCTAGCGCCGCGTACATGGCCGAAATTCAGTCAGCAATCCTGACGCCTTCGCAGGCGGCAATGCTCGAATCGCTTTCCTCAAGGCTCGACGCGAAGGCGATCGTCACCGACCCCGCCGACATCGACCCATGGCTGCACGACTGGCGCGGTAGGTTCCACGGCGTCGCGCCTGCGATGCTGGCGCCAACCTCAACCGCGGACGTCGCGCTGATCGTCGCGGCCGCTGCCGAGCACCGCGTGCCGCTGGTCGCGCAAGGCGGCAACACCTCGATGGTTGGCGGCGCGACCGCCCCCGCCGACGGCAGCGCGCTGATCCTGTCGCTGCGTCGCCTGAACCGCATCCGCAGCCTCGATGCCGACGCGGGCCTCGCGATCGCCGAAGCCGGGGTGATCCTCGCCGAACTCGACGGCGCCGCGCAAGGGAAGGGGTGGCGCTTCCCGCTGACGCTCGGCGCACGCGGGACGGCGACGATCGGCGGCCTCGTCTCGACCAACGCCGGCGGCACGCAGGTCCTCAAGTTCGGCACGATGCGCGGCCTCGTCGCGGGCGTCGAGGCGGTGCTCGCCGATGGCAGCATCTACGACGGCCTGTCCGCGCTCAAGAAGGACAATCGCGGCTACGATCTCGACCAGCTGTTCATCGGCGCGGAGGGCACGCTGGCGATCGTCACCGCCGCCACGCTTCGCCTCGCGCCCGCAATCGCGGCTCGCGGCACGGCGTGGGTCGGCATCGCGTCCCCCCAGGCGGCACTCAAACTCCTGCGGACGATGCAGGCGAAGACCGACGCGATCGAAAGCTTCGAGATACTTCCCGCCGAGTCGCTCGACGCCGCCATCGCGCACCTCCCGAACGCCCGCGCGCCGCTCGCCGGCCGTCACCCCTGGCACCTCCTGATCGAGGCCACCTCCGCCGCCATCGAAGGCGAATCCCCGAGCGCGCTGCTCGAACGCCTGCTCGGCAAAGCCCTCGAAGACGGCGCGATCGAAGACGCGACGATCGCCACCAGCGAAGCCCAGTCCACGGCGTTCTGGCTGCTGCGCGATTCGCTATCCGCCGCCGAACGCGCGCTCGGTCCCGCAACGCAGCACGACATCTCGATCCCCGTCGAGACGATGCCGCGCTTCATGATCGAGGCGGCGGCGGCGTGCGACGTGCGCTTCCCCGGCACGCACGCGAGCGGCTTCGGCCATCTCGGCGACGGCAACGTCCATTTCCACGTCCGCGCCGCGCCCGGCACCGACCCTTCGCATTGGTATGCCGAGGACGCGCCGGTCGTCACGCGCTTCGTCGGCGACCTCGTCGTTGCGGCCGGTGGTTCGATCTCAGCGGAGCACGGCATCGGCCAGATGAAGCGCGACGAACTCGAACGCCTCTCGTCGACCGCGCGGATGACCGCGCTCAGGGCGATCAAGTCCGCGCTCGATCCGCTGGGCATCCTCAACCCCGGCAAGCTCGTCACACTTGCACGCCCGCCCGGCGCACCATAGAGCCTCGCCCCAATCGGTGGCATGAGCCACCGGCATTTCGACCGACCGATCCGGAGAGTAACATGGCCAGCACCGCCCAGCTTCCGCTTTTCTATAATGGCCTCGAGCCGCTTTCGAGCGACACGCACGCGAACTACAAGGTCCGTCCGCAGGACAGCGCGCCGTTCCTGGTCGGCCAGCACGCGATCCCGATCACCGTCGACGAGTTCCCGCTGGTCCAGCGTCACATGCCGATCGTCTTCTCGGTCGGTGACGACGCCATCCCGCTCGCGTTGATGGGCCTGAACGAGGGCGTCAACGTGTTCGTCGGCGAAGACGGCAAGCTGACCGAGAACACCTTCTATGTGCCGGCGTATGTCCGCCGTTACCCGTACATGCTCGCGCGCCTGCACCCGGAAGCACAGGAGCTGTCGCTCTGCTTCGACCCGACCTCGCAGGCGATCGGTGATTTCGAGGACGGCGATGCGCTGTTCGAGAACGGCCAGCCGACCGAGCTGACCAAGAACATCCTCGGCTTCAACGAGTCGTTCGAACAGGCTGGCGCGCGCACGCAGAACTTCATGAACGAGCTGCGCGAGCTCGAGCTGCTGATGGACGGCGAAGTCACGATCCAGCCCGACGGCGCCGACCAGCCGTTCGTCTATCGCGGCTTCCAGATGATCAATGAGGAAAAGCTGATCGACCTGCGCGGCGATGCGCTGCGCAAGATGAGCAAGTCGGGCATGCTGCCGTTGCTGTATGCGCACCTGTTCTCGCTCTCGCTGATGCGCGACATCTTCGCGCGCCAGGCCCAGCTCGGCATGACCCCGCAGCAGCAGATGCCCGCCCCCGCGCAGTTCAACGTCTGATAGCGAAACCGGGAGGGCGCGAAAAATATTTGGGGTGCGGTGCAGCAGGGGTTGAACCAAAACGGCGCTCACCCATTTAGGTCCTGTACGGCATCGTGTCCCCCCCTTTCGCGGCGCCGTACGGGACGCTTCTAGCGTCCCTCCTCCCTGAACCTAGGCCACTCCGTGCGACATGCACGGGGTGGTTTTTTTTGGCCTGCGCGATGCGGTGGGCCCGTCCTTTCCTCCCACCCGTTGCGTGCCCGTGGAATTATTCGAAAGCCTCGACGTCATCCTGCTCGCCGCGCTGGTCCTGCTGGTCCTGGCGCGCAAGTTGAACGTGCCGTACCCGACCTTGCTGGCGGTGGCCGGGATCGCCTTTGCCGCATTGCCATTCGCACCGAAGATCACGGTCGAGCCGCATCTGGCGCTGGCCTTGTTCATCGCACCCGCGCTGCTCCACGCCGCGTATCACACCAGCCCGCGCGCCTTGCGGCGACACTGGTTCCCGCTGCTGAGCCTCGCCGTGTTCGCGGTACTCGTCACGGCCGCGGCGGTTGCATTGGTCGGCGTGACGCTCGGCGGACTGCCCCTTGCTGCCGCGTTCGCGCTCGGCGCGATCGTCGCACCGCCTGATGCCGCCGCTTCGGAAGCGGTGCTGGGCGAGGTTGGCATCCCCCGCCGCGGCCTATTGCTCCTTCAGGGCGAGAGCCTTCTCAACGACGCGACGGCGCTGCTGTTGTTCGGGCTCGCGGTGGCCTTCGCGACGCATTCCGACACGCCAGTGACGCCACTCGCGCTCGCCGCCGCGGTCCCGGGCGGGATCGTCCTCGGCGTCATTGCCTCATGGCTTTACCTCCGCGTGACGCCTCTCTTTGCACGGACACTCGGCGCGAGCCTCGCCGATTTCGCGGTGACATTCGGGATCTGGCTGCTCGCCGAGCGGCTGCACATCTCGACGGTACTCGCGGTCGTCACGTTCGGGATGATCGTGTCGCAGCGCCGCCCGATCGGCCAGCCTGCGCGTGATCGTTTGCAGGGCGCGGCGGTATGGTCGGCGGCGGTGCTCGTCCTCAACATCATCGCGTTCGCGCTGATGGGGCTGCAATCGCGCGACGTGCTTGTCGGCCTGCCCGCCGCCGAGCGCTGGCCAGCGATCGGGTTCGCCGCCGCGGTGCTGGCGACCGTGCTCGTGACGCGTATCGCGTGGGTGTTCTTCGTACGGTTCGTCGAGGGCGTCATCGCCAACCGCTACGCACCGTCCTGGCTGCCCAAGCCGCCCCCCTGGAATGCGTCGATCATCCTGTCCTGGTCGGGCATGCGCGGCCTGCTGACGCTCGCGACCGCGTTCGCGCTGCCACGATCGGTGCCGGGCCGCGACCTGATCGTGCTCGCGGCGTTCGGCGTCGTGATCGGCACGCTGGTGCTGCAAGGGCTTACTCTCGGCCCATTGATCCGCCGCCTCGATCTCGGCGAGGATACCGGGCTGGCCGACGAGATCGCACCCGCGCGCAAGCGGCTGATCGATGCTGGGCTTGCGGTGCTGCCGGCACGCGAGGGCGCGGCGGCGGATGCGTTGCGCTTCCGCTGTGGCGCAGCGGGCAAGGTCACCGCCGAGGCGGACGATCCGCAGGCGACCTCCGAATTCGACGAACTCCACTTGGAAATGATCGCCTGCCAGCGCGTCGTGCTCCACGAAATGCGCGACAAGGGTGAGGTGGCCGAGGACGTCTATCGCCGCCTTCAGGAGGAACTCGACTGGGCGGAGGTCGACGCGCGTGCGTTCGGGGACAACATCCTCACGGCGACCTGAGGGCGTGCGGGGAACATCGACACACGCTACGCTGTTTGAAGGAACCACCGCAGAAAGGGTCGATGCATGTCCGAGGCGAATTCGTGAGCAAGTCCGTCAAGCCCGCCCCGCCGACGACGCTCGTGATCTTCGGCGCCTTCGGTGACCTGACCCGCCGGCTGCTGATGCCGGCGTTGATCAACATGACCCGGCTCGGGCTGGTCGGTAACGATTTCCACGTCCTCGGCGTCGGCATCGACGAAGGGAACGACCAGTCGTTGCGCGAGGCACTCGGCACGTTCGACGCAAAGGGCGGCGAGGGGGCCGGCGAGAAGGGCGACGCATGGGCGCGGCTCAAGGACCGCGTCGGCTATCTCCAGGGCGATTTCACGCACGACGACGTCTATGAACAGCTCAAGGCCCGCGTGAAGGGCAACGTGGCGTTCTACTTCGCGGTGCCCGCCAAGTTCTTCGGCACGATCGTCGACAAGCTCGCCGACCACGGCCTGATGGCGGAGACGCCGCATGGCTTTCGCCGGATCGCGATCGAGAAGCCGTTCGGCCACGACCTCCCCTCCGCCCGCGATCTCAACGCACGCATCCTCGCCCGCGTGTCCGAGGCGCAAATCTACCGGATCGACCATTTCCTCGGCAAGGAAACGGTGCAGAACATCATGACCGCGCGGTTCGCGAACATGATGATCGAGCGCGTCTGGAATTCGGACTGCATCGCGCACGTCCAGATTACCGCCGCCGAGACGGTCGACGTCGGCACCCGCGGCAAGTTCTACGACGGTACCGGCGCGCTCCGCGACATGGTCCCCAACCACCTGTTCCAGCTGCTCGCGATGGTCGCGATGGAGCCGCCCGCGAGCTTCGATGCCGAGGCGATCCGCAACGAAAAGGGCAAGGTGCTCAAAGCCGTCCGCGTCTATTCGCCCGGCAAGGCGAAGCGTAACGGCGTCCGCGGCCAATATACCGCGGGGAAAGTGAAGGGGGTGGATGTTCCCGCCTACACCGCCTCGCCCGACGTCGCGCCGGACAGCCGGACCGAGACCTATGTCGCGCTGAAGCTGATGGTCGACACGTGGCGCTGGGCGGGCGTGCCGTTCTACCTGCGCACCGGCAAGGCGATGACCTGTCGCGACACCGAGATCGCGATCACCTTCAAGCCGGTCCCGTTCGCGTCGTTCCCCGGCGCCGCCGCCGACATGCTGCCGCCCAACCGCCTGATCATCCAGATCCAGCCCGACGAGGGGCTGAGCATGGATATCAACATCAAACGCCCGGGTCTGGAAGTCGCCACCGCGCCGATCGCGCTCGATTTCCGGTATGCCGACGAATTCGATATCGGTCACCTGACCGGATATGAGTCGCTGATCTATGATCTGTTCGTCGGTGACCAGACGCTGTTCCAGCGTGCCGATGCGATCGAGGCGGGCTGGGCCGCGGTACAACCGTTCCTCGACCTCTGGGCGCATGATGCCGGGATGCCGGAGCCGTACGAGGCCGGAACGCTGGGACCCGCCGCGGCCGATGCCCTGCTCGCACACGACGACCATACCTGGCACGAACTCGCCCCAGCGGGCCAGACCGTCCCGTAACTCCTAACCGCTAGTTGCGCGCCACCCCGGCGAAGGCCGGGGCCCAATTGGGCAACGTCGCTAACGCGGGGCAGCGGTCCGTTATGCCGGCCTTGCCAATTGGCCCCCGGCCTTCGCCGGGGTGGTGTGCTTATTCACATGCGGTTCGTGCTCAAACCCGCTCGGTCAGCTCGATCTCGCCCTCGACCTCCATCTCGTCCTCGTCGCCCATCTCGTCCATGTCTGGCATCGTGAAGTCCGCCTTCCAGTCATAGACCTTCTCGACCCCGCCCTGCACCCAGACGCGCACCGCGCCCGAGGTGATCTCGCCACCCATCGCGCCGACGAAATCCGCCACGAGCGAATCCGCCGCATCCTCGTGATCAGTCGCGCCGGGGATCGTCGCGGCGGTCATTTCCTCGTCGAGTTCGATGATCTGCGCCCAATATTGCTTCGCCATGTGATGCTCCTGCGTAGATAAAAAGCCGTCAGCCGGCAGTGATAATAGGGTGATCCTCGCGCAGCCGGTCCGCCAGTCGCTCGACCGCGTCGACCTCGCTCGCGCTGCCCGACGGCGTCACCGCCCAGTTGCAATGCGCGTGCGTCGCGAGGCTGTAGACCTTCACGTCGCCAACGATCAGCCGCCATCGTCGCCGGTCGCCGCTATTGTACCGGACGAGGTTGGTGACGAACAGGCTCTGGAGATCCGATGCGGTCATCCGCGCCCCATAGCGACAATCGCCCGCCCGCCGCCACCGCAAACGGGCCAGCGATGGTCACGACTGGTCTAGCAACAAACGGCGAACGCTACGAACCGACCGCGATCGACGCCGTCACGCCCGGATCGTCCCGCAGCCGCAGGAACAGCGTCCCGCCGACCGGCTTCGGCACCGCGAGCGAAGCCCCGGTGAACCCGTCCGGCACGCGAATCGCTTCGGCAAACCCTGCGTTCGCCGCAATCGACTCGATCAGGAACAGGTCGGTCCCGGTCAGCGTACAGGTCTCCTTGCACGCCACCCCCGCCAATGCCGGCGTCCGAACCAGCGTCGTGAGCGGCACCCAATCCCCCGCAACGCCGCCTTGCACCAGTCGCCATTTGAGCGGCCCATGCGCGGAAACCCCGAGTGCCTTGCCCGGCTCCACCGACACGACAGCGATGCGGTCGTCCTGCACCGTCAGCCCGCGCCCCGACGTGACACTGGTCGTCATCGCGCCATCCGCCGTCGCGATCTCGACACTGTCGCCCGCAGAAAATCGCGTTCCCTCCGCACGCAGCGAGAAGGTCAGGCGGGCATCCTGCGCGATCGCCGTATCACCGGCCAGCACGACCGGCAGGCCAGGGGAGGGTGGCACGACCACGCTCTTGGCGATCAGCGTCGCCCTGGGCCGCGCCGCCGCGACGACGAACTTTACCGACCGCTTCCGTCCATCGGTCAGCGTCACGAGCGCCGTCTTCGCCTGGCCCGCCGCGAACGTCGGCACCGTACCCGCCGCCAGCGCCAGTCGATCCGCCTTGTCCGCCCGCACGACGTCACCCGGCTTGAACGCGACCCCGTCGATCGTCATCGACGCCACCAGATCGAGCCGCGTCCCACTCAACGTCCCAGACGCATCGCCGGCATACAGCGTCAGGCCGTCGATCCGCCCTGCCTCTGCGAGTGCGGTCAACGCAATCTTGTCCGGCCCCTCGACCCCGTATTGCTTCACAAGGAGCGACAGTTTCCCCGGCGCGGCTTTGGCCAACGGCAAGGTCAGCCCGATGCGCTCGCCGGTCGACGTCCACGCGAGCGGCACGTCGCCCGCAGCACCGACCAATGTCACCGACTCCACGCAACTCGGCGTCGGCCCCGCCAGCGAGACCGCATTGTCGCGCCCGACCACGAGACTCTCGGGATCGGTATCGACCATCTGCCACCCGCCAGCGCGCGGCACCTGCAACCGAAACCGCGGTCCATCGAACGGCGTGAAGCCCCAGCGGCCGTGCAACGTCGCATCGGTCACGCTGCTCAACCCCGCGGTCCGCATCCCGACCTGATCGAGCACATAGCCGCCGCGTTCCGCATCCGCCTGCACGGGCAGTTCGACCACGCCCCCCTGCGGCGTCGTCACCCGCAAGCTCATGTCGTGTGCGAACTTGGTCGCATAGATCAGCGGTGCGCCCTCGACCGGCAGCACCAGATCGGGCTTGGCCGCACACACAAGCCGGTCGGCCTCCGCGCGCCGCATCGTCGGCGTTTGCGGCGCACCCGTCTCGATCACCGGCATCGCCACGACCATCACCGACTTGGGGCTGGCGAACGACGGCGCCGCGTTCAGCAGCAGCGCCAGCCGATCGTCATGCGCCCGCGCCAGTGCCGGAATATAGCGGAACTGCGTCGTCTGAAACGCGCCGAAGATCTTCGCCAGATCGCGGACCACGCCGATATACGGGCTGTAATAGCCAAGCCCGCCCTCCGGCGTCGCGCTCAATTGCAGCGCCAGATCGGTCGGCGCTCCCACCAGCGTATCCGCCAGCGTCGAACTCTGCCCATCCGCCAGCACAAGCGAATCGCGGCTCTGCGTCAGGCAGGAGGCTTGCAGATCCGCCGCGAGATCGAGGCACTCCGCCTTCAGCTTGATCGCCAGGCTGCGCGACAACAATGGCGATACCGCCTCGATCCGCTCCGGCCGCGTCCGCTCCAGCGCATGGATCCCGTCGAGAAACGCATCGAGCCGCGCGCGATCGAGCGACGCCTGGTCGAGATCCTGCACCGCGCGCACGAACGCCCCCGGCTGCTTGCGCACCGCCGACACGACGGCATCGAACCCGCCGCTTTCGGGCACCAGGAACACCACCATCTGCCGCGCGCCTTCCGGTACCGTCAACGCCAGCGCGTTCTTCTTCGCCTTCCACGTCTCGGCCTTGGAGAACCACGATTTCGGCGGCGGCTCGGTCGCGCCGCGCAGGAACGCCGCGACCAGCAGGTAGCGCGCGCCGTCGTCCTTCTTACCGACGGCCAGGTCCGCCGCAATCGACACGCGGTCGCCGGTCGCAAGTCTCGGCACCTGCGCGATCGGCAACGTCGTCGTCCCATGCGTCACGCCGACGCGCAGGCTGGGCCCGGTCAGGTCGAACGGCGCCGGATCGGCGCGCGCAGCCAAGGGCACCAGCGCAGCAGCCAGCGCGCAGAACGGAAGAAATTGAAGCATCATCACGGGCGATCTCGTCGTCGGAAGCATCACAGATGGCCTGTACCGGTGTCGACAATAGGGCAAGACGCGGCACTTGCCCGATCGCTCGCGGTACCGCACACAGCGCGGAACACGGGGAAGGGGACCTACATGATCGCGCGCATTCTCATCGCGACGCTACTCGCGACGACCGCCGCCAATGCCGATGCGAAGACCGTCGTCGTCACCGCAGCGCACATGGTCGACGTCCTTGCGGGCAAGCGAGTCGACAACCCGCAGGTGACGATCGTCGATGGCCGCATCACCGCAGTGGGCCGCAAGGGGGACGCGGTGCCCGCCGGCGCCGAACGCGTCGATCTGGGCGAGCGGACGCTGCTCCCGGGCTTGATCGACATGCACGTCCATCTGCCCAGCGACCCGACGCTCAGCGGCTATCGTCAGCTCGAATTCACCGACAATTTCTGGACCGTCGTCGGCGTTGCGAATGCGCGGAAGACGCTCGATGCGGGCTTCACGACCGTCCGCAACGTCGGCTCGGCCAATTACGACGACGTCGCGCTGAAACAGGGCATCGAGCGCGGCTATGTTCCCGGCCCACGCATCGTCCCCGCCACCTACGCGCTCGGTGCCACCGGCGGCCACTGCGACGCGACCGAGTTCCCGCCCTCGATCCAGGTGCCGCACCCGCAGATCGCCAACACGCCCGACGAGTTTCGCGGCGCCGTGCGAACGATCCGAAAATACGGCGCCGAGGTGGTGAAGGTCTGCATGACCGGCGGCGTCCTGTCGAAGACCGACGCCGTCGGCGCGCAGCAGATCAGCCTCGCCGAGATGAAGGCGATCGTCGAGGAAGCGCATATGCTTGGGCTGAAGGTCGCGGTCCACGCGCACGGCGCGGAGGGCATCAACGACGCACTGCGCGCAGGCGTCGACACGATCGAACACGCCAGCCTCGCCGACGCCGAATCGTTCAAGCTGGCCAAGGCGAGCGGGGCTTGGTTCGACATGGATATCTACGACGACGACTATATCCTTGCCGAGGGTGCCAAGAACGGCGTCTTCCCGGAGAGCCTGGAGAAGGAGCGTCAGGTCGGCCTCAAGCAGCGCCAGACCTTCCGCGCGGCGCACGCCGCCGGTGTGAAGATGCTGTTCGGCACGGACGGCGGGGTCTACCCCAACGGCAACAACGCGCTCCAGTTCGCCAAAATGGTCGAATGGGGCATGACGCCGATGGAGGCGATCCAGGCCGCCACCTCCAGTGCCGCGATCGCGTTGGCCAGAACCGCGGACGTCGGTGCGATCCAGCCGGGCCGTTTCGGCGATCTCGTCGCGGTCGACGGCGATCCGCTCGCCGATGTCCGCCAGTTGGAACACCCCGTCTTCGTGATGAAGGGCGGCGCAGTGGTCGTATCGCCGAAGTAATTGAGGCGTCTTGATCCTCCCCCGCAAGGGGGAGGTGGCTGGCCCTTGCCAGACGGAGGGGGAGGCAAGGAAAACGACTATTTCGTGTTCCTCCCCCTCCGTCACCTTCGGCGACACCTCCCCCTGGCGGGGGAGGATTGTTAATAAGGCTGCTTCAGTAGTTCTCTAACAACTAACGCTTCGCCGCTACGCAGCCGCAACTCGTCGCATCACGGGTTGCCGTCGGGCCACGTTCAGCCTCCCCCGCCCACAACGCCGCGACGACCGCGCGCAGGGGATTTCGACGATGACGACCGACCGCGGAGCGCTGGCCGCTCTGCTCGCCACCATGACCGTCCTGGCCGCCACAGCGACCCCGGCGGCCGCGCAAACCGAGCCGGCCGCACCCGTGCGCGGCCTGGAGCGCCTCCAGACCCCCGGCACGCAGGCGAACCCCGACGCGACCACGATACCGGTGCCCGCCGCGCCGACGATCGTCCTGCCGAACACCACGCCCACCCCCCGTCGTACTCCCCGCTCGACCGCTGCGGCAAAGCCCGCCACGGATCGCGCGACCACGCAACGTGCAGGCGTCGAGCGCCCGACGACCGAAGCGCCTACGCGAGGACCGGCAGCCATCCGAACAACGCCGGAATCCACGACCCGACCACGTGCTTCGGACGACGAGCCAACACGTCCGCCGACATCGGCCGAACCGGCGCCCGTCGCCACGCCCACGTCCGACCCCACTCTCCAATCGTCGCCATCGCAGACCCCGACCACCGAAGTGGCGCCGCAACCCACCGCGTCGCAGCCCACCGCGTCGGTGCCAGCAACGACGCCATCCCCAACCCCGGAATCCACGCTCTCGACGCCGGAAAAGGGCAGCGCGATGCCGCTGTGGCTCTCGCTGACAGCGATCGTCGTGGTGCTCGGCGCGCTGTGGGCGCTCCGCCGCAAGCCGCGCAGCCACCGGTACGAGAGCGTCGAACCCGAAGCCTATGTCGAGCCGACTCCGCCGCCCGTTGCGGCGAAGCCGGTCGTCGCCCAGCCTATTGCCCCCCAGCCAGTCGCCCCCAGGCCGGTCGTCTCCGAACCGGCCGAAACCCCGGCGGCTGTCACCGCTGCCACGGCGTCTGCGGTCGCACCCGTTGCTGCGGTGCCAATGGCCGCGCCCAAATTTCTCGAGCCTAGGGGCAAGGCGCCACCTACGCCGCCAGTCGCCGCGCGTGCCCGGCTGACCTGCGAACTGCGCCCATTGCGCGCTGGTCTCAACCTGTTGAGCGCCACCGTCGAGTGCGAACTCGTCGTAACCAACACGGGCACCGCATCGGCCGAAGCGATCCGCACCGGCGTCGCGTTGCTCACCGCGCACGCCGATCAGGATCAGGATCTTGCGCAGTTCAACGCGGCGCCCGTCGTGCGGCCCGTCGCCCCGCCGTTCGCGCTGGCGCCGGGCGAAACGCGAACCATCCGCACCGTCACGGCGATCGCCCGCGAGGCGATCCGGACGATGACTGCTGCCAACCGGCCGATGTTCGTGCCGGTCGTCGCGACCAACATCCTGTACGTGACGGCTGGCGACGAGGCGCAGGCAGCGCGCGCGTGGGTGGTCGGCATCGAGCGCGTAGATTCCGCCAAGCTCGCGCCGTTCTGGCTCGATGCACCGGCGCGGATGTACACGACGGTTGCCGCGCGGCCGCATGCGGTGACGTTCGATCGGTAGGTGGGGGGGCTCGCGCGGCGTGCTGACCTTCGACACCCGGTCATGTCCTTGCTTCGAGCGGTAACACCGGGCGTACACGTAAAACTTGTTTCCCCGCGAAGGCGGGGACCCAGACTGGGCTCCCGCCTTCGCGGGAGAACAATGCCGCGGTTGCGGCGGAGGCTGGACAGCGCAGCTATGCCGCAGAAGGCTGACTGCTTTGGTCCGACGCCCATCACTACACGCGCGAGTGGTCGCGGAACCTTGGATGCGCATCGGAACCGGCGTGAAGCGAGCCCTGCTGGAATGAGCAACGCGATATTCCCGCACAACAAAAAAGGGCGACCCCATTGCTGGGGCCGCCCTTTTTCTTAGCTGCGGCCAGCAGGGGCAAAGCCCCTGCTTCGTCGGTCGGCATAAATGCCGCCGGCCGGCCTTGCTGGAGTGCGATTTAGGCTACGCTAAATCGTCTCTCCAGCTGCGGCTTACTTAACCTCGACCGTGGCGCCAGCTGCTTCGAGCTGAGCCTTGATCTTGGCTGCCTCGTCCTTCGACACGCCTTCCTTGACGGCCTTGGGAGCCGACTCGACCAGCGTCTTTGCTTCGGTCAGGCCGAGCGCGGTGATCGCACGGACTTCCTTGATGACGTTGATCTTCTTGCCACCGTCGCCGGTCAGGATGACGTCGAATTCGGTCTGCTCTTCTGCTGCAGGAGCAGCGGCGCCGCCGCCTGCTGCCGGTGCTGCGACCGCTGCTGCGGCCGAAACGCCCCACTTCTCTTCGAGCAGCTTCGAAAGCTCAGCTGCTTCGAGAACGGTCAGTTCGCTCAGGCTCTCAACGAGCGCGTTCAGGTCTGCCATGATAAATCTCCATCTCGGGGCTCATGCCCCATCAGTTCAAAAAGGTAACGAAAGGCCTGCAAGATCAGGCGGCTTCCTTCTCCGCGTAGGCGGAAAGCACGCGCGCGAGCTGCGCTGCCGGAGCCTGCGTGATCGTTGCCAGCTTCGTGGCAGGTGCCACGATGAGGCCAACGATCTTGGCACGCAGTTCGTCCAGCGAGGGCAGCGTTGCGAGCGCCTTCACACCGTCGACGTCGAGGGTCGTCGCGCCCATCGCCCCACCCACGATTTCGAACTTGTCGTTCGTCTTCGCGAATTCCACGACCACCTTGGCGGCCGCGACGGGATCGATGGAGCTGGCCAGACCGACCGGACCCGTGAGCATGTCGCCCAGCGAGCTGTAGTCGGTGCCGTCCATTGCGATCTTGGCAAGCTTGTTCTTCGAGACCTTGTAGGTCGCGCCGGCGTCGCGCATCTTGTTCCGCAGCACAGTGGACTGTGCGACGGTCAGGCCGAGGTTGCGCGTGACAACGACGACGCCGACCTCGGAAAAGGTGCGGTTCAGCTCGGCTACGGCCGCGGTCTTTTGATCACGATCCATGCCATTCTCCACGTTTTACGAGTTCACCGCTTACGCAGTGGACCCGGTTACTAACCGGAGGCGCAGACAAACCCGCGCTTCCGGGTGTCTCGTCGATGGGGCATGGGAGAGGGCAGGCGCACGAGGCGCTCCGCAAAATCTCATTCCCCGTCTAGGTGGGAGATTAAGCACCGGCAAACCCGCTGCACCCACTGTCTCGGACGGAGTTCGACGAGCAAGCCCGCCGAACGAAGCCGCGCCTTAGCGGAATTGGCGGCGGAGTCAATTGCGGAGAGTGTCAGGCGTCGAGGTATTGCCTGGTATCTGCGCCATCGAGCTGGCGTATGCGGGCCGCCGCCAGGATGTCGGGCAGCAACAGGCGGGCGTTGACGCCGATCCGGTCGATCGCCGGGTCGACCTTCGTCCAGTGCGTTACGCATCCGCATTCGCTGCAGCGATGGAAGCGCAATGTCTTGGCACCCCAACTGTAGACGTCGATCGGAACGGATGCCGTGACGCGCACGTCACTTGCCCGGTAATACGCCCACAGGACTCCGTAGCTGCGACAGATCGAGCAGTTGCAGTCGGCTACCCATTCAGGCGGTAGGTCGATGGCCAGCGTTACCGCGCCACAGTGGCAGGAGGCTTCGATCATGCGTCATGACGTGGACCATAATGGCGCGCGGTTCACGTTTTTTCCCACGACCCCGTCATCCTGACGAAAGTCAGGATCCAGAGCCAGAGGGGCGACGTCCGTAACCCTGGATCCTGACTTTCGTCAGGATGACGGAGTGGGGTAGGGGCGATCTTCGCCGAACGACCGGTATCGCCAACACGCAAAAAGGGCCGGGATCGTTCCCGGCCCTTCTTAACTGTAGCGGTAGGACGGGAGTAAATCCCGTCCACGTCGGTCGCGGTTGCCCGCGCCGGCCGGGCGCTCGCCGTCTCGTGGCTAGCTTGCGCTAGCCACGTGCGACTTACGCGCCAGCAACCTCGGCCGTGTCGACCTTGATGCCTGCACCCATGGTCGACGAGATCGCGACCTTCTGGACGTACTTGCCCTTGGCGCCGGTCGGCTTGGCCTTGACCACTGCGTCGACCAGTGCGTCGAAGTTCGCGCGCAGGTCTTCTGCCGGGAACGACGCCTTGCCGATGCCCGAATGGATGATGCCGGCCTTCTCGACGCGGTATTCGATCTGGCCGCCCTTGGCTGCCTGAACGGCGGCTGCGACGTTCATCGTCACCGTGCCGAGCTTCGGGTTCGGCATCAGGCCCTTCGGACCCAGCACCTTACCGAGGCGACCGACGATGCCCATCATGTCCGGGGTCGCGATGCAGCGATCGAAATCGATCGTGCCACCCTGGATGATTTCCATCAGGTCTTCGGCGCCGACCACGTCTGCGCCTGCTGCGAGCGCTTCTTCAGCCTTCGCGCCGCGGGCGAACACGCCGACGCGGACGGTCTTGCCGGTGCCCTTAGGCAGCGTCACCACGCCGCGGACCATCTGGTCTGCGTGACGCGGATCGACGCCCAGGTTCAGCGCGACTTCGATCGTCTCGTCGAACTTCGACGTGGCGCCCGACCGTGCGAGACCGATGGCCTCGTCGATGCCGTGCAGCTTGACGAGGTCGACCGTGACGGCCTTCTGCTTCTTGCTCAGCTTAGCCATGATCTCAGCCCTCCACCACTTCGAGGCCCATTGCGCGGGCGCTGCCTTCGATGATCTTCGTCGCAGCGTCGATATCGTTGGCGTTGAGGTCCTTCATCTTCGTCGTGGCGATCTCGCTCAGCTGGCTGCGCTTGATCGTGCCGGCGACGACCTTGCCGGGCTCCTTCGAACCCGACTTGAGACCAGCGGCCTCCTTGATCAGGTACGAGGCTGGCGGGGTCTTCGTCTCGAACGAGAACGAGCGATCCGCATAGACCGTGATGACGGTCGGGATCGGCATGCCCTTCTTCAGTTCGCTCGTGCCGGCGTTGAACGCCTTGCAGAACTCCATGATGTTCACGCCGCGCTGACCCAGCGCAGGTCCGATCGGCGGCGCGGGCTTTGCCTCGCCTGCAGGGACCTGCAGCTTGATGTATCCGGTAATCTTTTTAGCCATGTCACTCTCTTTATGTGAGCCTAGCGGTGATGGCGGCCGTCTCGCGACAGCCTCCCGCAAATTCCATCAAT
Source organism: Sphingomonas sp. PAMC26645 (assembly GCF_004795835.1). Classification (NCBI taxonomy): domain Bacteria; kingdom Pseudomonadati; phylum Pseudomonadota; class Alphaproteobacteria; order Sphingomonadales; family Sphingomonadaceae; genus Sphingomonas; species Sphingomonas sp. PAMC26645. The sequence continues at coordinate 1,422,892 of NZ_CP039249.1, forward strand.
GAAGGTGGAAGCCGGCGCGCATAGCCGAAAACGCGGGGCGCGGCAACCGGCGTTCGCGTCGTCGCGCGCGGGCCTGGGAGGCTGCGCGATCGACCGCGGTTTATTCGAAGACGTCGACTGGCCAGGCGATCTGCTTGGCTGCGGCGTAACAGGCCGACCGCGTGGCGTATCCATCGGAATAGCTGATCAGCCCGCCAGCTTCGTGGAACAACAACCAGGCCCAGGCACCCGCGAGCACGAGGGGTGGCGAAAGGTCGAGCCCCTCGACCTCGCGGAGTTCGAGCCGCATCGAGGGCCGCTCACCTTCGACCGGGTTCGTGGCGACGGGCTCAGCCTCGTCGAGCGTCCGGCCTATGAAGCGGCCGAACCTGTTGTCAGGCACCATGACGGGGTACGATCGATTCAATCGGCACGGGTTTCCCCCAGTAAAAGCCTTGCCCACAGTCGGCACCGAGCGATTTCGCCAGGACGAGATCGTCGGCGGTCTCGATGCCCTCGATCACGGTTCCGATCGACCGGCTTCGGCAATAATCGATGATTTCCTTCAGCAGCGACGGCGGGAACTCGCCCTTGCGGCACTTCTGGAAGATCTTCCGGTCGATCTTGACCTCGGACACCGGGAGGTCGGAAATGCGATCGAAGTTGGTCGCGCCCTTGCCGAAATCGTCGAGCGAGATGGGTATTCCCATCGTTCCAAGCTCCCGCATGTTTTCCAGCAGGCGACCGTCGAGTCCTGAATAACTGATCTCGGTGAGTTCGATCCCGAGCATGCCGGGGGCGACGTTGTGGCGTCGCAGCAGGATCGGCATCGCGGCGAGGAAATCCGGATGCGCGAGCACGGCGGCGCTGCAGTTCACCGCGATAGGCACTGGCCTGCCCTCGACCTCCAGCGCCGCGAGCAGGCGGGCAGCCGCTTCCACTGCAAGCGACGTCGCGGCGACCTCCAGCGAGAGGATCGTCGACGGGGCGAAGATGTGCTCGGGGTTGAGCGACGGCCGATTGCGCAACCGCGTGAGTGTTTCGTAGCCGGCGATGCCGTCGTCGTGCAGGCTGCGTTTCTCATGGAATTCATGCGTGAGATTGGGCAGCAACCGGCCTTGCTGGATCAGCCATGACAGGAAATGACGGTCGCCGGTGTCGCCGTCATGCGGTTGTCGGGCGATATGAGCCAGGCGGTCGACAATGTCCTGCGCGCTATAGGGCGCATCGAGCCAGTCGACGTGATCGATCCCGGACTGTTCCGCCAGGGCGATCGCATCCCGGAAATGCACGCTGGGCCGCAACAGCGTTAGTGTCCCGGAAAACTGTTCTTTGTCCAACAAGGCGATGAACGCATGACGATTGCCGATCGAGGCCTCAGGGTTGATCACAATCAGGTCTGGTTGAAACACCAGCCCGGCGCGTTCTTCGCTGGCCAAGCCGATCCACGCGGTTTTGTGGCCCATCTCTTCGAGTTCACGACGAACACCGTTGGCGGCTGCATTCTCAAGGTCGAGGAACAAGATACGATGACCGGCGTCTTTTGAATCCGGGGACGGGCGAGCCGTCGCAATCCCTGAACGCAAGTGATCGCCATGCTCGAGCGATTTCTTTAAGGCCGTGGTCGTCAGGGGCATCAGTCATTTCCTGTAGGCGGATCGCTGAATACGGTTGCATGCGTGTCGAGCTGGTCATGGGGTACATAGAGTTTACCGATAACGCCGGACGTCATATTCGTTTGGCGTATTGGTAACTACGCAACGTCTTGTACGCGGATGTCCTACAAATGTTAGCGCAATATAACTAGTTATGGTTAACCAAACGTAAAATAAATATGGTATCGTTTCGGGTGTAGGAGGTATGCAGGTCAACCCGATGATAATGAACAAATCTATGCCATTTCGACCAATAGTTATTGCGCCTCGCGAGTGAAATATATTTTGATTCGCCGAATGATATTGCGGCGCAAGTAAAGGTATCGATCCGGTACTCTTCTTCGAAGCGACATATATGGCTGGTAGGCGAACATTTTTATCCGCCCGAGTAAACAGGTCGAGCCGGCCATGATGCACAGAGCAAGAGTTTGGCCCTTGGAGGTCGGAAAGCACTCGTTTTGAACTAAATAATTCTCGGACGATGGGCTGCTCCGGCTCTAATATGCCCTGGATCGGATGGGGGCATCCGGGAACAGGGGTGGGTATGATCATTTTGTGCCGTGCGACGCTGGTCGCGCTGATGCTTGCGGTTACGGCGATCGCGCCCGCGTATGCGCAGGAGAAGACTGGGCTGAAGCCTGGTTTCGTCCTGGCGCCCGGTACGGCGCGGATCGTGTTGATGCGGCCGTCGATCCGGGTCGGCGCGCAGTCGACTGGCGGGATGTACGAGCCGAACGCCGACTGGACGGATCAGGCGAAGGAGAACATCGCCACCGCGCTCGCCAAGGCCCAGACCGGTCTCGGCAACAGCGTCGTCGGGTATGTCGAGCCGGTCGGTGCGGGTTCGGCGAAGGTCGCGGAATATCAGGAATTGTTCGGGGCGGTCGCGTCGTCGGTGATCGAGTATCAGTTCTTCAAGGGCAATCGCCTGCCTACCAAGAAGCGCAAGGACCAGTTCGAATGGGGGCTTGGCCCCGACGTCCGCACGCTGCCTGGGCTCGATAAAGCGGACTACGCGCTGTTCATCACGACGGAGGATCATTTCGGTTCGACCGGCCGAAAGATGCTGCAAGTCTTTGCGGCGATGGCACGCGTTCCGATCACCGCGGGCGTCCACAAGGGCTTTGCCGGGCTTGTCGATCTTCGCACCGGTGAACTCGTCTGGCTGAACGCCGACATGCAGATGGGCGGGGATGTCCGCGACGCGGAGGGCGCCGACAAGCGCGTGAGGCAGTTGCTGGAAGGCTTTCCGGGGAAACCGATCGAGGCTCCGATCGCCGCCGCGCCCGCCATCGCTTCGGCGCACTGACATGCGGATCCCCGTGGTCGGCCTTCTGCTAGCGACCGCGATCGGTACGTCTGCTGTCGCCGCCGACAAGCGCCCGCCGCTTCCGACCTATATGCAGGCCTACACCCCGACGACGGTCGACGAGCGCGGGATATGGATGGAGGCGGACGAACGCGAGCGGGTGCAGCGCGACTCCCGGTCGCTGGTCAAGGATCCGGCGCTCAATGCCTATGTCCGCGGCGTGCTGTGCCGGACCGTCGGCGAGGACCGGTGTCGATCGGTCCGGCTCTATATCGACGAGGTGCCGGCGTTCAACGCATACATGACACCCAATGGCGCGATGGTCGTCTGGACCGGACTGTTGCTTCGTGTCCGGAGCGAAGCCGAGCTGGGGGCGATCCTCGGCCACGAGTTCGGCCATTTCGAGCTTCGGCATTCGCTCAAGGACTTCAAGAGCCACCGCACCGGCACCGACGTTATGGCGTGGGCGTCGATCCTCATCCGCAACAGTGCCAACATCCAATACTCCGTGGTGGGCCAGATGTACGCCTTCAGCCGCGACCAGGAACGCGAGGCCGACATGACGGGCTTCCAGTATCTCGCACGTTCGCAATACCCGTCATCGGCCGCCGCGGACGTCTGGGAGCACGTCATGGGCGAAGCCGATGCGACCGCGATCGGTCGCAGGGGCAGGGCGCAACACAAATACGTCGCCGGTGTCTTCGCCACGCATCCGACCGATCTCGCGCGCGCCACGTATCTGCGCGCCGCGTCGATCGAGGCGCACGACGTCAAGCGTGCGGTCGTCGACACGCATCAGGCGGCGATGGCGAAATGGCTGCCGGTCTTCCTCAACGACCAGATCAAGCTCAACGACTTCGGCGGCAGCGAGTATCTGCTCGCCAATCTGGCGGACGGTACCGGATGGTCGACACCGTTGCTGTGTGCCCGCGGCGACCTGTACCGCGAGCGCGGCAATCCGCGCGACCTCGTCAGCGCAGCGCAATTCTACCAGGAGGCGATCGGCAAGGGCGACGCGCCGCCCGAGGCGTATCGCGGCCTCGGGCTGGCGTTGCTCCGCAGCCAGCAGGTTGCCGAAGGCCAGGCCGCGCTCGCGACGTATCTCCGTCTCAAGCCGGCCGCGACCGACGCCACGCTCATCGCCACGCTGATTTCGTAAGGAGGACGACCATGTCCAAGAAACTCGCCCTGCTCGCCGCGGTCGCAACGCTCTCGCTCGCAGCCCCCGTCGCGGCCGGCAACAAGCTCATCTCCGCCGGCCAGCGCACCGCGGTCGCCAAATCGGCGATGACGGTGCAGCCGGGCACGGAATGGAACAAGCTGTCCGAGCGCCCCGGTCGCAATGCCGAAACCTGGACGCAGGACGGCGACGAACTGAATGATCTGAGCTTCTATGGCGGCATCGAGTCCGGCCGGCCGCTGTTCCGCGAGGTCGACAAGAAGAACAAGCCGTTGCCGAAGGTCTCGGCGACGATGCTGATCACCGACATCCCGGTGCTACTCGAAAACAGCTACCGCATCGCGCGCGACGCATCGTCGATGGCGATCGACACGATCGCGCCGATCCAGTTCGCCGGCAGCAAGGGCGTGCGCTTCACCTACACCTTCTCGAAACAGAACGAGACGTTGCAGCGGCGTGGCGAAGCACGTGGGGCGGTGATCGGTGGGAAGCTGTATCTGGTGACGTACGAGGCGCCGAGCTTGTACTACTACGACCGTAGCGCGGCTGCTGCTCGGGTGGTGGCCGATAGCGTTCGGTTTTGAGGACGGGCTCGGTTGGCAGTTATCCCGACCGGACATTGGCACGGTCTAGGGCGATCACTACGGCTGCGTTGTTCTCCCGCGAAGGCGGGAGCCCAGTCTGGATCCCCGCCTTCGCGGGGAAACAAGCCTTATGTGTCGACACGAACTAAACGGTAACGCGACGCGGGATTAAATCCCGCGTCGTCGGCCGGGCCGTTGGCCCGCCGGCCGGGCTGGCGACGTCTCGCGAGCAGCCCTTGGGCTAATCGCGTGCGGCTTGGCCTTACTTGCTTCTTTCGACCTGCTCGAACTCGAGCTCCACAGGCGTCGCACGCCCGAAGATCGACACCGAAACCTTGACGCGGCTGCGGTCGAAGTCGAGTTCTTCGACGAGACCGTTGAAGGTCGCGAACGGGCCGTCGAGGACCTTGACCTGATCGCCGATCTCGTAGTCAACCTTGACCTTCTGCTTGGGCGCAGCGGCGGCTTCTTCCTTGCTGTTGAGCATACGCGTGGCTTCCGCCTCGCTGATCGCCTGCGGCTTGCCCATGCTGCCGAGGAAGCCGGTGACCTTCGGCGTGTTCTTCACCAGGTGATACACGTCGTCGTTCATGTTCAGCTTGGCGAGCACGTAGCCCGGCATGAACTTGCGCTCGACCGCGATCTTCTTGCCGCGACGGGCTTCGGTGGTGGTTTCGGTCGGGACTTCGATCTGCTCGACGAGCTGTTCGAGACCCATCCGGGTCGCCTCGGCCATGATCGAGTCGCGGACCTTGCCCTCGAAGCCCGAATAGGCGTGAATGATGTACCAGCGCGCCATGACGGAACCTTGCTTACTGAGCGAGTTTGAGGAGGGCGGAGACGATCGCTTGCAGGATCGAGTCGACGCCCAGGAAGAACAGCGCGAGGATCGTCGTCATGATCACCACCATCACGCCGGTCATGACCGTCTCGCGACGCGTCGGCCACGTGACCTTCGCGGTCTCGTTGCGGACCTGCTGGATGAATTCGAGGGGGGACGTCTTCGCCACGATGTTCTTCGAACCCGCTGATTGAGAAACTGAGATGCGAGGCATAGACCCACTAGCCGCTCCCTGTGAAGGGGCGCGGCGGCAGGTCCGTCCTCGCTGTCGGAAGCGCGGCAGATAGCTGCCGTCACAGGTGAAAGCAAGTGCGCGGCAGGAGAGGCGCAGGGCGGCTGCCGGAAGAGAGGAGGGGGCGGGCAGACAAGTGGCGACCGGAGAAGTGGCGTATGGGCCAGAGAAGTGGCGGGGGAGAGCGCTTGGGTCACTCGATCCCCCGCACGATCGTCTTGCCGGTGCCGGTTTGACCGGCGGCTCCGCTCCCACGGTTTCTATTTATCGTTCGGCTTGACGACGGCACCCGAGGTGTACGCCGAACGCGGACGAAAAAAAAGGCCGGTACAAGACCGGCCGTGAAAGTTTTTAGGAGAGGATGCCTGAAAGGCCTGATCGTTGTGCATCGCAGCACATCATAGATCAATTGCGAAAATTGCATTATGAAATGCAATTTCTGCAATCGTGATGGACGCGCTAAAGCGGCGAGCGCAATCCCCGCGATTTTTGCCAAGAATTTAAAGGGGGTGGCAGGAGTGCTCGGATTCGAACCGAGGGCCTTCGGTTTTGGAGACCGACGCTCTAACCAACTGAGCTACACTCCTACACGGACGCGCCCCTTACCCAGCGTTTTCGCGAAGGGCAAGCGTCTCGCGTGCAATTCGTCCCGCGAGCATCTCTAGCGATCATCGTAAGGATGATGCGTTGCGCGATGTGTGATTTGCTCGTTAACCTTAAAGCCGTCTCGTTGGATGTGGGAAGCGTAATACTATGAGGGCGGGATTGATGATGCTGGCGCTGCCGGTCGCGGCGTTGCTCATGGGGGCGGGGCCAGTTCCGCAGGTGCCGGACCTCGGGCCGCAGCTCGAACGCTTCACCTATCCGTGGCCCGTTCAGACGATGGAAGTCGATATCGTCGGCACGTCGGCGCAAATGGCGTTCATGGATATCGCGCCACAGCGACCCAATGGCCGCACGGTCGTCCTGCTCCATGGCAAGAATTTCTGCGGCGCGACCTGGGGCAGCACCGCACGGGCGCTGAGCGAGGTCGGCTACCGGGTGATCGTCCCCGACCAGATCGGCTTCTGCAAATCGTCCAAGCCCCGCGCGGCACAGTATAGCTTCGAGATGCTGGCGACGTTCACCAAGCGGCTGCTCGAGTCGCGTGGCATCACGAGGGCCACGTTCGTCGGGCATTCGATGGGCGGCATGCTCGCGATGCGGTACGCCATCCTCTATCCGGCGTCGGTCGAGAAGCTGGTGCTCGTCAATCCGCTCGGCCTGAAGGATCGCGGCGAGGAGGGCGTGCCCTATACCGACGTCGACACGCTGTGGGCGAACGAGAAGAAGACGAGCTACGCGTCGATCAAGGCGTATCAGCTCGAGAACTATTATCACGGTGTGTGGAAGCCATCCTATGATCGTTGGGTCTGGATGCAGGCGGGCATGTACCAAGGGGCAGGGCGCGACACCGTGGCGCTCGCGCAGGCCAAGACGAGCGAGATGATCAAGACGCAATCGGTCGCGCATGAGCTGTACCGGATCACGCCGTCGACTACCTTGATCGTCGGGACGCTGGACAAGACCGCGTTCGGCCGGGCGCAGGCGCCGGCGAACTTGCGCAAGTTCCTCGAGCCGGTGCCGAAGGTGGCGCCGCGCGCGGTGAAGCAGATGCCGAATGCGAATCTGGTGATGCTCGAGGGGTTGGGTCACTCGCCGCAGGTCGAGGACCCCGCGCGATTCGAGAAGACGCTGCTGGCGGTGCTCGGGACGCGTTCGCGGTAGAGGAGGTGCTGCGATCCTCCCCCGCCAGGGGGAGGTGGCTGGCTCTTGCCAGACGGAGGGGGAGGAAAGGGCAGTAGTCGTTGCGTGTTCCTCCCCCTCCGTCACCTTCGGTGCCACCTCCCCCTTGCGGGGGAGGATTAGTAAGGGCCATCGACGGTGTCAGGTCGGCGTTCGTGTCCACCCGAACTCAATAACCTACCCGCACCCAAACCGATTCCGCCCCGTTGACCCGGACCCCGTCCTGACCTATAGGCGCGGCCTGTTCTTCGGGAGTGTTTCCCGCCGGGCATGCTTGAACATTGCTGGATGCATTCCAGGACCTGAGGGGCGCTCCCGCGTTCCTATGGTTCTTTTTGTATTCTCAGGCGCCTCATGGCTCCAGCAAAGTAACCACTTGAAAGGTGAAGGCTTCAATGCCGACGATCAACCAGCTGGTCCGCAAGGGCCGCGATCCGCAGAAGGCCAAGTCGAAGGTCCCTGCGATGGAAGCAAATCCGCAGAAGCGTGGCGTTTGCACGCGCGTCTACACGACGACCCCGAAGAAGCCGAACTCGGCTCTGCGCAAGGTGGCCAAGGTTCGCCTGACCAACCAGCGCGAAGTCATCAGCTACATCCCGGGCGAGGGCCACAATCTTCAGGAGCATTCGGTTGTCCTGATCCGTGGCGGTCGTGTCCGCGATCTTCCCGGTGTTCGCTATCACGTCCTGCGCGGCGTGCTCGATACACAGGGTGTGAAGGACCGGCGTCAGTCGCGTTCCAAGTACGGCGCCAAGCGTCCGAAGTGATCATGCCGGGGGCATGATCATCCCGGAAAGATCTCTCTAGGCGATCTTATCCGGGATCCACGCCTCGGAAGTTACGAAGCTTAGTAAGCCCCGGACGTGTTCCGGAACCGGCTGAAGTCTACAAGGAAATTGAAATGGCACGTCGTCGTCGTCCCGAAAAGCGGGTCATCCTGCCTGATCCCAAGTTCGGGGATGAGGTTCTGTCGAAGTTCATGAACAGCGTCATGCTAGACGGCAAGAAGTCCGTCGCAGAGCTGATCGTGTACGGTGCATTCGAAACCGTCGAGAGCCGCGCCAAGCGCGATCCGATCGGCGTTTTCCACGATGCGCTGAACAACGTGAAGCCGGGCATCGAAGTCCGTTCGCGCCGCGTCGGTGGTGCAACGTACCAGGTGCCGGTCGAGGTTCGTCCCGAGCGTGCACAGGCGCTGGCGATTCGCTGGCTGATCGGTGCGGCGCGTTCGCGCAGCGAGAACACGATGGCCGCACGGCTGTCGGGTGAGCTGATGGATGCCGCCAACAACCGTGGCAACGCGGTCAAGAAGCGTGAAGATACGCACCGGATGGCGGAAGCCAACCGTGCATTCTCGCACTACCGCTGGTAACAGCGGGCTTCCTGCCGCTGGTAACAGCGGGCTTTGAAGCCTAGCATTGCTATCCGTGTGACGGGCGGTCTTTCGCCTGTCACGCAAACACCTATATATTGGGGAGCCGGCACGTTCGGCTCCCCATATCCTTAAGGAAGCACGATCATGGCCCGCAGCCATCCGCTCGACCGTTACCGCAACATCGGCATCATGGCGCACATCGACGCCGGTAAGACGACGACGACCGAGCGCATCCTCTATTACACCGGCAAGTCCTACAAGATCGGCGAAGTGCATGAAGGCACCGCGACGATGGATTGGATGGAGCAGGAGCAGGAGCGCGGGATCACGATCACGTCGGCTGCGACCACCTGCAAGTGGCGCGCCGAAGAAGGTAAGGGCGAAGAGCACCTTATCAACATCATCGATACGCCCGGCCACGTCGACTTCACGATCGAAGTCGAGCGTTCGCTCCGCGTGCTCGACGGTGCAGTGGCATGCTTCGACGGCGTTGCCGGCGTCGAGCCGCAGTCCGAGACCGTGTGGCGTCAGGCCGACAAGTACGGCGTGCCGCGCATGTGCTTCGTCAACAAGCTCGATCGCACCGGTGCCGATTTCTACTTCTGCGTGAACTCGATCATCGATCGTCTCGGTGCGCGTCCGGCCGTGCTGTATCTTCCGATCGGCATGGAAGGCGGCTTCAAGGGCCTCGTCGATCTCGTCGAGAACCGCGCGATCATCTGGCTCGAAGAGAGTCTGGGTGCGAAGTTCGAATATGCCGAGATCCCTGAGGATCTGGTCGAGAAGGCCGCGAAGTATCGCAGCGAGCTGATCGAGATGGCCGTCGAGCAGGACGATGCCCTCATGGAGGCGTATCTCGAAGGTAACGAGCCGAGCGTCGCCGACCTCAAGAAGCTGATCCGCAAGGGTACGCTGAGCATGGCGTTCGTCCCCGTCGTTTGCGGTTCGGCGTTCAAGAACAAGGGCGTTCAGCCTTTGCTCGACGCAGTGGTCGACTATCTGCCTTCGCCGCTCGACGTTCCCGCGATTCAGGGCCTGAAGCTCGACGGCGTGACGCCGGACGAGCGTCCTTCGTCGGACGACGTTCCGTTCTCGGCGCTGGCGTTCAAGATTATGAACGATCCGTTCGTCGGTACGCTGACCTTCGCCCGCATCTACTCGGGCAAGCTGGAGACCGCATCGCAGGTCACCAACTCGGTCAAGGACAAGAAGGAAAAGGTCGGTCGCATGCTGCTTATGCATGCGAACAGCCGTGAGGACATCCAGGAGGCTTTCGCTGGCGACATTGTCGCTCTCGCGGGTCTCAAGGATACCACGACCGGTGACACGCTCTGCGCGATGAACGCACCGATCATTCTCGAGCGGATGGAATTCCCCGAGCCCGTGATCGAGCTTTCGGTGGAGCCGAAGACCAAGGCAGACCAGGAGAAGATGGGCGTCGCGCTCAATCGTCTCGCCCGCGAGGATCCTTCGTTCCGCGTGTCGTCGGACCCCGAGTCGGGCCAGACCATCATCAAGGGCATGGGCGAGCTCCATCTCGAGATCCTGGTCGATCGCATGAAGCGTGAGTTCAAGGTCGAGGCGAACGTCGGCGCTCCTCAGGTCGCATATCGCGAGTATCTGAAGAAGCCGGTCGACGTCGACTACACGCACAAGAAGCAGTCGGGTGGTACCGGTCAGTTCGGTCGCGTTAAGGTCAAGGTCACGCCGGGCGAGCGTGGTTCGGGCATCACGTTCAAGGACGAGATCAAGGGCGGCAACATTCCGAAGGAATATCTGCCTGCGATCGAGAAGGGCTTCCGCGAAACCGCTGCTTCGGGTTCGCTGGTCGGCTTCCCGATCATCGATTTCGAGATCGTGCTGTATGACGGCGCGTATCACGACGTCGACTCGTCGGCACTGGCGTTCGAAATCTGTGCACGTGGCGCGATGCGCGAAGTCGCACAGAAGTCGGGCATCACGCTGCTCGAGCCGGTCATGAAGGTCGAGGTCGTTACCCCGGAGGATTACCTGGGCGACGTCATCGGCGACATGAACAGCCGTCGTGGCCAGATCCAGGGCACCGACAGCCGCGGCAACGCGCAGACGGTCGAGGCGATGGTCCCGCTGGCGAACATGTTCGGCTACGTGAACTCGCTCCGCTCGTTCACGCAGGGTCGCGCGAACTACTCGATGCAGTTCTCGCACTATGACGAAGTGCCGCAGAACGTTGCTGACGAGGTGAAGGCTAAGCTGGCGTAAGCCCGAGGCGCACCGAGCCAGGTTTTTCTGGCTCGGAGACGCCGACGGGCCGGCCGGCTTCGGTCAGCGACCGAAGTTCGACGACGCGGAATTCACTTCCGCGTCGGCCTCTCCCCAAGCAGGGGCTGGCGCAACGCTTTAACAGCCGCTATTGGGCCGCGTTCGCGCGGTTCCCGGGGTGGCACCGGAATACGAATCAGAAGGTAGGAAACAATGGCCAAGGCAAAATTTGAGCGGAACAAGCCGCATCTCAACATCGGCACCATCGGTCACGTCGATCATGGCAAGACGTCGCTCACCGCTGCGATCACGAAGGTTCTGGCAGAGACGACCGGCGGTACCGCCGTCGACTTCGCCAACATCGACAAGGCTCCCGAGGAGCGCGAGCGCGGCATCACGATCTCGACCGCACACGTCGAGTACGAGACGGCCAACCGTCACTACGCGCACGTCGATTGCCCGGGCCACGCCGATTATGTGAAGAACATGATCACCGGCGCAGCCCAGATGGACGGCGCGATCCTCGTCGTTTCGGCGACCGATGGCCCGATGCCACAGACCCGTGAGCACATCCTGCTCGCACGCCAGGTCGGCGTGCCCGCCATGGTCGTGTTCATGAACAAGGTCGATCTGGTCGACGACGAGGAAATCCTCGAGCTGGTCGAGATGGAAATCCGCGAGCTGCTCAGCTCGTACGACTTCCCGGGCGACGACATCCCCGTCATCAAGGGTTCGGCTACCTGCGCACTGTCGGGTTCGAATCAGAAGCTCGGCGCCGACGCCGTCACCGAGCTGATGCAGGCTGTCGACGAGTACATCCCGCAGCCAGAGCGTCCGCTCGATAAGCCGTTCATGATGCCGATCGAGGACGTGTTCTCGATCTCGGGTCGTGGTACGGTCGTCACCGGCCGCGTCGAGACCGGCATCGTCAAGGTTGGCGAGGAAGTCGAGATCGTCGGCATCCACCCGACCGTCCGCAAGACCACGGTCACGGGCGTCGAGATGTTCCGCAAGCTGCTCGACCAAGGCCAGGCTGGCGATAACGTCGGCGCACTGATCCGCGGCGTTGCACGCGACGAAGTCGAGCGTGGCCAGGTGCTCTGCAAGCCAGGCACGATCAAGCCGCACACCGACTTCAACTCGGAAGTGTACGTGCTGTCGAAGGAAGAGGGTGGCCGTCACACGCCGTTCTTCGCCAACTACCGCCCGCAGTTCTACTTCCGTACGACGGACGTGACCGGCACCGTCGAGCTGCCTGAGGGCACCGAGATGGTCATGCCAGGCGACAACGTGTCGCTCGGCATCAAGCTGATCGCACCGATCGCCATGGACGTGGGCCAGCGCTTCACGATCCGCGAAGGCGGCCGTACCGTCGGTGCAGGCGTCGTCAGCCAGATCGACAAGTAAGCATCCTCTCCCTCAGGAGTTGATCGAAGAGCCCGGCTTCTCGCGAGAGAGGCCGGGCTTTTTCGTGTTTGATTAGGCGGGACGCAAAGTGGCTCGGCAGCGTGATCGACGTGGTCCGCTTCCGCCCAATGGCGGACATCCCCACTTTGGCATGAGGGCCTATGGCAACTCGCAAATCTTTATCGATCGCACTGGTGCTTGTCATCGTAGCTGCGTGGATCATCATTCTCTCGACTGATGAGTCACGATTGCCTGCAACCAGTGCAGATGGGATTTATTACAATCCCTGCTGTGGCGTTTTGGCCCTGCAAGGTGGGGAATTGCGGGGCGGGAACGAAGCTGTCTCCTATGTTATCGAGCGGGATAAGGGCGGCGTTTACGTCCTGCCAAAAGCCCTTGTAAGCGTCGCCAGCAACCGGCTCGATATCGATCGCAGTGCATATCCGCTCAAGTTACGACTTGATCGGGAGCGCGATCCGTCCAGCATTGAGGTGATGGATCGAAGCAACGCACCATCCTACACTTTCGTACGCCGTAACCTCCGCTAATTTCTCCAACCCGGCCATTCAGCTTCCAGCTCAATCCTCCCCCGCTAGGGGGAGGTGGCGCCGGAGGCGTCGGAGGGGGAGGGGGCGATTAGCTCTCGAAGATGGTTCGGCGTTGGAGTGCGATGGACGTGACCTGGCGAACGACGTCGTCGAGGTTTGCCAGCATTTCGCGGGCTGGGTAGCGGAGGACTTGGATGTTCTGGGCGACTAGCCAGGCGTCGCGCGTTGCGTCTCGTTCGGGGCGGTTGCCGTGGTTGTGGGCTTCGCCGTCGACTTCGACTGCGAGTCGGGCTGGGGCGCAGTAGAAGTCCAGGACGTACGGGCCTGCTGCATGTTGTCTTCGGAACCGTAGGCCTTCTTCGTTACCTCGGAGCGCCAGCCAGAGGGCGATCTCCGGTGGGGTCATCTGTTTTCGCAAGCGCTTGGCGTTGCTGTGGTCGTGTAGGGATCCTTCGAGCCGCATCGCTTTCCTCCCCCTCCGTCACGCTTCGCGTGCCACCTCCCCCTGGCGGGGGAGGATTGATGAGTAGCATCGCGGGCGGACGAACTGAGCCCGAAAACCCGCTCCCCCCGGTTGCATTTCGCCCGACTATCCCGTAATGGCCCGCCTTCGGTTTAAACATCAACCAGCAAGAGCCCGGAAACGGGCCCGCTCTTTCGCATCGGTAGGGACTATGGACAGCAATATCCGCATTCGTCTGAAGGCGTTCGATCACCGTGTGCTCGATCAGGCCACTGGCGACATCGCCGACACCGCACGCCGCACCGGCGCGCTCATCCGCGGTCCGATTCCCCTTCCGACGCGCATCGAAAAGTTCACCGTGAACCGCGGCCCGCACATCGACAAGAAGTCGCGCGAGCAGTTCGAGGTGCGCACGTACAAGCGTATGCTGGATATCGTCCAGCCGACGCCGCAGACGGTCGATGCGCTCATGAAGCTCGACCTCGCAGCAGGGGTGGACGTCGAGATCAAGCTGGCCTAAGGGCTGGCGCGGCGCGGTTGACCAGCAATGGTCCCGCGCCGCTCTACATTGGGATACCGCCGTCGGTGAAAACCGACGGGGCAGCGTCCCCCGTCACGCTTCCGCACTCGCGGGAGCACCAGCCCGGGACGGGGGCACGTTTCGTATTTACCGGGTTGAACCGACTCCATTCAGGGCTTTTGCCGGGGATGGGGTCAGGTGGACGCATCATGGAGCTCGCTCCGGACATGGTCCGCAAGCCCCCGAGGAATAGTCCGACGGGGCCTCTGTCTAGGAAGGGACAAGATCATGCGTACTGGCGTGATCGCGAAGAAGATGGGGATGACCCGCCTGTTCCAGGAAGATGGTCGGCACGTGCCGGTCACTGTTCTGGCGCTCGAAGGCAATCAGGTCGTTTCCGTTCGCGAAATGGATCGTGACGGCTACACTGCCGTCCAGCTTGGTGCAGGTGTCGCCAAGTCGAAGAATGTCGCAAAGCCGCAGCGCGGCCATTTCGGCAAGGCCGAAGTGGAGCCCAAGGCTGTCGTCCATGAGTTCCGTGTGAACGCAGACGGCTTGCTCGACGTCGGCGCCGAGATCTCGGCCGACCATTACGTCGCAGGCCAGATCGTCGATATCCAGGGCAAGACCCAGGGTAAGGGCTTCCAGGGCGGCATGAAGCGTTGGGGCTTCGGCGGTCTGCGGGCAACCCACGGCGTGTCGGTCTCGCACCGTTCGCTCGGTTCGACCGGTCAGCGCCAGGATCCGGGCAAGGTCTTCAAGAACAAGAAGATGGCCGGCCACATGGGCGACAAGTATCGCACCCAGCAGAACCTCGAGATCGTATCGACGGACGTCGAGCGTGGTCTCCTGTTCGTCAAGGGTTCGGTTCCTGGCTCCAAGGGCGGCTGGCTCTTCGTCAAGGACTCGGTGAAGGTCGCGCGCCACGCCGACGCACCGTTCCCCGCCGGTCTCAAGACCGCAAACAGCAACACCGCAGCAGACACGCCGGCCGAAACGACCGACGCACTTGCAGCCGACGGCCAGGAGGGCTGAGCGTGAAGATCAAGGTTTCATCTTTCGCCGGCACTGACGCAGCGGACATCGAGCTCAACGACGAGGTCTTCGGTCTCGATCCGCGCGCCGACATCCTGCACCGTGTCGTCACCTGGCAGCTCGAGAAGCGTCGCGAGACGGCTCGTGGCACCCGTGAGCGCGCAGACGTCGCACGCACCGGCAAGAAGTTCGGTCGCCAGAAGGGCGGCGGTACGGCTCGTCATGGCGATCGTCGCGCACCTGTGTTCATCGGTGGTGGTAAGGCACACGGCGCACGCGTCCGTGACTTCAACCCGTCGCTGAACAAGAAGGTTCGCTCGCTCGGCCTGCGCATGGCTCTCAGCAGCCACGCGAAGGCGGGTTCGCTGGTCATCATGGACAGCCTGGCTGTCGAGGGTGGCAAGACCAAGACGCTGCAGGGCGATCTCGCAAAGCTCGGCTTCGGCAAGCGTGCGCTCGTCATCGACGGCGACATGGTCGACACCAGCTTCGCATTCGCTGCGGGCAACCTGTACGAAGTGAACGTCATGCCGGCCGCCGGCGCGAACGTTTACGACATCCTGAAGCATGACACGCTGGTGCTGACGCGCGCCGCTGTCGAAAAGCTGGAGGCGCGCTTCCATGGCTAAGAAGCAGAAGGCGGGCATCGATAATCGTCATTACGACGTTATCCTGGCCCCGCACATCACCGAGAAGACGACGACCCTGTCGGAGTTCAACGCGGTTGTGTTCAAGGTATCGAACGATGCCACGAAGCCCGAGATCAAGGCGGCCGTCGAGGCGCTGTTCGACGTGAACGTCGTCGGCGTGAACACGCTCGTCCAGAAGGGCAAGACCAAGAAGTGGAAGGGCACGAACTACTCGCGCTCCGACATGAAAAAGGCAATCGTGACGTTGAAGGACGGTCAGTCCATCGACGTGACGACGGGGATCTGAGGCCATGGCACTCAAGCATTATAATCCGACATCGCCGGCACGCCGTGGTCTCATCCTGGTCGACAAGTCGTCGCTCTGGAAGGGTCGCCCCGTCAAGGCGCTGACCGAAGGTAAGCACAAGACCGGCGGTCGTAACAACAAGGGCCATGTGACCTCGCGCGGCATCGCCGGCGGTCACAAGCAGAAGTACCGCTACATCGACTTCAAGCGTCGCAAGTGGGACGTCGAAGGCACTGTCGAGCGGATCGAGTATGATCCCAACCGCACCGCGTTCATCGCCCTGGTCAAGTACCCGGACGAGGAACTCGCCTACATCCTGGCGCCGCAGCGTCTGGCCGTCGGCGACAAGGTCCTCGCGGCCAAGAAGACCGACGTGAAGCCAGGCAATGCCATGGAACTCGGTCAGATGCCGGTCGGCACCATCGTCCACAACGTGGAGATGAAGCCGATGAAGGGTGGCCAGATCGCCCGTTCGGCCGGCACGTACGTGCAGGTCGTCGGTCGCGACAAGGGCATGGTGATGGTCCGCCTGAACTCGGGCGAGCAGCGCTACATCCGTAGCGATTGCATGGCGACGGTTGGCGCGGTTTCGAACCCCGACAACCAGAACCAGAACCTGGGCAAGGCAGGCCGTTCGCGCTGGATGGGTATCCGTCCTCTGACGCGCGGCGTCGCCAAGAACCCGGTCGACCATCCGCACGGCGGTGGTGAAGGCCGGACCTCGGGTGGCCGTCATCCGGTTACGCCTTGGGGCAAGCCGACGAAGGGTGCGCGCACGCGTCATAACAAGTCGACCGACAAGATGATCATCCGGTCGCGTCATTCGACGAAGAGGAAGGGCTAACATGGCTCGTTCAGTCTGGAAGGGCCCCTTCGTGGACCTTCATCTGCTCAAGAAGGCAGAAACCGCCCAGGACACCAACGCGCGTTCGCCGATCAAGACCTGGTCGCGTCGCTCGACGATCCTGCCGTCGTTCGTGGGTCTCACGTTCAACGTCTATAACGGCCGCAAGTTCGTGCCCGTCTCGGTCAACGAAGACATGGTCGGCATGAAGCTCGGTGAGTTCGCGCCCACGCGCTACTTCCCCGGCCACTCCGCCGACAAGAAGGGCAAGCGCTGATGTCTAAGCAAGTCAGCCCGCGCAAGGTCGCGGACAACGAGGCGCTTTCGGTCGGTACGCAGATTCGTGGTTCCGCGCAGAAGCTCGGCCTCGTGGCTGCGCTGATCCGTGGCAAGAAGGTCGGCGATGCGATGAACATCCTCGCCTTCTCGACCAGGGGCATGGCGATCGAAGCGCGCAAGGTGCTGGCCTCGGCCATCGCCAACGCCGAGAACAACCATAACCTCGACGTCGACGCTCTCGTCGTCGCCGAAGCTTCGGTCGGCAAGTCGATCACGATGAAGCGCTTCGCTACCCGCGGCCGCGGCAAGTCGACCCGCATTCTCAAGCCATTCAGCCGTCTGCGCATCGTCGTGCGCGAGCAGGAAGAAGCATAATGGGTCAGAAGAGCAACCCCATCGGTCTGCGTCTGCAGATCAACCGTACCTGGGATAGCCGCTGGTACGCCGAAGGCGCCGACTATGGTCGGCTCCTGCTCGAGGATCTCAAGATCCGCGCATTCATCATGAAGACGCTGCCGCAGGCCGCGATCTCCAAGGTGGTCATCGAGCGTCCGGCCAAGCTGGCCCGCATCTCCATCTTCGCTGCACGCCCCGGCGTGATCATCGGCAAGAAGGGTGCGGACATCGAGAAGCTGCGTTCGACGATCGGCAAGATGACGTCGTCGACCGTGTCGCTGAACATCGTCGAGATCCGCAAGCCGGAAGTCGATGCGCGTCTCGTCGCGCAGGGCATCGCCGATCAGCTCGAGCGTCGTATCGCCTTCCGTCGCGCCATGAAGCGTGCGGTCCAGTCGGCGATGCGTCTCGGTGCCGAGGGCATCCGGGTGAACTGCGGTGGCCGTCTCGGCGGTGCCGAGATCGCACGGTCGGAGAGCTATCGTGAGGGTCGGGTTCCGTTGCACACGCTGCGCGCGAACATCGATTATGCCGAGGCTACGGCGCACACGTCCTACGGCGTGTGCGGCGTGAAGGTCTGGGTCTTCAAGGGCGAGATTCTCGGCAACGATCCGACGTCGTACGACCGCATCATGATGGAGGCTCAGACCTCCGGCGTGCGGCCGCAGCGCGACGATCGTCGCTAAGGGGCAGGAACAGACATGCTGCAACCAAAAAAGACCAAGTTCCGGAAGGCCTTCAAGGGCAAGATTTCGGGCGACGCCAAGAGTGGCTTCTCGCTCAATTTCGGCTCCTACGGCCTGAAGGCTATGGAACCCGACCGGATCACCGCACGCCAGATCGAGGCGGCCCGCCGCGCGATCACGCGTCACATGAAGCGCCAGGGGCGTTTGTGGATCCGCATTTTCCCAGACCTTCCGGTCTCGGGGAAGCCAGCCGAAGTCCGCATGGGTAAGGGCAAGGGCGCGCCGGAATACTGGGCCGCTCGCGTCAAGCCGGGTCGGATCCTGTTCGAGCTCGACGGCGTCGACGGCAAGATCGCCGCCGAGGCGTTCGAGCGGGCGGCCATGAAGCTGCCGATCAAGGTAAAGGTCGTTGCCCGCCTGGGCGACACCTCGCATCTGGGAGGCGAGTAAGATCATGGCTCGTATCGACGACATGAAGACCAAGAGCGACGACCAGTTGTCGGAGTCGCTCGGCGAACTGAAGCGCGAGCAGTTCAACCTGCGCTTCCAGGCCGCCACGAACCAGCTCGAAAAGCCGAGCCGCGTTCGTGAGGTCCGCCGCGACATCGCTCGCATCAAGACCCTGCAGGCTCAGCGCACCAGCGCTGAAGCCGCGAAGTAAGGAACGTATCATGCCGAAGCGCGTGCTGACCGGTCTGGTCGTGTCCGACAAGGGCGACAAGACGGTGGTCGTGAACGTCGAGCGTAAGGTGAAGCACCCGCTCTACGGGAAGATCATCCGTCGCTCGAAGAAGTATCATGCTCATGACGAGAGCAACGAGTTCAAGCAGGGCGAGACCGTGCGGATCGAAGAGACCGCACCGATCTCCAAGCTGAAGACCTGGAAGGTGATCGAGCGGGTCAACACCCACGCGACGCCGGAGCGGGCTTCGGCCGAGGGCTGAATCAAACACGAGGGCAGGGGGGCAACTCCCTGCGCTCTTGTTTTCGTAAACTGGAACGGCTAAGCGGCCGCTCCTCCCCGCTGCGGTTCGTCCGTGGCGGG
The DNA here is from genome assembly GCF_004795835.1 of Sphingomonas sp. PAMC26645. Taxonomy (NCBI): domain Bacteria; kingdom Pseudomonadati; phylum Pseudomonadota; class Alphaproteobacteria; order Sphingomonadales; family Sphingomonadaceae; genus Sphingomonas; species Sphingomonas sp. PAMC26645. The sequence continues at coordinate 1,442,232 of NZ_CP039249.1, forward strand.
GTGATTTTTTAGGCGGGGTTCGGTCGGTATCGACCCCAGAGACAGAGAAGGGATACGGATCCATGATCCAGATGCAGTCCAATCTCGACGTCGCTGACAACAGCGGCGCGAAGCGGGTGCAGTGCATCAAGGTGCTTGGGGGTTCCAAGCGTCGTGTTGCAGGCGTTGGCGACATCATCGTCGTCAGCATCAAGGAAGCGCAGCCACGTGGCCGTGTGAAGAAGGGCGACGTTCACCGCGCGGTGATCGTGCGTACCGCCAAGGATATCCGCCGTGCAGACGGTACGGTCATCCGCTTCGACGGCAACGCCGCGGTGCTGGTCAACAAGAACGAGGAGCCGATCGGCACCCGTATCTTCGGCCCAGTCGTTCGCGAGCTGCGCGGCAAGAAGCACATGAAGATCATCAGCCTTGCGCCGGAGGTGCTGTAATGGCGTCGCAGCGTATCAAGAAGGGTGACAAGGTCATCGTCCTGTCCGGCAAGGACAAGGGCAAGACCGGTGAAGTCACCGTCTCCATGCCGAAGACCGATAAGGTCGTCGTATCGGGCGTCAACATCGCCGTGCGCCACACCAAGCCGACTCAGGGTGACCCGCAGGGTGGCCTGATCCGCAAGGAAGCACCGATGCACGTTTCGAAGGTTGCGCACGTGACCGCCGACGGCAAGCCGACCCGCGTCCGCTTCGAGGAGCAGGACGGCAAGAAGGTCCGCGTCGCCGTCAAGACCGGGGAGAAGATCAATGGTTGATCAGGACACTGGCGCTGAGAACACCGGCACCGAGGCCGTCTACGTTGCGCGCATGCGCAAGCTGTACGACGAGACGATCATCAAGGCGATGACCGAGAAGTTCGGTTACAAGAACGTCATGGAGATCCCGCGGCTCGACAAGATCGTGCTGAACATGGGCGTCGGCGAAGCCACGCAGGACAAGAAGAAGGTCGACCAGGCTGCTTCCGAAATGGAGCTGATCGCCGGCCAGAAGCCTGTCGTGACGAAGGCCAAGAAGTCGATCGCGCAGTTCAAGCTGCGTGAAGGCATGCCGATCGGCGTGAAGGTCACCCTTCGCCGCGAGCGCATGTACGAGTTTCTCGACCGTTTCATCACGATCGCTCTTCCCCGCGTCCGCGATTTCCGCGGGCTCAACCCGAAGAGCTTCGATGGCCGTGGCAACTATGCCTGCGGTATCAAGGAGCAGATCGTGTTCCCAGAAATCAGCTATGACCGGGTCGACAAGGTCCGCGGCATGGATGTGATCGTGACGACGACCGCAAAGACCGACGACGAGGCTCGCGAGCTTCTTCGTCTGTTCGGTTTCCCGTTCCCGATCGAAGACGACGCTGCCGACGAGAAGAAGGCAGCTTAACTACCAACCGCCGCCCCTGACCTCGTGTCACGGGCGGCGCTTCAGGAAAGAAAGAACTTAAGTCGATGGCGAAACTGAGTTCAGTCAACAAGAACGAGCGCCGCAAGCGCATGGTCAAGCAGTATGCCCCGAAGTACGCGGCACTGAAGGCAATCGCAGCGGACAAGACGCTCGACGACGGTGAGCGTCTGATCGCTCGCCTCAAGATGGCGGCACTGCCGCGCAACGCGAACCCGACCCGCATCCGTAACCGGTGCGAGCTGACCGGTCGCCCGCGCGCCTATTACCGCAAGTTCCGGCTCTGCCGTATTCAGCTGCGCGATCTGGCCAACAAGGGCCTCATCCCCGGCGTCACGAAGTCGAGCTGGTAAGGACTAAATCATGGCAGTGACCGATCCCCTGGGTGATTTGCTCACCCGTATCCGTAATGGCCAGCGCGCGAAGAAGGACTCCGTCCTGACGCCGGCGTCGAAGCTGCGCGTCCGCGTGCTCGACGTTCTGCAGCGCGAAGGCTATATCCGTGGCTATAGCGAAGAGCAGATGGGCCCCGCGGCCGGCCTTCGCATCGAGCTGAAGTATTTCGAGGGCCAGCCTGCGATCAAGCATGTCGCGCGTGTCTCGAAGCCCGGCCGTCGCGTCTATTCCGGCTCGCAGGAACTCCCGCGCGTCCGTAACGGCCTCGGCATCACCATCGTCTCGACGCCCCGCGGCGTGCTTTCGGATTCCGAAGCACGCGAGCAGAACGTCGGCGGCGAAGTCCTCGCGGAGGTGTTCTGATGAGCCGCATTGGTAAGAAGCCGGTCACCGTACCGGCAGGCATCACGCCGACCATCGAGAACAAGCAGCTGACGATGAAGGGTCCCAAGGGTACCCTCAAAATGCCGCTTCGCGACGAGATCAGCTACACGATCGAAGACGGCGGCATTTCGGTGCAGCCGGCCAACGACACCAAGCGCGCTCGCGCGTTCTGGGGCATGCAGCGGACCATGGTGCAGAACCTGGTCACCGGCGTGTCGGAAGGCTTCACCAAGAAGCTGCTGATCACCGGCGTCGGCTATCGTGCCGCAGCACAGGGTCGCAACCTCAAGCTGCAGCTCGGCTACAGCCATGACGTCAACATCGACGTGCCGGAGGGGATCGAAGTCAAGACCCCCGACAACACGACGATCGAGATCTCGGGTTCGGACAAGCAGATGGTCGGTCAGCTGGCCGCGGAAATTCGTCAGTGGCGCAAGCCTGAGCCTTACAAGGGCAAGGGTATCAAGTACGACGGCGAGTTCATCTTCCGCAAGGAAGGGAAGAAGAAGTAATGACCAAGGGACTTTCTCTTTTCGCCAAGCGGCGTCGCCGCAACCGTACCGCGCTCCGCGCACGTGCAGGCACCCGTCCGCGGTTGTCGGTGCATCGCTCGGGCAAGCACATCTATGCTCAGGTGATCGACGATGCCGCCGGCACGACGGTCGCATCGGCCTCGACGCTGGAGAAGGACGTGCGCGGCACGTCCGGCGCCAACATCGACGCGGCGACTTCGGTCGGCAAGCGCGTCGCCGAGGCTGCCAAGGCAGCGGGCGTGACCCAGGTCGTGTTCGATCGCGGCGGCTTCCTCTACCACGGTCGCGTGAAGGCTCTTGCCGATGCCGCGCGCGAAGCCGGATTGGAGTTCTAAGACATGGCTGACGAAAACAACACGCCGGCAGTAATCGCTCCCGAGACGACCGCCCAGGACGTCACGGCTCAGAATGTCCCGCAGAGCACTGGCTACCAGGGCAACAACGGTGGCGGTCGCGGTCGCGGCGGTCCCGGTGGCGGCGGCGGCGGTGGTCGTGGTGGCCCCGGCGGCAACCGCAGCGGTGGCCCAGGCGGCAACCGCGGTGGTCGCGACGGCGGTCGCGGTCGCGACAATCGTGGCGGTCGTCCCGGTGCGGACGATGGCGGCGAAGAGCTGATCGAGAAGCTGGTGCACATCAACCGCGTCTCGAAGACGGTCAAGGGCGGTAAGCGCTTCGGCTTCGCGGCGCTCGTCGTCGTCGGCGACGGCAAGGGTCGTGCAGGCTTCGGTCATGGCAAGGCACGCGAAGTGCCGGAAGCCATCTCGAAGGCGACGGCTGCTGCCAAGAAGAAGATGGTTCGCGTTCCGTTGAAGGACGGTCGCACGCTGCATCATGACGGCAACGGTCACTTCGGTGCCGGCAAGGTCACGCTGCGGTCCGCGCCTCAGGGTACGGGCATCATCGCCGGTGGCCCGATGCGCGCAGTCTTCGAATCGCTGGGCGTTGCGGACGTTGTGACCAAGTCGGTCGGCACGTCGAACCCCTACAACATGATCCGCGCCACGTTCGAGGCCCTTGGCGAGCAGACCTCGCCCAAGGCCGTCGCACAGCGTCGCGGCAAGAAGATCGCCGACCTGCTCGGCCATGGTGGTTCGAAGACCGCCGAGGCCGATGCAGCTGCGATCACGGAGTAAGCGATCATGGCAACCATCAAGATTACGCAGACCGGTTCGCCGATCCGCCGCGAGAAGGACCAGCGCGCAACGCTGATCGGTCTCGGTCTCAACAAGATGCACAAGACCCGCGAGCTGGAAGACAGCCCAGAGGTCCGCGGCATGATCCGCAAGGTGCAGCACATGGTGTCGGTCGAAGGCTGAGCCTTCTCGCTACCTAGTGACAAATACCGGGAAGGGGGCTAACGGCCCCCTTCCTCATTTCCGGATTCGAACCCGGCGATTTCAAACCAGCGCGTAACAAGCGAAAGCGAGTGCATTACCATGAAGCTCAACGAACTCCGCGATAACGAAGGTGCCCGTAAGTCCAAGATGCGCGTCGGACGCGGCATCGGCTCGGGCAAGGGCAAGACCGCAGGCCGCGGCCAGAAGGGCCAGAAGAGCCGCGAGGGCGTCTCCATCGCCGGCTTCGAAGGCGGCCAGATGCCACTGCACATGCGTCTGCCTAAGCGCGGCTTCAACAACATCTTCCGCAAGGACTTCGCAGAGGTCAACCTCGGCGCGATCCAGCTCGCGGTCGACGCCGGCAAGATCGAGGCTAACGCCACGCTCGACCACGACGCGCTGAAGGCCGCTGGCCTGGCACGCGGCGGCAAGGACGGCGTCCGCCTCCTCGCCAAGGGCGAGCTGACCACGGTCCTCTCGTTCACCGTCGACGGCGCGTCGAAGGGCGCGATCGAGGCGGTCGAGAAGATCGGCGGCAAGGTCGAGGTGATCCACTTCGTCCCCGCAGCCGAGAAGGCTGCCGCCAAGAAGGGCGTGAAGTACAAGGAGCGTGCGGCGCACAAGGCGTCGTTCAAGGCTTAAGCCGGACTAAAGGGGGCGGGTGCTGATGCACCCGCCCCCTTTTTGTTTGCCCGGAGTGCTCCTCTCTTCCGTTCGCTCTTCGCGTAGTCGAAGTGTACCTCCTTCGGGGCACTATCCTCCGACTTCGCTCACGACGAACGGGTAGGGGCGACCCTCATCCCCGTTCGTCCTGAGTAGGGGCTGAGCGAAGCCGAAGACCCGTATCGAAGGATCTGTCCCAAGCGAGCGGGTCCTTCGATACGCCGCTTCGACAAGCTCAGCGTCTACTCAGGACGAACGGAGTGGGCACTTAGGCCACCTAGCCATTAGACAAGCGCGCCCGTGCGCCTATATGAGCGGCGGGGGCGGTCACAACGCATCCCGCCTTCTTTGTTTCCAGGACGATCACACGCATGGCATCCGCAGCCGACCAGATGGCGCAAAGCATCAGCCTTTCGAAATTCGCGAAGGCGACCGACCTCAAGAAGCGGTTGTGGTTCACGATCGGTGCGCTGATCATTTTCCGCCTGCTCAGCTATGTCCCGCTGCCGGGTGTCGACCCGACCGCGCTCGGCCTGCTCTCGCAGCAGACGCAGGGCGGCGTGCTCGATTTCTTCAACACCTTCTCGGGTGGCTCGCTCAGCCGCATGTCGCTGATCGCGCTCGGCGTGATGCCCTACATCACCGCCTCGATCGTGGTGCAGCTCGCGACGTCGCTGTCGCCGACGCTCGCCGCCATCAAGAAGGACGGCGAATCGGGCCGCAAGCGCCTCAACCAGTACACGCGCTACGGCACCGTCGGTCTGACCGCGGTGCAGGGCTATTTCATCGCCGTCGGCCTTGAGACGCTCGGTGCCGCACAGGGCATCCAGGCGGTCATCGAGCCCGGCATGATGTTCCGCGTCGCCGCGGTCATCTCGCTGATCGGCGGTACGATGTTCCTGATGTGGCTCGGCGAGCAGATCACCAGCCGCGGTATCGGCAACGGTGTCTCGCTGATCATCATGGCCGGCATCGTCGCGCATCTGCCCGTCACGCTCGTCAACCTGCTCGAAGGCGGCCGCTCGGGCTCGCTCGATCCGATCAAGCTGATCGGCATCGTCGTCGCGGTGGTCGTGCTGATCCTCTTCATCTGCTTCATGGAGCGCGCGCAGCGCCGCATCCTGATCCAGTATCCCAAGCGTCAAACGCAGCGCGGCATGCAGGCCGATCGCAGCCATCTGCCGCTGAAGATCAACACCGCCGGCGTCATCCCGCCGATTTTCGCGTCGTCGCTGCTGCTGATGCCGCTGACGATCTCGCAGTTCGCCGGTCAGCGCGTCGCGGGCGAGTCGAAGTGGGGTGACTTCATCATCACCCTCAACCAGTACCTGCAGCACGGTAGCCCTGTGTACATGCTGCTGTACGGCGCCGGCATCATCTTCTTCTCGTTCTTCTACACCGCGGTCGTCTTCAACCCCGAGGAAACCGCCGACAACCTGAAGCGCAATGGCGGGTTCATCCCCGGCATCCGCCCGGGCAAGAACACCGAGAATTACTTCGATTACGTGCTGACGCGCATCACCGTCATCGGCGCGGCGTATCTGACGATCATCTGCCTGTTGCCCGAATATCTGGTGACCGCGTTGCAGATCCCGTTCTACCTCGGTGGCACCAGCCTGCTGATCGTCGTCAACGTGACGATGGACACGGTGACGCAGATCCAGTCGCACCTGCTGGCGCACCAGTATGGCGACCTGATCAAGAAGGCGAAGCTCAAGGGCAATCGACTTCGCTAAGCCGCGCGTCTAACGCGGTAAAAATCCTGCACGAACGAGGGGAGTGCGTTTCGTGAATATCATCCTTCTTGGACCGCCCGGCGCGGGCAAGGGCACGCAAGCCGCCACGCTCGTCAACGAGCGTGGCATGGTCCAGCTTTCGACCGGCGACATGCTGCGCGCAGCGGTCGCCGCCGGAACGCCGGTCGGCCTTCAGGCGAAGTCCGTCATGGAATCGGGCGGTCTCGTGTCTGATGAGATCGTGTCAGGCATCATCGGCGAGCGTCTCAACCAGCCGGACACGGCCAACGGCGTCATCTTCGACGGCTATCCGCGCACCGCGGCACAGGCGGAAGCGCTCGACGGTCTGCTCGCCGATCGTGGCCGGACCCTCGATTATGTCATCGAACTCGGCGTCGACGAAGCCGCGCTGATCGACCGCGTCGTCGGCCGCTACACCTGCGCCAAATGCGGCACTGGCTATCACGATCGCTACAAGAAGCCGGCCGTGGCCGGCGTCTGCGACGTATGCGGCTCGACCGAGTTCAAGCGCCGTCCCGACGACAATGCGGAAACGGTCCACAACCGCATGGCCGAATACCGCGCTAAGACGGCGCCGATCCTGCCGATCTACGACGCACGGGGCCTGGTCCACCGTGTCGACGGCATGGCCGACATCGCGCATGTGGGCGCCGCAATCGCAGCGATCCTCGACGAGAAGTAAGTGTGTTCCGCCGCGGAAGCGGGGCCCCAGTTATGGGCCGCGCCCTCGCCCCCTCATCCGTCATCCCGGCGAACGCCGGGACCCACGGATACGGTGGACCAAGCGAGAGCGTGCTACCACCCCCCACTCCGCAACCATGGGTCCAGGCGTTCGCCGGGATGACGGGGTAGGGGTGGGGTAGATTTCTCGGACGGTTTCGTATCGAGCCCCACAACAACCATTAACATGACGAAATTGTCACCCCTCGGTCATCGCCCTGACCCCCGCCCGATCCTAGAACCAACACGTGGCCAGCAACGGCCGCATGAGTTTCCAGAGATCGGTGCCCGTCACTCCCGGGGGTACCGTGGGGGCCGGCGGGAAGGGTTCTTTCCGCCGGCCTTTCCGTTTATAAGGGCAGGAGATGGTGACCGAAATCGGTGGCAGGGAAGGTGATACCGCGTTGAGCCGCAAGATCCTGATCGTCGAGGACGACGCCTCGACATCCGCCTATCTTGCCAAGGGCTTGGCCGAGGCCGGCCATGCAATCGAAGCGTGTGCAGACGGCCGCGACGGCCTGTTCCTCGCCAGCGAAGGCATTTTCGATCTCATCATCGCAGACCGCATGCTGCCGGGCCTCGACGGCCTGTCGATGGTCAGCGCGATCCGCGCCGCGGGCATCGCGACGCCGGTCCTGATCCTGTCCGCACTCGCCGCCGTCGACGACCGGGTCGATGGCCTCAAGGCCGGCGCCGACGACTATCTGTGCAAGCCCTTCTCGTTCGCCGAACTCTCGGCGCGGATCGAGGCCATGCTCCGTCGCTCCGACCGTGCCGCGACCGAGCCGCAGAAGACCAAGCTCTCGGTCGGTGACCTCGAGATCGACCTGCTCGCTCGCGCCGTCTCCCGCGCCGGCCGCTCGATCCCGCTCGGCGCCCGCGAGTTCAACCTGCTCGAATTCCTCGCCCGCCATGCCGGCCAGGTCGTGACGCGGACGATGATGCTCGAGAAGATCTGGAACTATCATTTCGACCCGGGCTCGAACGTTGTCGACGTCCATATCGGCCGTCTCCGCCGCAAGCTCGAGGAAGGCTTCCCGACGCCGATCCTCCACACGGTCCGCGGCGCAGGCTACCGGCTCGCCGTAGAAGGGTGATTCGCCTTTCGGTAACAGCCCGAATCGCGCTGCTCTCGATCGCGCTGGCGCTGATCTCCAACCTCGCGCTGGTCGGTTTCGTCTGGAAGACCACCAGCGCGGACGCGATCGACGCGATCCGGCGCGAGACCACCGAACAATCCGAAGCCCTGCGCGCGGTCTGGCGTAACGGTGGCCTCCCCGCGATCCGTCAGGCGATCGACAGCGCAGTCGTCCCCGGCGACGTCTCGCTCGTCCTCGCGGTAGTCGACCCGAAGGGCAGGGCAGTCGTCGGCATCGCGCCCGAGCGCCTCGCAGTCCCGCTCCGCATCACGCAGTTTCGCATCGCGCGACTCGGAGCAGACGAACTTTGGTCCGCACGCGAGACGGGGTACGCGCTCCATCCGCTAGGCAGCTACTGGCTCCTGACCGGTCGAAATCTCGACCTGATCGCCGCGGAGGAGCGCGCGATCGAACGTGCGCTCGCGGTCGCCGTTTTCCTGTCGCTGGCGCTCGGTGTGGTCGGCGGGCTGGTCCTCACGCGATACGTTAGCCGCCGTCTCGACGGCATCGCCAAGGCGATCGAGGCGGCTGGCGAAGGCGACCTGTCGCGCCGCGTCGACATGATCGCGGGCGGAGGCGACGCGTTCGACCGCCTCGCCGCACGGCTCAACGTCATGCTGGGCAAGCTCGAAGGCGTGATGGCCGAACTGCGGATCGTTACCGACAGCCTCGCACACGACCTCCGCTCCCCGCTCGCACGCCTGCGCACCAAGACCGAGCAGGCGGTCCTGATCGCCGACCCCGACGCTCGGGAAGCGGCGCTGGGTGGCCTGCTGGTCGAGACCGACCTCGTCATGCGAATGCTGACGATGGTGATCGAGATCAGCCGTTCGGGCTCGGTATCGCGCGATCGCTTCATCGAGGTCTCGCCCGCGAACCTGCTCGAAGAGATCGGCGAACTCTACGCGCCCGTCGCAGAGGATGCCGGCCTCGTCTTCACGATCGCGATCGACGACCGCCCACCGCCGATGAAGCTGCACCGCGAACTCATCAGCCAAGCGATCACCAACCTGATCGACAACGCGCTACGCCACGGCGCTGGCGGTGGCGAAGTCACACTGCGGATCGTCCACCGCACCGACGGCGTCGCGATTCAGGTCGAGGACCGCGGCCCCGGTATCGCCGCCTCCGACCGTGCCCAGGCGTTGAAGCGCTTCGGCCGCCTCGACAGCGCGCGGTCCACCCCCGGTGCCGGCCTCGGCATGGCGCTGATCGAAGCGGTAGCGCGGCTCCACGATGGCCACTTCGAACTCGCCGATAACGCGCCGGGCTTGGTCGCACGCATAGTCCTCCCAGTCTGATCCTCCCCCGCAAGGGGGAGGTGGCTGGCGCTTGCCAGACGGAGGGGAGGAGAGGGTAACCCCGGTCGGGTGTCCTCCCCCTCCGTCGCTACGCGCCACCTCCCCCTGGCGGGGGAGGATTGTAAGCCGCAATCGGTTGACCCCGAGGACGACCGCGGCGAGACCGTATCCATGACGACGCTCGCTTCCCACCGCCGCATCCTCGCCGCCAGCCTGGTCGGCACCGCGGTCGAGTTCTACGATTTCTATATCTACGCGACCGCCGCGGCACTGGTGTTCGGGCCGCTGTTCTTTTCGGGCCAGTCCGCGTCGGCGCAGTTGCTGCTGAGCTATGCGACGTTCGGCTTGGCCTTCGTTGCGCGCCCGGTCGGCGCGATCGTGTTCGGGCATTTCGGCGACCGGATCGGGCGCAAGTCCACGCTCGTTGCGTCGCTGTTGCTGATGGGCGGATCGACCGTCGGGATTGCCTTCCTTCCCACTTATGCGCAGGTCGGCTGGATAGCCCCCGCGCTGCTGTGCCTGATGCGGCTGGGGCAGGGGCTCGGGCTTGGCGGCGAATGGGGCGGGGCGGCCTTGCTGGCGGTCGAGAACGCGCCGCCGCACCGCAAGAACACCTGGGGCATGTTCCCGCCGCTCGGTGCGCCCGTCGGCTTCCTGGCCGCGAACGGGCTGTTCCTGATCATCGGCCTCGTGCTCGACGAGGCGCAGTTCATCGCCTGGGGCTGGCGCATCCCGTTCCTGCTCAGCGCGATCCTGGTCGGGCTTGGCCTGTGGGTGCGGCTCAAGCTGACCGAGACGCCAGCGTTCCTGGAAGCGGAGGCTACCGAGGCACTGCCCAAGGTGCCGATCGCGACGTTGCTGACGCAGCACCTCCGCGCGACGCTGGCGGGCACGTTCGGTGTGATCGCATGCTTCGCGCTGTTCTATCTCGCGACCGCCTTCGCGCTTGGCTACGGCACCAAGACGCTCGGCTATTCACGCGAGGCTTTCCTCGGCGTTGAACTCGTCGCGATCTGGTTCTTGGCGGGCGGCGTGATCGTCGCGAGCGTGCTCGCGGACCGGCATTCAGCAGCACGGATGCTCGCGATCGGGTTTGCCGGGTGCATCGGTGTCGGCGCGCTGATGGGGCCGATGCTGGGCTCGGGATCGCTGTTCACGGTGTGGCTGTGGCTGTCGGGCGCGCTGTTCGTGATGGGGTTCGCCTACGGCCCGCTCGGTGGCTGGCTGCCAAGCCTGTTTCCGGCGGGGGTGCGCTACACCGGCGTGTCGATGACGTTCAACCTTGGCGGCGTGCTGGGCGGTGCGCTGGCGCCGATCGTCGCGGAGGCACTGGCCCCGCATGGGTTGTGGCTGGTCGGTGGGTATCTGATGGCGGCCGGGGTGCTGAGCCTTGGCGGGCTGTTGATCCTCGGCCGCACGACCGACAAATAGAATGCTCTCCCGCTTCTGCGGGAGAGCATTCTTTTACGCGGAGACTGGCCGCAAGAGCGTCAGCCGCGCCTTGCCGTGCACGCGCGTGGCGTCGATCTCGAAGCCGGCCAGTTCGACGACCTCGGCCTTCGCCGTCTCCAGGCTGATCCACGTCGCCGGCCCGACCCAACCCAGTCGCGACAGCTTGTCGAGCGCGACCAGTCCGGCACCGGTGCTGTACGGCGGGTCCATCAGGATCACGTCGAGCGGCGCCGGCGCGGGCCCGAGCGCCATTACCGACGTCGCGCGGACATCCCCGCGGATCTCGAGCTTGGCGAGGTTCGCCTTTAACGCATCGACCGCCAGCTTGTCCGACTCCACGAACATGCACGTCGCCGCACCGCGCGAGAGTGCCTCGATCCCAAGCGCGCCCGAGCCGGCGAAGAGATCGGCGACCGCCAATCCCTCGAAGCTTCCGACCCGACTGGTCAGCATCGAGAACAACGTCTCGCGCATCCGGTCGGCGGTCGGACGGGTGGTGTCACCCTTCGGTGCGGCGATCTGACGGCCGCGGTACAGTCCTGCGATGATCCGCATCAGCGCTTCCCTCCACGTGGTGCACGGGGCGGATGACCGCGCCCTCCCGACGGACCCTTGCCCGGTGCCGTAGGACGACTGCCGCGTTCAGGCCGCGCCGGACCCTCCGAGCGTACGGGCCGTGGCTCCGCACCCGGACGCCCGGTGGCACTCCGCGCCGCACGCTTGTCGAGCGAGCTGCGTCCCCGCGTATCGTCGGCCTGCGGACGGAAGCCCCGCGGTTGCTCCTGACGCTGCACGGTAGCGCCCGCGCCGACGCGCGACGGCGCAGCGCGCTCCCGCGGTGGCTTTGCGGCGCGGAAATGCTTGATCTTCGGGCTCGTGCTCAGTTCCTCGCCGCGGTCCGCACGCTCCTGCCGCACATAGGGCTTGGACATCTCGCCACTCGTCGGCCGGGCGTGATGCGTCCCGCTCGGCCGCGCCGCGTTGCGTGTGTCGGGCCGAGCCCAGGGATCGTTGACGTCGCCGCGCTGCATCGCCGCGGTCGGACGGATCCGCTCGGGCCGTGCCGGTCGCGAAGGCCGATCGGTCGGTACCGCGCCGTTCGAAAAGCCAGAGCTTGCAGGTGCCGCGTACGGACTGCGAACCGGCGTACGCGCACCAACAGCAGGCCGCGCACCCGAAACCGGACGCGCACCCGGCGCCGGCCGCGTCGTCGGAGCAGGTCGCGGCGCATTGCTGCCCCGCTGGCTAGAGCGCGCGCCGATCCCGGCCCCCGCACCGGCACTCGCGCTGATCCCGATGTTCGCACGCGCACCCGGACCCTCGGGCTTGCCTTTCGCCAGCTCCTTCTGGAACGCGACGACATCGTGCTGCAGCACCTCGCCGATCTGCCCCGGTGCGAGATCGCCGAGCACGAACGGGCCATAGCGCGTCCGGATCAGCCGCGAGACCTGCAACCCGAGATGCTCCAGCACGCGGCGGACTTCGCGGTTCTTGCCCTCGGTCAGGATCATCTCGATCCATACGTTGGCACCAGTGCGCCGCTCGATATTCGCATTGATCGAGCCGTAGCGCACGCCCTCGATCTCGATCCCCTCAATCAGTTCCTCGAGCTGCGGCTGCGTGATGTTGCCGTATGCGCGTGCGCGATAGGCGCGCTCGACACCCGTTGCGGGCAGTTCGAGCTGGCGCTTGAGACCGCCATCGGTGGTCATCAGCAACAGCCCCTCGGTGTTAAGATCGAGCCGTCCGACCGGCACCAGCCGCGGCAGTTCGCGCGGCAGGCGGTCGTAGATCGTCGTGCGCCCGGCGGGATCGCGCTCGGTGACGAGCAGCCCGGTCGGCTTGTGATACAGGAACAGCCGAGCCGAACTGGGTGCCTCGACCGGGTCGCCGTCGACCGTCACGCCGTTGAGGTTGCGCAGGATCGTCGCCGGCGTGTCGAGAATGCTGCCGTTGAGCGCGACGCGGCCCTCGGCGATCATCCGCTCGATATCGCGGCGCGAGGCGATCCCGGCGCGTGCGAGCAGCTTGGCGATACGGTCGCCCTTGATCGGTGCGGCGGGCGTTTCGGGGGAGGTTGCGGGCGCGTCGTTCGACGGGCTGGCAGTCGGGTTATCGTCTTTTGAAGTCGTCATGGCGCGGCTGATACTATGGATCGGCGTCCAGCGCGAAAATATTTGCGACCGTTCGTGCGGCGGTGCGTTAGAACTCGCGAGCGTAACGACCTTTCGTTCGCGTCCGGGGGTCTTTCGGCGATGTTGTTCGGGAAGAAGAAGCGGCAGATCGTCCGGCTCCTCGTGGTCGAGGACGAACCGCTGGTCGCGTTCGACACCGAATATTTCCTGACCGACGCGAAGTTCACGATCGTCGCAACGATCGACCGGGTCGCTGAGGCCTTGCCGATCCTGGCGAGCGACACGGTGATCGATCTGGTGCTGGTCGACGTGAACCTCGCGGACGGTTCGGGCATCGATGTCGCACGCGCGGCACAGGCCCGTGGCGTGCCGGTGATGTTCGTGACGGGAAGCTGCCCGGTCGAAGCGACCACGCTCGCCGCCGGCTGCATGGCCAAGCCGTACATGCCGCGCGACCTGATTGCGGCGATCGAGGCGATCGAGGCTATGCTTGGCGGTGGTAAGCCGACGCGCGTGCCGTCTGGCTTCACGTTGTTTCCGCGGACGGCGTGACGTTGATCGGCTAACGTCTTCCCTCGCCCGGACAGCGCGCTATGGTCGGCGCATGTCCACCGATACCGTAGCCCCCGATCCTGTCGAACGCCGCTCCGTTCTGGCCACGCTCGCACCATATCTTCGGCCGAGGCCGATCGCCGCGTTGCTGCTCGGCATATCGAGCGGCTTTCCGCTGGCCTTGCTGCTCGGGACGATGGGCTATTGGCTGTCGAAGGTCGGTATCGACAAGAAGACGATCGGGTTCGCGATCGGCCTGACCACCCCGTACACGTTGAAGTTCCTGTGGGCGCCGTTCATCGACCGGTTCGAGATCCCGATCCTGACGCGGCTGGTTGGACAGCGCCGCGCATGGCTGTTCGTGGTCCAGGCGCTGTTGTTCGGATCGGTCTGGATGCTCGGGTTCAGCGCGCCGCAGGAGCATCTCGGCGTCTTCGCGTTCTGGGCGATCGTCACCGCGTTCCTCGGCGCGACCCAGGACATCGTCATCGACGCCTATCGCATCGAGATCCTGCCGGAGGACGAACTGCCGCACGGCACCGCCAACAACCAGTTCGGCTACCGCCTCGGAAATCTGGCCGCAGGCGTCGGCACGATCGCGATCGCGTCGTCCGAAGGCCTGGGGCTGGGCTGGGCACTCGGCTACGGCCTGACCGCGTTCTGCGTCATTCCTGGCGCGCTTGCCGCTCTTTGGGCCGGGCGAGGCCTCCACGATCGCGTGCTGGCCAAGCAGCCGCACGAGACCGGCGGGCGCTGGCTCGAAGATACCATCATCGGCCCGTTCCGCGAATTCTTCCAGCGGCGCGGTGCGGTGCTGATCCTGCTGTTCGTGCTGATCTACAAGCTCGGCGACGCGATGGGGCAGGGGATGCTGAACCCGATGATCGTCGAGCTCGGGTTCAGTGACACCGAGTTCATCGCGATCAACAAGCTGGTCGGTTTCTGGGGGCTGATCGTCGGTACCGCGCTTGGCGCGCCGTTCATGGCGTGGCTCGGTCTCGGCCGCGCGCTGTTCGTCTCGGGCGTGCTGATGATGCTGAGCAACTTCACCTTCGTGATCCTCGCCTGGCACGGCCATTCGAACACGTGGCTGACGATCGCGGTGGCGACGGAGCAGGTGACCAGCGGGATCGGCCTGACCGTGTTCGTGACGTATCTATCGGGTCTGTCGAACCTCGCCTACACAGCGACCCAGTTCGCGCTGCTGTCCTCGTTCGCCGCGGTCGGGCGGACGTGGCTGGCGGCCCCTGCCGGCTATGCGGCCACCGCGCTCGGGTGGCCGGGGTTCTGGATGCTGACGATGGTCGTCGCGATCCCCGGCCTCGTGCTGCTGTGGATCTTGTGGCGGCAAGGGTTCGTGGTCGAGAGCGTCCGCCGGGCGCGCGCAGACGAAACCCCGGGCGCCCCCGCCGCTACACCGTGATCGGGCGACCCTCGTCGGCGAAGGCTGCGGCGACCGCGGCGGCGCTGGCGAGGACGCCATCGATGCGGCGGACGCCGAGCAGGTCGGCCATCAGATAGCGTGCGGTCTCGGGCGCGGTCTCGACGCGCGCGAGTACCGACAGCATCGCCGATTCCGCCGGCGTCATCCGCGCGCAGCAGCATGGGGCTATCGCGATCGTACCCGCCGAGGTGCCGGCAAGGTCCGCCATCAGTGCCCTGAGCAGAACCAGCGGGCGACGGAAGCCTTGCCCGAACGCGGTGAACATCGTGTGCGAGGCACGGGCATCGGCGAGGCCGTGCGCGCCCATCCGCCGCATCGCGAACAAGGCGATTCGCGCGTTTTCACAAGGCGGTAGCGCGTGGGGCAGCAGCGAGGTCGCGCTGGCGATGGTCTGTGTCGAGGCGGCCGTCGAGTTGGTCGTCGAATTGGGGCGGGTATCGGTCATTCACGCGACTCCGTGGTGGTGGCCACAAACTCGCCCGTTGGTTATTGATAGTCAATAGCAATAAGAACTCAGTCCGGCGGTTGGTCGTTTGCAGCGAGCACTTCACCGGCAAGGTAGAGCGAGCCGGCGATCAGCACGAGTTGCGGTTGGTCGGTTTGCGCGGCGATCGAGGCTAGCGCTTCACTGGGACTCGCGGCTATTCCAGCGGTCTTTCCGAACGATCGTGCGAGCGTCGTAAGTGCCTCGGGCGCATGATGGGCGTGGCCGGGGACGGGGATGGCGATGACGTGGCCGACCGAAGGCGACAGGATGCGGATCACGGCGTCCGCATCCTTGTTCGCGAGCATGCCGAGGATCAACGTAGCCGGGCGGCCCTTGGCTAGCGTCCTCAGCGCGCGCGCGACCGGTTGCGCGGCGTTGGGATTATGTGCGCCGTCGAGCCATAGCTCGCTGCCCTTGGGCAATCGCGCGAGAAGCGAGCCATCCGACAATCGCTGCATCCGCGCGGGCCAGTGCGCCCAGTCGGCGGCGGCGCGCATCGCTGCTTCGGGAACGTGCAGCGCGCCCTGGTGACGGAGCATCGCGATCGCGAGCGCGAGGTTGCGGGACTGGTGCGCGCCGACGAGGCGGGGGCGGTTGGTGACGACCGAAAAGCCGGTGTCCTCGTAGCGGACGGTCGATCGCGCGGTTTCGCTGGTCCAGGCGGTGCCGCGGGCGAACACCGGTGCGCCAACGGCATCGGCGACGGCGGCGATCTTCGCGCGGAGGGCCTTGGGATAGTCCATCGTGACCAGCGGCACGCCGGGCTTGGCGATGCCTGCCTTCTCGCCGGCGATCTCTAGCAACGTGTCGCCGAGGAACGACTGGTGGTCGATGCCGAGCGCGGCGATGCCGGTGACGACTGGGTTGGGGATGACGTTGGTCGCGTCGAGCCTGCCGCCCAGGCCGACCTCGACGATCGTCGCGGCAGCCGGCGTGCGCGCGAAGGCGAGGAACGCGGCGGCGGTGGTGACTTCGAAGAAGCTGGCTTGCAGGTCTGAGGCTTGGTCGAGAACTTCGGCCAGCAACGCGGCGAGCAGGTCGTCTTCGATCAGGTTGCCCGCGAGGCGGATGCGTTCGTTGAAGCGGACGAGGTGGGGCGAGGAATAGACGTGGACGCTGTGCCCGGCAGCCTCGATCGCGGCGCGGAGGAAGGCACAGGTCGAGCCCTTGCCGTTGGTGCCGGCTACGTGAAACACCGGGGGAAGGTTGAGATGCGGGTCGCCGAGGCGGCTCAGGAGCGCGGTGATGCGCTCGAGGCCGAGGATGTCGGCGCCGGGCGACAGCGCGGTAAGGCGGTCGAGCTGGGCCTGAACTGCGGGGGACGAGGACGTCGCGTGGTCGGGCATTCTTCTAGGCTCCCTCTCCCCTCCGGGGAGAGGGCTGGGGTGAGGGGCTATACCGGGGCATGCGCTGCTGGGCTGCCCCTCACCCCGACCCTCTCCCCGGAGGGGAGAGGGAGTGCGTTACGCGGCCTCGCGCGCGCTGAGATACCCGATGACCGTGCCGAGTTGCTCGCGCAGGTCCTTCCGGTGGACGACCATGTCGATCAGCCCATGCTCTAGATAATATTCGCTCGTCTGAAAATCCTCGGGCAGCTTCTCGCGGATCGTGCTCTCGATCACGCGGCGACCGGTAAACGCCAGCGTCGCCTTCGGCTCCGCAATCTGGACGTCGCCGAGCATAGCATAGGCCGCCATCACGCCGCCCGATGTCGGATCGGTCAGCACGACGATGTACGGCAAGCCCGCATCGTGCAGCATCTGGATCGCAACCGTGCTGCGCGGCATCTGCATCAGGCTGAGGATGCCTTCCTGCATGCGCGCGCCACCACTCGCGGTGAAGATCACGTAGGGTACGCGGTCCTCGATCGCCGCCTCGACGCCGCGCACGAAGGCCTCGCCGACAGCCAGGCCCATCGAGCCGCCCATGAAGCCGAAGTCCTGCACGCCGACTACGACACGGTGGCCATCGATCGCCCCGCGTGCGTTGATCAGCGCATCCTGCTCGCTGTTATCCGTCCGTGCCGCCTTAAGGCGATCGGTGTAGCGCTTCTGGTCGCGAAACTTGAGTGGATCCTCGGGGACCTTAGGCGCCGGCAGTTCCGAACAGCTGCCCTCGTCGAAGAGCTGCGCAAAGCGGATCTTCGGCCCGATGCGGTCGTGGTGATCGCATTTCGGGCAGACGTAGAGATTGTCCTCAAGCTCCTTGGTGAAGACCATCTGCCCGCAGCCCTTGCACTTGTGCCAGAGATTCTCGGGCGTCTCGCGCTTCGCGACGAAGGGCAAGACGTTGCGGACGCTGTTGAGCCAGCTCATGCGGGGACCTTTCGTGCGCTCGCGACGGCGTCGGCGAGAGACTTGATATAGGCGCGGACCGGCTCGGCCGCAGCGGCGCCGTGTTGTGCGACCAGTTCGACGATCGCCGAGCCGACGACGACGCCGTCGGCGACGCGGGCGACGTTGGCGGCCTGCTCAGGCGTGCGGATGCCGAAGCCGACCGCGATCGGGATGTCGGTCTGTGCCTTCAGGCGGGCGACGGCGTCCTCGATCGAAGATTGCTGCGCCTGCTGGAGTCCGGTGATGCCGGCGACCGAGACGTAATAGAGGAACCCGCTCGCACCATCGAGCACGGTCGGCAGGCGGGCGGCATCGGTGGTGGGGGTGGCGAGGCGGATCAGGTCGATCCCGGCGGCGCGCAGTTGCGGGCCGAGCGCGTCGTCCTCCTCGGGCGGCACGTCGACGCAGATCACGCCGTCGACGCCGGCGTTGGCAGCTGCCTCGGCGAACCAGTCGGCACCACGCCGGAGCATCGGGTTGCCATAGCCCATCAGGACCAGCGGCACGTCCGGGTGGCGCGCGCGGAACGCGGTGGCGGTGGCGAGGATGTCCGCGGTGCGGGTCCCTTGCGCGAGGCTGCGGATGTTCGCCGCCTGGATCGCGGGGCCGTCGGCCATCGGATCGGTGAACGGCATGCCAAGCTCGATCGCATCCGCCCCGCCCGCGACGAGCGCGTCGAGGATCGGGCCGGTCGCCTCGGTGGTCGGATCACCCGCGGTAACGAACGCGACAAGCGCGGCGCGCCCGGCGGCGGCGGTGCGCGCGAAAGTGGCGGCGAGGCGGCTCACAGCTCCCCTCCCGCTTGCGGGAGGGGTTGGGGGAGGGGCTGGCATAGCCGCACACCCAAGGTCTGAGGAGCGAACAGGCCCTCCCCTGACCCCTCCCGCAAGCGGGAGGGGAGCAGAAGCGAAGTCATATCGCCACCCCGAGTGCTTCGGCCACCGTGAAGATGTCCTTGTCGCCGCGGCCGCACAGGTTGGCGAGGATGATCTGGTCCTGCCGCATTTCGCGCGCCTTCTTGGTCACGGTCGCGATCGCGTGCGATGGTTCCAGCGCGGGGATGATGCCTTCGGTCCGGCACAACAGCTGGAAGGCGTCGAGCGCTTCGGTGTCGGTCGCGCTGTCATACTGGACGCGGCCGATGTCGCGCAGCCAGGCATGCTCGGGGCCGATGCCGGGATAATCGAGACCCGCCGAGATCGAATGCGCCTCGGTGATCTGGCCGTCCTCGTCCTGCAACAGATAGGTCTTGTTGCCGTGGAGCACGCCCGGGAAGCCGCCCGCGAGGCTCGCCGCGTGCTGCTTGTCGAGACCATGACCCGCTGCCTCGACGCCGAGCATCTGCACGTCGGCATCGTCGAGAAACGGATGGAACAGCCCGATCGCGTTCGAGCCGCCACCGATCGCCGCGACCAGCATGTCGGGCAGGCGACCGATGCGCTCGAGCATCTGTGCGCGCGCCTCGGTGCCGATCACGCTCTGGAAATCGCGGACCATCTCGGGATACGGGTGCGGGCCGGCGGCGGTGCCGATGATGTAGAAGGTGTCGTGGACGTTGGCGACCCAGTCGCGCATGCCCTCGTTCATCGCGTCCTTCAACGTGTGCGCGCCGCTGGTCACGGGGCGGACTTCGGCGCCGAGCAGCTTCATGCGGAACACGTTGGGCGCCTGCCGCTCGACGTCCTTCGCGCCCATGTAGATCACGCACGGCAGGCCGAAGCGCGCGCAGACCGTGGCGGTGGCGACGCCGTGCTGGCCCGCGCCGGTCTCGGCGATGATCCGCGTCTTGCCCATCCGCATCGCGAGCAGGATCTGGCCGATGCAGTTGTTGATCTTGTGCGCGCCGGTGTGGTTCAGCTCGTCGCGCTTGAACCAGACCTGCGCGCCCATCCCCTCGGGGGCGGACTCGCGCAGTGCCTCGGTCAGCCGTTCGGCGTAATAGAGCGGGCTCGGGCGGCCGACATAATGCTCGAGCAAATCGTCGAACTGCGCCTTGAAGGCGGGGTCGGCCTTGGCAGCGCGATACGCTTCGTCGAGTTCGAGGACGAGTGGCATCAGCGTCTCGGCGACATAGCGGCCGCCGAAATCGCCGAAATGGCCGCGCTCGTCGGGCTGGGCGCGGTAAGAGTTGGGGGCGAGGGTTGGAGCGTTCATGACTGGGCGTTTAGCACTTCGTAAATCGCTGTCACCCCTTCCGTTTCCGCTACTACCACCCCGGCGGAGGCCGGGGCCCAATTGGGAAAGGCTTTTTGGCGAGCCGGATACTCCGTTACCTCGACCTTTCCAATTGGGCCCCGGCCTTCGCCGGGGTGGTGCTAGCGCGTGGCGACTGCTTTCAGGAACGCCGCGATCTTGGCCTCATCCTTGGTGCCCGGTTCGCTTTCCACGCCCGAGGACACGTCGACCAGTTCCGCCCCGGTCCGCCGGATCGCCTCCGCGACATTCGTCGGATCGAGCCCGCCCGATAGCGCCCAGGGCAGCGGATGCCGGAACCCGTCGAGCAAGTCCCAGTCAAACCGCAAGCCCATCCCACCGGGCAGCGCCGCCGAGTCCGGCGTCTTCGCATCGTACAGGATGCGGTCGGCGACTCCGACGAAGCCGTGTGCGGCATCGAGATCGCCGCGCGTGCGAACCGCGACTGCGACCCAGGTCTCGATCCCGAACTTCGCGCGGATCGCGGCGACGCGTGGCGGAGACACCTTGTGGAGTTGCAACACGTCGAGCGCCGCCGAGCCGACCGCCTGTTCGAGCATGTCGTCCTCGGGATCGACGAACACGCCGACCTTCGCGACGTGGCGCGGTACGCGAGCGGCGAGTTCGGCGGCTTTCGCGAACGTCACGTGACGCGGGGAGGCGGGGAAGAACACGAACCCGACATGGCTCGCCCCGTGCTTGATCGCGGCGTCGAGCGTGGCGGGAGTGGATAGGCCACAGATCTTGGCGGTGGTCATTCGGGTTCCTTGGGGGAGCAACACGCCCCGTCATCCTGACGAAAATCAGGGTGACGGAGCAGGCTTATAGCGTCGCGCCGATCGCGCGGGCCGCGATGTCTGGGTCTTCGGCCTGGGTGATCGGGCGGCCGACTACCAGGATCGAGGCGCCGGCGTCCATCGCTTGGCGCGGGGTGACGACGCGCTTCTGGTCGCCGATATGGCCATCGGGAAGGCGCACGCCCGGCACCACGAAGAACCCCTTCGGCCAGATCGCCTTGGCCGCGGCAACCTCCGCGCCCGAGCAGACGATGCCGTCGACCCCCGCCTCGCAGGCGAGTTCGGTGAGCCGCGAAACCTGATCGTGTGCGTTGCCGATGACGCCCGTCGCGGCGAGATCGGTCGCGTCGAGGCTCGTCAGCATCGTCACCGCGATCACCTTCGTGCCGAGCGGGGCAGCCGCCTTCGCGTCCTCCAACATCGCCCGCCCGCCACTCGCATGCACGGTCAGGATCGCCGGCTTCAGCGCGCCCAAGGCCTGCACCGCCTTGGCCACCGTGTTCGGAATGTCGTGGAGTTTGAGGTCGAGAAAGATCGGCAGGCCGAGTTCCGCCATCGCATGCACGCCGGACTGGCCGTGCGCGCAGAAGAATTCGAGCCCCAGCTTGATCCCGCCGACATGGTGGCGAACGCGCGTCGCCATTGCCTTCGCGCGGGCAAGGTCCGGCGTGTCGAGTGCAACGTAGATACGGTTGCTCACAGGAGCGACCCCGGCGGCGTAGCGGTCGGCACAACAGTCGGTGCGATCGTTGCGGGAGTCTCGGCGGGTACGAACGCCACTGGCTCCGGCCGCGGCGTGCGCAGGTCCAGCAACTCGCGCTCGCACGTCGACAGCCGCTGGCGCAGCCGCCATCGGATCGCATGATTGTAGAGCATCGTCGGCACGAACCCGATCAGGAACGTCACGAAGAGCAGCAGCGGCAGGTTCACGTCCGCGATCAGCCCGCCCCAGAGCTGGATCTGGACGGCGTTCCAGTTGCTGATGGTGAAGACCGCGGCGATGAACGCCAGCAGGCACCAGAACAGGATTTTCAGGAACTGCATGCGGCGACCCTTTATCATACCCCCATCGCGTCGAAACGCGGTTGGAAACGCAGAGCTACCGCCACATCCGCCTTTTGGCCAGTCTTCTACCTAGCGAGAGGGGCTTTAGCCGATCTCAGTCCGTAGCTGCGCGATCAGCGGCAGGATCGCGGTCAGCCGTGGCTCCTCCTCGTCGAGGATCGCGAGGAACGCGGCGCGCTTGATTGCCGCGACGCGACCCGGCTTCATCCGCACGGTCGACGGCAGCGTCGAGACGGTGATGTCGATCATCCGCTCCGACCCGTGCAGCCGCCCCCAAAGATAGTCGTTCTCGCGGTAGGCACGGCTGAAGAACGCGCCGAACGTGCCGAACTGGATTCCCTTCAACGTCGCCTCCGCACCCCCCGAGCGGATCGAGGTCGCATCGTCGGGCGCAATCCGGTCGACCTTGATCGGATCGAACTCGTCGAGCCCTTCGCCCTGCAACAGCGGCAGCGTCGCGGTGTCGAAATACGGGAAGCCGAGATACGCCAGCAACAGCGTGCGCCGCGTCGGCTTGGCGAGCGCGGCGAATGCCTCGGCCAGCCGCTGGTCGGTCTCCGCATCGAGGCGCTCCAGGTCGAACGTCCGGCCGAGCGTCTCCAGCACCGCGGTCGCATCGCCGCGCATCGCCCGCACCGCATCGTGCAGCCCGGCGTGCAGCTCGGCGCGCAACCGATCGAGATACGGCGACAGCGATTCGTAAATCGCGTCGCGCATCGGCCCCAGTTCCGGCTCGTCGGCGGCGGTCTCAACTTCCGACAGGCGCCGCGCCATCAGCCGCAGCCGGCGGATGCGGAAGCCGATGTCGAAGGTCCGCAGGAACGCGATCGACGCCGCACTGGCCCCGCCCGCATGCCCCGACCCGAGCTGGTCCGCACCCGAAGCGGTGACATGCGCGACAATCGCCGCTCGAATCTGCGCAAGCCGGCGCGGCCGGTGGTGCTCCCCCGCGTCGAACAACAGCAATGCCAGTGTCTCGATCACGGCGCTGCGCTTCAAATGGCCGTACGCGACGAAGCCATAGCCCGAGCTCGTCGCTGCCGCCTTCTGCGCGCGCCGCCGCCACGCGATCAGCCGCGGTGCGGTCGGCCGGTCGAGGAACAATGTGTGGCCAAACAACGATTCGACATCGGCTTCCACCTCGGGACGGATCGCGGTGAGGATACCGCGCATCCGATCGATTCTCGCGGAACGTTCGGCGATCGCCTCCAGATTGTCGCGGATCGGTTGCTGCCGGGGAATGTCGCTGATCGCGCCGATGATCGTCTGGAAGAAGCCGGGCGTCCCGCCACCGCGGTTGAGCCGCAGCTTGATGTCGGGGGAGGGGTCTATGTAAATGAAGCGCCGGTCGATCTGACGCCGCGCCGGTCGCTCCTTGAGCGCGTCGAGCGCGGGCCGGAACGGCGCGTTGGCGAGCACCGATCCGTCGATCAGCACCGCGCTTTCCGCTGCGTTGGCGGCCGTATGTCGCGGCAGGACGCGCGCGAGGAACGCGGGACGTTCCGGCCAATCGATCGTGCGATCCTTAAGCACGCCGTCCAGTTCGGCGACGGTGAACGGTGGGAACGCGCCGGGAAAGCTCGACGTCGCACGCGCCGCGAACGCCAGTTCCGCAGGTGGCGCGAGCGTATCGCACGCCCCGCCATTGTCGGTGAAGTCGACCACCAGGCGATGCTCGGTCTCGACCACTTCCGCCGGTGAATTGAGCTGTAACCGCTCCGGATGCCCGGAGAAGTCCGTGACCGTCACGAACAGGTCGAGCGGCTGGCCCGGCGGCAACAGGCGCGGCCCGCGTTCGCTCGCCGCCATCGCATCGAACGCATCGAGCAGCAGGTTGGTGAAGGTCTTCCCCCCGAACGGCGGCTCGAACCAGCGCGAGCGGATGAAATGCGACAGCTTGGTGCGCACCTCCTCACGCGTGGGATCGTCGAGCGCGTCGACCTTGTCGGTGCTGCGCCCCGCCGCCATCCACGCTAGCGGCATCGCCCACGCCTTCGAGAATCGCGATTTCGGTGCCGCCTCGGTGTCGATCAGCGCCTCGACGTCCGCCGACGTCATCCAGAGGTCGGTCAGCGGGTCGAGGCTCTGCCCGGTCGCGATCGCCTGTGCGAGGAAGATGCCATTGATCCCGCCCGCGCTGGCGCCCGCGATGATGTCGGCGAGGACGCGGACGCGGATCGCGCCATGCGCCTCGATCTCCTGAAGCAGCGTGTGATAGACGCCCTCGCTGCCGCCCTTCGGCGTGTCGCCGTCATGGAAGGCGCGGCTGGCGCAGACGAGGCGCCAGATCTCCTTGGTGATGCCGTGCATGTAGACCGCAAGGCTGATCCCGCCATAGCAGACGAGCGCCAGTCGCAGTTCCTTCTCGCGCATTCTACATCCTCATGCCGACGGTATCGCTCGGGGTTTTATCCGGTGACCCCGGTTCGGTTCGTCGGTGTCTTTGTTTCTAGAATAGCCCAGATCGGCAGGTGATCCGAGGCTTTCCGCGCCGCCGGGCTCGCATGCACGCCGCACTCGACCACGTTCAAGTCCGACGACACCATGATCCGGTCGAGCCGAGCGACCGCGCGCCGCGAATGGAAGCTCGCTCCCGTCTCGGCGAACGCATAGTCGCGGCTGAAATCGCGCAGGCACCCGGCGCCCGCGCTCCATTCGTTGAGGTCGCCCATCATCACCGTCGGATGCCCCTGCGCGCAGGTATCGACGTGGTTCATGATCGCGGCGGCCTGCTTGCGCCGCCACAGTCCGGACAGATCGAGATGCATGCCGAGCACGCGTAACATGCCGCCCGCGAACTGGACGTCGGCCATCACCGCACCGCGTGGTTCGAGCGAGGGGAGGTGGAGCGGTTCGCTATCGACCACCCGCGCCGACTTGCGAACGAGGATGACATTGCCGTGCCAGCCCATGCTGAGCGCGCGCAGGCCGAAGTCGACCGGCTTCCAGTCGCTATGCTCCTCCAGCAGGTGATGCGGCAGCACGCAGGCCTTGGCCCCGAAGCGTCGGTCCGCTTCCTGCAGCGCGATCACGTCGGCATCGATCTCGCGCAGTACCTCGACCACGCGTTCGGGATTGCGCCGACGGTCGAGCCCGATGCCCTTGTGGATATTGTAGCTGGCGACCTTGATCATGCGTGGCCCCTATAACGCGACGGGCGCGATCCGGGTTGCAGAATGACGGTGCGTGACATGCAAAAGGCACGGGCGGTCGATCTTGTGGAAGAATTACGTCTCCGCTCCTCCGTCGTGGAGCGGAGACCGACACCCGAGCGTTGTATGTCCAGATTGTGGGGGAATTGCTGGTGCGTCTTGGTTTGATCGGTGCATCGCTGCTGGCGATGACGTGTGCACTCTCGGCGTGCGAGGTGAAGACGACGACCGCCTCGAACACGCAGCAGCCCGCTGCGGCGGCGGCTCCGGCGGCTGCGTCGACCGGGTGGACCACGACCACCGCCGGGCAGTTGCGTAAGGCGATCGCGGCCCGCGGCGCTCACGGCCTCGACCGGATGAGCTTCGATGCGAGCGCGCAGCCCGGTGCCGGCGACGACGCGTTGACCAAGGCTGCGCTGGCATATGGCAAGGCGCTGTCGCAGGGCGCGACCGATCCGACCAAGTTGTTCGACGTCTACACCGTACCGCGCCCGCAGGTCGATCTCGGCCGTGGCCTCGCCGCGGCGCTCCAAGCGGGCGACATTGGCAAGTGGCTCGCCGGACTGGCACCGCAGGACGAGAATTACGCGCGCCTGTCGACGGCCTATCTCGCGACGCCGAAATGGGAGCAGACTCCGGCGTCCGCGATCCCCGACACCGGCAAGCCGATCAAGCCGGGCGAAGCCGATCCGCGCGTCCCTGCGATCGCGCACCAGCTCGTCGCGTTCGATTATCTCGACAAGGTGGCGGCGCAGGGCGATCGCCTGACCCCCGCGATGATCCTCGCGATCAAGAAGATGCAGGCGGACTACGGGATCAAGCCGGACGGCATGATCGGCAGCGCAGCGCTCGGCATCCTCAACCTGTCCGACGCGGACCGCGCGCGCGCGATCGCGGTCAACATGGAGCGGCTCCGTTGGCTCGATCGCAATGCGCCCACCACGCGGATCGACGTCAATCTCGCGGCGGCACGGCTGAGTTACTGGCGCGACGGCAAGCTGGTCGACAGCCGCAAGGTGGTGGTTGGCGAGCCCGACAAGGAAACGCCGCAGCTCGGGTCGCCGATCTTCCGGCTCGTCGCCAATCCGACCTGGACGGTGCCGCGCTCGGTCGAGAAGAAGGAGATGGCGGGCAAGGGCGCCGGGTATCTGCGCGCCAACAACCTGGCGTGGAAGAACGGCTGGCTGGTCCAGCAATCGGGGCCGAAGAACTCGCTGGGCCTCGTCAAGTTCGACATGTCCAACGAGCACGCGATCTACCTGCACGACACGCCCGCGAAGCAGCTGTTCGCCGAGATCCAGCGCCAGCGTAGCCATGGCTGCGTCCGCGTCGAGGATGCGCTCGGGTTCGCCGAGCTGCTCGCGAAGGACGAGGGCGTGACCGATCAGTGGCATGCCGCCCGCGCGACCGGCAAGGAGACGTTCGTCAAGTTGCCGAAGGAAATACCGGTGCGGCTGTTGTACCAGACCGTGCTGTTCGACGACGCCGGCGAGCCCGTCATCCGTGCCGATCCCTATGGCTGGAACGACCGCGTCGCGGTCGCGCTGGGGCTTGGGACAAGTGCGAGCTACAAGCCCGCGGCGCGCGATGCCGACGTCGGGCCGTAATAGCCTGACCTAATCTATGCCTTTGGTAGTCATCCCCGCGCAGGCGGGGATCCATACCGGCTGATATTCGGGGTCATTCGTGCAGTCAGCCAGTATGGGTTCCCGCCTCCGCGGGAGTGACCCGTATAGAGTGTCTTACCCCTGAAGCGTCGTCGTCGACGGATAATGCTTGTCGAGATGGCGCTTGATAATCCGCAGGTTGCACGTGTTCGAGCGGAAGAAAAAATCCGGGATCGCGCCGACGAACGGGATCATCCCGAACGCCCAGTCGATCCCGACATTGCCGAACATCCGCGCCATCTGGATCTTCGACATGCCGATGTTGCGCGCTTCCCATGCCATCCACGCGCCGACCGCCGCCGCGATCGTGCTGCCTGCGAACGGGATCAGGTCGAGCACGACGTCCATGCCGACCTTGCGGTTGGTGCCGGGGATGACGAACAACCCCTCCATCACGCGCTCCATCGCCTCGACGCGGCGGCGCACCGATAGCGCGTCCTTGCCGAGCGGCAGCGTCTGGAAGATCTCGCCGGGGGCGATGCGGGTGGTGCGCGGGTTCATCGACCTTAGTTGGTATCGGCGCGCAACCGGTTCAACGGGTGCCACGCGCGGGTGTTCGCCTGCCACTGGCTGAGGCGAGTAGAGACCAGCGACCAGCGCAAGGGTCGCGCCAGCGGGATGAACGCCACGTCTTCGTTCATCGCGGCATCGGCGGCGGCGATTCTGGCACCGCGTTCGGCGAGCGTCGGCGCCTCGCGTGCCTCTTCGAGTGCCGTCCATGCCGCATCGCCGCACGCGACGCAGGCCACCGCCAGATACCAGCGGGCACTGTCATAGGGCGCGACCGCATCGACCAGTTTCAGTTCGGCCGTGTCGTCGATCCCGACTCGCCGGGGGACGATACCGATCGCCATCAGCGACGCCGCGACCTGCGCATACAGCAACGTCGCCCCCGGCCCGGCGGGCAGCGCGATCCGCAATTCGATCGGTCCCGGAATCTGCTGCTTCCAGCTCGCGACCCGCTGGCGCGCGGCAGCGCGACGTTCGTCCTGCGTCAACAGCGTCCATGCCGGCACCTGCGGCAGCGAGGCGGAGTCGAGGATATCTGGCAGGATGCGATCCGCCGCGTCCCAGTTCGGCGCAACCGCCCCCGTCACCGCCGACCGGTCGATCGCCTCCGACACCGCGGCGCGGTTGGCGGCATCGGTCAGGAACCCGTCGCGCCGGACGATCGCCAGGCCGAACAGCCCCACCGCCGGATCGACGCGGATGTTCGCCGGCGCGATACTGGTCACCGCCAGCAACGGCCAGTCGACGAAACTGCCGCCGCTCACCAGATCGGAGTCGCGATTGGCGAAGCGCGCGATCGCCCGCGCCGCACGCTCGCCGATCAGCCGGACGTCCTCCTGCGGCTTTGCCTCGCGCTGGTCGTCGGGATCGGCCTGACCCGGATCGAACGCCGGGCGCAGCAACGGTGCACGACCGCGATGTGCCACGCGGAACGGTCCGGTCCCGCCGGTCGGTCGAAGCCGCAGCAACGCGAGTTCGGGTTGCGCGAACAGCTTGAGCAGGTCGGGGCGCGGCCGCGACAGCCGCACCTCGATCACCTGCGGCGTCATCACGACGATCTCGTCGATCGCGGTCAGGAACGGCGCGAGCGGATTGCGTGCGCCCGCCGCTGCCCGTGCGGTATCGGGGCCGCCGATCTGTCGCCGGAGCATCGTCACCACCTGTTCGGCGGTCACCGGCGTACCATCGCCCCAGTCGCCCTCGCGCAGGCGGAAGATGTAGCTCATCCCGCCGTCGATCACGATCCAGCGTTCGGCGATCCCCGGCTCGATCTGTCCGGCGGCATCGAACCGCACCAGCCCTTGCGCCGTCGAGTCCATCAGCAGGCGGGCAGGGGTGTCGAGCGCGACCCGGCTCGCATCGGCGACGTGCGGGACTCCGCCGATCGCACTGACGACCACCGCGCCGGTATCCGGCCGCCGATCGCATCCGGCGAGCGCCGCGCACCCGGCGAATAGCGCGACGCTCGCCGTAAGCCGCAAGCGTCGTCTGCGTTCAGCGCCCGGTTGCAAACCGGGTCGACCGCCTGAATCCGATCGCAGCACAAGAATCTGGTGGATCGTCGACGTCAGCATCCTCGACGGTGTAGGCCCGGACGTCCCGCGGGGCAACGCAGAGGGCACCGCGCACCACCCGATAAACGCCTCGCAACGTTACCGGCCGCCTCGAAATTCGAAGGTGAAGCGATAGGCGCCGTCCTTTGCGGGACGAGCATCCACCCGCCGCACCGGGCTGGCCGCGACCAGGGTCAGCGCGCCGTCCGCGACGTTGACGGGGATGCCGACCGTCAGATCGATCTGCCTGGACCAGCCGCCGCCCATGACGGTCGCGCGCACCACGAGCCGCCCCGCCCAGACGCACTGCGCATCAGTTGGGCAGCGACTGTCTTCGATGACCCGGTCCGCGCGCACTTTCGGTCCGTTGACGAACGCGGTCTGGCCAAGCGTTATCGGACCTTCGACCGGGACATGCGCCGTGCAACCCGTGATGAACGTCCCGGCCAATGCCAAGATTGCCGCCCGCCTCAAGACTGCGCGCTCAACCACAGGATGCGGAAACTACCCGGCCGTCCGCGACGACGACGGTCACGCGCTCCTGCCGGTAATCGCGCGTCATCGGATCGCCCGGCGCGAGCCGACGGACCACGGCGCTTCCCGTCCGGCGAAGAATATCCGTGTCGCTAGGCGCGGTCTGCCCGGCAAGCGCCGCGGCGGCATCGGCGCGGCATCGTCCCGTACTTAGCCGGTCGTTCGTGCCGGTCGAGGCGCAGGCTCCGAGGCACGCCAGCCCAAGCATTGACACCAGCATGCTTCCCTTGATCGTCGTCATCGTCACATCCCCGTCACCGTAAGCCACGCCCTGATTAGCGAGCCGAACCTGAACGGTAGACGGTGCCGACGGCGGATAGCCTTGATCGAACGGGCGGGGGCGTGCCCCGGTATCCAGTGCAACGGCGTGCAAGGCCGACCGTCCGCGGAAGGCCTTGCACCGCCCGGTCAGCTGATATGAACGGCCTTCGTGACCAGATGCGCGGCAATGCCCTCGGGGCCGTCCTCGGAACCATGCCCGCTTTCCTTCACGCCGCCGAACGGGCTGTCGGGATAGCTCAGCCGGACGTTGTTGATCGCGATCATTCCCGCCTCGATCGCGTCGCCGAGCATGTTCTGGCGACGGCCATTCTCGGTGAAGCAATACGCCGCCAGACCGAACGGCAGGCGGTTGGCTTCGGTCACCGCGTCCTCGTCCGTCGCGAACCGGCTCAGCAGGGCGACCGGGCCGAACGGCTCCTCGTTCATCGCGCGCGCCGACAGGGGTACGTCGGCCAGCACGGTCGGCTGGAAGAAGAACCCGCCCTGGCCGCCATAGTC